>NZ_CP014264.1:1358333-2002500 GCF_001553685.1 Streptococcus sp. oral taxon 431 | reverse complement strand
GGTCCGTTGGTCAAGGGGTTAAGACACCGCCTTTTCACGGCGGTAACACGGGTTCGAATCCCGTACGGACTATTTATTGGAGGATTACCCAAGTCCGGCTGAAGGGAACGGTCTTGAAAACCGTCAGGCGTGTAAAAGCGTGCGTGGGTTCGAATCCCACATCCTCCTTTATTATTAACGCGGGATGGAGCAGCTCGGTAGCTCGTCGGGCTCATAACCCGAAGGTCGTAGGTTCAAATCCTGCTCCCGCAATAAGGCTCGGTAGCTCAGTTGGTAGAGCAATGGATTGAAGCTCCATGTGTCGGCGGTTCGATTCCGTCTCGCGCCATTTAAATATTTTGGAAGGGTAGCGAAGAGGCTAAACGCGGCGGACTGTAAATCCGCTCCTTCGGGTTCGGGGGTTCGAATCCCTCCCCTTCCATAACCTTAACTACGGGCATAGTTTAAAGGTAGAACTAAGGTCTCCAAAACCTTCAGTGTGGGTTCAATTCCTACTGCCCGTGTTTTAAAATTATGGCGGGTGTGGTGAAGTGGTTAACACACCAGATTGTGGCTCTGGCATGCGTGGGTTCGATCCCCATCACTCGCCTATTTTATATTATTGGGGTATAGCCAAGCGGTAAGGCAAGGGACTTTGACTCCCTCATGCGTTGGTTCGAATCCAGCTACCCCAGTTACTATTTGCCGGCGTGGCGGAATTGGCAGACGCGCTGGACTCAAAATCCAGTGTCCGCAAGGACGTGCCGGTTCGACCCCGGCCGCCGGTATAGTAATAAAGACAAGGTTTTCAAACCTTGTTTTTTTGTTGAGTAATTTATTAAAATTTCACTAAAAAAGGTCTATACCATTTACAAATTGTTTTGAAAGGTTTATAATGTAATTGACATAATAAATAGTAGATTATTTCTTAAGGGGGTTATCATTATGCCTAAGTATATTAAAGCTGATCAATTTTTCTATCCACATGGTATTCGTCGTGGAGGTTATTTGGAACTTATTGATGGCAAGTTTGGTAAGCATGTTGAAGAGATTTCGGATGATGCAGAAATTTTAGACTACTCTGGTTACAGCATTGCACCGGGTCTAGTTGATACACACATTCATGGTTTTGGTGGTGTCGATGTTATGGATAATAATATCGAAGGTACACTTCATACGATGAGTGAAGGCCTTCTTAGCACAGGTGTTACTAGTTTCTTACCAACTACACTAACTTCATCATACGAACAATTGCTGGCTGTTACTGAAAACATTGGTGCACGCTATCAAGAAGCATCTGGTGCTAAGATTCGTGGTATTTATTTTGAAGGACCTTACTTCACCGAAGAATTTAAGGGGGCTCAAAATCCTGCCTATATGAAAGATCCACGTATGGATGAATTTCGCGCTTGGCAAAAGGCTGCTAATGGTCTTCTTAATAAAATTGCTCTTGCACCTGAACGTGATGGTGTTGAGGATTTTGTACGTACAATTACTGGTGAAGGTGTAACTGTTGCTCTTGGTCACTCTAATGCTACCTTTGATGAAGCAAAAAAAGCTGTTGATGCCGGGGCTAGTGTTTGGGTTCATGCCTATAATGGAATGCGTGGTTTAACACACCGCGAACTTGGTATGGTTGGTGCTATGTATGAGTTACCACACACTTATGCAGAATTGATTTGTGATGGTCATCACGTGGATCCTAAGGCTTGCGAAATTCTTCTTAAACAAAAAGGAACTGAAAATATTGCCCTTATCACTGACTGTATGACAGCAGGCGGTTTGCAAGATGGCGATTATATGTTAGGTGAATTTCCAGTTGTAGTTGCAAATGGGACTGCTCGCCTTAAATCTACAGGTAACTTGGCAGGTTCCATTCTCAAACTTAAAGATGGTTTGAAAAATGTCGTTGAGTGGGGAATTGCAAATCCTCATGAAGCAGTCATGATGGCTAGTCTGAACCCAGCTAAATCAGTTCATATCGATGACGTCTGTGGACAAATTCGTGAAGGCTACGATGCTGACTTTATCGTGCTAGATAAAGATTTGGAATTAGTAGCAACTTATCTAGATGGTGAAAAACGTTATCAAGCATAATTTCTAAAGAAGAAACTAGTTTAGTTTCTTCTTTTTTAAAACAAATTTGTTATTTCTTTCACAAATCACTTGATTTTTTAAATGAAAAGGCTTACAATTATGATATAAATAATACAAATAAAAAAGCGGAGGATTGCTTATGAAAGCTTATACTTACGTTAAACCAGGCCTTGCGTCATTTGTTGATGTTGACAAACCAGTTATTCGCAAGCCAACAGATTCTATTGTGCGTATCGTTAAGACTACTATTTGTGGTACAGACCTTCATATTATTAAAGGAGATGTTCCTGCTTGTAAGAGTGGAACTATCCTAGGGCATGAAGGAATTGGTATTGTAGAGGAAGTTGGAGCAGGAGTTTCAAACTTCAAAAAGGGTGATAAGGTTTTAATTTCTTGCGTTTGTGCATGTGGCAAGTGTTACTATTGTAAAAAAGGAATCTATGCTCACTGTGAAGACGAAGGTGGATGGATTTTTGGACATTTGATTGACGGTATGCAGGCTGAATATCTACGTGTGCCTCATGCTGATAATACTCTTTATCATACTCCATCTGACTTGTCTGATGAAGCCTTAGTTATGTTATCTGATATCTTGCCAACTGGCTATGAAATTGGTGTCTTAAAAGGGAAAGTTGAGCCCGGCTGTAGTGTAGCTATCGTTGGTTCAGGGCCAGTTGGATTGGCAGCTCTTTTGACGGCACAATTCTATTCACCAGCTAAATTGATTATGGTGGACCTAGACGATAACCGTTTAGATACTGCAGTTTCTTTCGGTGCTACTCATAAGATTAATTCTTCAGACCCTGAAAAAGCAATTCAAGAAATTTATGATTTAACAGATGGTAGAGGTGTGGATGTTGCTATAGAAGCTGTTGGTATTCCTGCAACGTTTGATCTCTGTCAAAAGATTATCGGTGTAGACGGAACAGTAGCCAACTGTGGTGTGCATGGTAAACCAGTTCAGTTTGATTTGGACACTCTTTGGATTCGTAACATTAATGTTACTACTGGATTGGTTTCTACCAATACAACTCCTCAGCTTTTGAAAGCCTTAGAAAGTCATAAAATTGAACCTGAAAAATTGGTAACTCATTATTTCAAACTTAGTGAAATAGAAAAGGCCTATGAAGTATTTAGTAAGGCCGCCGATCATCATGCAATTAAAGTGATCATTGAAAACGATATTTCAGAAGGTTAATCTTGTTTTTAAATCCAGTTATTCGTTTTAGAATAGCTGGATTTTTTGAAAATGTTATATAATTCGTGAAAATGAGCAAAATTCTTTCATTGTTCTCAAAATTTCGCTATAATATACGGTACAAAGGAAGTTAAACTATGTATCGAGTTATAAAAATGTACGGAGATTTTGAACCGTGGTGGTTTATAGAAGGCTGGGAAGACGACGTCATTGCGAGCAAAAAATTTGATAACTATTATGACGCCTTGAAATATTATAAGTCTTGTTGGTTTGAGTTAGAAAAGGAGATTCCCCTTTACAAAAGTAGAGGAGACTTGATGACTATTTTTTGGGATCCAGAAGATAAACGCTGGTGTGAAGAATGCGATGAATTTCTTCAGCAATATCATTCCTTGGCTTTGTTGGAAGATGGTCAAGTCATTCCAGATGAAAAATTTAGACCTGGTTACGAAAAGCAGACTGGTTTAGAAATCCACCGTACTTGTCGCATAAAAAAAGAAGAAACAACTTTTTAATGAAGTTGTTTCTTCTTTTTTATATTTTCTTCGAATAATAAGAATGAGGAGGAAGATATGGTACAAATACTTGCACAAGAATTGATTACACTGGCCAAAAAACAAGGAGCTCAGGACATCTATTTTGTTCCTAAAGAAAAGATTTATGAGCTACATATGCGAGTTGGAGATGAGAGACATTTGATTAACACCTATGACTTTGAAAAGTTGGGGGCTGTCATTAGTCATTTTAAGTTTATTGCGGGGATGAACGTTGGAGAAAAACGCCGTAGTCAGCTTGGTTCCTGTGATTATCAGCATGGAGATAAGGTTTCTTCATTACGCTTATCGACGGTGGGAGATTATCGTGGTCATGAGAGTCTAGTAATCCGGCTTTTGCATGATCAAGAACAAGAGTTGCGCTTCTGGTTTCAGGACCTTATAGAACTGGAAAAGGGCTTTAGGCAACGCGGGCTTTATCTTTTTGCAGGCCCCGTAGGAAGCGGCAAAACTACTTTGATGCATGAATTAGCCAAGTCATTGTTTAAGGGACAACAGGTCATGTCCATTGAAGATCCGGTTGAGATTAAGCAAGAAGCAATGCTACAATTACAGCTCAATGAAGCTATCGGACTTAGCTATGAGAACTTGATCAAACTTTCCCTACGACATCGTCCAGATCTTTTAATCATTGGAGAAATTCGAGATAGCGAAACAGCCCGTGCCGTTGTACGAGCTAGTCTGACAGGTGCCACGGTATTCTCGACAATCCATGCCAAGAGTGTTCGTGGGGTTTATGAGCGCCTTTTAGAACTTGGTGTCAGTGAAGATGAACTGGCAGTAGTTTTACAAGGTGTTTGTTACCAGAGACTAATCGCAGGAGGAGGAATTATTGATTTTGCAAACGAAGATTACCAAGAACACCAGGCAGAAAAGTGGAATGGACAAATTGACCAGCTTCTTAAAGAAGGACATATCACTGCCTTTCAAGCTGAAACGGAGAAAATTAGCTACCAGTAAGCAGAAGAAAATCATCACTCTCTTTAACAATTTGTTCTCGAGTGGTTTTCACTTGGTAGAGATCATTTCCTTTCTAGATAGAAGTCTCTTGTTGGAAAAGGAATATGTATCGCAGATGCGTCTAGGACTCTCGCAGGGAAAATCCTTTTCGGAAATGATGGGGACTTTAGGTTTTTCAAGTTCAATTGTCACGCAACTTTCCTTGGCTGAAGTTCATGGGAACCTTCATTTGAGTTTAGGGAAAATTGAAGAGTATTTAGATAATCTTGCTAAGGTCAAGAAGAAGTTAATTGAAGTTGCGACCTATCCAATCATATTGTTAGCTTTCTTACTGCTCATTATGTTGGGGTTGCGAAATTATCTCTTGCCCCAACTGGATAGTAGTAACATAGCTACCTTAGTGATTAGTAACCTACCACAGATTTTTCTTGGACTTACTCTGGCGCTAGGTCTCGTATCTTTAACAGGACTGATATTCTACAGAAAATCTAGGAAGATAGAAGTCTTTTCTTTTCTAGCTAGAATTCCCTTTCTAGGTGTATTTGTTCAGTATTATCTGACGGCCTATTATGCTCGAGAATGGGGAAATATGATTGGACAAGGTTTAGAGTTGTCACAGATTTTCCAGATGATGCAGGAGCAAGGCAATCCTCTTTTTAAGGAAATCGGACATGATTTATCCCTGTCCTTGCAAAATGGGCATGAATTTTCTATGGTTGTGCAGGATTATCCTTTTTTTAGAAGAGAGTTGGGATTAATCATTGAATATGGAGAGATCAAATCCAAGTTGGGAAGCGAATTGGAAATCTATGCAGAAAAAACGTGGGAATCCTTCTTTACCCGAGTTAATCGTACGATGAACTTAGTTCAACCACTGGTCTTTATTTTTGTAGCTCTGCTAATCGTTTTATTGTACGCAGCTATGTTGCTGCCTATGTATCAAAATATGGAGGTAAATTTTTAGATGGAAAAAATGTTGATGAAATTAAAGAAAGCCAAGGCAAAAGCTTTTACACTGGTAGAAATGTTGGTGGTGTTGCTCATCATTAGTGTTCTACTCTTACTGTTTGTGCCAAACCTAACTAAGCAAAAGGATGCAGTGAATGACAAGGGTAAAGCAGCAGTCGTCAAGGTGGTAGAAAGCCAAGCTGAACTCTATACTCTAGATAAAAATGAGGATGCTAGTCTAAGTAAACTTCAGGCAGATGGACGCATCACTGCTGAGCAAGCAAAAGCCTATAAGGAATACCATGCAAAACAAAAGACAAGTCAAACAGTTGCGGATTAGTGCTTTTACTATGTTAGAAAGTTTATTGGTCTTAGGGATAGTCAGTCTGTTAGCCTTGGGTTTGTCAAGTTCAGTTCAATCCACTTTTGCGGCTGTGGAAGAACAAATTTTCTTTATGGAGTTTGAGGAACTTTATCGAGAAACCCAGAAGCGAAGTCTGGCTAGTCAGCAGAAGATCAACTTGATTTTGGAAGAGAGAAGTATTGGAAATGGCTATCAGAAATTAGCCATCCCTAAAGGGATTCAACTACAGTCCAATCAGTCAATCACCTTTGATAAGGCTGGAGGAAATTCGTCTCTTGCAAGTGTGAGATTTCAAACAAGGAAAGAAGTAGTTCGCTACCAACTATATCTAGGAAATGGAAAGATTAAACGTATTCAAGAAGCAAAAAATTAAGGCGGTTATTTTACTGGAGGCAGTGATTTCACTAGCTATTTTTGCCAGTATTGCAACCCTCTTGTTAGGGCAGATTCAAGAAAGTAGACGACAGGAAGCAAGACTCTTAGAACAGGAAGAAGTTTTGCGTGTGGCTCGTATGGCTTTGCAGACTGGACAAAAGCAGTTGACTGTCAATGGGCTTACAGTTCATGTTGTCTCGAATGAGCGAGGTTTGGAGGTGTATTATGGAACTGAAAAATTACTGGCGATTCAAGATAAGTAGAGTCAGAGCGTTTACTCTTTTAGAATCCCTGGTTGCTCTTATTGTGATTAGTGGGAGTTTGCTTCTTTTTCAATCTATGAGCCAACTCTTGGTTTCAGAAGTTCGCTACCAGCAGAAAAGTGAGCAAAAAGAATGGCTTTTATTTGTGGATCAGCTGGAAGCAGAGCTGAATCGAGCCCAATTTGAAAAAGTAGAGAATGATAGACTTTACCTCAAACAGGATGGGAAACCTATTTCCATGGGAAAATCAAAGTCAAATGATTTTCGAAAAACAGATGCCAGTGGACGTGGTTACCAGCCGATGGTTTACGGTCTGAAATCAGCTCATATTTACCAAAACGGGCAAAATGTTCATTTTAATTTTCAGTTTGAAAAGGGACTAGAGAGGGAGTTTATCTATCGTGTGGAAAAAGAAAAAAGTTAGGGCTGGCGTTCTCCTTTACGCGATCACTGTTGCTGGAATTTTTAGTCTTTTGTTGCAGTTTTATCTAAATCGACAAGTGGCTCATCATCAGGATTATGCCCTCAATAAAGAAAAACTCCTTGCCTTTGCAATGGCTAAGAGAACCTATGAAAAAGCTAGTTATGAGAGTGGTCAGCAGTCATTTAATGTAGGGAAGTCAACTTATCGTAATGACCAAAAGGGATTTACAGCGATTGTTGACACTGGAAAAAATCAGTTTGAATTTCACTTTTCTCATTTGAAAAAGACCGATAAAAAGACTAAGAAGACAGAAAATAAGTCCAAAGAAGGAAATGAGGAGAAAAAAGAAGAGGTTAAAAAAGAGGCCACCGAGCCATCTAAAGTTACTCCTTCTAAGAATGATAAGACATAGATTATCAGATTTGTAAAATCTAGTTTAAGTGGTGATGTTGGACTCAGTGGGTTAGGACGAGGTTTTTACCTGAAATCATGCTATAATAGATACATATGGAGGACGGAAAATGTCAAGTGTAAAATTGTATCTAGTGCGTCATGGGAAAACAATGTTTAATACGATTGGTCGTGCTCAAGGTTGGAGTGATACTCCACTGACAGCTGAAGGGGAACGAGGCATTCATGAATTGGGGATTGGCTTGCGTGAGTCTGGCTTAAGGTTTGAGCGTGCTTATTCAAGTGACTCAGGGCGGACCATTCAGACAATGGGAATTATCCTTGAGGAGCTTGGTTTAACAGGACAAATTCCTTATCGTATGGATAAGCGAATCCGTGAATGGTGCTTTGGTAGTTTTGATGGTGCTTATGATGGAGACCTTTTTATGGGCATCATCCCTCGAATCTTTAATGTCGATCATGTGCATCGTTTGTCCTATGCGGAGCTAGCTGAAGGTTTGGTAGAAGTGGATACAGCAGGCTGGGCTGAAGGCTGGGAAAAACTAAGTGGTCGCATCTGGGAAGGTTTTGAAGCCATTGCTAAGGAAATGGAAGCTAATGGGGGAGGAAATGCTCTCGTAGTCAGCCATGGAATGACTATTGGAACCATTGTTTATTTAATCAACGGAATGCATCCGCATGGCCTTGATAATGGAAGTGTGACGATTCTCGAGTACCAAGATGGTCAGTTCTCGGTCAAGATTGTTGGCGACCGTAGCTACCGTGAAATTGGACGAGCTAAACTAGAGGAGCAAGCTAGTTCAGAACAATAAAAATTCTCTACTTAAATTAGAAGATGTTTTAGATGATTCAATAGAATGCTGATGTCGTCATTGCACAAGCTTGTAAGAGTTGAGTGCTTTGACAATAGCATTCTTTTTTGTTAGAATAGCATCAACATGAAAGCATAAGAAGGGACTGACAGAGTTGTCGTTCCCTTTTGTCTATCTTAGAAGGGGGAAATATGCTGTTTCAGAAAATAAAAGCCTATAAATGGCAGGCGCTAGCGTCCTTGATCATGACAGGTCTCATGGTTACTAGTTCACTCCTGCAACCACGTTATTTGCAGGAGGTTTTAGAGGCTCTGCTAACAGGTGATCATGAAGCTATTTATACTATCGGTTTTTGGTTAATTCTTGTTGCCTTGATTGGTTTGGTCGCAGGTGGAATCAATGTTGTGTTAGCAGCTTACATTGCTCAAGGAGTTTCGTCAGACCTAAGGGAAGATGCCTTTCGTAAGATTCAAATTTTCTCATACGCTAATATTGAGAAGTTTAATGCAGGGAACCTTGTTGTTCGTATGACCAACGATATCAATCAGATTCAGAACGTAGTCATGATGACCTTTCAAATTCTCTTTCGACTACCACTTTTGTTTATCGGTTCCTTTATTCTAGCAGTTGTCACCCTACCTTCTCTGTGGTGGGTGCTAGTTCTCATGGTCGTTCTGATTGTTGCCATAATGGGTTTTATGATGGGAGTTGTGGGACCACGCTTTGCAAAATTCCAGACCTTACTAGAGCGTATCAATGCCATTGCTAAAGAAAATTTGCGTGGTGTGCGCGTGGTTAAGTCTTTTGTCCGAGAAAAAGATCAGTTTGATAAATTTACGCAGGTGTCAGATGAATTGTTGGGAGAAAACCTTTATATCGGTTATGCCTTTTCTGTTATGCAACCTGCAATGATGTTGATTTCTTACGGGGCTGTTTTTCTCTCAATCTGGCTTGTAGCCGGTATGGCAGAGTCAGATCCATCAGTTGTTGGATCCATTGCTTCCTTTGTAAACTACCTGAGTCAGATTATCTTTACCATCGTCATGGTTGGATTTTTGGGGAACTCAGTTACTCGTGCCATGATTTCCCTTCGTCGTATTCGTGAAATCCTAGATACAGAACCAGCTATGACTTTCAATGATGTGGAAGATGAAGAATTGGAAGGAAGTCTCAGTTTTGAAAATGTGACCTTTACCTATCCAAATGATGAAGAACCTATCCTAAAAGATGTATCCTTCGATATCGCAGCTGGGGAAATGGTTGGAGTTGTCGGAGCAACTGGTGCAGGGAAATCAACCTTGGCTCAGTTGATTCCACGATTATTTGATCCTCAGCAAGGTTCGATCAAGATTGGTGGAAAGGACATTCGGACAGTTAGTGAAGGGACGCTTCGTAAGACAGTTTCTATAGTCCTACAAAGAGCCATTCTCTTTAGTGGAACCATCGCAGATAATCTCAGACAAGGTAAGGGAGATGCGACAGTTTCAGAAATGGAACGCGCAGCTCGCATCGCCCAGGCCAGTGAATTTATTAGTCGTATGGACTTGGCCTTTGAAAGTCCGGTTGAGGAACGTGGGACTAACTTTTCTGGTGGACAAAAACAAAGAATGTCTATTGCGCGTGGGATTGTCAGCAATCCTAAAATCTTGATATTTGATGATTCAACCTCTGCCCTTGATGCCAAATCAGAACGTTTGGTCCAAGAAGCCCTCAACAAGGATTTGAAGGGGACGACTACGATTATCATCGCACAAAAGATTAGCTCTGTTGTGCATGCTGATAAAATTTTAGTGCTTGACCAAGGGCGCTTGATTGGTCAAGGTAAACATGCTGACTTGGTTGCAACAAACCCAGTTTATCGTGAAATTTATGAAACGCAAAAAGGAAAGGAGGAGTAGGATGAAGACATTTGAATTTTTTTGGAACTATTTTAAAGTTTACAAGATATCCTTTATCGTTGTTATTGCTATGATTATCATTGCAACGGTAGCACAAGCCCTCTTTCCAGTATTTGCAGGTCAAACAGTCACAGAACTAGCCAATTTGGTTATAGCCTATCAAAATGGAAATTCAGATATGGTTTGGCAAAGTCTCTTGGGACTCCTAATCAATCTTGCCTATATTTTGATTGTTTTAGTAGTTTCTAGTCTCATCTATATGGTCTTGATGAGCCGAATTATTGCCGAATCGACGAATGAGATGCGTAAGGGGCTTTTTGGTAAGCTTTCTCGCTTGACCGTCTCCTTCTTTGACCGCCATCAAGATGGGGATATCCTGTCACGTTTTACCAGTGATTTGGATAATATTCTCCAAGCTTTCAACGAAAGTTTAGTGTCTGTCATGACCAATATTGCCCTTTATATTGGCTTGCTGATTGTCATGTTCGCAAAAAATGTCACCTTGGCTTTAATCACAATTGCCAGTACTCCGATAGCAGTTATCATGTTGTTCTTTATCCTGAAGCTAGCGCGGAAATATACAAATCTCCAACAAAAAGAAGTTGGGAAGCTCAATGCTTATATGGATGAGAGTATCTCTGGACAAAAAGCCGTTATTGTTCAAGGCATTCAAGAAGATGTGATTGCTGGTTTTGTCGAGCAGAATGAACGGGTTCGAAAAGCCACTTTCAAGGGAAGAATGTTTTCAGGAATCCTATTCCCTGTCATGAACGGGATGAGTTTGGTCAATACAGCAGTCGTTATTTTTGTAGGTTCAGCTGTCTTACTGAATGATAAGAACATCGAGACAGCAACTGCACTTGGTTTGATTGTCATGTTTACTCAGTTTTCGCAACAGTATTACCAGCCCATTATCCAATTGGCAGCGAGCTGGGGAAGTTTGCAACTGGCCTTTACAGGAGCGGACCGTATCCAAGAAATGTTTGATGCAGAGGAAGAAATTCGTCCTCAAGATGCTCCAATCTTTACCGAATTAACAGAAGGTGTGGAGATTCGTAACGTAGACTTCTCCTACCTGCCAGGAAAACCTATTTTGAAAGATGTCAGCATCTCAGCTCCAAAAGGGAAAATGATTGCGGTAGTTGGTCCGACAGGTTCAGGGAAAACAACCATTATGAACCTCATCAATCGTTTTTATGATGTGGATGCAGGTAGTATCAGCTTTGATGGAACAGATATTCGCGAGTTTGATTTAGACAGTTTGCGAAGTAAGGTGGGAATTGTCTTGCAGGATTCTGTTTTGTTCAGCGGAACTATTCGGGACAATATTCGATTCGGTGTACCAGATGCTAGTCAGGAGATGGTAGAAGCAGCTGCTAAGGCTACGCATATCCATGAATATATCGAAAGTCTACCAGATAAGTACGATACTCTGATTAATGATGACCAGAGCGTCTTCTCAACCGGTCAGAAGCAGTTGATTTCCATCGCTCGAACCTTAATGACGGATCCCCAGGTCTTAATCTTGGATGAGGCAACATCAAACGTGGATACTGTAACAGAGAGCAAGATTCAAAATGCTATGGAGGCAATTGTAGCAGGAAGAACGAGTTTTGTGATTGCCCATCGCTTGAAAACTATTCTTAATGCAGATCAGATTATTGTCCTTAAGGATGGTGAGGTTATCGAACAAGGAAATCATCACGAATTGCTCAAGCTTGGAGGCTTTTACTCCGAACTTTATCACAATCAATTTGTCTTTGAATAATACTCTTCGAAAATCTCTTCAAACCACGTCAGCGTCCCCTTGCCGTATATGTGTTACTGACTTCGTCAGTTCTATCCACAACCTCAAAACTGTGTTTTGAGCAACCTGCGGCTAGCTTCCTAGTTTGCTCTTTGATTTTCATTGAGTATAAGCAAAAAAGTTGTCCTAATTTTGGGCAACTTTTTCTGATAAAAAAATTTTATCACGGACTTAAAAAATATATATTAGACAGGATTGGGCAAGGATGGTAAGATAAGATTATCAATAGAAAAGGAAAGGAAATCAGTGATGGCAAGAACAGTTGTTGGAGTAGCGGCAAACCTATGTCCTGTGGACGCAGAAGGAAAAAATATTCATTCATCAGTCTCTTGTAAATTTGCTGAGAGTATTCGTCAGGTTGGCGGACTTCCTTTGGTCATTCCGGTTGGTGATGAGTCGGTGGTCCATGACTATGTAGAAATGATTGATAAGCTCATCTTGACTGGAGGGCAAAATGTCCATCCTCAGTTTTATGGTGAGGAAAAAACAATTGATAGCGACGACTATAACCTAACTCGCGACGAGTTTGAGCTAGCTCTTCTACAAGAAGCCTTGCGTCAGAATAAACCAATCTTAGCTATTTGCCGTGGTGTTCAGCTTGTCAACGTTGCCTTTGGTGGAACGCTCAATCAAGATATTGAAGGTCATTGGCAAGGCCTGCCTTTTGGGACTTCACATTCTATTGAGACAGTGGATGGCAGTGTAGTGTCTAAATTATTTGGTAAAGAAAGTCAGGTTAATTCAGTGCATCGTCAGAGCATTAAAGATTTGGCACCCAATTTCCGTGTGACGGCTGTAGATCCACGTGATCAAACTGTTGAAGCAATCGAATCTATCGACGAACACCGTATTATTGGTCTCCAGTGGCATCCAGAATTCTTGGTCAATGAAGAAGATGGCAACTTAGAATTATTTGAGTATTTATTGAATGAATTATAACGACTGGAAACCTAGTCGTTTTTTTGTCTTATTTCGTTCAAATTTTAATATTGTAACATTTTTTACGCAAATGTTTAAATTATGATAAAATTTGGAAAAATTCAGTATAAAAACTTGAAAAAATCTAAGGTAAGGGTTATGATAGAAGAGAAGAAATTTTGGAGGAATATTATGTCACATATTAAATTTGATTATTCAAAAGTATTAGATAAATTTGTTGCACCACATGAACTAGATTATATGCAGCCTCAAGTGACTGCAGCAGATTCTGCTCTGCGAAATGGTACAGGTCCTGGGGCAGAAATGACTGGCTGGTTGAACTTACCTGAAGAATATGACAAAGATGAATTTGCTCGTATTCAAAAGGCTGCTGCTAAAATCCAATCTGATAGTGAGGTATTGATCGTAATCGGTATTGGTGGTTCCTATTTAGGAGCTCGTGCAGCTATTGATTTCTTGAATAATTCATTTGTAAACTTGCAAAGAAAGGAAGAACGCAAGGCACCTCAGATCCTCTATGCTGGAAACTCTATCTCTTCAAGCTATTTGGCTGATTTGGTAGACTATGTATCAGACAAAGATTTCTCAGTAAACGTGATTTCTAAATCAGGTACAACAACTGAACCGGCTATTGCTTTCCGTGTCTTCAAAGAACTCTTGGTTAAGAAGTACGGTCAAGAAGAAGCTAACCAACGTATCTACGCAACTACAGACCGCGCTAAAGGTGCAGTTAAGGTTGAAGCAGATGCTAATGGCTGGGATACTTTTGTAGTGCCTGATAGTGTAGGTGGTCGTTTTACAGTATTGACAGCAGTGGGGCTCTTGCCAATCGCAGCTGCAGGAGCTGATATCAGCAAGTTAATGGAAGGAGCAAATGCTGCTCGCAAGGCTTATGCTTCTGATAAGTTGGCTGAAAATGAAGCATATCAATATGCAGTTGTACGCAATATCTTGTACCGTAAAGGTTATCTGACAGAAGTTCTAGCTAACTATGAACCATCTCTGCAATACTTCTCTGAGTGGTGGAAGCAACTGGCTGGTGAGTCAGAAGGGAAAGACCAAAAAGGGATTTATCCAACTTCAGCTAACTTCTCAACAGACTTGCACTCTCTGGGACAATTTATCCAGGAAGGTACCCGTATCCTCTTTGAAACAGTTATCCGTGTAGATAAACCTCGCAAAAATGTGCTGATTCCTGAATTGGCAGAAGACTTGGACGGTCTTGGCTACTTGCAAGGAAAAGATGTTGACTTTGTCAATAAAAAAGCTACAGATGGAGTGCTGTTAGCACACACTGATGGTGGAGTTCCAAATATGTTTGTGACACTGCCTGAGCAAGATGAGTTCACTTTGGGCTACACTATTTACTTCTTTGAGTTGGCTATTGCTCTTTCTGGCTACCTGAATGGTATCAATCCATTTGACCAGCCTGGAGTTGAAGCTTATAAGAAAAACATGTTTGCTCTTCTTGGGAAACCAGGCTTTGAAGAGCTGGGTGCTGAGTTGAATGCACGCCTTTGATTCTCATATGCTTTGAGTTCATTTAGAATATAAAAAGATCCACAAGTTCATTTCTTGTGGATTTTTAGTACAAGCCTCTTAATTAGTTTATTATTTTTTTTAAAAGTGTAAAAAAGAGTGTCTTAATTCTTTTATGAAAGCGCTGTATAATTGCCTTGTAAATAAAATTTGAGAGGTATCAAAATGAATGATTGGTTAAACATAAAAGGCAAAACAGTTCTTGTGACTGGCGCGTCATCTGGGATCGGTAAGGCAATCGTTGAAGAATTGCTGGAATTAGGAGTCAATGTAGCGAATTTTGATCTTAGCAACAACGATTTGCGTCACCCGAATCTATTATTTGTAAAAGTTGATGTAACTTCTCGCTCTGAAGTAGAAGAGGGTGTTGCCAAAATAGTTGAAAGATTTGGCAATATTGATGCGGTAGTCAATAATGCAGGGATTAATGTTCCCAGATTATTAATTGATGCAGAAAATCCTAAAGGTCCTTACGAGTTAGACGATGAAACGTTTGAAAAAGTAACAATGATTAATCAAAAAGGTTTGTATTTGGTTAGTCAGGCAGTAGGACGTATTTTAGTGAAAAATAGAAAAGGTGTAATTGTGAACATGGCTTCAGAAGCAGGTTTGGAAGGTTCTGAAGGACAAAGTGCCTATGCTGCAACAAAAGCAGCAGTCTATAGTTACACTCGTTCATGGGCGAAAGAGCTGGGTAAGCATGGTGTACGTGTGGTTGGAATTGCTCCAGGAATTATGGAAGCTACGGGGCTTCGAACTCTTTCTTATGAGGAAGCTCTTGCTTATACCCGTGGAAAGACGGTAGAAGATATTCGAGCTGGTTATGCTTCAACTTCAACAACTCCTTTGGGACGAAGTGGTAAACTACGGGAAGTAGCTGATCTTGTAGCATTCTATATTTCAGATCGTTCTAGCTATATAACTGGAGTCACTACAAATATTGCTGGAGGGAAAACTCGCGGTTAAAAAAATGAAGGTGAGGAAGAGAGTTGACCTTAGTAAATCGATGGTATAACATTTTAGAAAAAATGGTCTCACAGCCAACTTATTCCTTGGTAGATATGCGCTCAGAGCTGGATATTAGTATGCAAACCTTGCAAAAGAGTATCCAACAATTAAATGATGTTTTGGCTCCGAGTATCCAGATTATCTCACAAGATGATAAGTTAATGTTAGAGGTGTATGACTATACTGAGTTGGAAAGGATTTTATCTGGTAGTTTAAAACGGGAGAGTGACTTCAATTCTTCCAGTAAAAGAATTGCCTATTTACTAAAACGTTTAATTAAGTCAACCTCCCCTCTTCTTATTGACGACTTGGCTGAGGAGGCAGGTGTTAGTAGAAGTACCCTTAATAAGGATTTAAAACAAGTAAAATCTTTGGCAGAGAGTTACTCTATCACTATTTCAGGAAAGCCCAACCGTGGGCTGGAGGTCTTGGGGTCCGAGCTGAATTTGCGCTTGCTCTATATTCACCAAGTGGCCCCTTACTTTGAAGGAAAGACACTCACCGAGGCAACATCTTCTTTTCTGGAGACGCTACTCCAGGAGTATAAAATCCCGAAAGAAACAAAGGAACTCCTTCGAAAGACAATTTCAATTATGGTGGAGCGTATTTATGCATCTAGGGTGTTGAGTTGCCCTATTCCTTACTATAGGAATGATTTAACAGAGACACCTTTGGTTGAAAAATTAATCTATCATATTGAGATGACTTATAAGATTTCCCTCAGTCAGTTTGAAATAGACTTTTTGTGTTTTCCGTTTAATATCCGTTTTATTGACACTTTAAGCAAGCCGTCTTATCAATCTGAACAGCTTGCAAACATTTTTCAAGGGATTGTCAAGAAAGTCAAAGAAACAATGTTGGTTAACTTTGATGATGAAGAATTATTTGAAGAAATCAAGTCTCATCTAGGCCCCTTAATCAATCGACTGATTTTCCATGTGCAAGCTAATGATATATTCCATGGCGAGGTTCAAACTCAATATCCTTTTGCTTTTGAAATGGCGAAAATTGCTGGAGAAGAACTGTCTGCAATTTTTGGTTCTGAATTGGAATTATCTGAAATCGGATATCTGGCTTTGTATTTTGAAATGATTTTAAGAAAGCAAAACTCTGTTGTAAATGGTTCTCGCAAGCAGATAGCAGTAGTTTGCACAACAGGAAGAGGAACTGCTGCGATGATTATTCAGCAACTCAGACGAATCCTTGGAAATGATGTAGACATTACTCAGTATTCTGAAGAGGATTTTAATCTGGATTTGAATCAGGACTATTTCGCGATTTTTACGACAGTTCCTCTAAAATATAAAGATTCTAAATCTCCAGTCATTCAAGTTAATCATCTTTTTGATGATCAATGGCTGCGGGAAGAATGGCAGAGGGCCAATGCTTTTCATCAAAAAAATCTAGAAACAGTCAGCTTACGTTTTCTTCGGTTGAGTCCCCAAAAAACCTATCAGCAATACTTGCTAAATATGGTTGCAGAGTTAGAGAAACTTCAGATGATTGATGAAGGTTTTAGAAATCGGATAATTGATAGGGAGAAAAAACAATCAACCATTTTTGGTGGAGGAATTGCCTTCCCCCATACAATTAACCAGGGTTATGCAAAGACTATTTTAATGTTTGGAAAGCTAGAAGAGCCTTATCAAAAAGGAGATGATTGGATTGAATTTATCTTTCTAGTCGCCATTCCCTCAGAAATTGAAAGCAAAATGGAGAGTGAATTGCTGGAATTGTATGACGACATTTTTCGAATTGCAGGAGAGCCTTCTCTAAAAGAAGCTTTGAGGGCTGTAGAAACAGAGACAGAGTTTCTATCATTTTCTAAGAGCAAAGGAGTATTTTAATGAATTCGCTAATAATTTTCGCTGTATTTGTCATGGCAGCTTATATATTTCAAATGTTCCTCGGCTGGCAGCAACTCAAAGACTTCAATAAGACCTATACGATGCTCCGAAGACTGGGGCGCGTAGCGATTGGCAGGAAGTCCGGAAGAATCAAATCCGGTACGATTGTCATGTTCGCGGTTGATGAAAACGGTCGGGTTCTTAAAGCTAGCAAAATGCAAGGAGTCACAATCTTAGCACGTTTTCAAAATATGGACGATTATGTTGGAGAAGACATCCATTATTTTGACAAGTATAATCCTCTTGTGAGAAAAGAAAATAAGTTGATGCAATCAGCCATAGAAGATGCTAGAAAAGTCTATCTTTGGCATGAGGCAGGTATTGAGAAAGAGACAAGTTCATCTGATTCTTTTCTGGGATTCGGCTTTTATGCGAATTACTTACAATTATCTATTAAACAGTTATTTAAAAAAAATAAGAAAGGGAGTTCCTTATGAATCACATTACAAATTTTGCAGAGAGTTTTATGAAACTCTTCCAATTAGGTGGAGAAACCTTTATTAGCTGGATGACAAATATTGTACCGCTTGTCTTAATGCTATTGATTGCAATGAATACCCTTATCGCTTTCTTGGGAGAAGAGAAGGTCAATTCCCTGGCTAAGATTTCTGCCAAAAATCCTGTTAGCCGGTATATGATTTTACCTTTCATTTCAGCCTTTATGCTGGGGAATCCGATGGCAATCAGTATGGGACGTTTCTTACCAGAATATTATAAACCTAGTTTTGTAGCAGCTCAGATGCAGTTCTGCCATACTTCAAATGGTGTATTTCCACATATCAATCCTGGGGAATTGTTTGTATGGATGGGAATTGCAACAGGAATTCAAACTTTAGGTTTAAGTCAAATGGACTTAGCCATTCGTTACATGCTTGTTGGGCTTGTCATGAACTTTGTAGGCGGTTGGGTGACCGATTTTACAACTGCTTATGTAGCAAAACAGCAAGGTGTTACCTTGAGTAAAACATTTGATTTATAGAAAGAGTGAAATTATGTCATATAAGAGTATAAAAGTTGTTAAAGGAAATGGCGGTTTCGGAGGACCTTTGGTCATTACACCTAGTGAAGCTAAGCATAAATTCATCTATATCACTGGCGGAGGAGAAAAGCCAGATATTGTGGATAAAATTGCTGATTTGACCGGTATGGAAGCTGTTAATGGGTTTAAAACTTCTATCCCAGATGAGGAAATTGCTTTAGCAATCGTGGATTGTGGCGGTACTCTTCGCTGTGGTATTTATCCTAAAAAGGGAATCCCTACAATAAATATTGTTGCTACAGGGAAAAGTGGGCCTCTAGCTCAATATATAACCGAGGAAATCTATGTGTCAGCAGTTGGCCTTAATCAAATTTCTGCTGCTAATGAAGACGAAAAAGCGACAACTGTGGTAACTGAAAAGCCAACTTACGATACTAGTAAAAAAATTACAGAGCAAAAAGCTGAAACAAGTATTGTAGCACGAATTGGGATGGGGGCTGGTAAGGTCGTTGCAACTTTCAACCAGGCTGCTCGTGAAGCCATCCAAACAATGCTCAATACAATAATTCCTTTCATGGCCTTTGTTTCCTTGCTGATTGGGGTTATTCAAGGATCCGGTGTTGGAAATTGGCTGGCAAAATTAATGGTTCCCCTAGCGGGGAACATCTGGGGACTCGTTTTAATTGGCTTTATCTGTTCCTTACCATTCCTATCTCCTTTGTTAGGTCCCGGAGCTGTTATTAGTCAGATTATTGGAACTTTAATTGGAGTCGAAATCGGAAAAGGGACTATTCCGCCCCAAATGGCTCTGCCAGCTTTATTTGCTATCAACACTCAAAACGGTTGTGATTTCATTCCTGTAGCACTCGGCCTATCTGAAGCCAAGGCTGAAACAGTTGAGGTTGGTGTCCCTTCGGTACTTTATTCACGCTTTCTCAATGGTGTTCCGCGGGTGCTAGTTGCTTGGATAGCTAGTATTGGTCTTTATCAGTAGACCTTTGATAGACGCATGTAAACAGAGTAGCTATATTATGTTAAACTTATCTATAAGCCTAAGTTTATGACAAATTAGAGAAAGTATGAATAGAAATCAGATGAAGAAAATTTTTGAAACTAAAGTAATTCAAGTAGGGTCTGAAGCTCAGAATATGATTCAAGATGCCAATATGCTCATTTTATTTGGAGAAGAAGCACCGGAAGATTTATCAGAGTATTGTTTTAAGATTGATAATAAAAATCTGCTAGGTTCAATACTAGAAGGTGGCAAGCTGGTGGTAGATAATCAGGAATATTCGATTAGTTCCGTAGGAAATGTAGTAGAAAAAAATTTAACTGGACTGGGACATATCACGATTTCTTTTGATGGTTCAAAAGAGGGGAGCCTTCCTGGTACACTCCATGTTGTAGCAGATCAAGCGGTAGTAATTGATAAAGATTCTACCATTCAGATTTTTGAAACTGCTTAACCATAATAAAATTTCAAATCAAGCAATTTAGAAAAATAAAAGTCTAAAAAATTGATTCAGAGCCTGGACAAAAAGTCCAGGCTTCTGGGTCTAAATTAGAAAAAATAGATGACGCAGTGGTTGATTGGCAAGTCAATCAAACTAGCCAGTCAGTGCAAGGGAATTTCCAGCAAATGCATCCACAAGGGGTGCTTGAACAGAAGGGAAAGACCAAAAAGGTATCTACCCAACTTCAGCTAACTTCTCAACAGACCTACACTCATTGGGTCAATTTATCCAAGAAGGAACTCGTATCATGTTTGAAACAGTTGTTCGTGTTGACAAACCACGTAAGAACGTGATCATCCCTACTTTGGAAGAAGACCTTGACGGCCTTGGCTACCTTCAAGGAAAAGACGTTGACTTCGTTAACAAAAAAGCAACTGACGGTGTTCTTCTTGCCCACACTGACGGTGACGTACCAAACATGTACGTAACTCTTCCTGAGCAAGATGCCTTCACTCTTGGTTACACAATCTACTTCTTCGAATTGGCTATCGCCCTTTCAGGTTACTTGAATGCCATCAACCCATTTGACCAACCAGGTGTTGAAGCTTACAAACGTAACATGTTTGCCCTTCTTGGTAAACCAGGATTTGAAGAATTGAGCAAAGAACTCAACGCTCGTCTATAATAGGATATAAAAAAGGGTGGTTTTGAACTGCACCCCAAAAGTTAGACATAAAAATCTAACTTTTGGGGTGTTTTTATTATGAAATTAACTTATGAAGATAAAGTTCAAATATATGAATTAAGAAAGAAAGGAGAGAGCTTTAGACAACTTTCAAATCAATTTGGGATAAACATTTCTAATCTTCAGTACATGATTAAATTGATTGATCGTTATGGAATAGAAATCGTCAAAAAAGGAAAGAATTGTTACTATTCTCCTGAACTAAAACAAGAGATCATTGATAAAGTTCTTCTTGAGGGGCGTTCACAAATTAGGGTGTCTCTGGATTATGCCCTTCCAAGTAGTGGATTACTTTCGAATTGGCTGGCACAATATAAGAAAAACGGGTATACTATTGTTGAGAAAACAAGAGGGAGACCACCTAAAATGGGACGTAAGCCAAAGAAGAGATTTGAAGATATGACAGAATTAGAACGTCTTCAAGCAGAAAATGAGTACTTGAGAGCGGAGAATGCCATTCTAAAAAAGTTGAGAGAACTCCGATTGAGGGACGAAAAGGAGCAAGAAGAAAAACGGAAATTGTTCAAGGACTGGTAACAGAGTTTTCGTTAGATATCCTTCTAAAGATTATTAAGCTTGCCCGTTCAACCTATTATTACCACTTAAAACAGCTGGATCAAAGCGATAAAGATTATGATATTAAAGCTGAAATTCAGTCAATTTATACTGAGCATAAAGGAAATTACGGCTATCGTCGCATGACTCTAGAATTACGAAATCGTGGCTTCGTAGTGAACCATAAGAAGGTGCAGCGTCTTATGAAAGTACTTGGTTTAACGGCTCGAATTCGCCGTAAACGGAAGTATTCTTCATACCAAGGAGAGGTTGGCAAGAAAGCAGATAACCTTATTCAACGTCAATTTGAAGCAACCAAACCAATGCAAAAGTGCTACACAGATGTGACAGAATTTGCCATTCCAGCAAGCAGCCAAAAGCTTTATTTATCACCAGTTTTAGATGGCTTTAACAGTGAAATTATCTCCTACAATCTTTCTACTTCGCCGAACTTAGTACAAATGAAAGCTATGCTAGAACAAGCATTTACAGAGAATCATTACGAAAATACAATTCTCCATAGTGATCAAGGATGGCAATACCAACACGATTTCTATCATCATTTTTTAAAGAATAAGGGAATCCAACCATCTATGTCACGTAAGGGAAATAGCCCAGATAACGGTATGATGGAATCTTTCTTTGGCATTCTTAAGTCTGAAATGTTTTATGGTTATGAGAATACGTTTCAGTCACTTGAGCACTTGGAACAAGCTATTGTAGACTATATTGATTACTACAACAACAAACGAATTAAGGTAAAACTAAAAGGACTTAGTCCTGTACAATACAGAATTAAATCCTTTGCTTAAATTAATTGTCTAACTTTTTGGGGTCAGTACATTTTACCACTCTTTTTGCTTTTTCTCGAAAAGAGAAATTGGACTCTGGCAAGACTTGTGATATAATATAGAGAGCAAAAAGGCAGACGCCTAGAGACTTTATAGGAGAAGATATGTCAAAAGATATCCGCGTACGTTACGCACCAAGTCCAACAGGACTACTACACATCGGAAATGCCCGTACAGCATTATTCAACTACCTTTACGCCCGTCATCATGGTGGGACTTTTATCATCCGTATCGAAGATACTGACCGTAAGCGCCACGTCGAAGATGGAGAACGTTCACAGCTTGAAAACCTTCGTTGGTTGGGCATGGACTGGGATGAAAGTCCAGAGACTAATAAAAACTACCGCCAATCAGAACGTTTGGAACTTTATCAAAGATACATCGACCAACTCTTGGCTGAAGGAAAAGCCTACAAATCTTACGTAACAGAAGAAGAGTTAGCAGTGGAACGTGAACGCCAAGAAGCAGCTGGGGAAACACCTTGTTACATCAACGAATACCTTGGCATGAGCGAAGAAGAAAAAGCAGCTTATGTTGCAGAACGTGAAGCTGCAGGTATCATCCCAACTGTTCGTTTGGCAGTTAATGAGTCAGGTATCTACAAATGGCATGACATGGTCAAAGGTGATATCGAGTTTGAAGGTGGCAATATCGGTGGGGACTGGGTTATCCAAAAGAAAGATGGCTACCCAACTTACAACTTTGCCGTTGTCATCGATGACCACGATATGCAAATTTCTCATGTCATTCGTGGAGATGACCATATTGCTAACACACCAAAACAGCTTATGGTTTATGAAGCACTCGGATGGGAAGCGCCAGAATTTGGTCATATGACCTTGATTATCAACTCTGAAACTGGTAAGAAGTTGTCTAAACGTGATACCAATACTCTTCAGTTCATCGAAGACTATCGTAAGAAAGGTTACCTTCCAGAAGCAGTCTTTAACTTTATCGCCCTTCTTGGTTGGAATCCTGGTGGAGAAGACGAAATCTTCTCTCGTGAAGAACTCATCAAGCTCTTTGATGAAAACCGTCTCAGCAAGTCTCCAGCAGCCTTCGACCAAAAGAAAATGGACTGGATGAGCAATGAGTACATTAAGAATGCGGATCTTGAGACTATCTTTGAAATGGCAAAACCATTCCTTGAAGAAGCAGGACGTTTGACAGACAAGGCTAAAAAATTGGTGGAACTCTACAAACCACAAATGAAGTCAGTGGACGAAATCGTTCCATTGACAGACCTCTTCTTCTCAGACTTCCCAGAATTGACAGAAGCTGAACGAGAAGTCATGGCTGGTGAAACAGTGCCAACGGTACTTGAAGCCTTCAAAGCAAAACTTGAAGCTATGTCAGATGACGAGTTTGTGGTAGAAAATATCTTCCCACAAATAAAAGCAGTCCAAAAAGAAACAGGTATCAAAGGGAAGAACCTCTTCATGCCAATCCGTATCGCCGTTTCAGGTGAAATGCATGGTCCTGAATTACCAGATACTATTTACTTGCTTGGTCGTGAAAAATCAATCCAACACATTGAAAAAATGTTGGCTGAAATTGCGAAATAATCTGGCGAAATTAAATTTCGTTCTAGATATTTGTAGAAGTAAAATCTGAGAGAATCACCTGGTTCTCTCTTTTTTATTGCCAAAGCAGAATCATATTCAATTAATACTCTTCGAAAATCTCTTCAAACCACGTCAGCTTTATCTGCAACCTCAAAGCCGTGCTTTGAGCAACCTGCGGCTAGCTTCCTAGTTTGCTCTTTGATTTTCATTGAGTATAAATTTTTAAGTGACGCTTTAAAAAGAGTTCTTTTTATATGTACTTATTTGAAAATGCAAAAGTTTTAGTGTATAATACTAAGTGACAGGGCAAGGGAAAGAAGTCAGTGATATGGTAAAATTCTTTACAAACAGACTCGAATTAGCCCAGACATCGTCTATGTTGTTTGTTGAGTCGACTTATTTTTTCTTTGCGTTTTGCTGGACACAGGAAGAAATTCATGAGTTCATGCAACTATCATCCATAACGATGCCTTCGTTTTCGATTCGAAGTTTATATGCGAGACTTTAGATTTAGATGTATATCTTACTAGAGGTGCACATTTTTCTCTTTCTTCTCCCAAAAATAGAAAGAAATCGACCTTGCTCTGTTTACCTTGCGTTAAGCAAGGTTTTTTTGTGGAATAGTAGTGGGCGATTTACGATTTTTCTATCAAGTGGTATAATATTAACTATCCTGATGAATTGAGGAAATCAAATGAAAGAATTTAACAAATCAATCAAATTAGAGCATGTGGCTTATGATATTCGTGGACCAGTTCTTGAGGAAGCCATGCGTATGCGAGCAAATGGAGAAAAAATCCTCCGTTTGAATACAGGGAACCCAGCTGAGTTTGGTTTTACCGCACCAGATGAGGTTATCCATGATTTGATTATGAATGCGCGTGATAGTGAAGGTTATTCAGATTCAAAAGGTATCTTTTCAGCCCGCAAAGCTATTATGCAGTACTGTCAGCTCAAAAAATTTCCAAATGTAGGTATTGATGATATCTATCTTGGAAATGGTGTTAGTGAGCTGATTGTTATGTCCATGCAAGGTCTCTTGGACAATGGCGATGAAGTCTTGGTTCCAATGCCTGACTACCCACTTTGGACAGCTGCAGTTAGCTTGGCTGGAGGAAATGCCGTTCACTACGTCTGTGATGAAGAAGCTGAATGGTATCCAGACCTAGATGACATTAAGTCTAAGATTAGTTCAAATACTAAGGCTATCGTTTTGATCAATCCAAATAATCCAACGGGAGCCCTCTATCCCAAAGAACTCTTGTTAGATATTATTGAGATTGCTCGTCAAAATGACTTGATTATCTTTGCGGATGAAATTTACGACCGTATGGTTATGGACGGCAATGTCCACACACCAGTAGCAAGTTTGGCTCCAGACCTTTTCTGTGTCAGCATGAATGGTCTGTCTAAATCTCACCGTATCGCTGGTTTCCGTGTAGGTTGGATGGTCTTGTCTGGGCCTAAACATCATGTAAAGGGCTATATTGAAGGTCTCAACATGCTTTCAAACATGCGCCTTTGTTCCAACGTCTTGGCTCAACAGGTTGTTCAAACTTCACTAGGTGGTCACCAGTCGGTGGATGAATTACTCTTGCCGGGTGGTCGGATCTATGAACAAAGAAACTTTATTTATAATGCCATTCAAGATATTCCAGGTTTGTCCGCGGTTAAACCTAAAGCGGGTCTTTATATCTTCCCTAAAATTGACCGCAATATGTACCGTATCGATGATGATGAGCAGTTTGTCCTTGATTTCTTGAAGCAAGAAAAGGTGCTTTTGGTTCATGGACGAGGATTTAACTGGAGAGAACCAGATCACTTCCGTATCGTTTATCTACCACGTGTAGATGAGTTAGCCCAAATCCAAGAAAAGATGACCCGTTTCTTGAAACAGTATCGTAGATAAGGCTTTCATAGCAAAAAAGCTGGAAACATTTGTCAGAGCTATTGACAAATGCAAAAGAATCAGATAGAATAGTAAAGTATGTTTAGTAACTGATCACTTTATAGCCGGCTAAACGAATACAAAATCTATGAGGAGGTATTCATCGTGAAACGTACTTATCAACCAAGTAAACTACGTCGTGCGCGTAAACACGGATTCCGTAACCGTATGTCAACTAAAAACGGTCGTCGCGTATTGGCAGCTCGTCGTCGTAAAGGACGCAAAGTTTTGGCTGCATAATCCAAACGAATTCAACAAAGAAGTCAGTAGGAACTCGAGTCTACTGGCTTTTCTGTTGCCTAAAAAAGTGAATTTTCTAAAATACCTTTTTTAGAATAAAAACTTCAGCAGATGTATTGGAAAGACAGCATATAGAAAAAAGCTCAAAATCAGAAGGTGAATTTCTGATTTTGAGCTTTTCTTTATTCTTTCAAATGATAAGAGTAGCTGGCAACGACGACATCTTCGTGCCATCTGAGAGCATATTTTAATTTGAGGCTCATTTGATTGTGTAGGATATTTTGCCAAGGTTTGTTAGGGATAAATTGGGGTACTAGAACTGTAACCGTGTAGTTCTTTTTCTTAGCTTCTTGAGAGATTTTTCGAACATAGCGAACTGTAGGAGTGATGATATCTCGATAGCTAGTATTAATGTTTTTTAGAGTGATATTTGGGAAGTAGTCGGCAAATTCTTGGAGGATTTCTTGGTCTTTTTCCTCCGTTTCCTTGGTGGAAATGTGCATGGCCAAAACTTCATCTCCAATGCTTTGAGCGTAGTTAATAGCACCAACGCTGACTCGAGTAACATTTCCTACTAAGACAAGGACGACATTGCCATCGTAGGTTTTCTTTTGAATTCCTTCATAAAGTCGAAGCTGTTTGGCCACTTTTTGGTAATGACTGTGGATAGACAAAAAGAGGAAGGTTAGGACCAGGATGATTGGGAAGAAGGGCCAGATATCTCCAAGTCTGAAGAAGAGTAGGATAAGAACGATAGCGTAACAAATGATAGCGCCGAGGATATTTGCGAAGGCAGACTTTAAGAAATGAGAGCCTTTTTCCTTTTTCCAGTGGCGAATCATCCCTGTTTGAGAAAGGGCAAAAGGAACAAAAACTCCGATAGTATAAAGAGGAATCAAGCGTTCTGTATTTCCGTTGAAAATGAGCAGAAGGATCATAGCGCCAAAGGCTAAGGTCAAAATACCGTTTGAATAACCAAGGCGGTCTCCTTTTTCCATAAAGAGATGGGGCATGTATTTGTTCTTAGCCATATTGTAAGCCAACATTGGAAAGGCAGAAAAACCAGTATTTGCAGCAACGGCTAGGATGAGAGCTGTTGAAAATTGGAAGAGATAATAAACAATCTGACCGAGAGCTGAATCTCCTAAAATTCCTTTAGCCATTTGTGAGAGGATTGTTTCTCCGTGTTGAGGTGTAATTCCCATCCAGTAATTTAAGAAGGTAATCCCTGCAAAGAGAAATCCAAGAATAAGAGACATGATGGTCAATGTCTGAGCTGCGTTTTTCTCTTTGGGAGTCTTGAAAAATGGAACAGCATTTGAGATAGCTTCAACCCCAGTTAGTGATGCCGAACCGCTGGTAAAGGCTCTTAAAATCAGGACGATTGAGAGACTCGGGACAGTTTGACCAATTGCAGAAGTTGCATGATAGCTGAGAGAACCAGTCAATAGTTGGAAGATACCAAACAATAAGAGGAAGACCGTGCTAAAGATAAAGAGATAGACAGGGATCATCAGAGAACTAGCAGATTCCCTCAAGCCTCGCAGATTCAAAAGCATGAGTAAACAGACCAAAAAAATGGAGATGTGGAGGTTGTAGGGATGGAGAGCAGGAAGTGCTGCTGTGATCGCATCCGCCCCTGCGGCCACGGATACGGCTACTGTTAGCATATAATCAACAAGCAAGCTTCCACCGGCAATCAAACCGAGCTCAGGAGAAAGATTTTCTCGTGTTACCATATAGGCACCCCCACCTTGAGGGTAGGCGTGAATGATTTGTCGGTAAGAAATGGTTAGACTAGCAAGTAGCAAGAGGACAAAAATGCCGATAGGAAGACTCCACCAAATAGCGAGGGGAGAAAGACTAGCCAAGACAAGGACGACCTGCTCAGGTCCATAGGCGATAGATGAAAGGGCATCGCTTGAGAGCATTGCAAGTGCCTGTGTTTTTCCAAGTAGCCCTCCTTCGCCTTCAGTTAAGGACTTGAGAGGACGACCGATAAAGGTATATTTAAGTTTTGTAAACATTTTCTTTCCTTTTTTGAAATTTTCAACAAGAGCTATTATACTGCTATGAAAATAAGTCGTCAAGAAAAAGTGAGTGATTTTAAAATATTTTTTCCTATAAGGATGAGACTAGTTTTTTGGTATAATAGAAGGTAGAAAAAACGAGGGAATATACATGATTTTTGATACACATACCCACTTGAATGTGGAAGAATTTTCAGGAAGAGAAGCAGAAGAAATAGCCTTAGCGGCTGAAATGGGTGTGACTCGGATGAATATCGTTGGATTTGATAAACCAACCATTGAACGTGCCTTAGAATTGGTGGAAGAATATGACCAACTCTATGCGACGATTGGATGGCATCCTACAGAAGCAGGAGATTATACAGAGGATGTTGAGAAATACCTGTTGGAAAAACTAAAACATCCCAAAGTTGTTGCCTTGGGTGAGATTGGTTTGGACTATCACTGGATGACAGCGCCTAAAGAAGTTCAAGAGAAGGTTTTCCGTCGTCAGATTCAGCTATCTAAGGAACTGGACTTGCCTTTTGTGGTTCACACTCGTGATGCGCTAGAAGATACCTATGAGATTATAAAGAGTGAGGGAGTTGGTCCCCGTGGTGGCATCATGCATTCCTTCTCTGGTACCCTGGAGTGGGCTGAGAAGTTTGTGGATCTGGGTATGACCATTTCCTTTTCTGGGGTGGTGACTTTCAAGAAGGCAACAGATATTCAGGAGGCAGCCAAAGAATTACCTTTGAATAAGATTTTGGTAGAGACAGATGCCCCTTATCTAGCCCCGGTACCCAAGCGTGGTCGTGAAAACAAGACAGCTTACACGCGCTATGTAGTAGACTTTATTGCAGACTTACGTGGTCTGACGACAGAAGAAATAGCTGCTGCGACCAGTGCAAATGCGGAACGAATTTTTGGACTGGAAAGTAAATTATGAAAAAGAAAATTTCCCAAGTCATCGTAGTCGAAGGACGTGATGATACGGCCAATCTCAAACGTTATTTTGATGTGGAGACCTATGAGACTCGTGGTTCAGCTATCAATGAGCAGGACCTTGAACGAATCCAACGTCTACACCAACGTCACGGAGTGATTGTCTTTACAGATCCTGACTTTAATGGGGAACGCATTCGTCGGATGATTATGACGGCCATTCCGACAGTTCAACACGCTTTTCTCAAACGTGATGAGGCTGTTCCTAAGTCCAAGACCAAAGGACGTTCCCTAGGAATCGAACATGGCAGTTATGAAGATTTAAAAACAGCGCTGGAACAAGTCACAGAGCAGTTTGAAGCAGAAAGTGACTTTGACATTAGCCGTAGTGACTTGATTCGATTAGGGTTTCTAGCTGGAGCAGACAGCCGAAAACGCAGAGAATATCTAGGAGAAAGCCTTCGTATTGGTTATTCCAATGGCAAACAGCTCCTCAAGCGTTTGGAATTGTTTGGTGTCAGTTTAGCTGAAGTTGAAGATGCCATGAAATCATATGAGAATTGAGAAACCGTCCCAAAATGTAGGGGGAATATGATACAATAGAAGTAATCATATACGGTTTAATCAGGCTTGATAGCAAGCATTAGAAAAGTGCTCCACGGGATTAGCCTTGTGTGGAGTTAATGAGGAAAAGTTATGGGAATCTTTGATTTTTTAAAAAAGACGGAAACTGCAGAGGCAGCTGAAATCACTGAAGCACAGAAAGAAACAGAAGAATCTAAAAACAATGCATGTATTGGAGTTCTAGATTTGTTCCCGATGAAGGAAACGAATCAATTATTGATTGTTGGGAGTTTAGAAGGTAGTCTGAATGTTGGGGATCAGTTACAGTTTTGCAATCCCGACCAAGGAATGGAAAGTCTTGGTAGTGTAGAGGTTAAAAAACTCAGCAGTCAAAACAAAGATGCAGATAGTCTAACTGATGAAGTTCTTGCCCATCTAGTGGTTGATAGGATTCCTTCTTTGGATAAACTGAAAAAAGGAAGTGTGCTCTTTAGTTCAGGTGTTGATGAAGAGCAAAAATTATCTAGCTATTCGGATGCTCTTTATCGTGCTTTTGTAGCCATCCAAGAGGGCCAGTTAACCAATGAGGATTATTTGGCAGCTAGCCTTGATGATAGCGTAGAGATTTTACGCCTCTTTTTATGGAAATGCCGTCAAAATCAGGAAACTGAAAGTGAAGAAAGCTATCAAGCTAACACCCGCAAGTTGGAGCGTCTAGCAGAAATTGTCAAGGATAAGTTGTTAGCAGCAGATTCAGTTTATGCAGTTTTTTCAGAAAAAACAGGCGAACCCTATCTTTTCTCAACGACCTATGACAGGGGAGAAGAGGGATACCTATGCACAGATCCCATGATCATGCTTTTGACACCATCTTGGTATCGCCAATTCAAAGAAACCATTGATAGCCGCCCAAACTCTGTCGTAAAACTGATTGAAAATACGGAAGATAAAAAAGGGATTGAGAACTTCCTTGGGACAGCCTTTTACTTAAATGGTGCCTTGGGAGCAATCTTTAATTCTAAGGAAGTTAGCATCAGTGCCTCGGCCTTGGTTCAAAAACCAGATTATTCTAATTTGCCAGAAATACAAGTTCCTGTAATGAATCCTGACCTAGTGAGATGGATGTTGTTGATGGGACAATTGGATAGCCCAACTACAGAAGATGAAGAAGTAATTTATAAGCTCTATTATAAGTTCTTTTCAGAAGCTATGCCGAAAGCTAAATTCCTAATTCCTCTAGATGCGGCTTCGGAATTTAAGGGCGATAGTCAGGAAGGAAATTCCTTCGTTTTAGAAAAAGATTCTAGTTTCAACATTCCGGTCAAAGAAGGAAAAAATGGCAGAAACTCTGTGCCGGTATTTACTGATTGGAAACGTCTGCGAATGGTCTTTGACGAAAAATGGAATGGCATGATTGAAGAAGCGGGAGGCATGATTGAAGTTTTTGACTATGCCATTAATCCAACGGAGTATTATGAAGCGGGTGCTTATGTTAGCCTAACAGCTTTTAAAGAGATGCAAGAGCTCAGTGAGGAACTAGAAGGCAGAGCTAAAGATTAGAGAGTTTCTTTACATTGGGAAACTATATAGTTTTATCTACATCCTACTTGAACCACTAACCTTTTTCAAAGATTGTGAAAGGAAATGATATGGCAAATAGAAGTTATATTTACTTAAAAAACGAAGATGAAGCCCGTATTCTAACAGAGGGAATTTACACAATACCCTATTTTTGGCAATTGTTTTGGGATGAAGAAGATTTAAAAGCTCCTATTGCTCTCTGGGAAACAGCAGAAAAACTGGAAGAAGATGAAGAGCAGGCAGAAAGATTTTACCAAGAGCAGAATGTAGATATCTTGCTTTCTATTGAAAAATTCCAGCAGAATGCCCTCAAACACCGCTCTTTTTTAGAAGAGAATGCTCCACAATCCGTGCAACTATATGATGCCTTTGTTCGTTATATTCTTGCAAACATAAAAGATGGTGATGTGCTCGGATTTGATGTCTTAGATGTTGTTTTTATGGACCAAGTGTCTGTTGTTTCTGATAAACTGTTAAAAAATATACGAGCTATTCGGGGAAATCAACCCAAAGATTTAGATTTTTCTTTGACAGAAAAGAACTTAATTGGTCTTGCTATGGGCTTTCCTGATTATTATGCTTCAGAATTATTGCCAGAGGACAATATTCTAGATTCGGTTGCCTATCAGGATGAACTGAAGAAAACGAACCCCCAAGAAGATAAGAAAGTGCTTGATATGACTGGATCTGATTCAAAAGGGAACAAGCCTCGTGTTCTTTTAGTGTTTTGGATTTTGTTGGCACTAGGAATTATGTGGGTTTTATATATTATTTTTAGCTAATAAATAGAAAAGAGAATAAATGAGAATTGCAGATTATAGCGTGACCAAGGCAGTGCTGGAGCGTCACGGTTTTACCTTTAAAAAGTCCTTCGGGCAAAATTTCTTGACCGATACCAATATCCTTCAAAAAATTGTGGATACGGCTGAGATTGATGACCAGGTCAATGTCATTGAGATCGGGCCAGGTATTGGTGCCTTGACGGAGTTTTTGGCTGAGCGTGCAGCTCAAGTCATGGCTTTTGAGATTGACCACCGCTTGGTACCAATTTTAGCTGATACCTTGCGTGATTTTGACAATGTAACCGTAGTTAACGAAGACATTCTCAAGGTTGATTTGGCGCAGCATATCCAGAATTTCAAAAATCCTGATTTACCAATCAAGGTAGTAGCAAACTTGCCTTACTATATCACAACCCCTATTCTTATGCACTTAATCGAGAGTGGCATTCCTTTTAGTGAGTTTGTGGTCATGATGCAAAAAGAAGTGGCAGATCGTATCTCTGCTCAACCAAATACCAAGGCTTATGGTAGCTTGTCAATTGCAGTTCAGTATTATATGACGGCTAAGGTTGCCTTTATCGTGCCTCGTACGGTCTTTGTACCAGCACCCAACGTGGACTCAGCTATCCTGAAAATGGTACGTCTTCCAGAACCGGCGGTTGCGGTCGAAGATGAGAACTTCTTCTTTAAGGTTTCCAAGGCTAGTTTCACTCATCGTCGCAAGACCTTGTGGAACAACTTGACAGGTTACTTTGGGAAGACTGATGACGTCAAGGACAAGTTGACAAAGGCTTTGGACCAGGCTGGACTGGCACCATCTGTACGTGGTGAAGCTCTTGGCTTAGAAGAATTTGCTAGTCTAGCAGATGCGCTTAAAGGACAAGGACTCTAAGATGCAGGGACAAATCATTAAAGCATTGGCCGGTTTCTACTATGTGGAAAGTGATGGTCAAGTTTATCAAACACGCGCGCGTGGGAATTTTCGTAAAAAAGGCCATACACCCTATGTTGGAGATTGGGTAGAATTTTCTGCAGAGGAGAACTCAGAAGGCTATATTTTGGAAATTCATGAACGAAAAAATAGTTTGGTTCGTCCACCCATTGTCAATATTGACCAGGCCGTTGTCATTATGTCCGTTAAAGAACCTGACTTTAATAGCAACTTGCTGGATCGGTTCTTGGTTCTTTTAGAGCACAAGGGAATTCATCCTATCGTCTATATTTCCAAGATGGACTTACTGGAAGAACGAGGAGAACTGGATTTTTACGAGCAGACCTATCGTACCATCGGATATGACTTTGTGACTAGTAAAGAGGAACTCTTGCCTTTGTTGACGGACAAGGTTACGGTCTTCATGGGGCAGACAGGTGTTGGAAAGTCAACCCTGCTTAATAAAATTGCACCTGACCTCAATCTAGAAACGGGAGAAATCTCAGACAGTCTAGGACGCGGTCGCCATACTACTCGAGCTGTTAGTTTTTACAACCTCAATGGTGGTAAAATCGCAGATACACCAGGTTTTTCGTCGCTAGATTATGAAGTATCAAGTGCTGAAGAGCTGAACCAAGCCTTTCCAGAGATTGCTAGTGTCAGTCGCGATTGTAAGTTCCGTACTTGTACGCATACTCATGAGCCATCTTGTGCAGTGAAACCAGCAGTAGAAGAGGGCATCATTGCAAACTTCCGTTTCGACAACTATCTGCAATTTCTCAGTGAGATTGAAAATCGCAGAGAAACCTATAAAAAAGTCAGCAAAAAAATACCAAAATAAGGAGAAACCTATGTCTCAATACAAGATTGCTCCGTCAATTCTGGCAGCAGATTATGCCAACTTTGAACGTGAAATTAAACGCCTAGAAGCAACTGGGGCAGAATATGCCCATATCGATATCATGGATGGTCACTTTGTACCTCAGATCAGCTTTGGTGCAGGTGTAGTTGAAAGTCTTCGACCTCATAGTAAGATGGTCTTTGACTGCCACTTGATGGTATCAAATCCTGAACACCATTTAGAAGACTTTGCGCGTGCAGGAGCAGATATCATCAGCATTCACGTAGAGGCAACACCTCACATCCATGGCGCTCTTCAAAAGATTCGTTCTTTGGGAGTGAAACCTTCTGTAGTCATTAACCCTGGAACACCTGTTGAGGCGATTAAACATGTCCTTCACTTAGTTGACCAAGTATTGGTCATGACGGTTAATCCTGGATTTGGTGGGCAAGCTTTTCTGCCTGAAACCATGGATAAGATTCGTGAGTTGGTGGCCCTTCGTGAGGAAAAAGGCTTGAACTTTGAAATCGAAGTCGATGGTGGTATTGATGACCAAACCATTGCTCAAGCCAAAGAAGCTGGCGCTACAGTTTTTGTAGCGGGGTCTTATGTCTTTAAGGGAGATGTCAATGAACGAGTGCAAGCTCTCAGAAATCAACTGGACTAAAGTTGCAGTTTTTGCAGGGGGAGACCGCGGTCACTACCGGACAGATTTTGACTGTTTTGTCGGTGTGGATCGAGGCTCACTCTGGGTACTGGAGGAAAAACTTCCTCTTGCTCTTGCAGTTGGGGATTTTGATTCTGTGACTGAAGAAGAACGTCAGTTGATTCAAGAACATGCCCAGCATTTTGTCCAAGCTCAGCCAGAGAAGGATGATACCGATCTGGAACTAGCACTGTTAACGATTTTTGAAAAAAATCCTCAGGCTCAGGTGACCATTTTTGGCGCCCTAGGTGGTCGCATCGACCATATGCTGGCCAATGTCTTTCTGCCTAGCAATCCTAAATTGGCGCCCTATATGCGTCAAATAGAGATTGAGGATGGGCAAAACTTGATTAGCTATTGCCCAGAAGGGACCAGTCAACTTGAACCACGTTCGGACTATGATTATCTGGCCTTTATGCCGGTTCGGGATAGTCAGTTGACCATTATCGGTGCCAAGTATGAGTTGACAGAGAAAAATTTTTTCTTTAAGAAAGTTTATGCTTCTAACGAATATATAGATAGGGAAGTTTTGGTGACTTGCCCAGATGGCTATGTGGTTGTCTTGCATAGCAAAGACAGGAGGTAGGATGGAAAGTTTACTTGTTGTTTTATTAGTTGCTAATCTAGCCGGCCTCTTTCTTATTTGGCAAAGGCAGGACAAGCAGGAAAAATATCTGACCAAGAGTTTGGAAGACCAATCAGATAACCTATCAGACCAGTTAGATTATCGATTTGAACAAGCCAGACAAGCTAGCCAGCTAGATCAAAAGGACTTAGAAGTGGCTGTCAGTGACCGTTTGCAAGAAGTGCGAATCGAGTTGCACCAAGGTCTGACCCAGGTACGTCAGGAGATGAACGAAAACCTCCTCCAAACAAGAGATAAGACTGACCAACGCCTACAAGCCTTGCAGGAATCAAATGAGCAACGCTTGGAACAGATGCGCCAAACGGTTGAGGAAAAGCTAGAGAAGACCTTGCAGACACGCTTGCAGGCCTCCTTTGAGACAGTTTCCAAGCAACTGGAATCTGTCAACCGAGGACTTGGAGAAATGCAGACGGTGGCGCGAGATGTCGGTGCGCTTAATAAAGTCCTTTCTGGAACTAAAACGCGAGGAATTCTAGGAGAATTACAACTGGGACAGATTATCGAAGATATCATGACACCTGCCCAGTATGAACGAGAATTTGCAACAGTTGAAAACTCTAGTGAACGTGTGGAATACGCCATCAAGTTACCTGGACAAGGTGACCAGGAATATGTCTATCTACCGATTGATTCTAAGTTTCCACTGGCAGATTATTACCGTCTGGAAGAAGCCTATGAAGCAGGTGACAAGGACGAGATTGAGCGCTGTCGTAAGTCTCTCCTAGCAAGCGTCAAGCGTTTTGCTAAGGATATTAAGAGTAAGTACCTGGCGCCACCTCGGACAACCAATTTTGGAGTCTTGTTTGTTCCGACAGAAGGTCTCTATTCAGAAATCGTTCGTAATCCGATTTTCTTTGATGAGTTGAGACGGGAGGAGCAGATTATCGTTGCAGGACCAAGTACCTTGTCAGCCCTCCTAAACTCCCTATCGGTTGGTTTCAAGACCCTTAATATCCAAAAGAGTGCGGACCATATCAGTAAAACCCTTGCTAGTGTCAAAACCGAATTTGGCAAGTTTGGTGGTATTTTGGTTAAAGCGCAAAAACACCTCCAACATGCCTCTGGCAATATTGATGAATTACTAAATCGTCGTACTACAGCTATCGAGCGGACGCTCCGTCACATTGAGTTATCAGAAGGTGAGCCTGCGCTTGATCTACTCCAGTTCCAAGAAGATGAGGAAGAATATGAAGATTAGTCACATGAAGAAAGATGAGCATTTTGAAGGTTTTTACCTAATCAAGTCAGCTGATCTTAGACAAACCCGAGCTGGGAAAAACTACCTAGCCTTTACCTTCCAAGATGATAGTGGGGAAATCGAAGGCAAACTTTGGGATGCTCAACCGCATAACGTTGCAGCATTTACAGCAGGAAAAGTAGTCCATATGCAAGGACGAAGAGAAGTGTATAATAACACCCCTCAGGTCAATCAAATTACTCTTCGTCTGCCTCAGCCTGGCGAACCCAACGACCCAGCGGACTTTAAGGTTAAATCTCCAGTAGATGCCAAAGAGATTCGTGAGTATATGTCACAGATGATTTTCAAAATTGAAAATCCGATTTGGCAGCGAATTGTTCGGAAACTCTACACCAAATATGACAAGGAATTCTACTCCTATCCAGCTGCTAAGACCAACCATCATGCCTTTGAAACAGGCCTGGCCTACCATACAGCAACCATGGTTCGTTTGGCAGAAGCAATTGCAGATATTTATCCTCAGCTCAATAAAAGTTTACTTTATGCAGGAATCATGCTCCATGATTTAGCCAAGGTCATCGAGTTGACAGGTCCTGACCAAACTGAGTACACAGTAAGAGGAAATCTTTTAGGGCACATTGCTTTGATTGACAGTGAAATCACAAAAGCAGTTATGGAGCTTGGAATCGATGATACCAAAGAAGAGGTTGTCCTTCTTCGTCATGTCATTCTCAGTCACCATGGTCTCCTTGAGTACGGAAGCCCTGTTCGTCCACGCATTATGGAGGCAGAGATTATTCACATGATAGACAATCTGGACGCAAGTATGATGATGATGTCAACGGCTCTCGCTCTTGTTGATGAGGGAGAAATGACCAATAAGGTCTTTGCCATGGACAATCGTTCCTTTTATAAGCCAAAATTAGACTAGAAACTAAAAAAATGAGCTTTATTTAGGTAATAAAGTTCGTTTTTTTAACTCTAGTGTGATATAATGAGAAAAAGACTAAATAAAAAAGAATGGTAAATGCATAATGAAATTAAGAAGAAGTGATCGGATGGTTGTTATTTCCAATTACTTGATCAACAATCCATACAAATTAACCAGTCTCAACACCTTTGCAGAAAAGTATGAATCTGCCAAGTCTTCTATTTCAGAAGATATCGTCATCATCAAACGTGCTTTTGAAGAGATCGAAATTGGTCATATCCAAACAGTGACAGGTGCAGGTGGAGGAGTTATTTTTACACCATCTATTTCTACCCAAGATTCTAAAGCTATTATTGATGAGTTGCGTGAAAAGCTCTCAGAAAGCGACCGTATCCTTCCAGGTGGCTACATTTATCTATCGGATCTGCTCAGCACACCGTCCATTTTGAAAAATATTGGTCGCATTATTGCTAAGAGCTTCATGGATCAGAAGATTGATGCTGTTATGACGGTGGCGACCAAAGGGGTTCCGCTTGCAAATGCAGTGGCAAATGTCCTCAACGTACCTTTTGTTATTGTCCGTCGCGACTTGAAAATTACTGAGGGTTCAACTGTTAGTGTCAACTATGTTTCAGGTTCTAGTGACCGTATCGAAAAGATGTTCCTTTCAAAACGTAGCCTCAAAGCAGGAAGTCGTGTCTTAATCGTCGATGACTTCTTGAAGGGTGGAGGAACCATTAACGGGATGATTAGCCTCTTGTCTGAGTTTGATTCAGAGTTGGCTGGTGTAGCTGTCTTTGCTGATAATGCACAGGAAGACCGTGAACAACAGTTCGACTACAAGTCACTCTTGAGAGTCACAAATATTGATGTGAAGAACCAACAAATTGCTGTTGAAGTTGGAAATATCTTCGATACAGAAAAATAAGAATTGACTTGAAATACAAAGGTTGGAACTTTCGTCCCAGCCTTTCTTTGATAATGAATATGAAGGAGTCCTATGAAAACACCATTTATTAAACGTGATGCCTTAGAAAAGATTGTTGAGGAGTTTCCAACCCCATTCCATCTTTACGATGAAAAAGGGATTCGCGAGAAAGCACGCGCAGTAAACAAGGCCTTTTCTTGGAATAAGGGCTTTAAAGAATACTTCGCAGTTAAAGCGACCCCAACCCCAGCTATTTTGAAAATCTTACAAGAAGAAGGGTGTGGAGTGGATTGTTCTAGTTATGTCGAACTCTTAATGAGTCATAAACTAGGATTTGCAGGTTCCGATATGATGTTCTCATCTAATAATACTCCAGATAGAGAATATGCCTATGCCCGTGAATTAGGTGCGACGATTAATTTAGATGCCTTTGAAGATATCGAGCATTTGGAACGTGCAGCAGGTATCCCAGAAATCATCTCTTGCCGTTACAATCCTGGTGGCGTATTTGAACTGGGTACGGACATTATGGATAATCCTGGTGAAGCTAAGTTCGGGATGACTAAGGAACAGCTTTTTGAAGCCTTTGCAATCTTGAAAGAAAAGGAAGCTAAAACCTTTGGGATTCATTCCTTCCTAGCTTCCAATACAGTGACCCATCTCTACTATCCAGAATTAGCACGTCAGCTTTTTGAATTGGCAGTAGAAATCAAGGAAAAGTTAGATATTTCACTGGACTTTATCAATCTTTCTGGTGGTATCGGGGTCAACTATCGCCCAGATCAAGAGCCTAATGACATCGCTTTGATTGGAGAGGGAGTTCGTCAGGTTTATGAAGAAGTCCTCACACCAGCAGGCCTTGATCAGGTTAAGATTTTTACAGAACTTGGTCGCTTTATGTTGGCACCTCATGGAATTCTAGTCACAAAAGTAACTCATAAAAAGAAAACCTACCGTACTTATCTAGGAGTAGATGCGTCAGCTGTCAATCTTATGAGACCAGCTATGTATGGTGCTTATCACCACATTACTAATATGATGCATCCTGATGGTCAGACTGAAGTAGTTGATGTTGTTGGTTCTCTTTGTGAAAACAACGATAAGTTTGCAGTTAATCGTGAACTACCTCAAACAGAAATTGGTGATTTGTTAGTCATTCATGATACAGGTGCGCATGGCTTCTCTATGGGCTACCAGTACAATGCCAAGCTTCGTTCGGCAGAAATTCTCTATACAGAGGACGGTGGAGCACGCTTGATCCGCCGAGCAGAGCGACCAGAGGATTATTTTGCGACTCTCTATGGGTTTGATTTTGACAAGGATTAATAAATATTTTGAAAATCATGAAAGTTGAAAGTGAAAAACAGATTGTTTTCTAAAAAATAGGCAAAATCTGTGGTTTTTCTTTTCAGTCATGGTATAATAAAGACTATAAAACGTTTTCAAGGAAGGTAACGATATGTCTGAGGAAATAATTGACTATGGACAAGTGACAGGAATGGTGCATTCGACAGAGAGTTTTGGGGCGGTAGATGGCCCTGGAATTCGTTTTATTGTCTTTTTGCAAGGCTGTCAGATGCGTTGCCAATACTGCCATAACCCTGATACTTGGGCTATGGAAACCAATAAATCTCGTGTACGAACAGTAGATGATGTTCTAGAAGAAGCGCTTCGTTATCGTGGTTTCTGGGGAGACAAGGGAGGTATTACAGTCAGCGGAGGAGAAGCCCTCTTGCAGATTGATTTCTTGATTGCCCTCTTTACCAAGGCAAAAGAAAAGGGTATCCACTGTACCTTGGATACTTGTGCCCTTCCATTCCGTAACAAACCACGCTATCTAGAAAAGTTCAACAAGTTAATGGCAGTGACAGACTTGGTTCTCCTTGATATCAAGGAAATTAACGAAGCACAACACAAGATTGTAACCAGTCAAACTAATAAAAACATCTTGGCTTGTGCTCAGTACTTGTCAGAAATCGGTAAACCTGTTTGGATTCGTCACGTTCTTGTACCTGGATTGACAGACCGCGATGAAGATTTGATTGAACTTGGTAAGTTTGTAAAAACTCTCAAAAATGTTGATAAGTTTGAAATCTTGCCTTATCACACTATGGGTGAGTTCAAATGGCGTGAACTTGGGATTCCATATTCCCTTGAAGGAGTTAAACCTCCAACAGCAGATCGCGTCAAGAATGCTAAGGAATTGATGGATACAGAAAGCTATCAAGATTACATGAAACGTGTACATGGATAAAAAGAAGCCTGATGGAAACATCGGGCTTTTATAATGCAAAAAAGACTTAGCAATCTAGCTAAGCCTTTTATTTTTTATCTAGAATGTTGTTTTCCAGCATTGCGTTTTTTGTTTTTCTTCTTGTTAGAAGTTGTGATAGCTGTTGCTGGTTCAGGGGTTACATCTTTACGATTGCTTGAAGTTTTGCTTGCTTTTGGTGGATTCTTAGCAAATTCTTCGCGTACTTTTTTACGAAGTTTTGGACGAACGATGTAGTTGATGATGAATTGTTGAAGTATCATCATGAAACCACCGACAACCCAGTAAAGTGTAACGCTGGCTGGTGAGAAGACAGAGAACACGACAATCATGAGAGGGCTCATATAGAGCATCTTCTTGATCTGTTCTCTTTGAGTTTCATCCTCAACTCCATGTAAAGAAAGGAGTGATTGAAGATAGTAAAGGATACCAGCAAAGGCAACCAAAATCATACTAGGTGAGCCTAGAGGAATTCCTAGGTAGCTTGCTTGGGCAACTCCTTCAGTATGTTGGGCAGCAAAGTAGATAGCAGAGAAGAAAGGCATTTGAATGAGGATAGGGAAACATCCCACGCCGCCAAACATGCTGATGCCGTGCTCTTTTTGAGCAGCAAAGAGAGCTTGTTGAGCTTCTAGTTTTTCTTCTTGAGTTGTTGCTTCTTTCAGGCGAGTCTGATGTGGTTCAAGGACGTGCTTGAGAGCATTCATCTTTTCAGAGTGAAGCGTTGCTTTCCATGATTGGTAGATACCAAGTGGAAGGATAATCAAGCGAACGATAATGGTTACGATGATAATCCCAACACCGAAACCGAGACCTTGATCATTAGCGAAGTATTTGATAGCTTCTCCCATTGGAGCACCCAAGAAATCCCAAACGGGACCAATTGGCTTACCTGTTGCTTTATCGATCTGAACGCAACCTGCCAAGACTAATAGCATAGCCACTCCCATAGCCGAGAGTGCAAAACGTTTAATAGATTTCACTGTTTTTATTCCTTCTTTAAAAATTATACCTTTCTATTCTACTGTTTTTTTGGAAAATATACAATAGTTCTAGAGACCTAATTTGCGACTTTGAAGTCTGAATAAGATGGAAAGTTACTCAATTGAACATCAAGATAGGTTACTTTAGAGAATGGGGTAGGGCCTTTTCGAATCTCTTGGATAAACTTGGCCATGATGGCTGAAGACTCTGCTTGGGCAAGGATTTCAACGGTTCCGTCATCGTTATTCCAGACACGACCCGTAATGCCACCTAGTTCTAGAGCTAGGGTATAGACACCCCAGCGGAAGCCCACTCCTTGGACGCGACCTTGGGCGATCATTTTAACCTTTTGCATACCAAACCTCCTTGATTGTGTTATAATATTTCTATGACTATTATAACCTCTAAAGCCAATTCTGTGGTGAAAAATGCCAAAAAATTGCATCAAAAAAAATATCGGAAAACCTCATATCTGATTGAGGGATGGCATCTGTTTGAAGAAGCTGTTCAGGCAGGTGCAAAGATTGAGAAAATATTTGCCCTTTCAGAGTATGGTGAAAAATTAACGGACTACCCTCAGACTGTCTTTGTGGCCGAAGAAATCTTGCTTGATTTAGCAGATTCACAAACTCCTCAGGGCATTGTAGCCATTGTTCAAAAGGAAGAAGAGCAGTTGCCGGATTTGAGCCAAGGGAAATATCTTTTCTTGGAAGACGTGCAGGATCCTGGAAATGTTGGCACAATGATCCGAACGGCAGATGCGGCAGGTTTTTCGGGAGTCGTTGTTTCAAGCAAGTCAGCAGATATTTATAGCTTGAAGACTCTTCGATCCATGCAGGGCAGTCATTTTCATTTACCGATTTATCGGATGCCTATTGAAACTTTTGTTGAAGAGGCTAAAAAGGGCAATTTACCAATTCTGGCAACTACTTTGTCCCAAAACTCTAAAGATTATCGTGAGCTTGCTCAGCTAGCAGATTTCGTCTTGGTTATGGGAAATGAAGGTCAAGGCATTAGTCCATTCATGACAAATCAGGCAGATCAACTGGTTCATATTACCATGAAAGGGCAAGCGGAAAGTCTCAACGTTGCCATTGCTGCAGGCATACTCATGTTTTATTTGAGTTAAATTGTTTTATTTTTGTTATAATAAGTAAAAAGATTTCATAAGGAGAAAAAAGATATGAATCAAACAATTATTCAAGAACGTTCTGGTCTGAATCAATTTTATGCAAAAGTCTATGCTTTTGTCGGGATTGGGATTGCCTTATCTGCAATTGTTTCAGCCTTGATGTTAACAACCTTCCAAGATCTTCTTGTTCAGTTAATGATTAACGCCCGTATATGGCTAATCGTAACAGGAGTAGTTGAAGTTGCCCTTGTCATTGCAGCCAGTAATATGGCTTATAAAAATAGCCCAGCAGCTCTTCCGATGTTTCTCATCTATTCAGTAGTGAACGGTTTTTCACTGAGTTTCATCGTGTCGCTCTATCTACCAGGAACGGTTCTAACGGCCTTTATTTCCAGCGCAGCTCTCTTCTTTGTCATGGCTATTATTGGAGTTGTAATTAAAAAGGACTTGAGTGGTATCGGACGTGCTTTGATTGGAGCCTTGGTAGGTCTCATCTTGGCTATGATTGTTAATATATTCTTAAACAGTGGTCTATTCGATTACATTATCAGTATTGTCATGGTTCTTGTTTTTGCAGGTTTGATTGCCTGGGATAACCAAAAGATTCGCTATGTTTATGAAGAATCAAATGGTCAAGTCGCTACAGGTTGGGCAATTTCATTGGCACTTAGCCTCTACCTCGACTTTATCAACCTCTTCCTCAGCTTCTTGCGTATCTTTGGAAGTGACGATTAATACTTTTAGAGCTCAAATGAGCTCTTTTTTAAATTTTTACTTTTATTTTTACTGGCAAAAGGGTATAATCATCTTATTATTCAAAAGGAGAGATGTATGAAGAAAAGTTTTATCCATCAACAGGAAGAAATTTCCTTTGTAAAAAATACCTTTACCCAGTATTTGAAAGATAAATTAGAAGTTGTAGAAGTGCAGGGGCCAATCTTGAGTAAGGTTGGGGATGGGATGCAGGATAACCTCTCAGGGATTGAACATCCAGTTTCTGTTAAGGTTTTGCAAATCCCAGATGAAACCTATGAAGTGGTGCATTCCCTTGCTAAGTGGAAACGCCATACCTTGGCCCGTTTTGGTTTTGGCGAGGGTGAAGGCCTCTTTGTTCACATGAAGGCCCTTCGTCCAGACGAAGATTCGCTAGATGCGACTCACTCAGTCTATGTTGACCAGTGGGACTGGGAAAAGGTCATTCCTAATGGGCAACGCAATCTAGCCTATCTCAAAGAAACAGTCGAAAAGATTTATAAGGCTATTCGTTTGACAGAGTTAGCAGTAGAAGCACGCTATGATATTGAGTCAATTTTGCCTAAGCAAATTACCTTTATCCATACAGAAGAGTTGGTAGAACGCTACCCAGACTTGACACCAAAAGAACGTGAAAATGCTATCTGTAAGGAGTTCGGTGCGGTCTTCCTAATTGGTATCGGTGGAGAATTGTCAGATGGGAAACCTCATGACGGACGTGCACCAGACTATGATGACTGGACAACTGAGTCTGAAAATGGCTATCATGGCTTGAATGGGGACATCCTTGTTTGGAATGATAATTTGGGTGCAGCCTTTGAATTGTCTTCAATGGGGATTCGTGTCGATGAAGACACTCTTCGTCGTCAGGTAGCTATTACGGGAGATGAAGATCGCTTGAGTCTAGAATGGCATAAGGCTCTCTTGAACGGACTTTTCCCTTTGACAATCGGTGGAGGAATTGGACAGTCTCGTATGGCTATGTTCCTGCTTCGTAAGAAACACATCGGTGAAGTCCAAACCAGTGTTTGGCCGCAAGAAGTGAGAGATACTTACGAAAATATTCTTTAATCAATCGAGCCGTAAGGTTCGATTTTCTTTTTTTGATAAGAATTTGGTATAATAGACGTTATGAAAATCGTATCAGGAATCTACGGTGGGCGTCCTTTAAAGACGCTGGACGGTAAAACGACAAGGCCAACATCAGACAAGGTTAGGGGCGCTATTTTCAATATGATTGGCCCTTACTTTGAAGGCGGGCGTGTGCTAGATCTCTATGCTGGTAGCGGGGGGTTATCCATTGAAGCAGTTTCAAGAGGGATGTCTAGCGCTGTCCTAGTTGAGAAGGATCGCCGAGCCCAGAATATAGTCGCAGAAAATATTCGGATGACCAAGGAAACCTCTAAATTTCAATTATTGAAAATGGAATCCAGTCGCGCATTGGAGCAAGTGGATGGTGTCTTTGATCTTGTTTTTTTGGACCCTCCCTATGCAAAAGAACAAATCGTGTCCGATATTGAAAAAATGGCAGAGAGAAATCTTTTTTCAGAAGATGTCATGGTGGTTTGTGAGACCGATAAATCAGTAGAACTTCCAGAAGAAATTGCTTGTTTGGGTATCTGGAAGGAAAAAATATATGGGATTAGTAAGGTGACGGTTTATGTCAGATAAGATTGGGCTATTTACAGGTTCCTTTGATCCGATGACCAATGGACATTTGGATCTTATTGAGCGTGCAAGTAAGCTCTTTGATCAATTGTATGTAGGGATTTTTTATAATCCCCATAAAACGGGATTTTTACCGATAGAGAGCCGAAAGAAAACTGTTGAAAAAGCAGTAGCACATCTCAACAATGTCAAAGTCATAGCTTCTCACGATGAATTAGTCGTTGATGTTGCTAGAAGATTAGGTGCAGAGATCTTAGTGCGTGGTTTACGCAATGCTACGGATCTTCAGTATGAAGCTAGTTTTGATTTTTACAACCATAAATTAGCGGGAGAAATGGAGACAATCTATCTCCACAGTCGGCCAGAGCATGTTCACATCAGCTCTTCAGCTGTGAGAGAACTATTGAAATTTGGTCAAGATATCAGTGAGTATGTACCAAATGCTGTCCTAGAGGAGTTAAACAATGAAGAAAAAAACTAGATGGCCCCTATATCTCATTATTGGGCTCATTATCACTTTTATAGCTTTTACGGTGCCCCTGCCATATTATATAGAGGTGCCAGGAACTTCTGAAGATATTCGAAAGGTTTTACAAGTTAATAACCAACCTGACCAAGAGGAAGGTTCCTACCAATTTGTGACGGTTGGAGTTAAGCACGCCAGAATGGTTGACTTGTTTTATGCCTGGCTAACACCTTTCACGGATATACATAGTGCCAAAGAAATGACGGGTGGTTCGTCAGATGCAGAATTTATGCGAATCAACCAGTTTTACATGGAAACTTCGCAAAATATGGCCAAATATCAAGGTCTGAAGACGGCGGGTAAGGAAATTGAGCTCAAATATCTGGGTGTCTATGTTTTGACTGTTACAGATAACTCGACTTTCAAGGGAGTTCTTAATATTGCTGACACCGTGACAGCTGTGAATGATAAGACTTTTGAGAGTTCCAAGGAGATGGTTGACTACGTTAATTCTCAAACTCTAGGTGATCAGGTGAAGGTTACTTATGAGGAGGATGGAAAAGTCAAAACTGCCGAAGGAAAGATCATTACTCTAGAAAATGGGAAGAATGGTATCGGAATCGGTTTGATTGACCGTACAGAAGTATCTAGTGATGTGCCAATCAAGTTTTCAACTGCAGGTATTGGTGGTCCTAGTGCTGGGATGATGTTTAGTTTATCCATCTACACGCAAATTGCAGACCCTACTCTTCGCAATGGACGTATCATTGCTGGTACAGGAAGTATCGACAGAGATGGGAATGTTGGTGATATTGGTGGAATTGATAAAAAGGTTGTGGCCGCAGCTAAGAAAGGAGCAACTGTATTCTTTGCTCCTAACAATCCAGTAACTGAAGAAGCTAAAAAAGCAAATCCAAATGCCAAGAGTAATTATGACACAGCTCTAGAAGCAGCTCAAATGATTAAAACAGACATGAAAATCGTTCCAGTCAAAACGCTTCAAGATGCGATTGACTATTTGAAAAACAATCCCTAAACAGTAGGCGAATCCCTAAACTAGCTTAGAAAAAAAGAAGATGGTATAATAGGCAAATGATTCAATTGTTTTTTACCCTTAGTAGTCATATGTTTTTTGTCTACCTAGTCTTTCAGCTCTTGAAAGATTTGGTCAGATGGGATCAAATTTTGAAGGTGACAAAGGATAATGCGAAGAAGGTTCGACTCTTGGTAGTATTGTGTAGTATCGGTTTAGGATATCTGATTAGTTCCTTTTTCCTAAATCTCTACCAACTTTGGCAAGAAGCAGTTAGAACACTATTCTAAAATTGTAAGTGAAGGAAAATACTCTATGGAAAAAATTGTAGTTCAAGGTGGCGATAATCGTTTGGTTGGAAGTGTCACCATCGAGGGCGCAAAAAATGCAGTTTTGCCACTGCTTGCAGCAACTATTTTAGCAAGTGAAGGAAAAACAGTCTTAAAAAATGTTCCTATTTTATCGGATGTTTTTACCATGAATCAGGTGGTTCGTGGATTAAATGCGAAAGTAGACTTTGATCAAGAAGCACATATTGTTGAAGTTGATGCGACTGGAGATATCACAGAAGAAGCTCCCTATAAGTATGTCAGTAAGATGCGAGCTTCTATTGTAGTATTGGGGCCGATCTTGGCTCGTGTGGGACATGCTAAAGTTTCGATGCCAGGTGGCTGTACCATCGGTAGTCGTCCGATAGACCTTCACCTAAAAGGACTCGAAGCAATGGGGGCTGAGATCACCCAAACAGCAGGTTATATTGAAGCTAAGGCAGAACGCTTGCACGGAGCTCACATTTACATGGACTTCCCTAGTGTTGGAGCTACTCAAAACTTGATGATGGCAGCAACTCTTGCTAACGGCGTAACTGTCATTGAAAATGCTGCGCGTGAACCTGAGATTGTTGACTTGGCTGTTCTCCTAAATAAAATGGGTGCCAAAGTCAAGGGGGCAGGAACAGAAACTATTACCATTACTGGTGTTGAACAACTACACGGTGCAACCCACAATGTTGTGCAAGACCGTATTGAAGCAGGGACCTTCATGGTAGCAGCTGCCATTACAGGTGGAGATGTCTTGATTCTGGATGCTATCTGGGAACATAATCGCCCCTTGATTGCTAAATTACAGGAAATGGGTGTTGAAGTCATCGATGAGGACGAAGGAATTCGTATTCGTTCTCAACGTGAAAAATTAAAGGCTGTTCATGTTAAGACACTTCCACATCCAGGATTTCCGACAGATATGCAAGCGCAGTTCACTGCTCTAATGACCGTTGCTCAAGGTGAGTCAATTATGGTAGAAACTGTATTTGAGAATCGTTTTCAACATTTAGAGGAAATGCGTCGTATGGGTTTGCACTCTGAAATCATCCGTGATACAGCCCGTATTATCGGCGGACAGCGACTCCAAGGTGCAGAAGTTCTATCGACAGACTTACGTGCCAGTGCAGCCCTGATTTTGACTGGCTTGGTAGCTGAAGGCGAAACAGTTGTAGGAAAGCTTGTCCATTTAGATAGAGGTTACTACCGTTTTCATGAAAAATTAGCCCAGTTAGGAGCTAAGATTGAACGGGTAAGTGTGGAAGCTGATGAAGATGAATAAACAATCCAAATATGTCTTACGTCGCTTTATCCTAGTAATTGTAGTATTACTACTAGGAGTCTTAGCTCTTGCTATTGGTTTGATGATTGGCTATGGTATTCTAGGAAAAGGTCAAGATCCTTGGGCTATTTTAGCACCAGCAAAATGGCAAGAACTCATCGCAAAATTTACAGGAAAATAGAGAGTGGGACAGAAATCGGTAATTCGTTAGAATTCGATTTCGTCGTCCCACCTCCGCACAGTTGAATAGGGTTGTAAAAGCTGATGAAATCAGCGTAGTAGAGCCCACTCAACCACTGCGTCTTGCTCGATAATCCAAAGACAATTGAGAGGCTAGGACTTTTGTCTCAGCCTTTTTTTCTAGGAAGTGAATGTAATACTCAATGAAAATCAAAGAGCAAACTATGAAGAGAACCGCAGGTTGCTCAAAACACCGTTTTGAGGTTGTGGATAGAACTGACGAAGTCAGCTCAAAATACTATTTTGAGATTGCAGATGGAAGCTGACATGGTTTGAAGAGATTTTCGAAGAGTACAAGGAGAAAATATGAATAAAAAAACAAGGCAGGCCCTAATTGGTCTCTTGCTCTTTTTGCTCTTGTCAGCAGGAAGCTACTATATTAAACAAATGCAGTCTTCCAACACTGCACCACAAACACAAGTAAAACAAAAATCACAGTCGTCTGATACTCCAAGTCAAGAACTGGCTGAAAGTGTATTGACCGATTCAGTTAAAAAACAAATTAAGGGTACTCTAGAGTGGAATAGCGCAGGAGCCTTTATCGTCAATAACAATAAAACCAATCTAGACGCCAAGGTTTCAAGTAAACCCTATGCGGATAATAAAACAAAGACTGTAGGAGGAGAGACGGTTCCCACAGTAGCGAATGCAATCATGTCAAAAGCGACCAGACAGTACAAGGATCGTGAAGAAACTGGCAATGGTTCAACATCTTGGACGCCTGCGGGTTGGCATCAGGTTAAGAATCTAAAGGGAAGTTACAACCATGCGGTCGATAGAGGGCATTTGTTGGGCTATGCCTTAATCGGTGGTTTAGATGGCTTTGATGCTTCTACTAGCAATCCTAAAAACATTGCCGTACAGACGGCTTGGGCCAACCAAGCGCGTGCAGAAGATTCGACAGGTCAAAACTACTATGAGAGCTTGGTTCGAAAAGCCCTAGATCAGAATAAACGAGTGCGTTACCGTGTGACGTTGCTCTATGCGTCTGAGGAAGACTTGGTGCCGTCCGCATCGCAGATTGAAGCCAAGTCCTCTGATGGGGAGTTGGAGTTTAATGTCGTTATTCCAAATGTCCAAAAGGGAATTCAGTTAGATTACCGAACAGGTGAGGTCACAGTCACAAAAAATAGCTAATTGATTAAGAGGTTGAGGAAAAATCCCAACCTCGTTTTTTATTAGTCATGAACTGTAGAAACGATTGCTTGTTTTTTGCTCTTCTGATTTTAAAGAGCTTTTTTGAAGATTCACAAGGCTTGAACTAGGGCGTCGAGACTTGGATTGCAGCTCTTTATTCAGCGCCCCTTTATCATAGAAATTGAAAATTAATGTGTAAAAATTGGAAAATATGGTATAATGGTTTCAATTATACTTTTTAGGAGAAGGAAAATGGAAGACCCGAGCAGTCAGGATTTGCTACTGCAATTTGTTTTATTAGTTGTTTTGACCTTTTTAAATGCCTTTTTCTCAGCAACAGAAATGGCCATGGTTTCACTTAGTCGTTCACGTGTTGAGCAAAAAGCTGAAGAGGGAGATAAACGCTATATCCGTTTACTAAAGGTACTTGAAAACCCCAATCACTTTTTATCAACCATTCAAGTTGGTATCACCTTAATTACGATCTTGTCAGGGGCTAAACTAGCAGATTCACTTGGAGAGTTAATCGCCTCTTGGATGGGAAATAGCGAAACTGCCTATGCGGTAGCTAGCTTCTTATCATTAGCTTTCTTGACCTATATTTCTATTGTTTTTGGTGAGCTTTATCCTAAGCGAATTGCTCTAAATCTTAAGGATGCCTTGGCTATCCGAACAGTACCGTTTATTATTGGACTTGGTAAGATTGTGAGTCCCTTCGTTTGGATGCTCTCAGCATCAACTAATCTCTTGAGTCAATTGACACCGATGACATTTGACGATGCAGATGAAAAAATGACTCGTGATGAGATTGAGTATATGCTTACCAATAGTGAAGAAACCTTAGATGCTGATGAAATCGAAATGTTACAAGGTATTTTCTCGCTAGACGAGCTTATGGCACGTGAAGTCATGGTTCCTCGAACGGATGCCTTCATGGTTGATATTCAAGATGATACTCAAACCATTATCGAAAGCATTTTAAAACAAAACTTTTCTCGTATTCCTGTCTATGATGATGACAAGGATAACGTGATTGGTTTGATTCATACCAAGAGTCTGCTAAAAGCAGGGTTTACCGATGGTTTTGACAATATCGTATTGAGAAAGATTTTGCAGGAACCGCTCTTTGTACCTGAAACTATTTTTGTGGATGATTTGTTAAAAGAGTTGAGAAATTCACAAAGACAGATGGCAATTCTTCTTGATGAATATGGGGGAATGGCTGGTTTGGTTACTCTTGAGGATTTACTTGAAGAGATTGTTGGTGAAATAGATGATGAAACCGACCGAGCTGAGGTCTATGTTCACACTATTGGCGAAAATATCTATATCGTCCAAGGGACAATGAATTTAAATGACTTCAATGACTACTTTGATGTTGAACTTGAAAGTGATGATGTAGATACAATTGCTGGTTACTATTTGACTGGTGTGGGAACTATTCCAACATCAGAAAAACTTAGCTATGAGTTAGAAAGTAGCAATAAGCATATCACTCTAACCAATGATAAGGTCAAAAATGGACGTGTAACCAAGCTTAAGGTTCAAATTCAAGAACTTGAATCAGAAGAAGAAACAGAATAAAACAAAAGCTTTATCAGAGCAGAACTGATAAAGCTTTTCTAATAGTTAAAAGAAAAGGCTCTATAATATTTGTAGTGGGTAAATCCCCTATAGATATTATGGAGCCTATTTTGTGTAGAAAAAAAGTCCCATAAGATCTATAATGAAAAGCGACTAAACCATCATTAGAAAGAATCATATGGAACAATTACATTTTATCACAAAACTACTCGATATTAAAGACCCTAATATCCAGATTCTAGATGTTATCAATAGGGATACACACAAGGAAATCATCGCTAAACTGGACTATGACGCCCCATCTTGCCTTGAGTGCGGAGGTCAAATGAAGAAATATGATTTTCAAAAACCGTCGAAAATTCCTTACCTCGAGACGACTGGTATGCCTACCAGAATTCTTCTTAAAAAGCGTCGTTTTAAGTGCTATCATTGCTCGAAAATGATAGTCGCTGAAACTTCTATCGTTAAGAAGAATCATCAAATTCCTCATATTATCAACCAAAAGATTGCTCAAAAGTTGATTGAAAAGACTTCTATGACTGATATTGCACATCAGCTATCCATTTCAACTTCAACTGTCATTCGTAAGCTCAATGACTTTCACTTTAAGCATGATTTTTCTCGTCTTCCAGAGATTATGTCTTGGGACGAGTATGCCTTTACCAAGGGAAAGATGAGTTTTATCGCACAAGATTTTGATCAGCTCAATATCATTACTGTTCTTGAGGGAAGAACACAAGCTATCATCCGCAATCACTTTCTGCGCTACGATAGAGCGGTCCGATGTCGAGTGAAAATCATTACTATGGATATGTTTAATCCTTACTATAACTTGGCTAAACAGCTTTTTCCTAATGCAAAAATTGTACTTGATCGTTTCCACATTGTTCAGCACTTAAGCCGAGCTATAAGTCGAGTTCGTGTTCAAATTATGAACCAATTCGATAGAAAATCCCATCAATACAAGGCTATCAAGCGCTACTGGAAGCTCATCCAACAAGATAGCCGTAAATTGAGTGATAAGCGATTTTATCGCCCTACTTTTCGTATGCACTTGACGAATAAAGAGATTCTAGACAAGCTTTTAAGCTATTCCGAAGACTTGAAACACCACTATGATCTCTATCAACTATTGCTTTTTCACTTTCAGAATAAAGAGCCTAAGAAATTTTTCGGACTTATTGAAGACAATCTAAAAAAGGTTCATCCTCTTTTTCAGACTGTCTTTAAGACATTTCTAAAGGACAAGGAGAAAATCGTCAACGCCCTTCAATTACCTTATTCCAACGCTAAATTGGAAGCGACTAATAATCTCATTAAACTCATCAAACGAAATGCTTTTGGTTTTAGGAACTTTGACAACTTTAAGAAACGAATTTTCATCGCTCTGAATATAAAAATGGAGAGGACAACGATTGTCCTCTCCAGATGTTAGCTTTTATTCAACCCACTACAGTTGACAAAGAGCCAAAGAAAAAGACTCCTGTAGGAGTCTTTGATAATATAGAGGCGGTAGACGGATTTGAACCGACGATCAAGCTTTTGCAGAGCCGTGCCTTACCACTTGGCTATACCGCCTTAACTTTTATTATTATACCTTTAAAATCTGCTCTCGTCAATAGTTTCTTTTCTGAAAATGTAAGTTTTCCGACTTTCAAAATGTGAGCGACAAAATATTCTGAAAATTCGTTTACTTTTTGAAGTGGTTGTGGTATAATAAGCATTATCTTATTAATTTCAAAAGAGGAGTTAAGTAATATGAAAAAAAGTCGGATTTTTGCAGTAGCAGGCGTAGCCCTACTTGCAACAGGTGTTCTCGCGGCTTGCGGTTCTTCAAAATCATCTAATGCTGAGGCTCCAAAAGCCTACGGATATGTATATACAGCTGATCCAGAAACTTTGGACTACCTTATCTCTGGTAAGCAAAGTACAAAAGTTGTCACTTCAAATGGTATCGATGGACTCTTTACAAATGATAAATATGGTAACCTCACTCCTGCAGTTGCAGAAGATTGGTCAGTGTCTCAAGATGGTTTGACATACACTTATAAGATTCGTAAAGGTGTAAAATGGCTCACAGCTGATGGTGAAGAATATGCAGAAGTAACTGCTAATGACTTTGTTACAGGTTTGAAACACGCAGCTGATAAGAAATCAGAAGCATTGTATCTTGCTCAAGATTCTGTAAAAGGTTTGGCAGATTATGTGGCTGGGAACTCAACTGACTTTTCAACTGTTGGTGTAAAAGCTGTTGATGACTACACTCTTCAATACACTTTGAACAAACCAGAGCCATATTGGAATTCTAAAATGTCTTACGCAATCTTCTGGCCTTTGAATGCAGAGTTTGAAAAATCAAAAGGTTCAGACTTTGGTAAGTCAACAGATCCAACATCATTGCTTTACAATGGTCCTTTCTTGCTTAAAGGATTAACTGCTAAGTCTTCTGTTGAGTTTGTGAAGAATGAGCAATATTGGGATAAAGATAATGTTCACTTAGACACTGTGACGCTTGCATTCTATGATGGTTCAGACCAAGAATCAATCGAACGTAACTTTACAAGTGGTGCATACAGCTACGCCCGTCTCTTCCCAACAAGTTCAAATTATTCTAAAATCGCAGAAACATACAAAGACAACATTTACTATACTCCACAAGGAGCTGGTATTGCTGGTTTGGGTGTTAATATTGACCGTCAAAGCTATAAATATACATCAAAAACAACTGATGAAGAAAAGACTTCTACTAAGAAAGCCCTTCTTAACAAAGACTTCCGTCAAGCTTTGAACTTTGCATTTGACCGTACATCATACTCTGCTCAGCTGAATGGTGAAGATGGAGCAGCGCTTGCTGTTCGTAACCTATTTGTAAAACCAGACTTTGTTTCTGCAGGTGAGAAAACATTTGGTGACTTGGTTACTGAGAAAGTTGTTTCTTATGGTGATGAGTGGAAAGATGTAAACTTTGCAGATGGTCAAGATGGTCTTTATAATGCTGATAAAGCGAAAGCAGAATTTGCTAAAGCTAAGAAGGCTTTGGAAGCAGATGGCGTGAAATTCCCAATTCACTTGGATATTCCAGTTGACCAAACTGCTAAGAGCTACATTGCGCGTATTCAGTCCTTCAAACAATCTGTTGAAAAAGTTCTTGGTGAAGAAAATGTAGTCATCGATATCCAACAAGTAACAAAAGATGAATTATTTAACATCACTTACTATGCTCCGAATGCAGCAGCTGAGGATTGGGATCTTTCAGGTGCCGTTGGATGGAACCCAGACTATCAAGACCCATCAACTTACCTTGATATCTTGCAAACAAGTAACAGCGAGCAAACAAAGACTTACATGGGTTATGACAATCCATCAAATCCAGCAGTTACCCAAGTTGGTTTGAAAGACTACGACAAGTTGCTTGAAGAAGCTGGTAATGAAACAAGTGACCTTAACAAACGTTATGAGAAATATGCAGCAGCTCAAGCTTGGTTGACAGATAGCTCCCTCTTCCTTCCAGCTATGTCATCTTCAGGAGCAGCGCCAGTTATTTCTCGTGTAGTACCATTCTCGGCCTCTTACACTCAATCTGGTGATAAAGGTTCAGATGTATACTTCAAGTACCTTAAATTGCAAGCTAACACTGTAACAACCAAAGAGTACAAAGAAGCTCGTGAAAAATGGCTCAAAGAAAAAGCTGAATCAAACGAAAAAGCTCAAAAAGAGTTAGCGAGTCATGTGAAATAAATAATGCTCATCAGAACTTTCTCTCCTAAAGGAGAAGGTTCTTTTGGGATTTTAAAGGAAATAATATGAAAAAATATGTTTTTATGCGTATCTTGCGGTCGTTGGTTTCTATTTTCTTAGTAACGACCTTGATTTACACAATCATCTATACGATGGTTCCACGGAAGTTGATCTTCAAACAAGATACTAACTACAATAAAATTGCAACCACAGCTGATAAACGTGATAACTATGAAAATACCGTCTTTGAGCGTATGGGTTATATCGAATATTATGATACGAAAGAGTTGCAGGAAAAAGCTAGTAGCATTGACTCTTCTGTTACAGTAGATGCAAATGATACAAATAAAGCAATCTATGAAAAATATATCCAACAACTTGGGAATGGTTGGACTCTAGGTGAGTTTACAGAGAGTGGACAATTCTACGCTACACGTGAAATTCCTATTTTTGAACGTGTGTTTAAATTCTATGCAAACTTGCTTGATATTGACCATACAAACAAGATCCAAGACCCTGAGAATCCTAACTTAGAGCGTTATTTGCGCTTTGAGAATGACCCTGCTATCGGTTGGTCTCTTGTGGGTTCAGGTACTAAACACAAATACCTCTTGTACTTCAATAGTCAGTTCCCATTTGTTCACCAAAACTTTGTCAACTTGAACCTAGGAGATTCTTATCCAACTTATGCAAATACTCCTGTTCTTCAAGTTATTACACAAGGACAAGGACAAACGAAGACTTCTGAAGTTCAATTCCCAACTGGTAAGAAAACATCATCAGTAAATATTTACTCAAGAACTTATAAATCTCCGAGTCAAGCTGATGCTCGTGAAGTAGCCAACTACGGTAAAGATGATCCTTATACAGCTACTGAGAGCAACTATCAGTACCCATCTATGATTGCAAGTTCTGCTATCACTGGTTTGATTGGTCTTTCGATTTCATACGCGATTGCGATTCCTCTTGGTTCAGCAATGGCTCGTTTCAAAAACACTTGGATTGATAGTTTCGCTACAGGGACTCTAACTTTCTTGTTGGCTCTTCCAACGATTGCCCTAGTCTATATTATTCGTTTGATTGGTTCTTCAATCGGCTTCCCAGACTCATTCCCAATCTTGGGTGCTGGTGATTGGCGTTCTTATGTCCTTCCTGCTGTGATTTTGGGCTTGTTAGGAGCACCTACTATGGCAATTTGGATTCGCCGTTATATGATTGACTTGCAATCACAAGATTTCGTTCGTTTTGCTCGTGCAAAAGGTTTGTCTGAGAAAGAGATTTCTGATAAGCATATCTTTAAAAATGCTATGGTACCACTTGTTTCTGGTATTCCAGGTGCTATCATTGGTGTTATTGGTGGAGCAACTCTTACAGAAACAGTCTTCGCCTTCCCAGGTATGGGTAAAATGTTGATCGACTCTGTAAAGGCTTCAAACAATAATATGGTAGTTGGTCTTGTCTTTATCTTCACTTGTGTCTCAATCTTCTCAAACCTTATTGGTGATATTTGGATGACGATTATTGACCCACGTATTAAATTGACAGAGAAAGGAGGCAAATAATGTCTACAATTAGTAATGAAAAATTTCAGTTTGTAAAACGTGATGATTATGCCTCTGAAGCAATTGATGCTCCTGCCTACTCATACTGGGGTTCTGTCTTTAGACAGTTTTTGAAGAAGAAATCAACAGTAATCATGCTAGGTATCTTGATTGCAATTGTTTTGATGAGTTTCATTTACCCAATGTTTTCTGATTTTGACTTTAATGATGTAAGTAAGGTAAACGATTTTAGCGCTCGTTACATTAAGCCAAATGCTGAATATTGGTTTGGAACAGACAGTAATGGTAAATCTCTCTTTGATGGTGTCTGGTTTGGAGCTCGTAACTCTATCTTGATTTCGGTTATTGCTACCTTTGTTAACCTTTTTATCGGTGTTGTCATCGGTGGAATTTGGGGAATCTCAAAATCAGTTGACCGTATCATGATGGAAGTCTACAACGTTATCAACAATATTCCATCACTTTTGATCGTTATTGTTTTGACTTACTCTATCGGGGCAGGGTTCTGGAACTTGATCTTTGCCATGAGTGTAACTACTTGGATTAGTGTTGCCCATTCAATTCGTATCCAAATGTTACGTTACCGTGATTTAGAGTATAACCTTGCTTCACGAACTTTGGGAACACCAAGTTACAAAATTATTGTAAAAAACATTATGCCCCAATTGGTATCTGTTATTGTTACGAGTACGTCGCAAATGCTCCCAGCCTTTATCTCATATGAAGCTTTCCTTTCATTCTTTGGTCTTGGATTGCCGATTACAGTTCCTAGCTTGGGACGTTTGATTTCAGATTATTCTCAAAACGTAACAACCAATGCATACCTCTTCTGGATTCCATTGACTACATTGGTCTTGGTATCCTTGTCACTGTTCGTTGTTGGTCAAAACCTAGCAGATGCTAGTGATCCACGTACACATAGATAGGAGTAGACATGATAAAAGGAAAAAATGTAATTTTGACTGCTCAAGATATTGTCGTGGAATTTGATGTTCGTGACAAGATTTTGACAGCTATTCGAGGTGTCTCCATCGATTTGATTGAGGGAGAGGTCCTCGCCTTAGTTGGGGAGTCAGGCTCAGGTAAATCAGTTTTGACAAAAACATTCACAGGAATGTTGGAAGAAAATGGTCGCATTGCACAAGGAAGTATTAATTACCGTGGACAAGATTTGACAACCTTATCTTCTCATAAAGAATGGGAAAGTATTCGTGGTGCGAAGATTGCAACTATCTTCCAAGATCCGATGACCAGTCTAGACCCAATCAAGACAATCGGAAGTCAAATCACAGAAGTTATTGTTAAACACCAAGGCAAGACTGCTCAAGAAGCTAAAGAGATGGCTATTGACTATATGAATAAAGTTGGTATTCCAGATTCTGAGAAACGTTTTGACGAGTATCCTTTCCAATATTCTGGGGGAATGCGTCAACGTATTGTTATCGCGATTGCTCTTGCCTGTCGTCCAGACATTCTTATCTGTGATGAGCCGACAACAGCTCTTGACGTGACCATTCAGGCACAGATTATTGATTTGTTGAAGTCACTTCAACACGAATACCACTTTACAACAATCTTTATCACCCACGACCTAGGTGTAGTAGCAAGTATCGCTGATAAAGTTGCGGTTATGTATGCTGGTGAAATCATCGAGTATGGTACTGTTGAAGAAATCTTCTACGACCCACGTCATCCATATACGTGGAGCCTCTTGTCAAGCTTGCCTCAACTTGCGGATGACAAAGGTGAATTGTACTCAATCCCTGGAACACCTCCATCGCTTTATACTGAATTGAAGGGAGATGCTTTTGCTCTTCGTTCAGATTATGCTATGAAGATTGACTTTGAGGAAAAAGCACCTCAGTTTGCAGTATCTGATACTCATTGGGCTAAGACATGGTTGCTTCATGAACAAGCTCCAAAAGTTGAAAAACCATCGGTGATTGCAGATTTACACGACAAGATTCGTGAAAAGATGGGCTTTACACATCTTGAGGACTAGGAGGAAGGAAATGTCTGAAAAATTAGTAGAAATTAAAGACTTAGAAATTTCCTTCGGTGAAGGAAGCAAAAAGTTTGTCGCTGTTAAAAATGCGAACTTCTTTATCAACAAAGGAGAAACTTTCTCACTTGTTGGAGAGTCTGGTAGTGGTAAGACAACAATTGGTCGTGCTATTATCGGTCTTAATGATACCAGCAAAGGTGATATCATCTTTGAAGGTAAAAAAATTAATGGTAAAAAATCACGTGAACAAGCTTCGGAATTAATTCGTCGTATCCAAATGATTTTCCAGGACCCTGCTGCAAGTTTGAATGAACGTGCAACAGTTGACTATATCATTTCTGAAGGTCTTTATAACTACCATTTATTTAAAGATGAAGAAGAAAGAAAAGAAAAAGTTCAAAATATCATTCGTGAAGTGGGACTTTTGGCTGAACACTTGACACGTTACCCACATGAGTTCTCAGGTGGACAACGTCAACGTATCGGGATTGCCCGTGCCTTGGTTATGCAACCTGACTTCGTTATTGCGGATGAGCCAATTTCAGCCTTGGACGTTTCAGTACGTGCCCAAGTTTTGAACTTGCTCAAGAAATTCCAAAAAGAATTAGGATTGACTTATCTCTTTATCGCCCACGATTTGTCAGTAGTTCGTTTCATTTCTGATCGTATTGCGGTAATTTATAAGGGTGTCATTGTTGAAGTGGCTGAAACTGAAGAATTGTTTAACAATCCAGTTCATCCATACACGCAAGCACTTCTATCAGCTGTTCCTATTCCAGACCCAATCTTGGAACGTAAAAAAGTTTTGAAAGTCTATGATCCAGATCAACATAACTATGAAACTGATAAGCCTTCTATGGTAGAAATTCGTCCAGGTCACTATGTTTGGGCAAACCAAGCAGAGTTGGAACGCTATAAAAAAGATTTGAAATAAGAAAAAGTTTTGTAATCTTGATAGAACAATTCTATTAAGATTATGAAACTTTTTTATTTTTGTAAAAAACTAGTCTAAAGATAAACAACTATATACCCGAGAACATGCTAATACTCAATGAAAATCAAAGAGCAAACTAGGAAGCTAGCCGCAGGTTGCTCAAAGCACGGCTTTGAGGTTGCAGATAAAGCTGACGTGGTTTGAAGAGATTTTCGAAGAGTATAAGACTAGTCTTCAATGATTCTTGGATGAGAGATCAAAGAAGCTGTTTTCTTTGAAAGTGTATTGAATCTATGCAGAATGGAATGGATAAAACTACTTTCAGATAAGCTTTTATGAATCTTCAAAATTAAAATCACTTTCTATTTAAAAATCCATCTTGCAAAGCCTACCTATATGTGCTAGAGTTATGGTAACGGTTACAAAATTAAGGAGGGTTTTATGAGAAATCCAGCATTAGTAGAAGAAATGAAAACATACCAAGGAAGGGATGAAGTTCCTCATGATTTTGATGCTTTTTGGGATGGGGAGATTGATAAGGTTTCGGTCTTGCCAGATTACCAACTAGAGGAACGTGATTTTCATATTCCAAATGTGAAGTGTTATGAGTTAACCTTTAAAGGTACCCGTGATGGCCTTGTTTATGCGCGTATAGTCTTACCAAAATCAGAAAAGAAAGTACCTGTCATTTTCCACTTCCATGGCTATATGGGACGTTGCTGGGATTGGACAGATATGCTAGCCTTTACAGTAGCTGGTTATGGTGTCGTATCGATGGATGTTCGTGGACAATCTGGATACTCACAAGATGGCTTGCGCTCACCACTCGGAAATACAGTTAAGGGCCAAATTATCCGTGGTGCAGTAGAAGGAAAAGAGCAACTCTTCTATAAGGATGTCTATCTAGATATTTATCAATTGATTGAAATTGTAGCTAGCTTCCCACAAGTGGCTGCGGGGCAATTAGCAAGCTATGGAGCTTCTCAAGGAGGGGCACTAGCTCTAGTGGCTGCGGGGCTAAATCAACGTATCAAGCGTACAGTTGCTATTTATCCATTCTTATCAGACTTTAGGCGAGTGCTCGAGATTGGAAATACCAGCGAAGCCTATGATGAGCTCTTTCGTTACTTTAAGTTCCATGATCCATTCCATGAGACAGAAGAGCAGATTATGGAGACGCTCGCCTATATCGATGTAAAAAATCTTGCCCATCGCATTAAGGGGGAAGTTCGAATGATTACTGGGCTTGATGATGATGTCTGCTATCCAATCACTCAGTTTGCCATTTACAACCGTTTGACTTGTGAAAAGAGTTATCGTATCATGCCTGAATACGCTCATGAGGCCATGAATGTTCATGTCAATGATCAAGTTTACAATTGGTTGTGTGGTAGTGAGATACCCTTTACCTATCTTGGTCATTAAAAATTGAAAAAAAGCTCTGTAGTTTCGAATGAACTACAGGCTTTTCTTTATGTGACCCAGATAATGAGAAAGTAGTTTCAGGTAGTTTGAAACTTCTAAATATCTTTGAAAGTAGAATCTATTATAGATTATAAAGTCTAAAATTTAGAATATTTATTATATAATATGATTAAGATAAAATGTGAAAGGAGTATAGCTAGTTGCGAATCTTTTAACATGGAATTTATAAAAGAGCAACAGCATTTCATCTACAAAGAATGGCAATTTCATTCAATAATACAGTTTCTTATTTGCAGCTAGTCTGAAAGGCTAAAAATTTTAAGCAAAAAAGAAAGCGCTTTATTTTTTAAAAAATAACGGAAGGGAACACATGAATCAGAGAGATTTTGATAGAAAACAGAGATATGGAATTCGGAAATTTGCAGTTGGAGCAGCTTCAGTAGTGATTGGAGCGGTTGTTTTTGGTGCTGCACCGGCTTTGGCTCAAGAGGCGCCATCAACGAATGGTGAAACAGCGGGGCAATCTTTGCCAGAATTGCCTAAGGAAGTAGAGACAGGAAGTCTAGCTAATGTAGATAAGGAGCCTGCAGGCCAAGTAACCACAGTAAATAATAGTGGAACAGAAGTGAGCCGTGAAGAGTTGCAAGCAAACCCAGGGTATGAAAAACCAACAAAAACAGAAGCATCAAACGAAACTCCAGCTACAGAGAGTGAAGACGAAGAAGAAGTTGGAAACATTCCGCGTGACTTTTATGCAAGAGAGTTGGAAAATGCCAATACTGTTATAGAGAAGGAAGATGTTGAAACCAATCCTTCAAACGGTCAAAGAGTTGACATGAAAGAGGAACTCGATAAGCTTAAAAAACTTCAAAATGCGACCATTCATATGGAGTTTAAGCCAGATGCATCTGCTCCACGTTTTTACAACCTCTTCTCAGTTTCTAGTGATACCAAAGTAAATGAGTATTTCACTATGGCCATCCTTGATAACACAGCTATCGTTGAAGGTCGTGATGCAAATGGAAACCAATTCTATGGTGATTATAAAACTGCTCCTTTGAAGATTAAGCCAGGTGAGTGGAACTCTGTAACCTTCACAGTTGAAAGACCAAATGCAGACCAACCAAAAGGTCAAGTTCGTGTCTATGTAAATGGTGTCTTGTCGCGCACAAGTCCTCAGTCTGGTCGTTTCATCCAAGACATGCCAGATGTCAACCATGTGCAAATCGGTACAACGAAACGCACAGGCAAAAACTTCTGGGGCGCTAATCTTAAAGTCCGTAATCTAACTGTTTATGATCGTACCCTTTCACCAGAAGAAGTTAAAAAACGTAGCCAACTTTTTGAAAGAGGAGAGTTGGAGAAGAAACTTCCTGAAGGAGCAGAAGTTACTGATAAACTGGACGTTTTTGAAGGTGGTGAGAACCGCAAGCCAAATAAAGATGGTATTGCAAGCTACCGTATTCCAGCCCTGCTGAAAACTGATAAAGGAACCTTGATTGCTGGTGCAGATGAGAGACGCTTGCATCACTCTGACTGGGGTGATATCGGTATGGTTGTTCGTCGTAGTGATGATAAGGGCAAAACATGGGGAGATAGAATTGTCATCTCAAATCCTCGTGATAATGAGAATGCTAAGAATCCAGAATGGCCATCACCAGTCAACATTGACATGGCCCTAGTCCAAGATCCGAAAACTAAGAGAATCTTTTCAATTTATGATATGTTCCTTGAAGGTAAGGCTGTATTTTCTCTTCCAGGAAAAGCACCACAAGCCTATGAACAAATTGGGGACAAGGTATACCAAGTCTTGTACAAACAAGGTGATGCAGGACGTTATACAATCCGTGAAAATGGTGAAGTTTTCGACCCTGAAAATAGAAAGACAGAATACCGTGTTGTAGTTGATCCTAAGAAGCCAGCCTATAGTGATAAGGGTGATTTGTATAAAGGTGAAGAACTGATTGGTAACGTCTACTTTGATTATAGCGACAAGAATATCTTTAGAGTTTCAAACACCAACTATCTCTGGATGTCTTATAGTGATGACGATGGTAAAACTTGGTCTGCACCAAAAGATATTACATATGGAATTCGTAAGGATTGGATGCATTTCTTAGGTACTGGACCTGGTACAGGGATTGCCTTGCATTCAGGACCTCACAAAGGTCGTCTCGTTATCCCAGTCTACACGACAAATAACGTATCATACCTCAGTGGTTCTCAATCTTCACGCGTCATTTACTCAGATGACCATGGTGAAACATGGCAAGCAGGTGAAGCTGTCAATGATAACCGTCCAGTAGGTAACCAAACAATTCACTCTTCAACCATGAATAATCCAGGTGCTCAAAATACTGAGTCAACTGTTGTTCAGTTGAACAACGGAGACCTCAAACTCTTCATGCGTGGATTGACAGGAGATTTGCAGGTTGCAACAAGTAAGGATGGCGGAGCAACTTGGGAAAAAGATGTGAAGCGCTATGCGGATGTCAAAGATGTCTACGTTCAAATGTCTGCCATTCATACGGTACAAGATGGTAAGGAATATATCATCCTCAGTAACGCAGGTGGACCTGGACGTTACAATGGTTTGGTACACTTAGCGCGTGTGGAAGCTAATGGGGATCTAACTTGGCTCAAGCACAATCCAATTCAAAGTGGTAAATTTGCCTATAACTCCTTGCAAGATCTTGGAAATGGCGAATTTGGCTTGCTTTATGAGCATGCGACTGCCACTCAAAATGAATACACCTTGTCTTATAAGAAATTCAACTGGGATTTCTTAAGCAAGGATAGAATTGCTCCAACAAAAGCAACTGTGAAAAATGCTGTAGAGATGAGCAAAAATGTCATTGCTCTAGAATTTGATTCTGAAGTATTGGTGAATCAACCACCAGTTCTTAAACTGGCAAATGGTAATTTTGCGGCTTTCTTGACACAATACGATACAAAAACATTGTTATTTGCGGTTAACAAGGAAGATATTGGTCAAGAAATTACAGAAATCATTAACGGTGCAATTGAGAGCATGCATAATTTACCTGTAAGTCTTGAAGGTGCAGGAGTCCCTGGTGGTAAAAATGGAGCAAAAGCAGAAATCCATGAAGTTCCAGAGTTTACAGGTGCAGTCAATGGTGAAGGTACAGTTCATGAGGATCCAGCCTTTGATGGTGGCGTCAACGGTGAGGAAGCAGCCGTTCATGATGTACCAGCCTTTGAAGGTGGTGTGAACGGCGAAGAAGCGGCTGTTCATGACGTTCCAGAAATAGAGGTTGAAGAAAATCCACCAGGAACTATTAACGAAGTTCCGGCCTTCGAAGGTGGGGTTAATGGTGCCGAAGCAGCCGTTCATGAAGTTCCAGCCTTTGAAGGTGGTGTGAACGGTGAGGAAGCCGCGGTCCATGAAGTTCCAGAAGGTAATCTAGTAGAAAGCTCAAAAGGGGAATCTGCCGTTCATGAAGTTCCAGCCTTCGAAGGTGGAGTCAATGGTGAGGAAGGAGCTAAGGCAGAAAGTACAGAGTTCGAAGGCGGTGTTAATGCAGTAGAATCCGCTAAGTTAGAGGTGCCAGAATATACAGGCGGTGTTAATGCAGTAGAATCCGCTAAGTTAGAGGTGCCAGAATATACAGGCGGTGTTAATGGAGTAGAATCTGCTAAGTTAGAAGTCCCAGAGTATACAGGTGGTGTCAATGGAGTAGAGGCCGCTAAGTTAGAAGCGCCAGAATATACAGGTGGTGTGAATGCAGTAGAATCCGCTAAGTTAGAAGCGCCAGAATATACAGGTGGCGTCAATGGATTAGAATCCGCTAAGTTAGAAGCACCAGAATACACAGGTGGTGTTAATGCAGTAGAATCCGCTAAGTTAGAAGCACCAGAATATACGGGTGGTGTCAATGGATTAGAATCCGCTAAGTTAGATTCTCCAGAATACACAGGTGGTGTTAATGCGGTAGAATCTGCTAAGTTAGAAGTTCCAGAGTACACAGGTGGCGTCAATGCAGTAGAGGCCGCTAAGTTAGAGGTGCCAGAATATACAGGCGGTGTTAATGGAGTAGAACCTGCTAAGTTAGAAGTTCCAGAGTACACAGGTGGCGTTAATGGAGTAGAGGCCGCTAAGTTAGAGGTGCCAGAGTATACAGGTGGTGTTAATGGTCTAGAATCTGCGAGTACAGAAGTTCCAGCCTATGTAGGTGGTGTAAACAGTGCGGAAGCTGCTATCCATGAGGTCTCAGAGTATAAGGGAGAACAGTCAATTGTAGTTCAAGCTATGGCACAAGATAAAACTTATCAAGCCCCTGCTGCTCGTCAGCAACTTCTTCCTGAAACAGGAAGTGAAGATGTTGCTCCTCTTGCCTCTCTAGGATTTGTAGGCATGCTCCTAGGTATGTTTGCCATGGGCAAGAAAAAAGAAGATCAATGAAATAGTTAAAATCAACGAAATTCATAGAGGAATTTGATCTTATATTAGAAAGGGTCGTGACTAGAACTAGTTACGGCCTTTTGATCTAGATAAATCAGGAGTCAAATAGTTAATACTCTTCGAAAATCTCTTCAAACCACGTCAGCTTCGCCTTACCGTATATGTGTTACTGACTTCGTCAGTTCTATCCACAACCTCAAAACGGTGTTTTGAGCAACCTGCGGCTATCTTCATAGTTTGCTCTTTGATTTTCATTGAGTATAAGTTTGAGATAAAGTTCATTAAAAAACGATTCAACTGGATGAAGCAATTTTATGTTAGAAAAATCCAAAGCGTCCGAAAGTAGTTTCAAATGTCCAATTTTATATTTCTAAAACTGAAAGTATAATCTGTTCTATCTCAATCTCTCTTAAAAGGGGAGGATTTATTATATAATGAGAATAAGATAAAATTTGAAAGGAGTAGGAGACTCTAGTTAACGATGGCATGATGATAGATTGTTGATCGTTAAGTGAGAGAAAATTTGAAAGAGCGAGTGTAACCATTCGTGAAAAAAGTAATTTTTGTCATTTAGTCAGATGACTAAAAATTTTAATCAAAAAAGAAAGCGCTTTATTTTTAAAAATGAAAGGAAGAAAGATGAAGCATAATCAGTTGGAGAGAAAACAACGATACGGAATTCGTAAATTTACAGTAGGAGCCGCTTCAGTCGTTATTGGAGCAGTTGTTTTTGGTGCATCGCCAGTATTAGCACAAGAATCAACAACTACCAATAAGGAAACGACAGAACTAGGAGTAGAGAAGGATCAGGCAGAAAAAGTAGCAGATACTGAAAAGAATGTTACTGAGTCTAATGGAGTAGATACAGTCACACATACATCTACAGAAGCACATACTGGAACAGAGACAACTGCAACAGCAGAAACAGCAGAAGCAACTAGAGAAACCGAAAAAGATCCAGCTTCGCTTCCACGTGATTATTATGCTAGAGAGTTAGAGAACGCCAATACTGTTCTTGAAAAGGAAGATGTAGAGACTAATGCTGCAAATAGCAATAGAATTGATTTGACAGAGCAATTGGACAAACTGAAACAGCTTCAAAATGCGACCATTCATATGGAGTTCAAACCAGATGCTTCTGCACCAGCATTTTACAACCTTTTCTCAGTATCAAGTGATAAGGTAAGAAATGAATACTTTACAATGGCTGTGTATAACAACGTTGCCTTGATTGAGGGCCGCGATCAAGATGGAAATCAATTTTATGATAGATACACAGATGCACCATTAACAGTCAAACCAGGTCAGTGGAACTCAGTAACCTTTACAGTTGAAAGACCAAGTGCAGATTCTCCAGATGGGCAAGTTCGTCTCTATGTAAACGGAGTTTTGTCACGAACAAGTAAGAAATCAGGACGCTTTATTAAAGATATGCCTGATGTAAATCATATGCAAATTGGTACCACAAATCGTGCAGGAAGTATGGTTTGGGGGGCAGGCTTACAAGTTCGTAATCTAACTGTTTACGATCGTGCCTTGAGTCCAGAAGAAGTTCAAAATCGTAGCTACCTATTTGAAAGATCCGAATTAGAGAAAAAGCTTCCAGAAGGAGCTGAGATAACAGATAAAAAGGATGTCTTTGAAGCTGGTAAAAATGGGCAGTCAAATCCAGATGGTATTAATAGCTATCGTATTCCAGCCCTCCTTAAGACTGACAAGGGAACTTTGATTGCTGGTGCTGACGAACGCCGCTTACACCACTATGATTGGGGTGATATCGGTATGGTCGTTAAACGAAGTGAAGACAAGGGCCAAACATGGGGCGATCGCATCACTCTTACCAATCTTCGTGACAACCCAAAAGCTACTGATCCATCTGTTGGTTCACCAGTAAATATCGATATGGTTTTAGCCCAAGATACTGAAACCAAACGAATCTTTTCAGTCTATGATATGTTCCCAGAAGGAAAAGGTATCTTTGGAATGTCAGCTGAAAAAGAGGAAGCTTATAAAGAAATTGATGGGAAAACCTACCAAATTCTCTATCGTGAAGGAGAAAATGGAGCCTATACTATTCGTGAAAATGGGCTTGTCTACACACCAGATGGTCAGGCAACGGATTATCGTGTTGTTGTAAATCCTGTCAAGCCTGGTTACAGCGATAAAGGTGATCTTTATCAGGGTGAGCAGTTACTAGGCAATATCTACTTTACAAGTAATAAAACTTCTCCATTTAGAATTGCTAAAGACAGCTACCTATGGATGTCTTACAGTGATGATGATGGTAAGACTTGGTCTGCTCCTCAAGATATTACTCCAATGGTCAAAGCTGATTGGATGAAATTTTTAGGTGTGGGACCTGGAGTGGGCATTACCCTCCAGAATGGACCTCATAAAGGTCGTATCGTCGTTCCTGTCTATACGACGAATAGAACAAACCACCTCAATGGTTCTCAATCATCTCGTATCATCTACTCAGATGACCATGGTAAGACTTGGCATATGGGTGGCGGTGTCAATGATAACCGTACACTTTATGATGGTACAGTAGTTGATTCAAGCAACATGAACAATTACTATGCTCAAAATACAGAAGCTTCTGTTGTTCAGCTGAACAATGGTCAGTTGAAACTCTTTATGCGTGGTTTGACTGGTGATTTGCAGGTTGCGACAAGTAATGATGGTGGTATTACATGGGACAACTATGTAGCACGCTATGATGTGCCAGATGTCTATGTTCAAATGGCAGCGACTCATACGGTTCAAGATGGTAAGGAGTATATCCTTCTAGCAAATGCCAATGGCCCAGGTCGTAAGAATGGTTACATTCGAGTGGCTCGTGTAGAAGAAGATGGCGAGTTGACTTGGCTGCATCATCATTTGATTCAAGAAGGGGAGTATGCCTATAACTCACTTCAACAGATCGGACCAAAAGAATTTGGTCTCTTGTACGAACATCATGAAGCTGGTGGCAATCCTTATACTCTATCCTTCAAGAAATTCAACTGGGATTTCCTAACGAAGGAAAGAATTTCTCCTAAAGAAGCCAAAGTTAAAAATGTTATTGAAAAATGGCCAGGAATTCTTGCAGTAGAATTTGATTCAGAAGTTTTGGTTAACAAAATCCCAACACTTCAGTTGGCAAATGGTAAAAAAGTAAACTTCATGACCCAGTACGATACGAAGACTCTTCTATTTACAATAGACAAGTCAGATCTTGGTCAGGAGATAACTGGACTTGCTTCTGGAGCTATCGAGAGTATGCACAACCTTCCAGTGAGTCTTGAAGGAGCAGGTATTCCTGGAGCTGCCAACGGTAGTGAAGCTGCTGTTAACGAAGTACCAGAATTCACAGGTAGTGTTAATGGTGTAGAAGCTGCGACTGCTGAACTTCCAGAATTTACTGGTGGAGTCAATGGTAGTGAAGCAGCTGTAACGGAGCTCCCAGAGTATACTGAACCTATTGGTACAGTAGGTGAAGAAGCAGCACCGATAGTAGAACTTCCAGAATTTGCAGGTGGAGTCAATGGTGTAGAAGCAGCAAAAGCAGAATCTCCAGAATTTGCAGGTGGTGTCAATGGTAGCGAAGCAGCTGTACATGAAGTCCCAGCATTCACAGGCAGTGTGAAGAATGACGTCGCGTCAACAGAAAAACCAGGATTTGTAGGCGATGTCAAAGGTTCAGAAATAGCGAGCGCTAAAAATCCAGATCACAAAGGTCAGCAGTCTATTGTATCTCAGGTTATGGCACAAGATAAGACCTATCAAGCACCTGCAGTTCATCAAGATGTTCTTCCTAAGACAGGAAGTAAAGATGCCACTGCCCTTGCATCAGTAGGGCTTGTGGGGATGCTCCTTGGTATGTTTGCTTTGGGGAAGAGAAAAGAAGATTAGTCAAATAGTTGAAATTGAAGGTTTCCTTAGTGAAACTAAATCTTAGTTAGAAAGGGTCGTAACGAAAATTTGTTACGGCCTTTTTCTTTCATGTTTGCGAGAAAAAAGGGCTGTTTTCAAGATTTAAGAGGTGTTGGGATAGATTTTAGGTTCCTGAAACTACTTTCAGAAGAAACTGTTGCATAAAATTGTTTTGAAACTTCAATCTATCCTAGCACAAGTTATTGAAAGCGCTTTAATAATAAGCTATAATAGTCACATAAACACAAAGGAAAAGAAAAGGAGGAAAGTAGATGCCACAAATTAGTAAAGAGGCCTTGATTGAACAAATCAAAGATGGAATCATCGTTTCTTGTCAGGCACTTCCTCATGAACCGCTCTACACAGAAGCGGGAGGAGTTATCCCCTTGTTGGTGAAAGCAGCTGAACAAGGTGGTGCAGTCGGTATCCGAGCAAACAGTGTTCGAGATATCAAGGAAATTAAAGAGGTCACTAAACTTCCGATTATCGGAATTATTAAACGTGATTATCCACCACAGGAACCATTCATCACAGCGACTATGAGAGAGGTAGATGAGCTAGCAGCTCTTGACATCGAAGTCATTGCTCTTGACTGTACCAAACGTGAACGTCATGATGGCTTGGAGATCCAAGAATTTATCCGTCAGATCAAAGAAAAATATCCAAATCAACTCTTGATGGCTGATACAAGTACCTTTGAGGAAGGTCTAACAGCAGTTGAAGCGGGAATTGACTTTGTCGGAACAACCTTGTCAGGTTACACTTCTTACAGTCCAAAAGTGGATGGCCCAGACTTTGAACTCATCAAGAAACTCTGTGATGCAGGGGTGGACGTCATCGCTGAAGGAAAAATTCACACACCAGAACAAGCTAAGCAAATCCTAGGTTACGGAGTGCGAGGTATCGTAGTTGGTGGCGCTATTACTAGACCAAAAGAGATTACGGAACGATTTGTTGCGGGTCTTAAATAACACAATATAAAAAAACGAGGAGAGTGGTTGATTAGTAGGAAAAAATGAAAACGTATACAAAGCCGACATTACTCATTATCCAATTCGGATACGCTTATCATCATTTAGGAGAATACAAATGAAATTTAAAAAACTAGCTTGTACAGTACTTGCGGGTGCTGCGGTTCTATCTCTTGCTGCTTGTGGCAAATCAGATGCAAACAAAGATGCTGCTAGCTCTGGTAGTGACAGTGGAAAAACTGAAATCACTTGGTGGGCATTCCCAGTCTTTACTCAAGAAAAAACTGGCGATGGTGTAGGAACTTATGAAAAATCTATCATCGAAGCTTTTGAAAAAGCAAATCCAGATGTTAAAGTTAAACTAGAAACAATCGACTTCAAATCTGGACCTGAAAAGATCACTACAGCAATCGAAGCAGGAACTGCGCCAGACGTTCTCTTTGACGCACCAGGACGTATCATCCAATACGGTAAAAATGGTAAATTGGCTGAGTTGAACGACCTCTTTACAGATGAATTTGTTAAAGATGTCAACAACGAAAATATCATCCAAGCAAGTAAAGCTGGTGATAAAGCTTACATGTATCCAATCAGTTCTGCACCATTCTACATGGCTATGAACAAGAAAATGTTGGAAGATGCAGGAGTTGCAAACCTTGTAAAAGAAGGTTGGACAACTGATGACTTTGAAAAAGTTTTGAAAGCGCTTAAAGATAAAGGCTACACACCAGGTTCATTGTTCAGTTCAGGTCAAGGGGGAGACCAAGGAACACGTGCCTTCATCGCTAACCTTTATGGCGGATCTGTAACTGATAAAGAAGTAACAAAATACACAACTGACGATCCTAAATTCGTTAAAGGTCTTGAAAAAGCATCTAGCTGGATCAAAGATGGTTTGTTGAACAACGGTTCACAATTTGACGGTGGAGCAGACATCCAAAACTTTGCAAACGGTCAAACTTCTTACACAATCCTTTGGGCACCAGCTCAAAATGGTATCCAAGCTAAACTTTTGGAATCAAGTAAAGTTGAAGTGGTAGAAGTACCATTCCCATCTGATTCAGGTAAACCAGCTCTTGAATACCTTGTAAACGGATTTGCAGTATTTAACAACAAAGACGAAAAGAAAGTCGCAGCAGCTAAGAAATTCATCCAATTCATCGCAGATGACAAAGAATGGGGTCCTAAAGACGTAGTTCGTACAGGTGCATTCCCAGTTCGTACTTCATTTGGAAAACTTTATGATGACAAACGTATGGAAACAATCGGTAGCTGGACTCAATACTACTCACCATATTACAACACAATCGACGGATTTGCTGAAATGAGAACACTTTGGTTCCCAATGTTGCAAGCTGTATCAAATGGTGACGAACAACCTGCTGCAGCATTGAAAGCATTCACTGAAAAAGCGAATGAAACAATCAAAAAAGCAGCTAAATAATAAGCCCTAAATAAAAACTGAGTTCCCCCCTTTTCCCTGAGCATATCTGTGTATGAAAAGGGGGACTTTTGTTTGAAATAGAAGCAACTGACAGGTCAAAATTAAAATGAAGTTTTTACATTGACGAATCTTAGAAAAATTTCATTTTGATTTTAGATCAGGGTCAGATAACAGTCAAAAAAATAAAACTATGTGAAAGTGAGGTGCCGACTGTGAAAATCAATAAAATTCGCATGCGGGAAACTATTATTTCCTACGCATTCCTAGCACCAGTATTAATCTTCTTTACCGTCTTCGTTTTAGCTCCAATGATCATGGGCTTCATCACTAGTTTCTTCAACTATTCGATGACTAGCTTTGAGTTTGTGGGCTTGGACAACTACATCCGTATGTTTAAAGACCCTGTCTTTACAAAATCTTTGATTAATACCGTAATCTTGGTTATCGGGTCTGTACCAGTCGTTGTACTCTTCTCGCTCTTTGTAGCATCACAAACTTACCAACAAAATGCCATCGCTAGATCTTTCTACCGTTTCGTCTTCTTCCTTCCTGTAGTAACAGGTAGTGTTGCCGTAACAGTAGTATGGAAATGGATCTACGATCCTCTATCAGGTATTTTGAATTTCGTACTTAAGTCAAGCCATATCATTAGCCAAAACATTTCTTGGTTGGGTGATAAAAACTGGGCTTTGATGGCGATTATGATTATTCTTTTGACAACATCAGTTGGTCAGCCAATCATCCTTTACATCGCTGCAATGGGTAATATTGATAACTCACTTGTTGAAGCGGCGCGTGTCGACGGAGCTACTGAGTTACAAGTTTTCTGGAAGATTAAATGGCCAAGCCTCCTTCCAACAACTCTTTATATCGCAATCATTACAACCATCAACTCATTCCAGTGTTTCGCTTTGATTCAGCTTTTGACTTCAGGTGGTCCAAACTACTCAACAAGTACACTTATGTACTACCTATACGAGAAAGCCTTCCAATTGACTGAGTATGGCTATGCCAATACTATTGGTGTATTCTTGGCAGTTATGATCGCAATTGTCAGCTTTGTTCAATTTAAAGTACTTGGAAACGACGTAGAATATTAATAGAAAGGAGACAGCTATGCAATCTACACAAAAGAAACCTTTAACAGCTTTCACTGTTATTTCAACCATCTTCTTGCTTTTATTGACTGTACTGTTTATCTTTCCATTCTACTGGATTTTGACAGGTGCATTCAAATCACAACCAGATACCATTATGATTCCACCACAATGGTTCCCTAAAGCTCCAACAATGGAGAACTTCCAACAATTGATGGTGCAAAACCCAGCCTTACAATGGATGTGGAACTCAGTCTTCATTTCATTGGTAACTATGTTCTTGGTTTGTGCAACTTCTTCCCTAGCAGGTTATGTATTGGCTAAGAAACGTTTCTATGGACAACGCATTCTATTCGCTATCTTTATCGCTGCCATGGCTCTTCCAAAACAAGTTGTCCTAGTACCATTGGTACGTATCGTCAACTTCATGGGAATCCATGACACTCTTTGGGCGGTTATCTTGCCTTTAATCGGATGGCCATTTGGGGTCTTCCTCATGAAACAGTTCAGTGAAAACATTCCAACAGAATTGCTCGAATCTGCTAAGATTGATGGATGTGGTGAGATTCGTACTTTCTGGAGCGTAGCCTTCCCAATCGTGAAGCCAGGATTTGCAGCTCTTGCAATCTTTACCTTCATCAATACATGGAATGACTACTTTATGCAGTTGGTTATGTTGACATCTCGTAACAACTTGACCATCTCACTCGGGGTTGCGACTATGCAGGCTGAGATGGCAACCAACTATGGTTTAATTATGGCAGGGGCTGCTCTTGCAGCTGTGCCAATCGTAACAGTCTTCCTTGTCTTCCAAAAATCCTTCACTCAAGGTATTACTATGGGAGCCGTTAAAGGTTAATACTCTGCGAAAATTGAATATAGTACAATCTGTTTATCAGTATGCAGAAGTATAGTTGATAGACTAAGAGAATACAGGATATATAAGTGTCTACAAAATGGAGAGGAGTTGGTTACTTCACGAAGTTTTGTTAGACACTTATAAACTTACTGGCTAGACATTTTGTGTCTGAAGATAACAATCAGGTAAAGGAAATTACTATGATTTTTGATGATTTAAAAAACATTAGCTTTTACAAGGGAATTCATCCAAATCTCGATAAGGCTATTGATTATCTCTATGAGCATCGTAAGGATAGCTTTGAATTAGGCAAATACGAGATTGATGGAGATAAGGTTTTCTTAGTTGTACAGGAAAATGTTCTTAACCAAGAGGAAAATGATCTCTTTGAGCATCATAAAAAATATGCAGATTTGCATTTGTTGGTTGAAGGGCATGAGTACTCTAGCTATGGTTCTCGCATCAAAGATGAGGCTGTAGCCTTTGATGAAGCCAGCGATATTGGCTTTGTCCATTGTCATGAACAATACCCACTCTTGTTGGGATATCACAATTTTGCAGTCTTTTTCCCAGGTGAACCTCATCAGCCTAATGGCTATGCAGGTATGGAAGATAAAGTTCGCAAATACTTATTTAAAATTTTAATCGATTAGTCAGTTAGGAGGAGCAAACAATGGCACATAAAGGATCTGGATTGATAAAAGCGGCATTTGATACGGATAACTTTCTTATGCGATTTTGTGAGAAGGTTTTAGATATCGTGACGGTTAACCTACTCTTTGTTGTGTCTTGTTTGCCTATTGTGACAATCGGAGTAGCAAAAATTAGTCTCTATCAGACAATCTTCGAAGTTAAGAGTAGTCGTCGTGTTCCTGTTTTTAAAACGTATATAAGAGCCTTTAAGCAAAATTTGAAATTAGGTCTCCAGTTAGGTTTGTTGGAACTTGGAATTTTTCTGATTAGCGTTGTTGACTTATCTCTATTCTGGAGTCAAACCAGCCTAGGCTTCCAGCTCATTAAAGCCATTTGCTTGGGAATACTGATATTTTTAACCCTAGTTATGTTGGCTAGTTATCCAATTGCAGCACGATATGACTTGACTTGGAAAGAAGTTCTTCAAAAGGGCTTGCTTTTGGTCAGCTTTAACTTCGTGTGGTTCTTCTTGATGTTTGCAATTATTTTATTAATCATGATGCTTCTCTATCTATCAGGCTTCACTCTAGTGCTTGGTGGTTCAGCATTTCTACTTTTTGGCTTTGGCCTTCTTGCTTTTTGCCAAGCTGGATTAATGGAAAAATTGTTTGCTAAATATCAAGCAGATTGAAAATGATATGAAACTACTTTCAAACAAGAAAAGCTATGGGAGATGAATAGAAATTAAAATCTAAGTGGCTAAGATGTATTGAAAGCGCTTTTCACAAGGTGTATACTAAAATAGTAAAAAATCATCTGCCAAGAGCAGAAAATAAGAAATTTTAGGAGAAATCTATGTCAGATTTAAAAAAATATGAAGGTGTCATTCCTGCCTTCTACGCATGTTATGATGATGCGGGTGAAGTAAGCCCAGAACGTACTCGTGCCTTGGTGCAATACTTCATTGATAAAGGTGTTCAGGGGCTTTATGTCAACGGTTCTTCAGGTGAATGTATCTACCAAAGCGTAGAGGACCGCAAATTGATCTTGGAAGAAGTCATGGCAGTTGCTAAAGGTAAATTGACCATCATTGCTCATGTGGCTTGCAACAATACTAAAGACAGTATCGAACTTGCTCGCCATGCTGAAAGCTTGGGAGTAGATGCTATTGCAACAATCCCACCAATTTACTTCCGTTTGCCTGAGTACTCAGTTGCTAAATACTGGAACGACATTAGTGCAGCGGCACCAAATACAGACTACGTTATCTACAACATTCCTCAATTGGCAGGTGTTGCCTTGACTCCAAGTCTTTACACAGAAATGTTGAAAAACCCACGTGTCATTGGTGTTAAAAATTCTTCAATGCCAGTTCAAGATATCCAAACTTTTGTTAGTCTTGGTGGTGATGATCATATCGTCTTTAATGGTCCAGACGAACAATTCCTAGGTGGACGTCTCATGGGTGCAAAAGCTGGTATCGGTGGTACTTATGGTGCTATGCCAGAACTCTTCTTGAAACTCAACCAATTGATTGCAGATAAAGACCTAGAAACAGCGCGTGAATTGCAATATGCTATCAACGCTATCATCGGTAAATTGACTGCAGCTCATGGAAATATGTACGGCGTTATCAAAGAAGTCTTGAAAATCAATGAAGGACTTAATATCGGATCAGTTCGTTCTCCACTTACACCAGTGACCGAAGAAGATCGTCCAGTTGTAGAAGCAGCTGCGGCATTGATTCGTGAAACTAAGGAGCGTTTCCTCTAATCAATAGGAGATTTTATGACTAATTACGTTGCAATTGATATTGGTGGAACTAATATCAAATATGGTTTAATTGATCAGGATGGACAACTTGTAGAGTCTCACGAAGTAGCGACTGAGGCTCACAAGGGTGGTCCACACATTTTACAAAAAACAAAAGCTATCGTAGCTAGCTATCTAGAAAAAGGACCAGTATCAGGTGTAGCCATTTCCTCGGCGGGAATGGTTGATCCTGATAAGGGTGAGATTTTCTACGCTGGTCCACAGATTCCAAATTATGCCGGAACTCAATTTAAAAAGGAAATTGAAGAAAGCTTTAACATTCCTTGTGAAATTGAGAATGATGTCAACTGCGCAGGGCTAGCAGAAGCGGTTTCTGGATCTGGAAAAGGTGCAGGAATAACGCTTTGTTTGACCATCGGAACAGGTATCGGTGGTTGTTTAATCATTGATGGCCAGATTTTCCATGGATTTAGTAATTCTGCCTGTGAAGTTGGCTATATGCATATGCAGGATGGGGCTTTCCAAGATTTAGCTTCTACAACTGCCTTGGTTGAGTATGTAGCCAAGGCTCATGATGAGGAAGTGGCTCATTGGAATGGTCGCAGAATTTTCAAAGAAGCTACAGAAGGCAATAAACTCTGTATGGAGGGCATTGACCGTATGGTAGACTATCTTGGGAAAGGTCTTGCTAACATCTGTTATGTTGCCAATCCAGAGGTTGTTATACTAGGTGGTGGTATTATGGGGCAAGAAGCGATTTTGAAACCGAAAATTCGTACAGCTCTGAAAGATGCGCTTGTTCCGAGCTTAGCGGAAAAAACAAGATTAGAATTTGCGCGTCATCAAAATACTGCAGGTATGCTTGGAGCCTACTATCACTTCAAAACAAAACAATCCTAAGTTGGCCTTGCCAATTTAGGATTTTTTAGTCATAAAAAGTAAAATAATCATTTAGTAAAAATCTAGTTAAAACTTTGAAAACCCTTGCATTTTTTAATATAACATAGTATATTTATAATAATGCGAAAACTCTAGAAAAATTCTTGCTAATGGAAGCATTATTTTATTTTTTAAAAATGTAAGCGATTTCTACAATCTTATATTTACTCAAAATAAATAGCTCAGGGAAAGAATTTTAAGCTAGGGAATCAAACAAAAATTGTCGCCAGATTACACTGGGCTCGGGCAGTAGCTGACTGCTCTAGAAGATTAGGAGTATTTGATGAAACAATATTTTTTAGAAAAAGGTAGAATATTTAGTATTCGTAAACTGACTGTTGGTGTTGCTTCTGTCGCAGTCGGTCTTGCTTTTTTTGCATCTGGTAATGTTGCGGCTAGTGAACTTGTGACAGAACCAAAACTTGAAGTAGATAGTCAAGCAAAAGAAGTGGCAGATGTAGATCATGAAAAAGAAGAAGCAGTTAAAGAAGAAGTAACTGAAAAAACAGAACCTGCTGTCGAGAAAGTGGCAGAGGAAGGGAAAACTGCTGAAGTGGCTGGCGATTTACTCCCTGAAGAAATCCCTGACCGTGCCTATCCTGATACTCCAGTGAAAAAAGTGGATACTGCAGCTATTGTATCAGAAAAAGATAGTCCACAAGTAGAGACTGAAAGTATCTTAAAAGCGAAGGAAGAAACTCCATCTGAAGCTGGAAAAGAAAATAGAGCCATTATCAATGGTGGACAAGACCTTAAGCGCATCAATTATGAAGGTCAACCAGCAACATCTGCTACTATGGTTTATTCAATCTTTAGCTCACCTTTGGCCAATGGAGGTAGTCAGCGATACCTTAACTCAGGTTCAGGTATCTTTGTTGCTCCTAATGTCATCTTGACAGTGGCGCACAACTTCTTGGTCAAGGATGCGGATACTAATGCTGGTTCTATCCGTGGTGGTGATACGGCTAAGTTCTACTACAATGTAGGTTCAAATACTGCTAAGAATAATTCTTTACCAACTTCAGGGAACACTATTTTGTTCAAGGAAAAGGATATTCATTTCTGGAATAAAGAAAAATTCGGTGAAGGTTATAAGAATGACTTAGCCTTGGTTGTAGCTCCAGTTCCACTTTCAATTGCAAGTCCAAATAAGGCGGCTACCTTTACTCCTCTAGCAGATCATCGGGAATACAAAGCTGGAGAACCAGTGAGCACAATTGGCTATCCTACAGATTCAACTTCTCCAGAATTGAAGGAACCAATTGTTCCTGGTCAATTGTATAAGGCAGACGGTGTCGTTAGAGATACTGAAAAGTACGATGAAAATGGAGCTGTAGGTGTTACCTATCGTTTGACTTCTGTTTCTGGTCTTTCTGGTGGTGGAATTATTAACGGTGATGGTAAGGTCATTGGGATCCACCAACGTGGTACTGTTGATAATGCGAACATTGCTGAAAAAGATCGCTTTGGAGGAGGGCTTGTCCTCTCACCAGAACAATTGGCATGGGTCAAAGAAATCATTGATAAATACGGTGTTAAAGGCTGGTATCAAGGCGACAACGGCAATCGTTATTACTTTACTCCAGAGGGAGAAATGCTCAGAAATAAGACAGCTGTAATAGGTGAAAACAAATATTCCTTCGATGAAAGTGGTGTAGCGACTCTTCTTGAAGGTGTTGATTATGGACGAGTTGTTGTCGAACACCTAGACCAAAATGATAATCCAGTCAAAGAAAACGATACTTTTGTTGAAAAGACGGAAGTTGGAACTCAGTTCGACTATAACTATAAAACAGAAATTGAAAAGACTGACTTCTTCAAGAAGAATAAAGACAAATATGAGATTGTATCAATTGATGGCAAAGCTGTCAATAAACAGCTAAAAGATGCTTGGGAAGATGATTATAGCGTTGTGAGCAAGGCTCCTGCAGGAACTCGTGTCATCAAGGTGGTTTATAAGGTCAATAAAGGTTCCTTTGACGTTCATTATCGTTTGAAAGGTACAGACCAAGAATTAGCAACTGCAACTGTGGATAATAACGATGGTAAAGAATATGAAGTTTCCTTTGTTCACAGATTCCAAGCTAAAGAAATTACAGGCTACCGTGCAGTAAATGCAAGCCAAGAAGCAACAATCCAACATAAAGGAGTGAACCAAGTTATTTTTGAATACGAAAAAATTGAAGATCCAAAACCAGTAACTCCTGCAACTCCAGTAGTGGATCCAAAAGACGAAGAAACAGAAATTGGAAATTATGGACCACTTCCAAGCAAGGCTCAGTTGGACTACCACAAGGAAGAATTGGCTGCCTTCATCCACTATGGAATGAATACCTACACCAACTCTGAGTGGGGAAATGGTAGAGAAAATCCTCAAAACTTTAATCCAACTAACCTTGATACAGACCAGTGGATTAAGACTTTGAAGGATGCCGGGTTCAAACGAACAATCATGGTTGTCAAACACCACGACGGTTTTGTGATTTATCCATCTAAATATACAGACCATACGGTGGCTGCAAGTCCATGGAAAGACGGTAAGGGTGACCTTCTCGAAGAAATCTCTAAATCAGCAACTAAGTATGACATGAATATGGGTGTTTACCTATCACCATGGGATGCTAATAACCCTAAATATCATGTTTCAACTGAAAAAGAGTATAACGAATACTATCTCAACCAACTCAAGGAAATCCTTGGGAATCCTAAATACGGAAACAATGGTAAATTTATCGAAGTCTGGATGGACGGTGCGCGTGGTAGTGGAGCTCAAAAAGTAACCTACACCTTTGACGAATGGTTCAAGTACATCAAGGAAGCTGAAGGAGATATCGCTATCTTCTCTGCACAACCGACAAGTGTCCGTTGGATCGGTAATGAACGTGGTATCGCTGGAGATCCAGTTTGGCATAAGGTTAAGAAAGCTAAAATCACTGACGATGTGAAGAATGACTATCTCAACCATGGAGATCCAGAAGGAGATATGTACTCTGTCGGTGAAGCAGACGTTTCTATTCGTTCAGGTTGGTTCTACCATGACAATCAACAACCAAAATCAATCAAAGATTTGATGGATATCTACTTTAAGTCTGTTGGTCGTGGAACGCCACTTCTCCTCAATATTCCACCAAATAAAGAAGGTAAATTCGCAGATGTAGACGTGGCTCGCTTGAAAGAATTCCGAGCAACCTTGGATCAAATGTATGCGACTGACTTCGCCAAGGGAGCAACTGTAACGGCAAGCTCTACCCGTAAGAATCACTTGTACCAAGCAGGTAACCTAACAGATGGTAAGGATGATACTAGTTGGGCATTGTCAAATGATGCGAAGACAGGTGAATTTACTGTCGATCTCGGTCAAAAGAGACGCTTTGACGTAGTCGAACTCAAAGAAGATATTGCTAAAGGTCAACGTATCTCTGGATTTAAGGTTGAAGTTGAGCTCAATGGTCGATGGGTTCCATATGGAGAAGGTTCGACTGTTGGTTATCGTCGTCTTGTTCAAGGTCAACCTGTAGAAGCCCAAAAGATTCGTGTGACTATCACGAATTCACAAGCAACTCCTATTTTGACAAACTTCTCTGTTTATAAGACACCAAGTAGTATCGAAAAAACAGATGGCTATCCTCTAGGCTTGGATTACCATTCAAACACAACAGCTGACAAAGCAAATACAACCTGGTATGACGAATCTGAAGGCGTTCGTGGAACATCCATGTGGACCAATCAAAAAGATGCTAGCGTAACCTACCGTTTCAATGGAACTAAGGCTTATGTCGTATCTACAGTGGATCCAAATCATGGTGAAATGTCAGTTTATGTGGATGGTCAAAAGGTTGCAGACGTACAAACTAATAATGCAGCTCGTAAACGTAGCCAGATGGTTTATGAAACAGATGACTTGGCTCCAGGTGAACATACCATCAAACTCGTTAACAAAACTGGAAAAGCTATTGCAACTGAAGGTATCTACACGCTCAATAATGCTGGTAAAGGTATGTTTGAGTTGAAAGAAACAAGCTATGAAGTTCAAAAAGGCCAACCAGTTACTGTAACCATTAAACGTGTTGGTGGTAGCAAAGGAGCTGCAACAGTTCATGTCGTGACTGAACCAGGAACAGGGGTTCATGGTAAAGTTTATAAGGATACAACAGCTGATTTGACCTTCCAAGATGGTGAAACAGAAAAAACGTTGACCATTCCGACAATTGACTTTACGGAGCAAGCTGACTCTATCTTTGACTTCAAAGTGAAAATGACGAGTGCTTCAGACGAAGCATTGCTTGGCTTTGCTTCAGAAGCAACAATTCGAGTGATGAAAGCTGAATTGCTTCAAAAAGATCAAGTCAGTCATGATGATCAGGCAAGTCAACTTGACTATAGTCCAGGTTGGCACCATGAAACGAACTCAGCTGATAAATACCAAAATACAGAATCATGGGCATCGTTTGGACGTTTGACAGAAGAGCAGAAGAAAAATGCCAGCGTAACAGCCTACTTCTACGGAACAGGTCTTGAGATCAAAGGATATGTGGATCCAGGACATGGTATCTACAAGGTGACGTTAGATGGTAGAAGAGTCGAGTATCAAGATGGCCTAGGTAATGCGTCTGAATACAACGGTAAGAAGTACTTCAGTGGTACAGCTGCCACACGTCAAGGTAATCAGACTCTCGTTCGTTTAACAGGACTCGAAGAAGGTTGGCATGCTGTAACCTTGCAATTGGATCCAAAACGTAATGATACTACAAGAAACATTGGTATCCAAGTTGACCAGTTTATCACTCATGGAGAAGATAGTGCTCTTTATACCAAAGAAGAGTTGCTTCAAGCTATGAAAAACTGGAAGAATGAATTGGATAAATTTGATCAAACAAGTTTGAAGAACACTCCAGAGGCGCGTCAAGCCTTCAAGTCAAACTTGGACAAATTATCAGAGCAACTTTCAGCAAGTTCTGCAAATGCACAAGAAGTTCTGAAAACAGCTACAGCCTTGCAAACGATCCTTGATAAGGAAGAGAACTACGGTGTAGAAGAAACTCCAGCCCAACCAGAAGAGCCTAACTATGATAAGGCTATGGCAAGCTTGGCAGAGGCTATTCAAAACAAGACTAAAGAACTAGGTGATGATAAGGAAGCTAAGAAGAAACTAGTCGAGTTATCCGAGCAAGCTCTTACTGCTATTGAGGCAGCTAAGACTCAGGATGCGGTAGACAAAGCCTTGCAAGCAGCTCTAACTTCTATCAACCAACTTCAAGCGACTCCAAAAGAGGAACCAAAACCAGAGCAGCCAGCTCAACCAGAAGAGTCTAAGATTGACTACGATAAGGCTATGGCAAGCTTGGCAGAGGCTATTCAAAACAAGACTAAAGAACTAGGTGATGATAAGGAAGCTAAGAAGAAACTAGTCGAGTTATCCGAGCAAGCTCTCACTGCTATCGAAGCAGCTAAGACTCAGGATGCAGTAGATAAAGCTTTGCAAGCAGCTCTAACTTCTATCAACCAACTTCAAGCGACTCCGAAAGAGGAACCAAAACCAGAGGAGCCAGCTCAACCAGAAGAGTCTAAGATTGACTACGATAAGGCTATGGCAAGCTTGGCAGAGGCTATTCAAAACAAGAGCAAGGAACTAGGCAACGATAAAGAAGCTAAGAAGAAACTAGTTAAGTTATCCGAGCAAGCTATTACTGCTATTGAGGCAGCTAAGACTCAGGATGCGGTAGACAAAGCCTTGCAAGCAGCTCTAACTTCTATCAATCAACTCCAAGCGACTCCGAAAGAGGAAGCAAAACATTCAAATCTTCCGACTGAAGGTGTTAAAGAATTGAGCTTTACTCAACCAAGCCTTGAGGTAGTAGAAGAAGCTACCAACTTCAAGACAGTTAAACAAGAAGATCCAACTCTGCCAGAAGGTGAAACTCGTGTAACTCAGGTAGGTCGCGCAGGCAAGGAACGTATCTTAACAGAAGTAGCACCAGATGGAAGCCGTATTGAAAAACTGCATGAAGTTGTTGAAGTGGCGCAAGATGAGATTGTGCTAGTCGGAACTAAGAAAGAAGAATCAGGTAAAACAGAGGCAGCTATCCATGAAGTACCAGAGTTTACTGGTGGCGTAAATGGTTTGGAAGCAGCTATCCATGAAGTACCAGAGTTTACCGGTAGTGTGACTGGTTCTGGAGCAGCTATCCATGAAGTACCAGAGTTTACTGGTGGTGTAAATGGTTTGGAAGCAGCTGTCCACAGAGTTTCAAACTTTGAAGGAGGAGTTCCTGGTGGACAAGCACCTATTCATCAAGTACCAGGATTTACTGGTGGTGTAAATGGTTCTGGAGCAGCTATTCAGGAGATTGCCGAACACAAGGAAGAACAGTCGCGTGTAGCTCAGGCTATATCACCAGATAAGACTTATCAAGCACCTGCAAATCGTCAAAATGGTCTCCCTGAAACAGGCGCTAAAGAAACGGCTACTCTTGCAAGTTTGGGAGCTGTAGGAGCACTTCTTGGACTGGCTGCCATTGGAAAGAAAAAAGAAGACGAATAGAATCTGTCAAACTCAAGAAATACTGTTGAGGAAGTATAGATTTTGTGGAAATTATTGCAGAATATTAAAAAACTACTGTAATAACTGTCCAAACTTTAGAGATTGAAACCAATAACTAATCTCAATTATAAAAAGCGAACAAAATGAGTTTTCTGAGAGTCAGAATTCCGTCTTGTTCGCTTTTTTGGCTCTTTGTCAATTGTGATGAGCAAGCATTTGGTCAAGGTTGAGAGTGCTAGCCATTTGCTTCTTAGTGATGTAGGTAAGTTTCACATGGGTGTAAATCTTCTAGAAAGCTTAAACTCAAACTGCTGATTTTTAAGAGCAAACAAACTGTTCACAGACTGCTAGTTATGCATGTTTAAGCTTTTAAAACAGATTCTAGAAGGATTGAATTGCATTTTCTACTATACAATCCAGTTCACGTTTATGCTTGGTACAGTATGGGACAAGTGTTTAAAAGAGTGATTATCCTTGTACACTAGTGTCCACTTTTACAATTTTTCATGACCTTGAAAAGTTAGTATTTTATAGCTTTCGTGCCGAACTTATCCGTTTTATAGTATTTAAGTGGTTTAAGGTCAAATTGCTTGCTTTTGTCTACTAATAATGTATAATGAAAGTGGATAATAATAAAAAGGAGACTGCAATGTTTTTTAAACGTTCAAACGGTGAATTCCGTGAAACCGATCGTGTGACTCGGTTCAAATTGATTAAGTCGGGTAAGAATTGGTTGCGCGCATCTACTTCGAACTTTGGGCTTCTAAAAGTGATTCGTGGTCAAGTAGAAGAGACTATTGTAGCCGAAGTGCATGAAGATGCGGTGTCAGAAAAGGGACTGACAAGTCGAGTATTCTTAAAAGGGATCGTCGTGGCCGCAGCTGTTCTTAGTGCGACATCGCTTGTACATACTGGTCATGCAGATGAACTAGGAAAAGATGCAACAACTGCATCAGCTTTGGTTAGTGCACCTGCAGTTACAACAGAGTCAGAATCATTGAGTGAGCAAGGTTCTACGGACCAATCAGCAACTCTAAATGAATCTGCTACTGAAACAAAAGAAGATACAGTGGTTTCATCTGAACTAGTTGCAGATGCTCCTGTGTCTGAAGACAAAGCAATCTTGGAACAAAATGCTTCTGAAGCAGCTTTGTTGATTAACATCGCTGAAAAATACGCATCAAACCATCAAGATGCAGATCAAAAAGCAGCGATCCATGCGGCTGTTGCTAACCTTCAATCAGAATTGTCTGCAAGCACTAGTTTGGCCAATGCAACTGCTCAAGCTTATGCAGATCAACGTGCACGTTTGAGCAAGTCAGTGGATGAGCTGATGGCAGTCTTAACAGTGGCAGGTTTTGAAGGAAACACTACTGTTAACGGATCACCAGTAGTCTCTGCACAGTTGGATGCTCTTTCAACCTCAAATACTCTAACAGCTCCATCTGTTTCTCCAACAATGGATCAACCAAACGGTGCTTCAATTGAAGACCCAGCATGGAACAATGCAAATTATAAATTAGATCCAAATGCAGACCGTTATACTTATTCAATCTGGGATCTTCAAAACTGGGCAGGATCTGCAAATCAAGGTGGGGTGACCTATAGCAATGGTGGTTACTATGTAACGTTCTCAGTAGACCGTGCTACTACGGGGACTACAGAAGCTCCAAAAGTTCATGCTCGTTTGGTAGAAAAAGCTACTGGTAAAGAAGTAGAAGCGTTGGATATGACTGCTAACTCAACTTACCAATTTAAAACTTTGGTGCAAGCAAATCCAACTTATGCACCTCAATTTGATTATACGCTTAAAGAGTATGCGCAGATTCTTGGGACATGGACAAATAACCGAGATGCTGGTCCAAAAGCGGATGACAAATATAAACATCATATTCTTCAAGTTCTTGATTTAGCAAAACCTGGAAATGAAGGATCAACAAAACCAAACGTTCAAACAAAAATTCCTCGTGAAAAAATCACTCATACGACCTATTATAAAGTTGAGGGAACTAATGAAGAATTAGCTTCATATAGTCAAACCGGCATTGAAAGCCAAGCCTACAAGGCATCTAATCCGCGTTCATTTGAAGGCTACGAGTTCGTACGTACGGATGCTGAAAAAGATATGAGCGGTTTCTTAGGTGGTGTTGGAGCTAAGTACCTGGAACTTCAAGGTGGGCGCGCTCATTACTACGTGAAACGTATTGTTGAACAAATAGCGACAGACGGGACCTCAGTTGTTAAGTTATATGTCTTAGATCCGTCAAAAGTTTCATCTTACAACCCAGCAACTGATGTTAACACCCCTGATTTAAGTAATTATACATTGGTATATACCTCAGATCCTGTTAAGCCAGGAGAGAAACCAACACCTGCTGGAACAAAAGATGCAACTCACTCAGTTGGATTTGTTGATAGTAAGGATGGACAATACCATCTTAAAGTAGAAACTTATACTGATGGTGGGAATGGAAATGCGCGTTTGAGTGGTTGGTTCAATAAAGCCACTGGAGATGCCTTTACCGCTTCACCGCAGTTCTCAGTTGATGTTGATCCAGTTCGAAATAATACATCTAACATCATTGGTGGAAATACACCAGGAGATAAAGCTTCAGGCTATCCATCATTCTTTAATAACTATTCTCTTCCAACAGTCAAAGAAATTTCTACGAATGTAACTCACTATTACCGCAAATCAGATGTTAAAGGTAATGTCTACGTTCATTATCAAGATACAGAAGGTAAGACTATTAAGCCAGATGTAACCGATGAAAAAGATCAACCAGTTAATAAGGTCTACGATACAGTTGTAGACAATCGTCCGAACGAGATTACATTCGAAGGTAAGACTTACGAGTTAGTCCCAGCTGGTAACTACACAGTAGGTGAAGTTGATGACCAAGGACATCTTACATCATCAGATCCAACAACAGGTGCAGTTGCTAAAGAGGATAAGAATGTAACTTACATCTACAAACTTAAAGAAGGTGAAGTTGTTATCACTTATGTAGATGAAAATGGTAAAGAGATTCAAAAACCTCGTCAAGACACTCCAAATTCACCATATGACACACCATATGACACTACTGAGGAAGGTGAAAAACCTAACTTCATCAAGGCAGAAGATGGTAAGACATATAAGATCGTACCGAAGGGTGATTATCCTGTAGGTAAGGTTGATGAGAATGGACACCTTGAAAAGTCTGCCCCAGTTACAGGTAAGGTTACTAAACCAAAATCAACTATCACTTATGTTTATAAAGAAGTGAATGGTAATGTCTATGTACACTACGTTGATACAGAAGGTAAGACAATCAAGGACGATGTTACTGATGAAAAAGCTCAACCAGTAGACAAAGACTACGACACAGTTGTAGACAACCGTCCACAAGAGATTGAATTCGAAGGCAAGACTTACGAATTGGTTCCAGCTGGTACTTACACAGCCGGTGAAGTAGATGACCAAGGTCACCTTAAAACAACAGATCCAACAACTGGTAAGGTTATCGAAGGCAATAAGAATGTCACTTATGTCTACAAGTTGAAAGAAAAACCAAAAGGTGAAGTTGTTATCACTTATGTGGATGAGAAGGGTAAAGAGATTCAAAAACCTCGTCAAGACACTCCAAATTCACCATATGACACACCATATGACACTACTGAGGAAGGTGAAAAACCTAACTTCATCAAGGCAGAAGATGGTAAGACATATAAGATCGTACCGAAGGGTGATTATCCTGTAGGTAAGGTTGATGAGAATGGACACCTTGAAAAGTCTGACCCAGTTACAGGTAAGGTTACTAAACCAAAATCAACTATCACTTATGTTTATAAAGAAGTGAATGGTAATGTCTATGTACACTACGTTGATACAGAAGGTAAGACAATCAAGGACGATGTTACTGATGAAAAAGCTCAACCAGTAGACAAAGACTATGACACAGTTGTAGACAACCGTCCACAAGAGATTGAATTCGAAGGCAAGACTTACGAATTGGTTCCAGCTGGTACTTACACAGCCGGTGAAGTAGATGACCAAGGTCACCTTAAAACAACAGATCCAACAACTGGTAAGGTTATCGAAGGCAATAAGAATGTCACTTATGTCTACAAGTTGAAAGAAAAACCAAAAGGTGAAGTTGTTATCACTTATGTGGATGAGAAGGGTAAAGAGATTCAAAAACCTCGTCAAGACACTCCAAACTCACCATATGATACACCATATGACACTACTGAGGAAGGTGAAAAACCTAACTTTATCAAGGCAGAAGATGGTAAGGCCTATAAGATCGTACCGAAGGGTGATTATCCTGTAGGTAAGGTTGATGAGAATGGACACCTTGAAAAGTCTGACCCAGTTACAGGTAAGGTTACTAAACCAAAATCAACTATCACTTATGTTTATAAAGAAGTGAATGGTAATGTCTATGTCCACTATGTAGATACGGAAGGCAAGACAATCAAGTCAGATGTAACCGACGAAGATGCTCAACCAGTAGACAAAGACTACGACACAGTTGTAGACAACCGTCCACAAGAAATTGAATTCGAAGGCAAGACTTATGAATTGGTCCCAGCTGGTAACTACACAGTAGGTGAAGTAGATGACCAAGGTCACTTGAAGTCAACAGACCCAACAACTGGTAAGGTTATCGAAGGCAATAAGAATGTAACATATGTATACAAACTTAAAGAAACACCAGCTGAGCCTAATGGTAACGTTTATGTCCACTATGTAGATACGGAAGGCAAGACAATCAAGTCAGATGTAACCGACGAAGATGCTCAACCAGTAGACAAAGACTACGACACAGTTGTAGACAACCGTCCACAAGAGATTGAAAAAGACGGTAAGACTTATGAATTGGTCCCAGCTGGTAACTACACAGTAGGTGAAGTAGATGACCAAGGTCACTTGAAGTCAACAGACCCAACAACTGGTAAGGTTATCGAAGGCAATAAGAATGTAACATATGTATACAAACTTAAAGAAACACCAGCTGAGCCTAAGGGTAACGTTTATGTCCACTATGTAGATACGGAAGGCAAGACAATCAAGTCAGATGTAACCGACGAAGATGCTCAACCAGTAGACAAAGACTACGACACAGTTGTAGACAACCGTCCACAAGAGATTGAATTCGAAGGCAAGACTTATGAATTGGTCCCAGCTAGTAACTACACAGTAGGTGAAGTAGATGACCAAGGTCACTTGAAGTCAACAGACCCAACAACTGGTAAGGTTATCGAAGGCAATAAGAATGTAACATATGTATACAAACTTAAAGAAACACCAGCTGAACCTAAGGGTAATGTTTATGTACACTACGTTGATACAGAAGGTAAGACAATCAAGTCAGATGTAACCGACGAAGATGCTCAACCAGTAGACAAAGACTACGACACAGTTGTAGACAACCGTCCACAAGAGATTGAATTCGAAGGCAAGACTTATGAATTGGTCCCAGCTGGTAACTACACAGTAGGTGAAGTAGATGACCAAGGTCACCTTACATCATCAGATGACACAACAGGTAAAGTAGCTGAACAAGATAAGAACGTTACTTACATCTACAAGCTTAAAGAAGAACCAGTTCAACCAAAAGGTAGTGTCTATGTACACTATAAAGATACAGAAGGCAATGAGCTTAAAGCTTCTGTAACGGATATGGATAAAGAACCAGTTGATTCAGCTTACGATACAGTCGTAGACAACCGTCCAAAAGAAATCGAAAAAGATGGTAAGACTTATGTATTGGTACCAGCCGGTAACTACCCAGTAGGTGAAGTAGATGACCAAGGTCACCTTACATCATCAGATGACACAACAGGTAAAGTAGCTGAACAAGATAAGAACGTTACTTACATCTACAAGCTTAAAGAAGAACCAGTTCAACCAAAAGGTAGTGTCTATGTACACTATAAAGATACAGAAGGCAATGAGCTTAAAGCTTCTGTAACGGATATGGATAAAGAACCAGTTGATTCAGCTTACGATACAGTCGTAGACAACCGTCCAAAAGAAATCGAAAAAGATGGTAAGACTTATGTATTGGTACCAGCCGGTAACTACCCAGTAGGTGAAGTAGATGACCAAGGTCACCTTACATCATCAGATGACACAACAGGTAAAGTAGCTGAACAAGATAAGAACGTAACATATGTATACAAACTTAAAGAAACACCAGCTGAGCCTAAGGGTAACGTTTATGTCCACTATGTAGATACGGAAGGCAAGACAATCAAGTCAGATGTAACCGACGAAGATGCTCAACCAGTAGACAAAGACTACGACACAGTTGTAGACAACCGTCCACAAGAGATTGAAAAAGACGGTAAGACTTATGAATTGGTCCCAGCTGGTAACTACACAGTAGGTGAAGTAGATGACCAAGGTCACTTGAAGTCAACAGACCCAACAACTGGTAAGGTTATCGAAGGCAATAAGAATGTAACCTATGTATACAAACTTAAAGAAACACCAGCTGAGCCTAAGGGTAACGTTTATGTCCACTATGTAGATACGGAAGGCAAGACAATCAAGTCAGATGTAACCGACGAAGATGCTCAACCAGTAGACAAAGACTACGATACAGTTGTAGACAACCGTCCACAAGAGATTGAAAAAGACGGTAAGACTTACGAATTGGTCCCAGCTGGTAACTACACAGTAGGTGAAGTAGATGATCAAGGTCACTTGAAGTCAACAGACCCAACAACTGGTAAGGTTATCGAAGGTGATAAGAATGTAACATATGTATACAAACTTAAAGAAACACCAGCTGAGCCTAAGGGTAACGTTTATGTCCACTACGTTGATACAGAAGGTAAGACAATCAAGTCAGATGTAACCGACGAAGATGCTCAACCAGTAGACAAAGACTACGACACAGTTGTAGACAACCGTCCACAAGAGATTGAAAAAGACGGTAAGACTTATGAATTGGTCCCAGCTGGTAACTACACAGTAGGTGAAGTAGATGACCAAGGTCACTTGAAGTCAACAGACCCAACAACTGGTAAGGTTATCGAAGGTGATAAGAATGTAACCTATGTATACAAACTTAAAGAAACACCAGCTGAGCCTAAGGGTAACGTTTATGTCCACTACGTTGATACAGAAGGTAAGACCATCAAGTCAGATGTAACCGACGAAGATGCTCAACCAGTGGACAAAGACTACGACACAGTTGTAGACAACCGTCCACAAGAGATTGAAAAAGACGGTAAGACTTACGAATTGGTCCCAGCTGGTAACTACACAGTAGGTGAAGTAGATGATCAAGGTCACTTGAAGTCAACAGACCCAACAACTGGTAAGGTTATCGAAGGTGATAAGAATGTAACCTATGTATACAAACTTAAAGAAACACCAGCTGAGCCTAAGGGTAACGTTTATGTCCACTACGTTGATACAGAAGGTAAGACCATCAAGTCAGATGTAACCGACGAAGATGCTCAACCAGTGGACAAAGACTACGACACAGTTGTAGACAACCGTCCACAAGAGATTGAAAAAGACGGTAAGACTTACGAATTGGTCCCAGCTGGTAACTACACAGTAGGTGAAGTAGATGATCAAGGTCACTTGAAGTCAACAGACCCAACAACTGGTAAGGTTATCGAAGGCGATAAGAATGTAACCTATGTATACAAACTTAAAGAAACACCAGATAAACCTGTAGATCCAACATCAGGTAAACCGGTTTCGGAACAACCAGCTGATCCAACATCGGCTAAGGAACAACTTCCAAATACTGGTGAAACTACATCTGCAGGATCAACTGTACTCGGAGTAGTTGCAGGACTTGTAGGATTGGCAACACTTGGACGTCGTAAGAAGGAAGACGAAAAATAGTCATCTTTCTTAGGAGAGTAATGTTACTTTATTTAAAATAACAACTCAACATAGAAAAGAGAAGCTATCCCCCACTTTAGGGATAACATTTAGAAAATCTTTTCAACATAAAACGCATAATATCAAGGTTTTTGAATATCTGATATTATGCGTTTTTCTGATTTTAAAGATCTTTTAGCCAACCTCTTTTTATGCATTGGGGAAACAAGTCTTTCTATGAGATAAAGCCCCTCATAGATCCCCACAAAAGGAAGAACCCAAATAAAGTTTTTATAGTAGATTGAAATAAGATATGAATAAAGAGATTAGGAAACTCAAGTTAATTTCTAAAAACGTTTTAGAATCCTTAGCGGATATAATCCAAGGTGAAGCTGACGTGGTTTGAAGAGATTTTCGAAGAGTATAAAAACCAGCGACTTTAATCGCTGGTTGCTTATATGATTATTCATTTGATAGGGGTGAAGGCTTATCTAGACCTTCTATTTCTACGATAGCCGTTTAGTTTTTTATTTTCCCAATAACTGTTAAAGATTTTTTCTTTACTTTCACGATCAATTTCTAGGAAATAAGCATAGAGTAGATCGATTAAGATCAACATAGGAAGTTGGGCAGAAATGCGTTGGATATAGGAAGCCTGACTCTGGCTTGCTACCAATACAGTTTCTGTGAAGGCCTGAGTTTCCTTGCTAGGTGTACTCGTAAAAAGAACAGTTTTAGCCCCCATATCTTGAGCGTCTAGTAGACTGTCAATGATGGATGGAGTTGTTCCAGAAAGGGAGAAACCAAAGACCAAACATTTTTCATCGATGATACTGGTCGTCCAGGCGAATCCATCTGGATCTGTTAAAGCTTCACAAACGACACCTAGTCTCATGAAACGCAATTTCATCTCACGCGCAACTAGGCCAGAACTTCCAGTCCCAAAAAAATAGACGCGTTCTGATTGATCAATCATTTGGGCAATACGCTCCAGTTGGTCATCATCAATCAATTCTTGTGTCATTTCTCGGATATTTGTATAGCTTCTCAAGACTCTTTGTGTCAAAGGATTCATATCTTGTTGAGGAACGGAAAGGGTATCCTTTTGTTGTTGGTATTTGAAAATAAATTCCCGATAGCCCGTAAAGCCACATTTTTTGGCAAAACGAGTGAGAGCCGCTTGAGAAATATGAAGTTTTTGAGTGACTTGCTGAGAAGACAAGTCATCATGAATGGTATCTGCCTGCAAAAAATAGCGGGCAATCTCTTGCTCTAAATCGGTCATTTCTTCAAAGTGAAGATCAATAATCGTAGAGATGTCTGGCTTGTTCATGGGACTCCTTTGTAGTTATTTGTTAAACATTATTTGTCAATAAAACCTAACAAATAAAATAGCGCTTACTTTTATTATACCACAGTTGCTTTGTTTTTGGGATAAAAAGGAAAAGTCTTTTCTTTTTCCATAATTTTCTCATCAAATTATGGTACAATGAAGAGTAAGATTTTGATTAGAAATGAGACTGATTTGTATGAGAAAATTCAACAGCCATTCGATACCGATTCGGCTTAATTTATTGTTTGCAATCGTTATATTGCTCTTCATGACCATTATTGGTCGCTTGCTCTATATGCAAGTCGTGAACAAGGATTTCTATGAAGCTAAGTTAGCATCTGCTAGCCAAACTAGGGTAACAACGGGTTCTGCTCGAGGAGAAATCTATGACGCGGCTGGAAAACCCTTGGTAGAAAATACCGTTAAACAAGTAGTGGCTTTCACACGAAGCAATAAGATGACAGCTACGGATTTAAAGGATATTTCTACTAAGCTCCTAGCTTATGTGACAGTTTCCTCGCCAGATTTGACGCAACGTCAAATGGCTGACTATTATCTAGCGGACCCAGCTGTCTATAAAAAAACGGTAGAGGCTCTTCCTAAGGATAAGCGTTTTGATTCTGATGGTAATCAGCTGTCTGAAGCTCAACTTTATAACAATGCTGCTGAGAGTATCACTTCTGATCAACTGAACTATTCAGAGGATGAGAAAAAGATTATCTACCTCTTTAACCAGCTCAATGCAGTTGGTAATTTTGCGACAGGGAATATTCAAACCGACCCCTTAAGTGACACACAGGTGGCCATCATTGCTTCAGCTTCCAAGGAATTACCTGGTATTAGCATTTCAACTTCGTGGGATAGAAAGGTTTTAGAAACCTCGCTTTCATCTATCGTTGGAAGTGTCTCTAGTGAGAAATCAGGTCTTCCAGCTGAGGATGTGGATGCTTATTTGCAAAAAGGCTATTCACTTAATGACCGTGTTGGAACTTCTTATCTAGAGAAACAATACGAAGAAGTTCTACAAGGGAAGCGTACCGTAAAAGAAATCCATCTCGACAAATATGGTGATATGGAGAGTGTGGAAAATGTCGAAGAAGGTAGCAAGGGCAAAAACATTAAGTTGACCATTGATTTGACCTTCCAAGACAGTGTGGATAATCTTCTGAAAAGCTACTTCGATTCAGAACTATCAAATGGTGGAGCAAAATATTCAGAAGGTGTCTATGCAGTAGCTCTCAATCCTAAGACGGGTGCTGTGTTAGCTATGTCAGGGATTAAACATAATCTGGAAACGGGTGAATTGACCTCAGACTCGCTGGGGACTGTGACCAATGTCTTTGTACCGGGTTCTGTCGTTAAAGCGGCTACCATCAGCTCAGGCTGGGAAAATGGTGTTCTTAAGGGGAACCAGACCTTGACAGACCAGCCAATCGTTTTCCAAGGATCCCCAGCTATCAATTCTTGGTATACTCTTGCTTATGGTTCTTTCCCAATTACAGCAGTCGAGGCTTTGGAATACTCTTCTAATGCCTATATGATTCAAACTGCTTTGGGAATGATGGGTCAAACCTATCAACCAGATATGACAGTTAAGACCGACAAACTAGAGTCTGCGATGGGAAAACTACGCGCGACTTTTAGTGAGTATGGTTTGGGTGCTTCTACAGGAATTGATTTGCCAGAGGAATCAACAGGATTTATTCCTAAAAACTTTGACTTGGCTAATTATCTGTACAATGCTTTTGGACAGTTTGATAACTATACGCCGATGCAGTTAGCCCAGTATGTGGCAACAATCGCTAATAATGGTGTTCGTTTGGCTCCTCATATCGTAGAAGGAGTCTATGATAATAATGAGCAAGGCGGTCTAGGAAATTTGATTCAGCAAACAACTAGCACCGAATTGAATAAAATCAATATTTCTGAGTCAGATATGGCCATCCTACAAAAAGGATTTTACCAAGTGTCGCACGGAACAAGTGCTCTTACGACAGGTCGTCCCCTTCTAAACGGGGCAACGGTCTCTATCAGTGGTAAGACAGGTACAGCCGAAAGTTATGTAGCCGATGGTCAAAAGGCTACCAATACCAATGCGGTTGCCTATGCCCCATCAGATAACCCTCAGATTGCAGTTGCAGTTGTATTCCCACATAATACCAATCTCAGCAATACGATCGGACCTTCGATTGCCCGAGATATTATCAATCTATACAACCAACACCATCCAATGAACTAGAAAGGAAGCTATGCTTTACCCAACACCTATTGCTAAGTTGATTGACAGCTATTCTAAACTTCCAGGTATCGGGATTAAGACAGCGACCCGACTGGCCTTTTATACCATTGGAATGTCGGATGATGACGTCAATGAATTCGCAAAAAATCTTCTGGCAGCTAAACGAGAATTGACCTATTGTTCAATCTGCGGACGCTTGACAGATGATGATCCTTGTTCCATCTGTACGGATCCTAGTCGTGACCAGACTACTATCCTAGTATTAGAGGATAGCCGAGACGTAGCAGCTATGGAGAATATCCAAGAATACCATGGACTCTATCATGTCTTGCACGGCTTGATTTCACCAATGAATGGGATTAGTCCTGACGATATCAATCTTAAAAGTCTCATGACTCGTCTCATGGATAGCGAGGTTTCAGAGATCATCGTGGCGACCAATGCAACTGCTGATGGTGAGGCGACTTCTATGTACATCTCTCGACTTCTCAAGCCAGCAGGAATCAAGGTTACTCGTCTAGCACGAGGTTTAGCAGTCGGAGCTGATATCGAATATGCGGATGAAGTAACGCTCTTAAGAGCTATTGAAAATCGTACCGAACTCTAGTTTGTAAGGTTAAGGATAGATGCAATGAACTAGCAGATAATCATTTAAAAGTACAAAGAGCCTGAATCCCATTTTGACTCAGGTTCTTTTCTTGTTTTTTGCTGTACAAGTTTAAAAAAATAGACAAATGTGATATACTAAAGAGCAAGTATTCTAGTAGAAATAGGACAATCATATGAAACAAACAATTATTCTATTATACGGTGGACGCAGTGCAGAACGTGAAGTGTCTGTATTGTCAGCTGAGAGTGTCATGCGTGCGGTTAACTATGATCGTTTCGCAGTAAAAACCTTCTTTATCAGCCAGTCTGGAGACTTTATCAAAACCCAAGAATTTACCCAAACACCTGGACAAGACGAACGTCTCATGACCAATGAAACGATCGATTGGGACAAGAAAATTGCTCCAAGTGCTATCTACGAAGAAGGAGCGGTTGTTTTTCCAGTTCTTCATGGACCTATGGGAGAAGATGGTTCCGTTCAAGGTTTCTTAGAAGTCTTGAAAATGCCTTATGTCGGTTGTAACATCCTATCTTCAAGCCTTGCCATGGATAAAATCACAACTAAGCGTGTATTAGAGTCTGCTGGGATTGCCCAAATTCCTTACGTAGCGATTGTTGAAGGGGATGACTTGGCTTCTAAGATTGCAGAAGTTGAAGACAAATTAAACTATCCAGTCTTTACCAAGCCATCCAATATGGGTTCTAGTGTTGGTATTTCTAAGTCTGAAAATAAAGAGGAACTCCATCAAGCTCTCGAACTCGCCTTTAAATATGATAGCCGTGTCTTGATAGAGCAAGGCGTCAATGCCCGTGAAATCGAAGTTGGCCTCTTAGGGAACTATGATGTCAAGAGCACTCTTCCTGGTGAAGTTGTCAAAGACGTAGCCTTCTATGACTATGATGCTAAGTATATCGATAACAAGATCACCATGGATATCCCGGCTAAGATTAGCGATGATGTAATAGCTCTTATGCGTAAAAATGCCGAAACTGCCTTCCGTGCTATCGGTGGACTTGGATTGTCGCGTTGCGACTTCTTCTATACAGATAAGGGAGAAGTTTTCCTAAATGAGTTAAATACCATGCCAGGCTTCACTCAATGGTCTATGTATCCCTTGCTTTGGGACAATATGGGAATTTCTTATCCAGAATTAATCGAACGTTTGGTTGACCTTGCTAAGGAAAGTTTTGACAAGCGTGAAGCGCACCTATTGTAAAGACAGACATAAGGGCGAGGAAGGACTCCTTGCCCCTTTTTAAAGGAGTAAACATGAAACTTACGATTCACGAAGTTGCGCGTGTTGTTAATGCAAAAAATGATATGACAAGCTATGCGGATAACCCGTTAGTCAAGGCAGAGTTTGATAGTCGCTTGATTGGAGCTGGGGATCTATTTGTGCCACTCAAGGGAGCGCGTGATGGTCATGACTTTATCGAGACGGCTTTTGAAAATGGTGCTGCTACAACCTTGTCAGAAAAGGAAGTGGCAGATCATCCATACATTTTAGTAGAGGATGTTTTGACAGCCTTTCAAGATCTTGCAGCCTATTACCTTCAAAAGACCGGTGTAGATGTCTTTGCCGTTACAGGTTCGAACGGTAAGACAACGACCAAGGATATGTTGGCCCATTTGCTTTCTACAAGCTACAAAACCTACAAAACGCAAGGAAATTACAATAACGAGATTGGCTTACCTTATACAGTTCTTCATATGCCAGATGACACTGAGAAGTTGGTCTTGGAAATGGGACAGGATCACTTGGGAGATATTCATCTTTTGTCTGAACTGGCTCATCCGAAAACAGCTATTGTGACTCTGGTCGGAGAGGCACATTTGGCCTTCTTCAAGGACCGTTCAGAGATTGCCAAAGGGAAATTGCAAATCGCTGATGGTATGGAGAAAGGGGGATTGCTTTTAGCGCCAGCTGACCCCATTGTAGAGGATTATCTACCTACTGACAAAAAAGTGGTTCGCTTTGGCCCAGGTGCAGAACTAGAAATTACAGAATTAACTGAGCGTAAGGATAGCTTAACCTTCAAGGTTAATTTCTTGGAGCAGGCTCTTGACTTGCCAGTAACAGGTAAGTACAATGCGACTAATGCTATGATTGCTTCTTATGTTGCCCTGCAAGAAGGAGTGACTGAGGAGCAGATTGGTCAGGCCTTCCAAAATCTTGAATTAACGCGTAACCGTACCGAGTGGAAGAAAGCAGCCAATGGAGCAGATATCCTGTCAGATGTTTACAATGCCAATCCGACTGCTATGAAGTTGATTTTAGAAACTTTCTCTGCTATTCCAGCTAATGAAGATGGTAAGAAAATCGCAGTTCTGGCGGACATGAAAGAACTTGGAGACCAGTCTGTTCAACTCCACAATCAGATGATTTTGAGCATTACACCCGATGTCCTTGATACCGTTATTTTCTATGGCGAAGACATCGCTGACTTGGCTCAACTAGCCAGTCAAATGTTCCCAATCGGCCATGTTTATTACTTCAAAAAAACTGCTGAAGAAGACCAGTTTGAAGCTATGATTAAGCAGGTCAAGGAAAGTCTTGGAGCACATGACCAAATCTTGCTTAAAGGTTCGAACTCTATGAATCTAGCCAAGTTAGTAGAAAATTTGCAAGAAGAAGACTAATGTTCTTCGATAAGAAAAATTTTTCAAGAGTAAATTTGTCTTGAAGGATTAGCTTCTTTGGAACACAAAAATATAAGAAATAAATATAAGCTAGGCTCTATAAAAATCAGTAAGAGATTGGCTTATATGAAAATGAGGAAAGTTACATGAATGTTTGGGATGCTTTATTTAGCACGCAGCCGACGGAGCCACCCCAATTTGATCTTCTTTGGTATGGAAGTCTATTTACTTTATTGGCATTGACTGTATTTCTTGCCTATCGTTATGGTGAGAAAAAAGTTTGTCAACGATTTTTCCAGATTTTACAGGCCGTTCAATTAATTCTACTTTACGGCTGGTATTTGGTAAATCAGATGCCTTTGACAGAAAGTCTACCCTTTTATCATTGCCGTCTGGCAATGTTTATAGTGCTTTTGCTTCCTGGTGTTTCTAGAGTCAAACAGTATTTTGCTGTGCTAGGAACCTTTGGGACTTTGGCAGCCTTTGTTTATCCAGTGCCAGATCCCTATCCCTTCCCCCACATCGCTATCCTGTCCTTTATTTTCGGACACCTAGCCCTCCTTGGAAATTCCTTGATTTATCTTTTGAAGGACTACGATGCTAGCTTATTGGACTTCAAACGAACCCTAATCATCACATCTTCACTGAATGCTGTGATCTTTGTGGTCAATCTAATGACGGGTGGAGATTATGGCTTTTTGACAAAACCGCCATTGGTTGGAGACCACGGTCGTTTGATCAATTATCTAGTCGTTACCCTATTCCTGACTTGTGCCATTTATTTAGTCTCTAAAATTTTTCAGACAATCCTTCAGGAACAGGAAGAAAAAAGGTTGAGAATCTGGCAGAAATAAAAAAATATTTTCCCAATCTCTTGACTTTTATCTGAGAATTTTGATACAATAGTAGACGGTATTGTTTACCCCATTTGTAAGGCCCCGGAACCTTTCAAATAACTTGCGGACCGGAACATCCGCCCTGTAAACAAAAACGATATTCATATAGGAGAAATCATGAACAAAACTACATTCATGGCTAAACCAGGCCAAGTAGAACGCAAATGGTACGTTGTTGACGCAACTGATGTACCTCTTGGACGCCTTTCAGCAGTTGTTGCTAGCGTACTTCGCGGAAAAAACAAACCAACATTCACACCACACACTGATACAGGTGACTTCGTAATCGTTATCAATGCTGAAAAAGTTAAATTGACTGGTAAAAAAGCATCTGATAAGATCTACTACACTCACTCAAACCACCCAGGTGGATTGAAATCAATCTCTGCTGGTGAACTTCGTTCTAAAAATGCAGTACGTTTGATCGAGAAATCAGTTAAAGGTATGCTTCCACACAATACTCTTGGCCGCGCTCAAGGTATGAAATTGAAAGTATTCGTTGGAGCTGAGCACACTCACGCTGCACAACAACCAGAAGTTCTTGATATTTCAGGACTTATCTAAGGAAAGGAACAATAAAGTATGTCACAAGCACAATATGCAGGTACTGGACGTCGTAAAAACGCTGTTGCACGCGTTCGCCTTGTTCCAGGAACTGGTAAAATCACTGTTAACAAAAAAGATGTTGAAGAGTACATCCCACACGCTGACCTTCGTCTTGTAATCAACCAACCATTCGCAGTTACTTCAACTGCAGGTTCATACGACGTTTTCGTTAACGTTGTAGGTGGTGGATACGCTGGTCAAGCAGGAGCTATCCGTCACGGTATCGCTCGTGCCCTTCTTCAAGTAGACCCAGACTTCCGCGATTCATTGAAACGCGCAGGACTTCTTACACGTGACTCACGTAAAGTTGAACGTAAGAAACCAGGTCTTAAGAAAGCTCGTAAAGCATCACAATTCTCAAAACGTTAATCAATACGATTATATCAACGTTTCAAAGCACTCAAAAGTTTACCTTATGGGTGCTTTTTTCGTGTTTTTTTAAAAAGTTTACCTCAAAGTTCACCTTGTTTTTACCTTATTGTTTTAGAGACTTTAAAGCAAATTCACCAACTGCTATAGGAACTACATTAGAAGTATTGACATAAATCTGAGTTGTACCTGTATCGCTATGAGTCAATGCTTCAGAAATGGCTTCTAAACTCATTCCTGCTTGTTTAGCAAGTGTTGCTCCTGTATGTCGTAATTTATGAGGTGTAGCATGTGCCAGTTCTTTATGTCGCTTTCTGATGCTTTTCATTTTATTGTTTAGATAGTCGGCGTGTAAAGGCTTATTGATGTTTCCTTTGGTATCGATATATGTAAAAACAAATTGTTCTGGATTACTGATGATGCCAAACTTTGCCAGCTCATATTTTTGTTGCTCTTTCCAAGAGGCAAGAAGTTGAAGTAAGTCATTAGAAATAGAGAAAATAGTTTTCTTATTTCCTTTAGTAGATTTTACTTGTCCATATCTATCTAAAGCTTGAATTAGCTGAATCTGCGATTTTGAAAAGTCTATATGTTTCCATTGAAGAGCATAGGTTTCAGATTTTCTATCGCCTAAGAAAAAAGTGAGATAAAATAGGACATAATCTTTAAGGGTTATTTTATCATTCTCTAAATCTTCTTGAAATGCTGAGAACCATTCTTGGAGTTGTTCATGAGTTAGATATAAATCTTCCTCTCTCTTTGACTCTGCAAGTTGAATCTTTTTAGTGGCCTTTATTCTTCTTAATATTTTTGCAACTCTATTTGCTTCAATATATTCAAGTTCTTCTGCCCAATCAAAAATGGAAATCACATAGCTACGTAAAGATTTGAAGTTCGCATATTCATTAGCCTTAGATGTCATTAGATTTAGGATAACTTGCTTATTTTGATTTAGAAACTGTATCGTATAGTTTCCAAGAAGTGGTAGTATATGTTTTTCAAAACATGTTTTGGTATTTGCAACTGTTGACCTGCTTGGTGGCTTAGAAGTAGATGTAGTTTGTCCTGCTTTATAAGAGTCCCACCAGATATTGTTATAGAAGTCTGAGAAAAGAATATCTTCTTTTCCTAGTCCTGTAAACTCATTATCTTCTATTTGATTTAACTTGGTAAGCAAGTCTATCTCAGCTTGTCTTGCCTCCTTTCTAGTTTTAAATCGCTTATCGTAATAGTTGCTATTGACAATTCCAAGTGGCATTCGTGCTTCTATTGGGATATAAACTTTTAAGCGAAAAGTTCCGTTCTTTGTCTTACTGATAGTCGTCATGATATTCTCCTTGTGTATCGAACCAGAAAATATCATGACTATTATAAAACAAAAATATAGATATTTCTAGTTTTGTGAGTAAAGCCATGAATTAATGGCTTCTTTATTAAATCGTATAGTCTTGCCTATTTTTATTGTAGGCAGTCCTTTCTTGATCCAACTATCTAGAGTATTGTTTGAGATGCCTAGATAGTGGCAAGCCTGCTGTTTGTTTAAAAAAGGGCTTTCAAGGTTACTATGGTGTAGCTTCTTTTCAATTTCTTTTGTGATAAGTTCAGCAAGTAGGAGCTGAATTTGTTTAACTTGTTCATCTGGTAGAATTACTTGCATAAGTTATTTCTCCCTATTGTGCTATAATTGAAGTATCAGTTGATTTTTAATCATCTGTATTTGCCTCATCAGTATTGCTCGCCAAAGTATCTTCTGAGGAGGTTTTTTTGTTGTTTTGTGGATTATAACGTCTAGAATCTAAAAATTTTGTAAAAAAGTAGGTTCGTTCAATTATTAATCCCAGTAGTGAAATATCTTTATTTCTAGCGTAGTGAACTAAGTCTTCGAACTCGGTAAAATCGTTATCGGTGATTACATCGATAACAGTTTCTAGAAATAAATTTGAATTTTGCTCTATCAAGAACTTATCAAGTTCGAATCCGCAACCTGATTCAATATCCTCTATATTGTATAAAGTTTTTTCAGGATTTTCTGCATGTATGAAATAATCGTACATACCTTTTGGTGACATGACAACTTCAACGTGGGAAGGTGTATTGAGTTTCTCAGTAAGAAGCTCTGACACTTGGGAATAACTTTTTAGCGATTCAAAAAATAAGACTCCGTGCTTGTGCGATTTTTTAAATTCCCCAGTTTCCCTGTTAATGTCCTTATCATGCCAAGGGCTAAGAACAAATGGAATGTGTAACTCTTCGAGAATTTCTAAATAATTTTCTGGGGCACTTTCCTTATAGAATAGGAATGCCCATTTATTTGAACGTTTTTCTTTAGCCATTTTGTCTTCTTTCTATGATTATTGATTATTGATTTATTGGGGGTCGTAGTAACCCCAATAAATCTTCTCTTGGGGCTTGCCCCAAACCCCAGCCTCTCCTGCCCGATGATATCACACACTAAGAACGCTTGAGGACTGGCAAGGGACGGGGTAGTATTTTTCGACTTCGTTACGCTTTCGCTTTAGGCTTCGCTATACTACGCTGAAAAATCTCCACCCCTCAAAGCCCTTGCAAGGCCTCATTTTCCTACTGATTGGTAAGTGCCGACACTATACCGATGAGATAGCTCAAAAAGGGCTACTGTCGTCAAAACAAGTATAGCAGGAAAACCGCTATTCATACCTTGAGAAAAGCTCCTGAATTCGTAGATTCAAAATTTGCTGATTCTTAACTGGAATAGTCCGAAACATTCTCACAGGTTCGCCTTCTATTTGAAAATACCCATATCCCCTAGGCTTGACGATGACCTCGTCTTTTTCCATATCTGGGAAAAGTAACTGTCTATTGTTGCTTGCATTCAAAAAGCTAGTTGATAAACTGATGACACAATTAAAGTTATATCGTCCAGGCAAATCTACCAATAAGAATCGCTGACTGGATAAAATTATTCTGAAGCCTAGGCTTCTACCCATACTATTCATCATTAGCATTTTAGACAGTATTTCCTTGTGTTTCTTTTTATCAGTTTGTTCAAGATAAGCTAGAAATGCTTGCCACTCGTCAAAAATAAGATATAGATTGTGGTCATTCGTTTCTACCTTGCTTAATCTGTTTTCAAAGCGATTATAGATAGTTTCAAACATATCAAGACAGTTGAATCCACGAGCTACATGAGTCCCTGACATTGAGAATAGTTCATCATCAGCTTTAAAATCCATAAAATAAGCTTCAGCAGATGTATCATGGGTTGCCACAAGACCTATAAATCTATGCAAGAAGGTTGATTTCCCTGAACCAGACGGTCCTGCAATAATCCAAGCAAAATATCGGTTTATGTCAATGTTGAAAGGGGAAGGGTGTCCCCTACTGTTGACCTCGAAAACGTTTTTAATCATATTAGAAGTCCTCTTCTTGAATGATTTCAGTCTGTCTTGCCATACGATTGTGTGTCGCCTCTTCAAATGTTTTGACATCAAATTTAGCAACCCAACCAGCACCAACATTCATTTCTATGTGCATATAGTCAAGAGCAAATTCATTTGTGTATTTAGCCAACACTCCCATGAAATAATCTTCAAGCTCCTTTTGGGAGTTTGTGTCAAGATTATTAGCGAGATAGATCCAAACATCTATACCTCGTGTGGTAGCAGGATTTATAGTTTTTAACTGTAAATCATGAGATAAGTTTTGATTGAGATGATTGACCACGTTTTGTAAGACAGTACCTTTTCGGACTTGTAGTTGTTCATCAGCTTTCTTATTGAACCACCAAAGTGTGACATTTTGAATCAATGTAGTTATAAACTTAACTTGCTTGCCTGTTAACAAGAGGCATTGTTCCCATAAATTTTCATTTCTCTTAACAACCTCATCTGACACAATGAGAAACTGTCGTTTTAGAGAGATGTATAGAGTATTAAAACCTTGCCATATAAATAATGCAAGAATAAGATAAAAGAATATTTGTATCAACATATATGTTACCTCGTCATATAGTGAGTAGTTATCATCTACACAATGCAGATGATAACTCACTATGTTCGTCACTTATCTTAATGAAATATCAGCAAGTTCAGCTACAAGAGCGAGTCCGACCGGTTGCTTCAACTTGTCAAGAACAAATGACAAGTCATACTTGTTAAGTATGATGTCAGTATTGACCAAACCATCTAAACTCTCGTTTTGATAGTTCTTCAACTTGACTTTGAACGTCGGGCAGTAATTTTCTTGACCAATACTAGCGAACTGTTCATAGAGTTCGACATCTACGCATGTAAGAGATGCCCATGGTCGTTGATTATCTTGACCCTCGTTTATGATTCCATTGTTTGTATTGATTACTTTGATATCTGACGAGATATCAATAGAAGTTGACAAAGCATATAAAAATGCTCTCGCGCTTTCGTAGTTTCCTATGATTAATTTTTTCTCTTTTGACATATGAATGCCTCCTTTGCTAATCTTCCGTCTGACTAGCAATTTTAACTTTGAATGATAGGACGGTCTATATTTGAATTGGTTAGCTAACTTATGACACTAGTATATATTTTTTTTGTTCCATGAGCAATGTGAGGGATTAATATAGTTGGTGTCTCTTTTTTGACACCATTATTTAAAGAATCTTCTTTATGTAAAATATATAAATCATGATTAATATTTTCGATTAAAATAGGCTTTTTATCTATATTGTTTCTAATAAGTGATTTGGATATTAATAATTGAACAACTTATCATTTAAAGTTTTTATCTAACTTTTGATACTATTTTATATATTTTTTTATAACTAAAAAAGGATTCTAATTTTATGGTTAGAATCTTTTTTTGACACTATTATTGAAAGGTGCTATAATGTTTTTAAAAGGAGGTAATATATGATTAATTTTGAAGATTTAAAGTTAGAAATACAAGATGAGTTTATTTCTTCTAATATTTCTGAAATATTGTACAGACAAAGAAAAAAAGATAAATTATCACAAGAACGTTTTTTAGAAGAATATTTTGAATACAATATTTATACAAAAACAGCAGGGACTTTATCGCTCTCGCAGTTAAAAAGATATGAGAAAAATTATCGAGAAAAATCTTCCACTATTAAGCCTCAAAAAAGTAGCGAAATTTTTAATATTATTAGAAGATTTTCTGTTACTAATGATTTATATCAAAGAGAGATATATAACGACTATTTAAAAGAAGATTCGTTTAGGTTAGCTGAACGTCTAGAAGAGTTAGGTTTATTGGACTGCATTGAAAAAGCAACTAATGGACTAGCTGGGATGAATGAATTTAACATTAAATTTGGAAAAACTTATGATAAATCTGTCTTACTAGATTGGTTATTCACTAATGCTAATAAAGCATTGAATGGTGAAGATATACCTCAATTTATTTATAGTCAGACTAAAACAAGGCATGATATAAAAGGAGGAACTAAAAACTAAATTAGCAAATTTAAAAAAGCCAAGTTCAAAAATACTTGGCTTAATTTATTTGTTTTAATATATCTCGGAGAGCTTTTATAGTAGGTTCTCTTTTTTCTGTTGGTAGGTTTCTAATATCTTCAATGAGTTGTGAAAATTCTCCGCTTTGATTTTGATTTTCAATATTAAAAAAAGTATTCATATCAACTTCAAGAGCTTGTATGATTTTTTCAATAGTCTCAAGCTTAACGTTTAACTGTTTATTCTCTAATCTATAGATATAGTTGAATCCCAGATCAGCCTTTTCTGCTAGATATTCTTGTGTCATTCCGCTTTTCAGTCTTAGAAGTCTGATTTGTTTTGCAACAAATTCTCTTAAATTTATTTTTTCAGTCATGATAGTACCTCATAACTATCATACAAGTTTATCTCGTTGAATAAATCATTATCAAAAGACTGAAATTTTTGCTAGAATGGTGTTTTAAAGACTGTAAAATGTGGTATAATATTATTCATAAAACAGTCTTTTAAGACATAAAGGAGTTTACATGCTAGAATCAAACACACAAGGTCACGGCACCATCAAAAAATTGCGTACTGGCGCAGTTATTTCAACGCTTGCAATCTCGGCTCTAGGGGTATCTACTGGGGTATCGGCTAGTGAGACTGAGGTAGCCGTTAATGAGCCTGCAACTAAGGTAGTTGCTAAAGACGAGGTAGTTGCTAAAGTTCCTAGTCAAGCTGATGTTGATAAGGCTAAAGCTGAATCTGACAAGGCTAATCAGGATGTAGCTAAGCAAAAAGAAGTGGTTGCATCTACTGAAGCAAACATTGCTAACGTTGAAAAGACTATCGCTGAAACTACTAAAAAGGTAGAAGAAGTTAAGTCGGTTACACCTGAAAAGGTTGCTGAGGCTAAGGCTGACGCTGACAAGAAAGCCAACGAGCTAGCTACGGCTGAGAAGACTGTAGCGGATGCTGATAAGTCTGTATCTGCGACTGCTGAAAAGGTTGAAGACCAAACTAAGGTAGTATCTAACGCTGAGAAAACTGCCACTGCTACGGCTAATAAGGTAGCTGACGCTCAGAAAAAAGTAGATGCTCTTTCATCTACTACTGATGTTGCTCCACTTGAAGAAGAGGTAGCTACACTTACTGACCAAGTTAGTGAAGACACTCAAGCCGTAGAGACTGCTGAGACTAACCTTAACAATGCTAAAAAGGCTCAAGCCAACAAAGACCAAGCCATCAAAGATGCTCAAGGTGGGGTATCTAGTGCTGAATCTAACCTTACCCAAGCTACTACAGCCCTTGCTAGTGCTAAAGCTGACCAATCTAACAAAGATAAGGCAGTTACTTCTGCTAAATCAGCTCTTGACGTAGCTAAACAAGGTGTTACTGAAACAACCACATCTTCTGAAACAATGTACGATGTTCCTAAGGCAACTTACTCTCCAGCCTTGTCTGATGAGTATATTCAGGCAATTAAAGCCCTAGCTAATGGTACAGGCAATGTTCTTGATGTTATGAAGGCAATCAATAAGCCTTATACTGACGAGAAGACAGGTGTAAGTGCCAATACTCTAGGTGGGTATAACTTTACAGGTAAGTATTTCTATAAAGGTAAAGATATTGCTTATGGTAGTGAAGACACAGACACTACAGAGATTGTTGATTTCCAACACCTATCTAAAGAGCAAGCAACTAAATTAAGTTTGTATGCAGCATCTATCATTAACGATTTGCGTGCTAAGGTTGGTACTGCACCTCTTAAAGTTAGTGAAAGTTCTATTGAATTGGCTACTCAGTTTAACCATTACGCAAATCCTTTTGAAAAAGTGACAGATGGTAAGACAAGTCCAAACTACACAAAAACTCTAGCTGAGAAGTTAGCTATGGGTAAAGAGTCAGCTAAGTTTAACTTGGACGCTTTGGGTATTCGAGCAGAGGGTATCCCAGATTACGCAGGCAAAGGTACTGTTTCGACTATGGCTCAAATCAAGCAAGTAGTTTATGAGGGTATTGTTCAGACAATTATGTCTGCAACAAGTACAAGTTCTAGCGAAGATCTATATAGTGGTGCTTTGTCACTTCTAGGTTTCCGTGATACCGATAAAACCAATCTTGGTGTAGGTCTAGGTTTTGGTTATAGTCAGCTTGGGGTAAAATATGAGACTAGTTTCACTCTCTCTCCTACTAAAGAGGTAACTACAACTACCCAGAAGGTAGACACTAAGGCAGTAGAAACTGCTCAAACTGCCTACAACGATGCACTCAAAGCATCTGAAGAAGCTAAATCAACTGTAGCAACTGCACAAACTGACTACACTGACGCTGAGACAGCTCTTGCTAATGCTCGTAAACAGCTCTCTGATTTGGTAGGTAACAAGATTGATGTTCCGTCACTTGAAAAGGCTCTTGCTGATGCTAAAGATAAACTAGCGCAGGACACTCAAGCTTTGCAAACTGCTAAGGAATCGCTTGCTCTAGCTAAATCAAACGCTACTGACAAAGCTAAGGCTCTTACTGATGCTAAAACAGCTCTTGAGACTGCTAAAGCTGAGCAATCAGATGCAGACAAGGCTCTTACCTCAGCTAAGGGTGAGTTGGAAGTCCTTACTAAGGCTCATGATGTAGCAGTCTTGGCTCGTAAGTCAGCTGGTCAAGACCTTGCTCGTAAACGTGAAGCGTCTAAAGAGGCTACCGATACTCATACAGTTCTTGAACTTGCTCTCACTAATCGTGATGAAGTCCTTAAGGCTTTGGACAAAGAGCTTACTGACGCTAATGCTAAGCTTGGTGTACTCCGTGCTGAGTTGGAAACTGCTAAGGAAGAGTTGGCTCGTCTTGAGGGTATCGCAGAAGTTAAGGCTCGTGGGTATGAAAACTTTAAGCAACTCAAAGCCGACCATGACGCATACCTTGCTGAACAACAACGCTTGCAGGCTTTGAAAGACAGAGCAGAAGAAATCCGTAACGCAGGTGGAGAAGTTAAACCTGTCCTTGATGCTGACGGTAAAGTAGTTGATGTTGTGGATGCGAAGGCTAAGGCTAAGGATAAAGCAGTAGTTGCGACAGTAGGAACTAAAGACGATAAAACATATCAAGCTCCTGCACAAGCTACAAATGCAAAAGCAGAACCTAAGAAACAACTTCCAAATACAGGAACGAAGGATTCAGGACTTTTAGCATTGCTTGGAGCAAGTGTTGGACTATTTGCTTTAGCAGGAAAACGAAAATATAATAGATAAAAAGAAAGAGAGCGGTGGCTCTCTTTTCTAATGAAAACAAATTAGTATACATGTAAAAATTTTATATAAGGGAAACTTTTGATATTCTGGTTCGATTTTTGCTTATTTTTTATGAAAGTTTACCTTATTTTAATGAAACTGATTGAAATTAGTTGAAATTTTATTTTTTGAAAACTTATAAAAACGTTGATTTTAAAGCACTTTGAAATTAGATGAAATAAGTGGTGCCCCAACCAGGTCTTAAGAAAGCTCGTAAAGCTAGCCAGTTCTCTAAACGTTAATTCGTTGCTGGACAGCAGAATACAAACGAAAACACTTTGCATATTGCAAGGTGTTTTTTTCTATGAGAACTGGCGGTGCGCAATTAGGATAGCTCTAGCGACTTTAGTCGCATAGAGATATGCTATGCACAGTTGCCCCAAGAAAACAAGCGAAGCGATGTTTGATTGGATGGCAACCACTGCACTCAAAACGTTCTTCGAAAGAATTACTATACTTACAAAGAGCACCTTTCGGGGTGTTCTTTTTATTGATATTATAATTAGAAATCTCCTTGAAGGGTATCAGGTAAATGAAAAGATTCGGCGATCATATCCTATTTCTTCGTACTTTAGTCTAATACCTATAATGTAAAAAACTCTAGCTATCAGGTAGTTGATAGTTAGAGTTTTTTTCTATTCATATGATTTAATGAGATTAAATAAGGCTTCTACTTCTGATGACAGTGTAGCTGATTTGAGATAAGCATAATAAACTGTAAATGTTATCTGGTCCTCCGGTATTAGAGGGATTTTTATTAAATCATCATCTTCATCAGAAAGTGCGATATCAGCCAGTAAACTAAGGCCGATCCCTTTCTTTAAAAGTTCTTTAAGAATGACAATGTCATCAGTCTTAAAGAATATTTCTGCCTTGTTTTGATGCTTTTGATTAAGTAGTTCAAAAGCTTTCAGGTGAACAAAGTGTTCGTCTAAAAGTATAAAGGATTGATCTACTAAATCTTCAAAAGTGAGGGAAGGAGCAGTAGCAAGAGGATGGTTCTTAGATAAAACGACATACAGTTCTTTATGAAAGAGTTCATGCGTCTCTATTGAAGGATGATTGAGTGGTTCAATCAAACCTAGTAGGCTTGCATCAAGGTCTCCCTTGAGGAGAAGATTTAATAACTCTACGGAGCCACCGCGGATAGGGCGTACTTTTTTTAAAAAATCGAATTGATCTTTTTCGTTTAAGGCAGCAAAGAGATACTGAATGATAATAGGAGGGAATCCTACAGTAGAGTATTGGGCCAAGGAACGATTGATTTCTTTGCGAGTAGAAATAACCTCAGGTAAGATCTTTTCTGTATGCTTTAGAAGGATCTGCCCTTGAGGAGTTAGTTTGAAGGAACGATGCGAAGGATCATGGTGAATCAATTTGCAATTAAAAGATTCCTCTAAGCGCTTGATTGCATAAGAAATAGATGGTTGGCTGACCTTGTGTTGTTTTGCTACTTCCGTATAGGATTGAAGCTGACAGAGGTCATAAAAATATTGTAGATCTTTTAAATTCATATGGGCTCACTTTCATTAAATGGAGAAAAAATTGGAAATCACCAGATAAATAAATCTTATCCGTATCCCACAATTTGACTATACGAGTATTCGCCGGTTAAAATGTAAGTGAGTCAGGGATTTCAAAGGTTATCTAAGATACTTTCAAAAATGACCAACATCTTTTCTCGTTTATCAATAGGGAGTTGTTTAACCTTCATGTTGATTCTTTTGAGTGAAAGATTGTCGGTCTTATCAGAGGTTGATTCAAGGCTATCAAAATTGAGAAATTCCTCTGGGGTCATCTTTAGGGCGACAATCACTTTTTCAAGACTGTGAATGGTCAGATTCACATTTTGGTTTTCAAGTTGATTGATATACTTAAGCCCGAGCCCCGCTTGTTCCGAAAGTTCTTCCTGGCTCATTTTTTTCTGTGTTCGAAAATATTTCACTTTTTGGGAAATATATTGTTGTAAATAGTTTTTATTCGTCATATAAATAGAATACAAGTTTTGCATGACAAAAAAACATCTTAAAAAATACAAAGTATTGTATAACAAACTTATATAATATTTATTTTAATTCGGATTGCCAATTTGTATGATTAGTTTCTTTTACTCGAAACGTTTAGTAAATAGTGATCATCGAGAGTTTTATGAGTTCAGAACTTTATAAAATATAACAACTTAAAGTGCCATTAACAATAGTGTTTTAAGTATAAAGAGCTTATTAGAAAATTGTCTTCGTAGACTCATTATAACATATGCGTACACAATAGTATTTTTTAAACAACAAAGTTTTACAAACAATTCATTTTAAGTGGTATAATAGATGTAAAAAGGAGGTTGCACTATGACTGCACATGATATTTTAAACAACCCTTTCCTCAATAAAGGTACTGCCTTTACCTTAGAGGAGCGAAAGGAACTAGGCCTTATTGGTTTACTGCCACCGTATGTTCAAACGATTGAAGAACAAGCGGCGCAAACATATGCACAAATGCAAACAAAAGCCAATGATTTGGAAAAACGTCTTTTCCTAATGGAAATTTTTAATACCAACCGGACTCTTTTCTATTACCTCTTTTCTCAACATTTGGAGGAATTCAATCCAATTGTATACGATCCAACCATTGCAGATACCATTGAAGGCTATAGTGACCTCTTTGTAGATCCCCAATATGCGGGATATCTTGATATCAATCATCCTGAAAATATTGAAGCCACTTTGAAAAATGCTGCTGGGGATCGCGAGATTCGTCTCATTGTTGTAACAGATGCAGAAGGAATCCTTGGAATCGGTGACTGGGGAACAAATGGTGTCGATATTTCTGTTGGGAAATTGATGGTCTACACGGGTGCTGCTGGAATCGATCCTTCTATGGTTCTTCCTTTAGTCATTGATGTAGGGACTAACCGTGAAGAACTTCGTAACAATCCTAATTACTTAGGAAATCGTCACGAACGGGTTCGCGGTGATCGTTACTACGACTTCGTTGACCAATTTGTTCAAACAGCAGAACGTCTCTTTCCTAAACTCTACCTTCACTGGGAAGACTTCGGCCGCTCGAATGCTGCCAATATTCTTGAAAAATACCGGAAACAAATTCCAACTTTTAATGATGATATTCAAGGTACAGGAATCGTTACCTTGGGTGGTATCTTTGGTTCACTAGATATTAGTGGTGAAAAATTAACAGATCAAGTTTATCTCTGCTATGGTGGTGGGACTGCGGGTGCAGGAATTGCCGCTCGTGTTCTTCGTGAAATGGTGAGTGAAGGTCTTTCTGAAGAAGAAGCCTATAAACGTTTCTTTATGGTTGATAAACAAGGTCTTCTCTTTGATGACATGGATGACTTGACACCAGAGCAAAAACCGTTTGCTAAGAAACGTGCTGACTTTAGTAACGCAGACAAGTTGACTGACCTGCTTGAAGTAGTGAAAACTGTGAAGCCAACCATTCTTGTAGGAACTTCGACTCAGCCTAATACCTTCACTAAAGAAATAGTAGAGGCTATGTGTGAAAATACAGAGCGTCCGATGATCTTCCCTTTGTCAAATCCAACCAAACTAGCTGAAGCTAGTGCTAAAGATTTGATTGAATGGTCAGATGGCAAAGCTTTTGTCGCAACAGGAATTCCTGCTGATACAGTTTCTTATAAAGGTGTCGACTATGTGATTGGTCAAGCCAATAATGCCTTGATTTACCCAGGTCTTGGTCTAGGTATGCTGGCTTCTGAAGCAAGTCTTTTGACTGATGAAATGATCGGAGCAGCGGCTCATTCATTGAGTGGTATTGTCAATCCAGGCCAACCAGGAGCTCCTGTCTTGCCACCGTTCAAGTATGTAGCAGATGTTTCTATTAAAGTAGCAGAAGCAGTCGCTAAAAAAGCACAAGAGCAAGGTCTTGCACGTGCTAAGGAAACAGATATGGCCAAAGCAGTTCGTGATTTGAAGTGGTATCCAGAGTATAAATAATTCACTGCTGCTGTCTATCCTTTGCTAGCGACAGATTTGTATGGGCTGTGGACTTAAGTAATTTAGAAAGGATACCTATGTCACTCTTTTTAACCTCGATTACGAGTATCATTCCGATTATCGCTATTATTGTTTTGGGGTATATTCTTCAGGTGAAGGGATGGTTTGGAGATGCCTTTGGGCCTAACCTATCTCGTTTGATCATGAATGTAGCCTTGCCAGCGTCAATCTTTGTGTCGGTGATGAAATACCTAACACTAGATAAACTAATCAGTCTTTCTGGAGGTCTCCTTTATACATTTGTGGCCTTTATCTTGGGCTATATCGTAGCTTATATTGCAGTTATGGTTTTCAAGGTTCGTCCAGGACGGCGAGGAACCATGATTAATACTTTTGTGAATGCCAATACTATTTTTATTGGTTTACCTTTAAACGTTGCTCTTTTTGGGGATCAGGCTCTTCCTTATTTCTTAATTTACTATATCACTAACACGATTTCCACCTGGACATTGGGCGTGTATTTGATGACGAGTGACAGTAAATCGGGTCAAAGCAAGGAGACAAGTAAATTTGACTGGAAGAAATTGCTACCAGCTCCGCTTGTAGGTTTTCTTGTGGCTCTGCTATTTTTGATTCTCCGAATCTCTATTCCAGATTTCGCAACGAATACCTTAACCTATGTTGGAAATATCGTAACTCCCTTATCTCTGATTTATATTGGTATCGTTCTTGCAAAGGCAGGCTTGAAAACTATTACTTTTGATAAAGATACAATTGTCACTTTAGTTGGACGCTTTATCCTAGCTCCTCTAATCATGCTTCTTGTATTGAAGTTCTTTGCGCCAAATATGGCGACAGTAGAATTTAAGACCTTTATGATTCAGTCCGCTACACCAGCTTTAGCTGTTCTTCCGATCCTTGCTAATCAGGGAAAAGGAGATGTGGAATTCTCTACGAATGTGGTGACTCTAAGTACGGTTTTATTTATCGTTGTTATTCCAATATTACAAACTTTATTAGGATAAGAAGGAAGAGGATAGGATTGAAAGTTTTGCATTAAGAAATTGCACTATTATAGATACATCTATTCCTATTTCTTGAAATCAAAATCGGCATAAACTCTTCGGACGTTTCCTATCAAGCGCTTTTGAGCTGTCCTAAAAGCCAAACTTTTCAAACTAGGATTGAAAAAAGCTTGTCAAGCATCACAATTTAGTAAACGTTCTTCGAAAGAATGACTATACTTACAAAGAGCACCTTTCGGGGTGTTCTTTTTTTGTACGTTCTTACTAAATTGGCGCAATTGACGCAGTTGTTGTGACTTTAGTCGCTTACAAATGTAGCTGCAAACTGATGAAGTCAGTTGCCTCAAAAGGTTCATCAACACCATACTATCAACGTTTCGAAACACTTCATGGTTCACATCATGTGGTGTTTTTTTGATGATTTTTAGCAAAATTTACACCACTTTTTACACCACAAGTCTTTGTTTTATACAATTTCTTCCTAGTATAAGTTTAGTATGATATAATTAGGGTGAGAACAATCGAAAGGTGTTATAAATGAAAATAGGAAAAATAATTAAAAGAACTGAAGATATTGTTTATATCGGTAATAATGATGGAAGCTTTCAAAAGTCTGCTATTGAAAATTGTGAATTCGAGCCCAAAATCGGGGATATTGTTCATATCTATGAGGGTCTAGTTGTAAAACTTGAAGCTAAAAATGCTGCTTTTACTTATAAACCGAAGCATAAGATAACTAGTATTGTAGATGGGATTGCTAGAATACAGCTGAATACAGGAAATGAGCTGACTATTTCGATTCGTGAGTTGAATTTTCAACCTAAATTGAATGAATTAGTTGAGATTTATCAGGATGCTGATGAAATGATTGTTCTACGATCGAAAGAAAAAGGCATCAACTGGCTGTTGCTCTTGTCATGTTCCTTAATTCCTATAGTGCTGACTAGTTTTATGTTCTTTTTTAATCATAAGAAGCAAGATGCAGAAGCAGTGAATACCCCTACATCTGAACAGCTCTCTACTACTAGTAGTACGACAACGACTAGTACAACAACCACTAGTTTAACGACTACTCAAGATAGTACTACGACTACGGAGGAAAAACCTTCGACGCAAGAAGAGCAAACGAATGCTGAATCACAAAAAATAGATGAGCAAGCTATTCTAAATGGTGATTTCTCTACTCTAGTTGGAACATGGAGAAATGGGCTTGGACAAGAATTTACATTCGATAGAAGTGGATTAGTAAACAGTGGAAATATTGAAAAAATGAACATAGGTAATGATGGAAGTATTAACTTTAGTGTTAGAACTGGTAATACAGGATTTGGTATGATTATTTATCCTGCGGGGACTACTATGAAGTGGGTTGATTCTGATCCAAGTAAAAATAGGCTTATTGCTGGTCAAGTTGCTCCAGCTAGTTCAGAACAAGTCTTTTATAGAGTGGACTAAATGATTAACCATCTCATCAAATTTGAGGTGGTTTTCTTCTTTATTTGTAAGTCATTATCATTTTATGAAGATGAAGCAGGTAGGGTTTAAAAATAGCTTCCATAAGCGTTCCAGCTTGTTTAGCAAGATGTTGGAATTTATGAGGACCTTGCTGGATATTATTTTTGTTCATAGTATGTTGTGTTATAATGTAGATACGATATGAAAAAATAAAGATATCTTTTTAAATCCTGTAAATGTTACTTTGTGTAAATATGAGTAAATTTGAATCTAGAGAACGATAGGAAATGTTTTATAATGATAAGTTTAGAGCTGATGTCTGAAGAAAATAGTATAGATATCTATTCTTTTGAAAAAGAAAATCGGGAGTATTTTGAGCGGAATTTACCTCCTAGACCAGCTACCTATTTTGATTCAGAAGGTTTTAAAGAAATTACAAGGGAATTGTTAAGAGAACAAGAGAATCATGATGTCTACATGCATCTTATTAGAGATGCACAAGGTACTATGGTCGGAAGAATCAATTTAAGTGTTTTAGGGAAGGATAGAAAAACAGCAGAACTTGGATATAGGATTGGAGAAAATGTTACTAATTTAGGTTATGCAAGTGAAGCGGTTAAACTCGTTTTAGACAAGGCCTTTACTACTTATGGTTTACATAAGATTATCGCAGGGACGGCAACGGACAATCTGGCCTCTCAGAGAGTGCTTTTAAAAAATGGTTTCACCTTTAGTAAAATCATAGAAAATGACTTTCAAATGCATAACGAGTGGATTCATACGGCAGTATTTGAGATAAGGAATCTATAGCATCATCATTACCAGTCGTTTGCCAAAACTCAACATTCCCAGTAGACATTCGTCTACTTTTTTTATATAATAAAACTAAACCAAAATGGTTGAATCTCAAAAATAGAGTTAACCTAGGATGAAACATCACACTAGGAGGGAAGTCATGTACCAACCAGAAAAACTAAAGGCTCGGAGAAAAGAGCTAAAGCTAACACAGAAGGAAATTGCAGAGCAGCTTGGCATTAGTTTTCAGGCTTATTCGGCTTGGGAGCGTGGAGTCAAGGAGCCTTCTAAAGAGAAGGTTTCACAACTAGAAGAGATTTTAAAAGTACCAAAAGGTTATTTCACCCAAATTGAGATTGTTCGTATCTATAATAGCCTCTCTAGCCAAGGGAAAGAAAAGGTGGTAGTCTATGCTCGCAACCTGGTTCAAGAAGAACAAGCAAAGAAGGTAACGGCCATGCCAGAAAAACTTTTCGAGTATCATGTCTACGAACGTATGTCAGCCGGTATCGGAGCTTCAGTTTATGATGATCGCAACTTTGATACGGTTTACTTTAATGAGGAACTAGCTCACGATTTTGCTTCCTGGGTCTCTGGAGATTCTATGGAACCCAAATATCAAAATGGTTCAGTAGCTTTGATTCGTGAGACCGGATTTGATTATGACGGTGCTGTCTATGCAGTGGTTTGCAATAACCAGACCTATATCAAACGGGTCTATCGAGAAGAGGATGGCTTGCGTCTGGTTTCCATCAATCCTAAATACAAGGATATTTTCATTTCTTATGAGGAAGATCCGCGGATTGTAGGCATTATCGTGGGCAATTTCGTACCCATGGAGGGATAAGTCTATGGGCTACTTTGATTATTCCAGAGAGCCCAAAAGTGATATTGCCTTTGTCGATATGAAGTCCTTTTATGCCAGTGTTGAGTGTGTGGAAAGAGGACTCCATCCCCTCAAAACCTCCCTTTGTGTCATGAGTCGGGCGGATAATTCTGTTGGGCTTATTCTTGCCTCCTCGCCTATGTTTAAAAAGGTCTTTGGGAAAGCAAATGTAGGTCGTGCTTATGACCTGCCTTTTGATATTAAGACGCGCAAATTTTCCTACTACAATGCTAAGAAACAAGGCTTACGGACAGACTCAGCCTATGTGAGATTTATCGAAGACTGGGCTCGGGTGACCGTCATTGTCCCTCCTCGGATGGATAAGTATATCGCAGTTAATATGAAAATCCAACGAATCTTTCAGAACTATGGCGGTCCAGATGATATTTATCCTTATTCAATTGATGAAGGCTTTATTGATCTAACCAGTTCGCTCAATTATTTTGTTCCGGACCAGCAGATTTCTCGTAAAGATAAGCTGGACATGCTTTCGGCTCGTATCCAGAGAGATATCTGGCGACAGACCGGGATTTACTCGACGGTCGGCATGTCGAATGCCAATCCTCTGCTTGCTAAGTTGGCTTTGGATAATGAAGCCAAGCACACACCGACTATGCGAGCCAATTGGTCTTACCAGGATGTGGAAGATAAGGTCTGGTCTATTCCAAAGATGACTGACTTTTGGGGGATTGGACGTCGAATGGAGAAGCGCTTGAACGCCTTAGGAATTCATTCGATTAAGGAATTGGCTAATAGCAATCCGGATGTCCTGAAGAAGGAACTTGGCCAAGCTGGACTTCGCTTGTGGTTTCATGCCAATGGAATAGACGAGAGTAATGTTCACAAGCCCTATAAAGCCAAATCTCACGGCTTAGGCAATTCGCAAATTTTACCGAGAGACTATGTCAAGCAACGAGACATCGAAATTATCCTTCGAGAGATGGCTGAGCAGGTGGCTATCAGGCTTCGACGGGCCAGAAAGAAGACGACAGTTGTGTCTATTCATCTTGGATTTTCTAAGCAGGAACAAAAACGCTCCATCCATACCCAGATGAAGATTGAGCCGACCAATAATACCGGTCTTTTAGTCAGTTATGTACTGAAATTATTCCATAGCAAATATACTTCTGGAGCTGTCAGAAGCGTTGCCGTTAGTTATTCAGGATTTGTGGACGAGTCCTTTGCTTTAATTTCCCTTTTTGATGATGTTGACAAGCTAGAAAAAGAAGAAAGGCTCCAGACCGCCATTGATTCGATTCGAGAGCAATTTGGCTTTACTTCTCTCTTGAAGGCGACTGCTTTAGAGGATGCCTCGAGAAGTATTGCAAGAAGTAAGCTGATCGGAGGGCACTCTGCTGGAGGATTAGATGGACTAAAATGATTGATCGCTCTTATTTGCCCTTCCAATCCGCGAGGGATTATCAGGATCCAGGCATGCAGAAGTGGATGGGCTTTTTTCTATCGGAGCATACGAGTTCACTCATTGCAGAAAACAATCGTGTCGATTTATCAACAGATTTGAATTCAGTCGAGAAGTTGTTGCTACTTTCCCAGCTCTACGTCGGACGACTAAAAGGCTCTTTTGTGGTCAAGGAGAAAAATCATAAAAGCACGATAATCGGTGAAGTAAGAGCATTATCCCCCGAAGAAATCTCTATTAGAACGGATGAGGGCTATCGATTAATAAGGGTAGATGATATTCTCACAATCCAACTTTGTCAGGAGGAAGTTTATGACTAGAAAAGAACTTTATGAAAATAAACTACAGATGGACTATTTTTCAGATGACTACATCCGCTTTGAAGAAGATTTCCAAAAATACTCTGCCATGAATGTACCTCTGACTTTTCTGATTGACGACATTCTGCGAACCATGGCTATCAACCAAAAGGACTACTTTGTCTTGAACAAGGAAAATGCCAAGGATGGCAGAGATCATTATTATTATTTTGAGATAGATTGTCGCGTAGGATGTAGAAGTTTTCACTATAAAAAGCATGTGAATAGATAATTTGAACGCTACGACAGATGAAGCCTATATTTATTTTGAAAATAAATTATCCAGTGAATTAGCACCCCTAACAGAGAGTGCTAAAACATCATAAATTCATCAAGTGATTTGAAAATTTTGAGAATAACGGAAAAAACGTTAAAAATGTTTGATCAGTAGATAAATATATCGATGACTATATTTTTTATCATAATTGTAAAATAAAAATTTCTGAAAATTTTTTATGGATCTGAAATTTTTCTCCACAAGAATACAAAGACTAGTAGATTTAAGAATGTATAGACCCTGAAAGTTAAATTTTTCGGGGGTATAGTACGGAGAAATTCCTCCCTCTCAAAGCCTCTCTTTTGTCATGAGTTGTGTGATCTATCCTTAGATATCAAGAAATGCAAATCTTATGAACTATAATGCCAAGAAATAAGGTTTGTCAACAGATCCAAAATTTATCTAAGATTGGTTCCGAGTACTTGTGCTTGTTCTTTTTGGCAATTGCAGTCAATATGGTGGAAATTTAGACCATTTAATGCAGAATAGAGAATCCGATTTGTCATCAAAAAAACATCATTTTCTTAGTTCTTGTCATAGATTTGTAATGAAAATGTACTTTCTTTGTAAAAATCAAAATGCTATAATTCTCTAAACAATTTTCCTTGCACAGGGAGGTTATTATGAAAAAATATAGATGGTTAAAGAAAAGTTTCTTGGCGCGTATCCTTGGATTGCTGATGGTATTTCTCTTCTTATCAGCATTCACAGCACCTGAAAAACCAGACTATGGTATCTACGATCCGAATCACTATTTGACAGAGGACGCTATCACACAAATTCGTGATTTGAATGAAGCTAATAGTAAAAAGGCAGAAAAGCTCCAAATAGGTGTCTATATCGTAGATAGTCTGGAAGGAGAAAGCATTGAAACGGTGGCTAATGAAACTGCCAGGGCTTGGAAGATTGGCTATTCAGGAGATAATTTTGGAAGTCTCATTGTAGTAGCTGTTCAAGACCGTAAATCGAGAATTGAAACCAGTAATAACACCGCCATTAGAATAACGGACTATCAAACCAAGCAGATTTTGGCAGCCAGCCGTACAGATTTCAAAACTGGTGACTATGGTAAAGGAATTCTAGCGATTGCCAAAGGCTTGGACAATCAGTTTTATAGAGGAAGTGGAACATTTCCATCTGATGAATCCTCTAAAATCAAACGTTATTCTGATAGCATCAGTGGGAAAAAATCGAGTCGCAATAGTAGCTCGTCTAGTCATCGTAAGAACAGTGACCCTATGGACAATGTGTTTGGAGTAGGGATAATCATTTATTTCATTATCGTATTTATAGCCATTATTAGAGGAGGCGGCGGTGGCCGAGGAGGAGATTCCTCTGACGGAGGATGGTGGTTTAGTGACTCATCCGATTCGGATTCATCTTGGTCAGACTCAGGTTCAGATTCTTCTGGTGGCTGGGACGGCGGAGGCTTTGATGGCGGTGGCTCATCCGATGATTGGTAATGTTAGTATAAAATTTAAGGAAATAAGTAGGTTTAGATATGAAAAATAAAGGAATCATTTATGTATTGAGCATTTTACTAGCCATTATCTTGCTGGGAGGTTGCTCGGTTGTAGGTACTTATAACGGTCTTGTCTCCGAACAGACCAAGGTAGAACAAGCTCAAGCAAATGTAGCGACAGCCCTCCAACGTCGTTCAGACTTGATTGGAAATCTGGTAGAGTCTGTAAAGGGACAAATGAACCATGAAACAGAGGTCTTCGCCCAGATTGCAGAAGCACGTGCAAAAATTGGGAATGGCTCTGTTACTTCAAAGGAAAACCAAGAGGCTCAAAGTGAGTTGAGTTCAGCTATTTCACGCCTACTTGTATTGACAGAGAACTATCCTGAGCTTAAGAGCAATCAAAATGTGGAACAACTCATGACGGAGTTGGCTGGAAGCGAAAATCGTATTTTTGTAGCCCGCAAGGATTACAACCAGGCAGCAACTGACTACAATCAAAAATTAAGAAGCTTTCCAACTGTTCTCTTTGCTAATATGATGAACTTTAAAGAAGCAGAAACCTTCAAAGAAAGCGAAGAAGCCAAGACAGCTCCAAAGGTTGACTTTAGTACTTCTACATCAAAACAGTAGACTGGCCGTTTATTTCTAAGAATTGCAAGATCTGGAAACTACTTTCCAGGTCTTTTTGCTATAATAAAAATAGGAAACCATTCTGGAGGTGATGAGATGGAGAAGTTGCTACAATTGTTGATTTTAGTGCCCTATTTTTTCTTTTTTAGTTGGCAAAGGAAGGCACGACCAGGAAGAAAACACTTTTCACTCCTTTACTATTTTTACTGGATTTATTTACCTCTCATGGCCTTGTTTAGTCTAGCTTTCACTCTTTTTTCGCTAATCTTATTTAATTTTATTTTACTAGAACCCAAGGATTTAGCTAGGTGGTTGATATGGATAGTTTTAGTCTTTTTATCCTTACTCAATGACTGGATAGTTTATACTTGTCTAAAGTTTATGAAAAAACTGAAGTTGGAAAAGAATAAGGCTAATCTTCCTTGAGAGAACTGAGGAAATTATTGCCTAATAACTGAAGGATGCTTCGTTTCTCAATGCGGAGTTAAGTAGAAGTTTAAATTAGGGAAAAATGAAACTAAGAGTAGGAATTTTAAGAGGAACTAATCTCGATGATTAGCCCTTTTTTGCCCTAAGGGAAAACGGAATATTTCTTGAAAAAATTGGGCAAATATGCTACAATAAAAAGAACATTCTAAAATATTCAGAATTTAAAGTAAGGAAAAAAATGGCAAATTTACTAAAAACAATCATCGAAAATGATAAAGGCGAACTCCGTCGCTTGGAAAAGATGGCGGACAAAGTCTTAAGATATGAAGATGAAATGGCTGCGTTAACAGACGAGCAATTGAAAGCAAAAACAGAAGAATTCAAACAACGCTATCAAAATGGTGAGACTCTTGACCAACTTTTGTATGAGGCGTTTGCTGTTGTACGCGAGGGAGCTAAGCGTGTTCTTGGTCTTTTCCCGTATAAGGTTCAGGTTATGGGGGGGATCGTTCTTCACCATGGTGACGTTCCTGAGATGCGTACTGGTGAGGGGAAAACCTTGACAGCGACTATGCCAGTATACCTTAACGCCCTTTCAGGTAAAGGTGTACACGTAGTTACGGTCAATGAGTATCTATCAGAACGTGACGCGACTGAGATGGGTGAGTTGTACTCATGGCTTGGTTTGTCAGTAGGGATTAACTTGGCAGCCAAATCTCCAATGGAGAAAAAAGAAGCTTATGAGTGTGATATCACTTATTCAACAAACTCAGAGATTGGATTTGACTACCTCCGTGATAACATGGTTGTTCGTGCGGAGAATATGGTTCAACGTCCACTCAACTATGCCTTGGTCGATGAGGTTGACTCTATCTTGATTGACGAAGCTCGTACTCCTTTGATCGTTTCAGGAGCCAATGCAGTTGAAACTAGCCAACTCTACCATATGGCAGACCATTTTGTGAAGTCTTTGGATAAGGATGACTATATCATTGATATTCAGTCTAAGACAATTGGTCTATCTGATTCTGGTATTGACAAGGCTGAAAGCTACTTCAAACTAGAAAATCTCTACGATATCGAAAACGTAGCCTTGACTCACTTTATCGACAATGCCCTTCGTGCTAACTACATCATGATTCTTGATATTGACTATGTGGTCAGCGAAGAGCAGGAAATCTTGATTGTCGACCAATTTACAGGTCGTACCATGGAAGGTCGTCGTTATTCTGATGGTTTGCACCAAGCGATTGAAGCCAAAGAAGGTGTGCCAATCCAAGATGAAACCAAGACTTCAGCTTCTATTACCTACCAAAACCTTTTCCGTATGTATAAGAAATTGTCAGGGATGACAGGTACTGGTAAGACTGAGGAAGAAGAATTCCGCGAAATTTACAATATTCGTGTTATTCCTATCCCAACAAACCGTCCGGTTCAACGTATCGACCACTCAGACCTACTCTATGCAAGTATCGAAGCTAAGTTTAAGGCTGTTGTCGAAGATGTAAAAGCTCGCTACCAAAAAGGTCAACCTGTCTTGGTTGGTACGGTTGCAGTTGAAACCAGTGATTATATTTCTAAAAAATTGGTAGCTGCAGGTGTTCCTCACGAAGTATTGAATGCCAAGAACCACTACAAAGAAGCTCAAATCATCATGAATGCTGGCCAACGTGGTGCAGTTACAATCGCGACCAACATGGCCGGTCGTGGTACTGATATTAAGCTTGGTGAAGGTGTTCGTGAACTTGGTGGACTTTGTGTCATTGGTACAGAACGCCATGAAAGTCGTCGTATCGATAACCAGCTTCGTGGACGTTCAGGACGTCAAGGGGACCCAGGGGAGTCACAATTCTACCTTTCTCTGGAAGATGATTTGATGAAACGTTTCGGTTCAGAGCGCTTGAAGGGTGTCTTTGAACGTCTCAATATGTCAGACGAAGCGATCAAATCTCGTATGTTGACACGTCAGGTTGAAGCAGCACAAAAACGTGTTGAAGGAAACAACTACGACACCCGTAAACAAGTCCTTCAATACGATGATGTCATGCGTGAGCAACGTGAGATTATCTACTCACAACGTTACGATGTCATCACTGCTGATCGCGACTTAGCTCCTGAGATTCATGCAATGATTAAACGCACTATTAATCGTGTTGTTGATAATCATGCGCGTGCTAAACAAGATGAAAAACTAGAAGCTATCTTGAATTTTGCAAGATACAACTTGCTTCCAGAAGATTCAATTTCACTTTCAGACCTAGAAGGTTTGTCAGACCAAGCGATCAAAGATGAACTTTACCAACGTGCCTTGAAAGTCTACGATAGTCAAGTTGCTAAGCTTCGTGATGAGGAAGCTGTTAAAGAATTCCAAAAAGTCTTGATTCTACGTGTTGTAGATAACAAGTGGACAGACCATATCGATGCTCTTGATCAGTTGCGTAATGCTGTTGGTCTCCGTGGTTATGCTCAGAATAACCCTGTCGTTGAGTATCAAGCAGAAGGTTTCCGTATGTTTAATGATATGATTGGTTCCATTGAGTTTGATGTGACTCGTTTGATGATGAAAGCACAAATTCATGAACAAGAGCGTCCACAAGCAGAGCGTCATATCAGTACGACCGCTACTCGTAATATCGCTGCGCAACAGGCTGATCTTCCTGCAGATTTGGATCTTAGCCAAGTTAAGCGTAACGACTTGTGCCCATGTGGTTCTGGTAAGAAATTTAAAAACTGTCACGGTAAACGACATTAAGAATGACTAATTTTCAGGCGGATGCCTAGTGAAAAGTGAATTTTCGCTTGGCGTCCGTTTGCTTTATAAGGAGGATGAATCATGGTATTTACAGCCAAAAGCCCTAAAATTAATATTGAAGAAGTTCGTAGTTTGTCTAAATTAGAAGGACAAGCACTTGCCAATAAACAACAACGCGATCAAGAACTTGAAGCGATTATTCGTGGTGAAGATCAACGAATTTTGTTGGTGATTGGTCCGTGTTCGTCTGACAATGAAGAAGCAGTTCTTGAGTATGCCAAGCGTTTGGCAAAATTGCAAGAAGAAGTCAAAAATCGCGTCTTTATGGTGATGCGCGTCTACACTGCTAAACCACGTACTAATGGTGATGGTTATAAGGGCTTGATTCACCAACCAAATGCTAAAGAAGCACCTAGTCTCATCAATGGGATCAAGGCGGTTCGTCACCTGCATTACCGTGTTATTTATGAAACAGGAATGACAACAGCAGATGAGATGTTGTACCCAGAGAACCTTCCTTTGGTAGATGATTTGATTTCTTATATGGCAGTTGGAGCTCGTTCGGTTGAAGACCAGCAACACCGTTTTGTAGCTAGTGGAGCAGATTTTGCGACAGGTTTTAAAAATCCAACCTCAGGAAATCTCAATGTCATGTTCAACGGTATTTATGCAGCGCAAAACAAGCAGAGTTTCCTTTTCCTAGGGAAAGAAGTCGAAACTACTGGAAATCCTTTATCCCATGCCATTCTCCGTGGTGCCCTTAACGAATACGGAAAAAATATTCCTAACTACTACTATGATAATTTGATGGATACCATTGCCCAGTATGAAAAGATGGGCCTTGAAAATCCATTTATCATCATTGATACCAACCATGATAACTCAGGCAAGCAGTATATGGATCAGATTCGCATCGTTCGTCAGACCTTGATTAACCGCGATTGGAATGAAAAGATTAAAAAATATGTTCGTGGTTTCATGATTGAGTCTTATCTAGAAGACGGTCGTCAAAATGAACCAGAGGTCTTTGGGAAATCTATCACCGATCCATGTTTAGGATGGGAAAATACTGAGGCTCTTGTGCGCGAAATCTACCAAAGACTAGGAGAATAATATGGCATTTATTGAAAAAGGTCAAGAAATCGATATTGAAGCGATTAAGGCGGAAACACAGTTATCTGCAAAAGCCTTGCAACATAAGGAAAGCCGTGACCAGGAACTAGCAGACATCCTTTCAGGAAAGGATGACCGAATCTTGTTGGTCATTGGACCTTGTTCGTCTGACAATGAAGAAGCAGTTCTTGAGTATGCTCGCCGTTTGGCAGACTTGCAGAAGAAAGTTGCGGATAAGATTTTCATGGTCATGCGTGTGTACACAGCCAAGCCACGCACCAATGGAGATGGCTACAAGGGTTTGGTTCATCAGCCAGATACTTCTAAAGCACCAAGTTTGATTAATGGTTTGCAGGCTGTACGTCAGCTTCATTATCGAGTGATTACAGAAACTGGATTGACTACAGCAGATGAAATGCTTTATCCATCCAATCTAGTTTTAGTTGACGACTTGGTGAGCTACCATGCCGTGGGTGCGCGTTCAGTAGAAGACCAAGAACACCGTTTTGTAGCTTCAGGGATTGATGCACCAGTGGGGATGAAAAATCCAACCTCAGGAAATCTATCTGTTATGTTTAATGCCATCTATGCTGCACAAAACAAGCAAATATTTCTTTACCATGGACAAGAAGTTGAGACTTCAGGTAATCCCCTGGCCCACGTTATCCTTCGTGGAGCTATGAATGAATATGGGAAGAATGAACCAAACTTCTACTATGAAACTCTCTTAGATACTATCGGCCGTTACGAGTCTATGGGGCTTGAAAATCCCTTTATCATGATTGATACTAACCATGATAATTCAGGCAAGCAATATATGGAGCAAGTTCGAATTGTTCGTCAGGCTCTGCTCAACCGTGACTGGAATGAAAAGATCAAGAAGACAGTTCGAGGTTTCATGATTGAATCTTACTTGGCAGATGGTCGCCAAAATCAACCAGAAATCTTTGGTTGTTCTATTACAGACCCATGTCTAGGATGGGAAAACACAGTAGCCTTGGTAGAAGAAATCTATACTACCTTAACAAAATAAGTGAAAAGGATGGAGTTGGGGGAACCTCAACTCTTTTTGACGAAAATGATAGTTGGACACGGAATCGATATCGAAGCATTAGCTTCCATACAACATGCAGTTAAAAAAAGAGAAGGCTTTGCGCAGCGTGTTTTGACAGACAAGGAATTGAAGCGCTTTGCCAGTCTCAAAGGTCGTAGACAGATTGAGTATTTGGCTGGTCGTTGGTCAGCTAAAGAAGCTTTTTCAAAGGCTATGGGAACGGGTATTGGAAAGCTAGGTTTTCAGGATTTGGAAGTCTTGAACAATGAGAGAGGTGCTCCCTACTTCAGCAAATCCCCGTTTTCAGGAAAAGTGTGGTTATCGATTAGCCATACAGATCAGTTTGTGACAGCTAGTGTTATTTTGGAGGAAAATTATGAAAACTAGTCCACATAGACCAACTAAGGCCCTTATTCATCTAGAAGCAATTCGCTACAATATCCAACAAATGGGAGCGCACATTCCCAAAGATACCCTCAAATGGGCAGTTGTAAAAGCCAATGCCTATGGGCACGGAGCGGTTGCTGTTGCTACGGCTATCCAGGATGACGTTGATGGTTTTTGCGTTTCTAATATCGATGAAGCCATCGAGCTTCGTCAGGCAGGAATTTCTAAGAAGATTCTTATTTTAGGAGTATCTGAGGTTGAATCTCTTTCATTGGCTAAGGATTTTGATATTACCTTGACAGTGGCTGGATTGGAATGGATTCAGAAACTCATAGCCACAGAGTCAGACTTATCAGGTTTAACTGTTCACCTTAAAATTGACTCAGGCATGGGACGAATTGGTTTTAGAAGTGCAAGCGAGGCGGCACAAGCGCAAACTTTACTCAAGGAGCATGGAGCAAATGTTGAGGGAATCTTTACACATTTTGCAACTGCTGATGAAGAGTCGGATAGCTATTTTAAGGAACAGTTAGAGTGTTTCAAGGAAATCCTAGATGGCTTGCAAGAAGTACCAGAATTGGTTCATGCTAGTAACTCCGCAACGACTCTATGGCATGCAGAAACTATTTTCAGTGTTGTTCGCATGGGAGATTCCATGTATGGTCTCAATCCAAGTGGACAAGTTTTGGAATTGCCTTATGAACTAAAACCAGCCTTAACTTTGGAGTCAGCTATTGTTCATGTTAAAACAGTCCCAGCTGGGGTTTGTATGGGTTACGGAGCAACTTATCAAGCAAACGGTGAGCAAGTCATTGCAACGGTACCGATAGGTTATGCAGATGGTTGGACACGAGATATGCAGAATTTCTCAGTTCTGGTAGATGGACAATTGTGCCTCATCGTAGGACGTGTATCCATGGACCAAATCACCATTCGTTTGCCTAAGCTTTATCCATTGGGTACCAAGGTAACCTTGATTGGCTCAAACGGGGACAAGGAGATTACTGCAACAGACGTAGCAGTTTATCGAGGAACCATCAATTATGAGGTGGTTTGTCTCCTCAGTGATCGAGTTCCGAGAGAATATTATTAAAAAACAGAAGGAAAGGAGTGTAGCATGAATTTACACCAACCCTTGCATGTCTTGCCAGGCGTGGGACCTAAATCAGCAGAGAAATATGCCAAACTAGGAATTGAAAATCTGCAAGACCTCTTGCTCTACTTTCCTTTCCGTTATGAAGATTTTAAGACCAAGCAGGTGCTAGAACTAGAAGATGGTGAAAAGGCTGTCCTATCTGGTCAAGTCGTGACTCCTGCTAGTGTTCAGTATTATGGATTTAAGCGTAATCGCCTACGTTTTAGTCTCAAACAGGGAGAAGTTGTGTTTGCGGTTAACTTCTTTAACCAACCCTACCTGGCTGACAAGATTGAACTAGGAGCAACCTTGGCTGTCTTTGGAAAGTGGGATCGTGCTAAAGCTAGTCTCACAGGTATGAAGGTTTTAGCCCAAGTGGAGGATGATCTCCAACCTGTCTATCGTCTCGCACAAGGAGTTAGTCAAGCAGGCCTTGTTAAAGTCATTAAAACCGCCTTTGACCAGGGTCTAGATCTCTTGATAGAGGAAAATATCCCTCAGTCCTTGCTCGATAAATACAAACTCATGTCTCGCTGTCAGGCTGTTCGTGCCATGCATTTTCCTAAGGATTTAGCAGAATACAAACAGGCCCTTCGTCGAATTAAGTTTGAGGAGCTCTTTTATTTCCAAATGCAGTTACAGACCCTCAAATCTGAAAATAAGATTCACGGAAGTGGATTGGTCCTGAATTGGTCCCAGGAAAAACTAACTGCCGTTAAAGAGAAATTGCCTTTTGCCTTAACCCAAGCCCAAGAAAAAAGCCTACAAGAAATTCTAACAGATATGAAGTCGGACCAACACATGAATCGACTCTTACAAGGGGATGTCGGTAGTGGGAAGACAGTGGTTGCGGGTCTAGCGATGTACGCGGCTGTAACGGCTGGTTATCAGGCAGCTCTAATGGTTCCGACAGAGATCCTTGCAGAGCAGCATTTTGAAAGTCTAGAAAGTCTCTTTCCAGATTTGAAACTAGCCCTCCTAACAGGTTCACTAAAAGCTGCAGAAAAACGCACGGTTTTGGAAACGATTGCTAAGGGCGAGGTTGATGTGATCGTCGGTACCCATGCCCTTATACAGGATGGGGTGGAATACGCTCGACTTGGTTTGATTATCATCGATGAACAACACCGATTTGGTGTGGGACAAAGGCGTATTTTACGGGAAAAAGGAGAAAATCCAGATGTCCTTATGATGACGGCAACTCCGATTCCACGGACCTTAGCCATCACAGCTTTTGGAGATATGGATGTTTCCATTATTGACCAGATGCCAGCGGGACGAAAACCGATCGTAACACGCTGGATTAAACATGAACAGTTGCCCCAGGTCTTGACTTGGTTGGAGGGTGAGATTCAGAAAGGTTCACAAGCCTATGTTATTTCTCCCTTGATTGAAGAATCAGAAGCCCTGGATCTTAAAAATGCTATTGCTTTATCGGAAGAATTGACGGCTCATTTTGCAGAAAAAGCAAAAGTTGCTCTCTTACACGGTAAGATGAAGAGTGATGAAAAAGACCAGATTATGCAGGATTTCAAAGAGAGAAATACAGATATTCTGGTTTCGACAACGGTTATCGAGGTCGGGGTCAATGTGCCAAATGCGACAGTCATGATTATCATGGATGCTGACCGTTTCGGACTTAGTCAGCTTCATCAGCTCAGAGGTCGTGTCGGTCGGGGAGACAAGCAGTCCTATGCGGTACTTGTGGCCAATCCCAAAACTGATTCTGGAAAGGATCGCATGCGCATCATGACGGAAACGACCAATGGATTTGTCCTTGCAGAAGAAGATTTGAAAATGCGTGGCTCTGGTGAGATTTTTGGAACCAGACAGTCAGGTCTACCAGAGTTTCAAGTGGCTGATATTATCGAAGATTTTCCTATTCTTGAGGAAGCGCGTAAGGTAGCTGGTTATATCAGCTCCCTTTCTAACTGGCAGGAGGACCCAGAGTGGCATATGATTGCCCTAAATCTAGAAAAGAAAGAACATTTAGATTAAGCTTTCTCTAAGAAAATCTTAAGTTTGCTTTTAGGGTTATTGTCTATACTAGGGTCATCAAAAAGAAACGAGGACTCTCACATGACGATGACAATTAAAGTAAATTACCAAAAAACGTTTCAACAGGAACAAACACCTTCTCATAAATACTAAGTAAAAGAGCGGTAACGAACGCTCTTTTTGTATGGGATTCTCAGGTAAGGGATTTAGAAAAGTGATTATGTTCATTTGATTTACTGAATGTATAAACTTCAACATTACTTCAAACAACACCTTAGTCTTAACAGGCAATCTAAAAGCAGTGCTTTGAGAAACCTGTGACTAGCTTTCTAGTTTGCTCTTTCGTTTTCGTTGAGTCAGAAGTTACTTTTAGTTTTTTCTAAGGAAAATGTAAGCTATGTTTTAGGAAGAGATTTTATACTGGGTTCATCAAAAAGAAACGAGGACTCTCACATGACAATGACGATTAAAGTAAATTATCAAAAAACCTTTCAAGAAGTAGTGGAAGCAGAAAAGGTTGCTACAAAATAGTAGTTATTAAGGGCAGTAGAGCCCTTTTTAAATACTTGCTTTATACTCTTCAAAAATCTCTTCAAACCACGTCAGCTTCGCCTTGCCGTATGTGTGGTTACTGACTTCGTCAGTTTTATCTACAACCTCAAAGCAGTGCTTTGAGCAACCTGCGGCTAGCTTTCTAGTTTGCTCTTTGATTTTCATTGAGTATTAGGCGAAATATGATAGATTTTTAGTAGATAGAATGGGCAGAATCACGCTATACCAATTTTTATTCTTGACAAGTAAAAGAAACAAGTATATACTGTTTTTGCTGATTCTGCAAAGCGAGAATTAGACTATACCAATTTAAGGGGAAAGCACAGCTTGTCTGTGTCGTATATACTATGTGTGGAATTGTTGGTGTTGTTGGAAACACAAATGCAACTGATATTTTGATTCAAGGGCTTGAAAAGCTCGAATACCGTGGTTATGATTCTGCGGGAATTTTTGTCCTAGGTGGTGCTGAAAACCATTTGGTGAAGGCTGTTGGTCGTATTGCAGAATTGTCTGCTAAAACTGCTGGCGTTGAGGGGACAACTGGTATTGGACATACTCGTTGGGCCACTCACGGTAAACCAACAGAAGACAATGCTCACCCACATCGCTCTGAGACAGGACGTTTTGTATTGGTCCACAATGGGGTGATTGAGAACTACCTTGAAATCAAGGAAGACTACCTTGCAGGTCACCACTTCAAGGGACAAACAGATACAGAAATCGCTGTACACTTGATTGGAAAATTTGTTGAAGAAGACGGCATGTCAGTACTTGAAGCCTTCAAAAAAGCTCTTCACATTATCCGTGGTTCTTATGCCTTTGCCTTGGTTGACTCACAAGATCCTGAAGTCATCTATGTAGCTAAGAATAAATCACCACTTTTGATTGGTCTTGGAGATGGTTACAACATGGTCTGCTCAGATGCTATGGCTATGATTCGTGAAACTAACCAATACATGGAGATCCATGACCAAGAGTTGGTGATTGTGACGGCAGATGGCGTTGAAGTGCAAGACTATGATGGCAACAGTCGTGAGCGTGCTAGCTACACTGCAGAGCTCGACTTGTCAGATATCGGTAAGGGAACTTACCCTTACTACATGCTTAAAGAAATCGATGAGCAACCAACAGTGATGCGTAAGTTGATCCAAGCCTATACAGATGAGGCTGGTCAAGTAGTGGTGGACCCTGCTATCATCAAGGCTGTTCAAGACTCAGACCGCATCTACATTCTAGCAGCTGGGACTTCTTACCACGCAGGATTTGCTTCTAAGAAAATGTTGGAAGAATTGACAGATACGCCAGTTGAACTTGGTATCTCATCTGAGTGGGGCTACGGTATGCCACTACTCAGCAAGAAACCACTCTTCATCTTTATCAGCCAATCTGGTGAAACAGCTGATAGCCGTCAGGTTTTGGTCAAGGCCAATGAAATGGGAATTCCAAGCTTGACAGTGACAAATGTGCCAGGATCAACTCTGTCACGTGAAGCCAACCATACTATGTTGCTTCACGCAGGTCCTGAAATTGCCGTTGCTTCAACCAAGGCATATACTGCGCAAATCGCAGCTCTTGCCTTCCTTGCGAAAGCGGTCGGTGAAGCAAATGGCAATGAAAAAGCCAAAGCTTTCGATTTGGTTCACGAATTGTCTATCGTGGCTCAGTCTATCGAATCAACTCTCTCAGAAAAAGAATTGATTGATAGCAAGGTTCGTGATCTTCTTGAAACAACACGTAACGCCTTTTATATCGGACGTGGTCAAGATTACTATGTAGCCATGGAAGCCAGTCTCAAACTCAAAGAGATTTCTTATATCCAATGTGAAGGTTTTGCGGCTGGAGAGCTCAAGCACGGAACTATTGCTTTGATTGAAGAAGGAACGCCTGTATTGGCCCTCTTGTCAGATCCGGTTCTTGCTAACCACACTCGCGGAAATATCCAAGAAGTGGCAGCACGTGGCGCTAAGGTCCTTACTATTGCAGAAGAAAATGTTGCTAAAGATACCGATGATATTGTCCTTACGACCGTACACCCTTACCTCTCACCAATCTCAATGGTCGTACCAACACAATTGGTCGCTTACTTTGCAACTCTACACCGTGGACTTGATGTGGACAAGCCACGTAACCTTGCCAAGTCAGTAACGGTAGAATAAACCCAAAGTTTAAATCATAAGAAAAAGTGAACTAAATAGTTTTCTGGAAATCAGAATGCTGTCTTGTTCATTTTTTTTGTATACTTAATGAAAATCTATGACTAAACTAGTTCTCTTGTGTAGATGTCTCCAAGCATCGCTTTGAGGTTCTAGATAAGAGTGACGAAATCAGTCTCATTACACCAATTTGATATTGTAGAGAAAACGGATCAAGACCTCAGTCAAGATAGTTCAAGTCAAGATTGAAGAGGATTGATTCATACTCTTCGAAAATCTCTTCAAACCGCGTCAACGTCGCCTTGCCGTAGGTATGGTTATTGACTTCGTCAGTTCTATCCACAACTTCAAAACAGTGCTTTGAGCTGACTTCGTCAGTTCTATCCACAACCTCAAAACAGTGTTTTGAGCTGACTTCGTCAGTTTCATCTACAACCTCAAAGCAGTGCTTTGAGCAACCTGCGGCTAGTTTCCTAGTTTGCTCTTTGATTTTCATTGAGTATCACTCCTTTTAAGGATTCATTAGAAATAAATCTAAAATCAAATGTTATCCCAGTTTCTATTAAAATTAAAATTCTTTTTGAAAGCTATGCTTGTGAAAGACTGGAAAGCTATAAAAAAACTCTAAGAGCTGGACGATAAGGATCCAACTCTTAGAGGAGTGAGTGTCGTATTTTACTTGCGATACAAACGATCGTATTGATAGTAAGGGTCAAAGGTTACATTGATTCCTAGTTTGCGAAGAACATTCTTATCTTCGTCTGTTAGGATAATCGTAGAGTGAGCTTCGCTTCCTTTGAGATTTCCGAGTTCTTTCATGGCACGATCTGCATCAGGATTTTGCATAGCTGTGATTGCAAGTGCGATAAGGATTTCATTTGAGTGGAGTCGGGGATTGCGACTACCTAAGTGATTGATTTTCAAACCTTGGATTGGTTTCACCACTTCTGGTTCGATTAATTTTGTTTCAGCATCGATGTTAGCTGATTTCTTGATTGCATTGATCAAAGCAGCGGCTGTTGGACCAAAGAGTTCTGAGTTCTTACCAGTAACGATTTCACCAGAAGGTAATTCAAGAGCTAGAGCAGGTCCGCCTGTTTCTTCTGCTTTTTGACGTGCGGCAACAGCAACCTTTCTATCAGCTGGTGTGATACCTAGGTCATTCATGAGAAGCTCAATCTTCTTCACAGCAGTTTCTCCAACCTTCTCAGCTTTGAAGTCAAGAACTGTCTGGTAATAGCGACGGATAATTTCCTGTTTAGATGCTTCAATGGCAGCGTCGTTATCAGTGATTGCAAAGCCAACCATGTTGACACCCATGTCAGTTGGAGATGCATAAGGAGACTCACCCAAGATACGTTCCAGCATACGCTTAAGAACAGGGAAAATTTCAATGTCGCGGTTGTAGTTGACTGTGGTTTCTCCATAAGTTTGGAGATGGAATGGGTCAATCATGTTGACATCATCTAGGTCTGCTGTAGCGGCTTCATAAGCTAAGTTGACTGGATGATGGAGAGGAAGGTTCCAAACTGGGAAAGTTTCAAATTTGGCATAACCAGACTTGATACCATTGATTTGGTCGTGGTACATGTTAGACATACAAGTTGCCAACTTACCTGAACCAGGACCAGGAGCAGTCACGACAATCAAGTTACGGCTAGTTTTGATATAGTCGTTTTTCCCCATACCTTCAGGAGAAATGATGTGATCCATATCTGTCGGATACCCTTTGATAGGGTAGTGAAGATAAGAGTCGATACCATTCTTCTCTAATTGATTACGGAAGGCATCTGCTGCCGGTTGTCCTGCATATTGAGTAATGACAACTGAACCAACAAAGATACCCAATTCATTGAATTTATCGATCAAACGAAGCACTTCTTGGTCATAAGAAATGCCCAAGTCTCCACGAGCTTTTGAGTGCTCGATATTGCTAGCGTTAATAGCGATAACAACCTCAACTTGCTCCTTCAACTCTTGCAAGAGCTTGATTTTATTGTCAGGTTCATATCCAGGAAGGACACGAGCAGCGTGGAAATCTTCTAACATTTTGCCACCAAACTCCAAGTAGAGTTTGCCGTCAAATTGGTTGATGCGCTCCAAGATATGGTCGCGTTGTAGATTCAAATATTGTTCAGAACTAAAAGCTTGTTTTTTCATTTTTTTACCTCTGAGCTCTATTATATAAAAAAAATGGAAGATTAGAAACTAGAGAGTCGCAAAAGTGAGAAAAAAAGATAAAGCAAACGCTTGCATAATTTTGATAAAAGGTCTATGATGGAGTAAAGTCAATTTTAAATAGAGGTAAAAAGATGCAAGAAAAATGGTGGCACAATGCAGTCGTCTATCAAGTATATCCAAAAAGTTTTAAGGATAGCAATGGAGATGGGATTGGTGATTTACCTGGGATTACCAGTAAGCTAGACTATCTAGCTAAGTTAGGGATCACAGCGATCTGGCTTTCTCCAGTCTATGATAGCCCCATGGATGACAATGGTTATGATATTGCCAATTATCAAGATATTGCAGCTATCTTTGGATCCATGGAAGATATGAATGTGCTGATTGCTGAGGCTAAAAAACGAGATATCCGAATCATTATGGATTTGGTGGTCAATCATACATCAGATGAGCATGCTTGGTTTATTGAAGCTTGTGAAAATCCTGATAGTCCTGAGCGAGACTACTATATCTGGCGGGATGAACCTAACGAATTGGAGTCAATTTTCAGTGGATCTGCCTGGCAATACGATGAAAAGTCTGGTCAATACTATCTCCATTTTTTCAGCAAGAAGCAACCGGACCTCAACTGGGAAAATGAAGAACTACGCCAAAAAATCTATGAAATGATGAATTTCTGGATTGATAAAGGGATCGGTGGATTTCGTATGGACGTTATTGACATGATTGGGAAAATTCCTGACGAGAAGGTGGTTAATAATGGTCCTATGCTCCATCCCTATCTCAAGGAAATGAATCAGGCAACTTTCGGCGACAAAGAGCTTTTGACAGTAGGGGAGACATGGGGAGCAACGCCCGAGATTGCTAAGCTCTACTCGGATCCAAAGGGGCAAGAATTGTCTATGGTCTTCCAGTTTGAGCATATCTGTCTTCAGTATCAGGAGGGTAAACCTAAGTGGCAGTACCAAAAAGAGCTAAATGTAGGGAAATTAAAAGAGATTTTCAACAGATGGCAAACGGAATTAGGAGTTGAAGATGGCTGGAATTCCCTCTTCTGGAACAATCATGACCTCCCTCGTATCGTCTCTATCTGGGGAAATGACCGAGAATACCGCGAAAAATCTGCTAAAGCGTATGCAATCTTGCTTCATCTCATGAGAGGGACTCCTTATATTTACCAAGGGGAGGAGATTGGGATGACCAATTTCCCGTTTGAAAAGCTAGATCAAGTAGAAGATATTGAATCTCTCAACTATGCGCGTGAAGCTCTTGAAAAAGGTGTTTCAATGGAAACAATCATGGATAGCATTCGTGTGATTGGACGTGACAATGCGCGTACTCCAATGCAGTGGGATGAGACAAAAAATGCCGGTTTCTCAGACGGACAACCTTGGTTGGCTGTTAATCCAAACTACGAAGCAATCAACGTTCAGGAAGCACTGGAAAACCCAGATTCTATTTTCTATACTTATCAAAAATTGGTAAACATTCGTAAGGAAAATAGCTGGTTGGTTCGTGCTGACTTTGAACTTCTTGATACGGCTGAAAAAATCTTTGCTTATATCCGTAAGGATGGAGACCGTCGTTTCCTAGTTGTGGCCAATTTGTCCAACCAGCAGCAAGAGTTTGCAGTAGAAGAGTCAGTTAAGTCTGTCTTGATTGAAAATACCTCAGTAGAAGCAACTTTAGCTACACAGACCTTGGCTCCATGGGATGCCTTCAGTGTCGAATTAGCCAAATAAACCTAGAAACTCAAGTGTCCAAAGATGCTTGAGTTTTTTCTAAAATAAGTGTAGAAATTTCTTTAATAAATATTAGGCTAAATTAGTTTGAATTTTCTAAAAAATACCCTTAAAACCCTTGCTTTTATATAAAAATAGGGTATAATGGTGAAAATAGTATTTTAAAGGAGAATACCGATGAAATCGAAAAAGTGGCTCGCAGTAGCAGGGATAACGATGAGCGCAGCTCTTCTTTTGGCGGCTTGTGGCAAGACTGAGAAAAAAGCAGATGCTCCAACAACATTTTCGTATGTTTATGCTATTGATCCAACAACATTGGACTATAGCGTTACTAGTAAAAGTTCAACATCAGATGTCATCGCCAACCTGGTCGACGGACTCTTGGAAAATGACAAATATGGAAACTTAATTCCATCGCTTGCTGAAGACTGGTCTGTTTCACAAGACGGTTTGACTTACACATACAAGCTACGTAAAGGTGTCAAATGGTATACTTCTGAAGGAGAAGAGTATGCTGAAGTCAAGGCCCAAGACTTTGTGACTGGTTTGAAACATGCTGCAGATGGTAAATCAGATGGCCTAACACTTATCCAAGACTCCATCAAAGGATTGGCAGAGTACGTTAGCGGTGAAACGAATGACTTCTCAACAGTCGGTGTCAAAGCAGTTGATGACTATACGGTTGAGTATACCTTGAACAAACCAGAAAGCTTCTGGAATTCTAAGGTAACAACAGCAACCATGCTCCCAGTTAATGAAGAATTCTTAAATTCTCAAGGGAAAGATTACGGTGCAGCAGCGCCTTCAGGTATTCTCTACAATGGTCCTTATATTTTGAAGAACTTCACTTCGAAATCCGTGATCGAGTACGAAAAGAACCCGAATTACTGGGACAAGGACAATGTTAAGATTGACCACGTCAAGCTTACTTTCTACGACGGCTCTGACCAAGAATCATTGATTCGTAGCTTTGCGTCAGGCTCATATACGACAGCTCGCCTCTTCCCAACTAGCTCAAGCTTTGATTCAACTAAGAAAGAATACGGCGATAAGATCGTTTATAGTCCACAAGAAGCCACTAGCTATTACTTTACTTTTAACGTAAATCGTCAGTCTTACAATAAAACAGCTAAGACAGATGATGCCCAAAAAACATCAACTAAAGAAGCGCTTCTCAATAAAAACTTCCGTCAAGCCATCAACTTCGCTCTTGACCGTCATGCTTACTCTGCACAGATGAATGGCGAAGAAGGTGCAGACAAGATTATCCGTACCAGCCTTGTGCCTTATGACTATGTTCAGGTTGGTGAAAAGACCTTCGGAGAATTGGCTCAAGAACAATTGGTAACATACGGAGACCAGTGGAAGGATGTAGCTTTGACAGATGGTAAAGATACCTTTTACAATCCAACAAAAGCAAAAGCCGCCTTTGAAAAAGCAAAATCAGAATTGCAAGCTAAAGGTGTAACCTTCCCAATCCATTTGGATATTCCAGTTGAACAGACAGATGTCATTGCTGTACAGCAGACCAACTCCCTCAAACAGTCTGTCGAAGCAGCACTTGGAAATGAAAATGTTGTCATCGATGTACTTCAAATGACTGACAATGAGAAAATGAGCATTACATCTCAAGCTAAAGTTCCTTCTCAAAAAGACTATGACTTGAACGGAACTGGTTGGGGGCCAGACTATCAAGACCCGGCAACCTATCTCAATATCCTAGATGCTAAGAAGGGTTCTGCCCTTAAACACTTGGGTATCACAAAAGGAAAAGATCCAGAAGTCATGGCTCAAGTTGGACTTGATGAGTACAAGAAACTCTTGGATGATGCAGCATCAGAAACGAGCGATCTCAACAAACGCTATGAAAAATATGCCAAAGCCCAAGCATGGGTTTCAGATAGCTCGCTCCTTATCCCTGTAGCATCTTCAGGTGGTTCTCCGACAGTTAGTCGTACAGTGCCATTTACAAAAGCATACTCTCAAGTTGGTATCAAGGGTGATCCATTTGTATTCAAAGGCTTAGAGTTGCAAAACGATATTGTAACCACTAAAGAATACGAAGAAGCTCTCAAGAAATGGCAAAAAGAGAAACTTGAAACAAATGCCAAATACCAAAAAGAACTAGCAAATCACGTTAAATAGTCTTTTGTAATGAATAAAGAAATCCTGTTTTAAAGCAGGATTTCTTTATTTTCTCCTTTTATTGACGAATGGACAAATAAGGATATAACTTTACTTTTAGGTCAAAATTTGATAATATAGTTGTATGTTACAAAACCTAACATATAAGGAGAAATGAAACATGAAACTTAAAAAACGTTTGATTGGAGCGGGGTTGACACTTGCTGCTGCGGTCTTGTTGACAGCGTGTGGGAAGTCAGCATCAGACGCTAAAACCTACTCGTCAACATTTGGTGCCGATCCAACAACCTTCAACTACCTTTTGGACTATTCAGGAGATAACACTGCTGTTGTAACCAACTTGGTAGATGGTTTGCTTGAAAATGACAATTATGGAAATCTCATTCCTGCTCTTGCAGAAGATTGGAGTGTTTCAAAGGATGGCTTGACTTACACTTATAAACTTCGTCAAGATGCTAAATGGTTCACGGCTGATGGGGAAGAATACGCCCCAATTAAAGCACAAGATTTCGTCACAGGTATCAAGTATGCAGCTGATAACAAGAGTCAAGCGCTTGATTTGATTCAAAACTCAATCAAGGGATTAGATGATTATGTGACAGGTGCAAATACTGACTTTTCAAATGTTGGAGTCAAAGCCTTGGATGACTATACTGTCCAATATACCTTGACACGACCAGAACCATTCTGGAACTCTAAGACTACCAATAGTATCTTGTTCCCAGTGAATGAAGAATTCTTGACTTCTAAAGGTAAAGAATTTGGAGAGTTGAAAGCAGATAGTATTCTTTATAGCGGTCCTTATTTGTTAAAAGAATTTACATCAAAATCATCACTCGAGTACAAGAAGAATCCTCATTACTATGACCAAGAAAAAGTAACGATTGAAAGAGTTAAATTGGCCTATGTTGATGGTTCTGACCAAGATATGACGATTCGTAACTTTGAAAGTGGTGCTTACTCATCTGCAGGAGTCTATCCAAATAGCTCAAACTTTGCAAAGACTAAGGAAAAATATAAGGACAACATCGTCTATAGCTTGCAGGACGCAACTTCTTGGTACTATAATTTTAACGTTAACCGCCAAGCATACAATCATACAGCTAAGACTAGCGATGAGCAAAAACAAGCGACCCAAGCTGCGATTTTAAATAAAAACTTCCGTCAAGCCATCAACTTTGCAATTGACCGTACAGCCTACTCGGCTCAGTCTAATGGAGAGGAAGCTGCAAAAAACACTCTTCGTAACACACTTGTGCCACCAACTTTCGTGCAAGTTGGAGATAAGACCTTTGGTGAGACAGTTTCATCTAAGTTGGTAAACTACGGTACACAGTGGTCAAACATGAATCTTGAAGACGCTCAAGACGGCTACTTCAATAAAGAAAAAGCACAAGCTCAGTTTGCAGAGGCTAAAAAAGAACTAGAAGCACAAGGTGTAACCTTCCCGATTCATTTGGACTTGCCTGTAGACCAAGTTAACAAAACCTTGCTTCCAAAGATTCATTCGCTTAAACAATCTGTCGAATCAACTCTTGGGGCAGAAAATGTAGTGATTGATGTAATTCAAATTTCAACAGAAGACTATGCCAATGCGACATTCCAAGCGCCAACCACAGCTGATCATGACTATGATTTGAACTTGGATGGTTGGTCTGCAGACTACCAAGATCCATCAACTTATCTTAATCCTTTCAACGCTGAGGATGGATTCTATCTCAAGATTTTAGGACTTGATCCAAGCAAGGATACGGATAAGATTACCAGTATTGGATTGGACCAGTATACTCAAAAATTGAAAGCAGCAGATGCAGAAAATACAGACGTAGCCAAACGCTATGAAAACTATGCAGATGCACAAGCCTGGTTGATTGATAGTTCGCTATTGCTCCCTGTAAATTCAAACGGTGGTGGGGCTTCAGTGACACGTGTTACACCATTTACACGAGCTTACTCATTAGTTGGTATCAAAGGAACTGGAAGCAACTACAAGTACATGAGATTGCAGACAGATGTCGTTACAAGTTCTCAATTTGCTGAAGCCAAGGCTAAATGGGAACAAGAACGTAAAAATTCTGTCGAAAAGAGTCAAAAAGACTTTGAAAGCCACGTGAAATAATTTTAAGAAGAGGAAACGAGGCAGAAATCTGTAGGCAAATGTCGGTGTCGTAGACTAAATGACGAACAAAGAATTATCAGCTGCCGCGACAAAACTTCATTAGCAATTGCCATAAAGGTCGGGATTTTTGCCCCGGCCTTTTTAACATAGAAACCTCTTTTAAGTAAAGTTTTAGCCATTTTATCATTGGGATTTACTATTCTTGTTTTTAAGGTAAATAAAAACGATTACCAAGTGTATGTTGATGGTATCCAGTACCACTTTGTGATATAATTAAAATAAAAAATACTTTGTAGAGGTGTAAGTTGAGTATACATTCAAAAGAAAGAAAAACGAGCAAGATTCAACAAAACATCAATATCATTTTGTTGTTTGCATATGTCGTGCTTGCTTGTTTTTTGCTGTTTTTAATATTCAGATATCATATTTTAGCGATTAGCTATGCCAATGTCCTTATAGCCATCGCTATGATCTTGATTGCGCTAATAGCCTTGTTTTTGATTTTAAAGAGAAAAGCCAAGGTATTCACCATGATTTTACTCGTGGTTCTGGTCATTGTGAACGCAGTTTCTTTGATTGGAGTTCATCAATTCGTTAGCCTAGCAAATCAATTAAATGCAACCTCTAACTATTCTAGTTACTCCATCAGTGTTGCAGTTTTGGCGGATAGCGAGATTGGAAATGTCTCAGAATTATCCAGTGTGGCAGCCCCAACCAAAACAGATGCAGAGAATATCAAAAAATTGCTCGATGATATTAAGACAAGTCAGAGTAAAGACTTAACGGTTGAAGATAGTTCTTCCTATCTTGCAGCTTATAAGAGTCTCTTAGCTGGAGAGACCAAGGCAATTGTTTTGAACAGTGTCTTTGAAAATCTGATCGAACAAGAGTATCCAGACCATGCCAAAAAGATCAAGAAGATTTATACCAAAGAACTAACCAAGAGCGTTGAGGCGCCTAAAGTTTCTCAAAACAAGGCTTTTAATATCTACATCAGTGGGATTGACACATACGGACCGATTAGCTCCGTATCTCGTTCGGATGTCAATATCATTATGACGGTCAATCAAGAGACCAAGAAAATTCTCCTGACAACAACGCCTAGGGATGCTTATGTGCCCATAGCTGATGGTGGCAATAACCAAAATGATAAATTGACCCATGCAGGTATTTATGGCGTGGATGCTTCCATTCATACCTTAGAAAATCTCTATGGAATTGATCTAAATTACTATGCACGACTCAACTTCACTTCCTTCTTGAAATTAATTGACCTCTTAGGTGGTGTCGATGTTTATAATGATCAAGACTTCACATCTCTTCATGGGAACTATCACTTCCCTGTTGGGAATGTTCATCTAAACTCTGAGCAGGCTCTAGGCTTTGTTCGTGAACGTTATTCCTTAACCAATGGCGATGGAGATCGTGGGCGTAATCAACAAAAAGTCATTGCAGCCATTATTCAAAAATTAACTTCAGCAGAAGCCTTGAAGAATTTTGATGGTATTATGCAAGGATTGCAAGATTCTGTACAAACCAATATGCCTCCTGAAACCATGGTGAGTTTAGTGAATGCCCAACTAGCAAGTGGAGGAAAATATACTGTCATCACTCGAGATCTAAAGGGAACTGGTCGTATGGATCTTCCTTCCTATGCCATGCCTGACAGCAACCTTTATATGCTAGAGGTCGATCCAAATAGCTTGGAGACACTCAAAACAGAAATCAAAGATATCATGGAAGGAAAATAAGATGATTGATATCCATTCACACATAGTTTTTGATGTAGACGATGGCCCAAAGGATAAGGCAGAGAGTATAGCACTTCTGAAGGAAGCCTATGCCCAAGGAGTCCGTACCATCGTTTCGACCTCCCATCGTCGGAAGGGGATGTTTGAAACACCAGAGGAGGACATTGCAAGAAATTTTAAAGTTGTCAAGGAGTTGGCTAAGGAGATTGGTCCCGACTTCACCATCTTGTATGGAGCGGAAATCTATTACAGCAGTGATGCTTTAAACAAATTAGAGAATCAACAGATTCCACAATTAAACGACACACGCTATGCCTTGATCGAATTCAGTATGAACACTCCTTATCGTGAAATCCATAGCGCATTGACCAATGTTTTGATGTTGGGAATAACCCCTGTTATTGCCCATATAGAACGTTATGATGCTTTGGAAAACAACGAAAAAAGGGTTAGAGACCTTATCAATATGGGATGTTATACACAGGTCAATAGTTCGAGCATCCTCAAACCAAAATTGTTTGGTGATACTTATAAATTTATGAAAAAGCGTGCTCGCTATTTCTTGGAGAGGGATTTGGTCCATATAGTTGCTAGTGATATGCATAATCTAGATAGTCGTCCACCTTATATGCGAGAGGCTTATGAGATAGTGAGCAAAAAATATGGCCAAGATAAGGCTCGGGAACTTTTCGTGAAAAATCCCGAAAAAGTCATTAAAGATCAAATAATATAGGAGTAAAAATGAAAGAACAAGATACTATTGAAATCAACGTTATTCAGTTGTTAAAGGCGCTATGGGCAAAGAAGCTACTAATCCTTCTTGTAGCTATCGTGACAGGAGCTGCTGCATTTGCATATAGTAGTTTTGTGGTCAAACCTGAGTATAGAAGTACAACGCGAATCTATGTGGTCAATCGAAATCAAAGTGACAAACCAGGTTTGACAAATCAGGATCTACAAGCAGGAACATACTTGGTTAAGGACTACCGTGAGATCATTCTTTCCCAAGATGTTCTTGAGAAGGTGGTTTCTGATCTAGGCTTGACCATCAATGCAAAAACATTGTCTAAGAAGGTTCAGGTAACGGTTCCTGCAGATACACGTATCGTATCTATTTCAGTTAGCGACCATAAACCAGATGAAGCAAGTCGTATTGCAAATGCACTTAGAGAAGTTGCAGCACAGAAAATCATCGCAGTTACTCGAGTTTCGGATGTAACGACTCTTGAAGAAGCTCGTCCAGCTACTGGACCATCATCACCAAATATCCGTCGCAATACCTTAATGGGAATCGGTGCTGGTGCAGGCTTGGTGATTGTCGTGGTTTTACTAGTTGAGCTACTAGATGACCGTGTTAAACGTCCAGAAGATATCGAAGATGTTATGAAAATTTCACTCCTTGGAGTCATTCCAGATATGGATAAATTAAAGTAAGGGAGAACTTATGGCAAAGTTAGAATTATCACAACAAAAACTGAACTCTGTAAAAAAAGCAGAAGAGTACTACAATGCTTTACGTACAAATATACAACTGAGTGGAAATAACTTAAAGGTTATTGCTGTTACATCAGTTGACCCTAGCGAAGGAAAGTCTACAACAGCCACAAATGTTGCTTGGGCTTTTGCGCGTGCAGGCTACAAGACGCTATTGATTGATGCCGACATCCGAAACTCAGTCATGTCAGGAGTATTCAAGTCAAGAGAAAAAATTACTGGTTTGACAGATTATCTAGCTGGCACTCAGGATTTGTCAAATGGCCTTTGTGAGACAAACGTTGAAAATTTATTTATGATCCAGTCAGGAGCAGTTTCTCCAAATCCAACGGCTCTCCTTCAGAGTGATAAGTTTGGAAGTATGATCGAAACCTTGCACAAATATTTTGACTATATTATCGTCGATACGGCACCGATCGGAGTTGTAATTGATGCAGCCATTATCGTCCAAAAATGTGATGCATCTATTTTGGTCGCGGAAGCTGGTGTGGCAAAACGAAGAGAAATTCAAAAAGCTAAAAGTCAGTTAGAGCACACTGGGACACCATTTTTGGGTGTGATTTTGAATAAATTTGATGTTCAACGTGAAAGATATGGTTCTTATGGCTCTTACGGATCCTATGGAAAAAAATAAAATGAAGTTAGGGAGACCAGTATGGAAGGAAGGGGTTTCTACAATGTAACTCTAGCGTTCTTACAGAGTATACTTGTTAGTTTTTTAGCTTATGTACTGATTGCAATTTCAGAAACTGATATTGTTTTAGATACAGTATTTGTCCTTTTTTTCCTTCACTTTGCAGCCTTCTACATTAGTGGCTACGGTAAGGATTTTTTCAAACGAGGTCAGTATGTTGAACTAGTTGAAACGGTCAAATACATCCTCTTTTATGCCTTGTTGATTAGTTTTTCAAGTTTCTTCCTAAAAGAGAAATTTGTAATTTCTAGACGAGGAATGCTTTATCTGCTTTCCTTGTATGGTGTTTTAAATTATCTACTCAGTTTCTTTGTGAAGCGTTATTGGAAACCCTTTAACCATAATTTGAAGGGTAGTCGTAAGATTTTGTTGATCACAGCAACATCACGTACTGAAAAGGTACTGGACCGATTATTAACAGCTAACGATGTGCAAGGGAAACTGGTCGCTGTATCTGTTTTAGATAAGCCAGAATTCACTCATGAAAAGATCCTTGTTGTGCCAAGCGAGGAATTGCTTACTTATACAACGCATGAAGTAGTTGATGAAGTCTTTGTCAATCTTCCTAGTGAGGACTACGACATTGGAGCTATTATTTCTCAGTTTGAAACAATGGGGATCGATGTAACAGTCAACCTTAACGCTTTCGATAAAAACCTAGGTCGCAATAAACAGATTCACGAAATGGCTGGCTTGAATGTAGTAACCTTTTCTACGAATTTTTACAAGCCTAGTCATGTCATTGCTAAGCGCGTTATTGATATTTGTGGAGCTATCGTTGGGCTTATCATCTGTGGTATTATCAGCATAGTTTTAGTTCCTATGATTCGTAAAGATGGGGGACCTGCAATCTTTTCCCAGACTCGTATCGGGAAAAACGGTCGTCACTTTACCTTCTATAAGTTCCGTTCAATGCGTATTGATGCAGAAGCGATCAAGGAACAATTGATGGATCAAAATACGATGCAAGGTGGTATGTTTAAGATCGATAACGATCCTCGAGTGACAAAGATTGGACAATTTATCCGAAAAACTAGCTTGGATGAATTGCCACAATTTTGGAATGTTTTGATTGGCGACATGAGTCTAGTCGGTACGCGCCCACCAACTCTAGATGAGTACGAAAAATACACACCTGAACAAAAACGTCGTCTCAGCTTCAAACCTGGTATTACAGGTTTGTGGCAAATTAGTGGTCGAAGTGAAATTACAAACTTTGATGAAGTCGTGAAACTGGATGTGGCTTATATCGATGATTGGACCATCTGGAAAGATTTCGAAATATTGTTAAAAACTGTAAAAGTTGTGTTGATGAGAGATGGAGCGAAGTAATTTTACCTATGCTCCTGTCTATAAATTAGGAGTAACATGAAAAAAACTGTCTATATTGTAGGGTCAAAAGGGATTCCTGCTAAGTATGGGGGATTCGAAACCTTTGTTGAAAAATTAACAGCCTTTCAACAAGATAAGAATATTCAATATTATGTAGCTTGTATGCGTGAAAACTCTGCAAAGTCAGGGATTACTGAGGATGTTTTTGAACATAACGGTGCTATCTGTTATAACATCGATGTACCTAATATTGGTCCAGCCCGAGCCATAGCATATGATATCATTGCAATTAACAGAGCGATTGAAATTGCTAAAGAGAATAAGGATGAAGCTCCTATCTTCTATATTTTAGCTTGTCGCATTGGACCATTTATCCATGGAATCAAGAAAAAAATTCAAGCAATAGGTGGGACTCTTCTGGTTAATCCGGATGGTCATGAGTGGTTGCGAGCTAAGTGGAGTGCTCCTGTTCGTCGCTACTGGAAAATTTCTGAAGGTCTTATGGTCAAACATGCAGATCTTTTAGTGTGTGATAGTAAGAATATTGAAAAATATATTCAAGAAGATTATAAACAGTATCAACCTAAGACAACCTATATCGCTTATGGGACAGATACAACACGCTCTACATTAAAAAGTAGTGATGAAAAAGTACGTACTTGGTTCAAAGAGAAGAATGTTTCTGAAAACGAGTATTACCTAGTTGTAGGACGTTTTGTACCAGAAAACAACTATGAATCTATGATTCGTGGGTTTTTAGCATCTAATTCTAAGAAGGACTTTGTCCTAATCACAAATGTAGAACAGAATAAATTTTATAATCAGCTATTAGCAAGTACTGGATTTGATAAAGATCCACGAGTGAAATTTGTTGGAACAGTCTACGATCAAGAACTTCTGAAGTATATTCGAGAAAACGCCTATGCTTACTTCCATGGACATGAAGTTGGAGGAACCAATCCTTCGCTACTTGAAGCTTTGGAATCAACAAAGTTGAACCTACTACTCGATGTTGGTTTTAACCGAGAAGTTGGTGAGGATAGTGCCATTTATTGGAAAAAAGACGAACTATCACAAGTGATTGAGGAAGTTGAACAATTTGATGAAAAGATGATTGATGAGTTAGATAGACAATCAAATCAGAGAATTGCAGATGCTTTCACTTGGGAAAAGATTGTTACAGACTATGAGAATTTATTTAAAATATGAAAATATTACATTATACTTTAGGATTTCAACCCCAGCGAACAGGTGGTTTGGTTAAATATGCTGAGGATTTAATGCTAGAGCAAATTGCTCAAGGTTATCAAGTAGCTGCCCTATATCCTGGAAATATTAGGTTGCTTTCAAAAAAAGTAGGAATAAAGAAGGTATCATCAAGACAGTTTGAGTGTTATGAACTGCTTAATAGCTTACCTCTAGCTTTATTTGGAGGGATATCCAATCCAACTGCTTTCCTGACATCTTGTGATAAAAATGTTTATCGTACTTTTTTAGAAGAAGTACAACCTGACATTATACATATTCATTCGTTTATGGGATTGCATAAAGAATTCCTCGAAATTGCTAAAAACTTGAATATTAAAGTGGTTTTTACGAGTCATGATTATTATGGATTAGCACCCGTACCTCATTTCTATTTTAATGGGGTGGATTATAGTGATAAAAATACAAACTTAACATGGAATATTATGTCTTCCAATGCTTTAAGTGTAAAAAAACTAAGACTTTTTCAGGTTTCATTTTATCCTACTATTCGTAAACTTTTGAAACTATTAGGGAAAAATCCAAAGTCTAAAAAGAATTTAGTTATTCGAGATGTTATTGAGGAGCAAGATTATAGTGAGCTTCGACACTATTATAATGAGATGTTCCATTTGATAGATGGTTATTTGTTTAATAGTAGTCTAGCAAAGAATGTATATGAGATAAATGAGATTCAACCAGCTAATAGTATAGTATTAGCTATAACAAATAGTTCAATTAAACAGCATCAGAGATTAACAACTACAAATGATAAAATTAGAGTTGCTTATATTGGTCCAGATGAAGAATATAAAGGATATTTTGATTTTATTGAATTCGCTGAAATTTTAGACCTAGAGTCATATGAAGTAGCAACTTATGGACATTTACCGAATGAAGAGTGTCCGTCATTCATTGAACAAAAAGGATATTTTACCAAGGAAACGATCGATAGTGTCTATGAAAACATTGATATTCTTATTGTTCCAAGTAAGTGGAAGGAAACATTTGGATTGATAACAATAGAAGCATTATCCTATGGGGTAAATGTTTTTGTGAGTGAAAATGTTGGATCAAAAGACTTACTTCCAGAAATACATGTTTTTAAAAATCAGAATGACTTAGTAGTTAAAGTTTTTAAAAATGAAATAGAAAATACAAAATTAAAAACTATAGATGAACACTCAATAGAAGTGATTCAGTATTATGAAAGAGTGATAAATGAAAGTTGAGAGTTTAATAAACAAGATTACTGGAAAAACAGTAGACATTCATCCTGATGTACCCTTATCGTATATACTACAAAGAGGCATGAACTATGGTTTTGGACTCTTTCGTGGATTTGTACGTGGAATCGGATTTGGTCAAAAAGGGAAGCGTTTGTTCATTGGACAAGGAGTTTCTATCTTAGCAAAGCGTAAATTATTTGTTGGGAAAAATGTTCGAATTGGTAAAAACGTGTCTATAGATGCACTGTCGAAAGAAGGAATCCGTTTTGCAGATAATGTGAAGATTGGAGATTATTCTCAAATTATTGGCACAGGTTCTATAAAAAATATGGGGATTGGCTTGAAAGTTGGTAAGAACTCATCTTTTTCAGAATATAGTTTATTTGGTTCTGCTGGAGGTATCACAATTGGTGATAATGTTATCGCAGGTCAGAATGTTCGTTTTCATGCTGAAAATCATAATTATAGTGATTTAAATAAACTCATTGTTGAACAAGGTGTATCTCGAAAGGGAATATCAGTAGGACATAATTGTTGGATTGGTGCTGGAGCTGTTTTTTTGGATGGATCCAGCATCGGTTCAGGTTGTGTTGTAGCTGCAAATTCTGTAATTACGAAAAACTTTCCAGATAACGTTATTGTTGCTGGAGTACCAGCTAAAATTATAAAAATGATAGGATGTTAAATGGGGAAAGAAATTAAAGCTGCTTATGCGATATTAAATTATAATACTTGGGAAGATACTGCGAGTTTAGCACAGAAAGTTGCAACATTTCAGCATATTCAATCTGTGATAATAGTGGATAATTTATCAACAGATGATTCATACCCGTATTTAAAAAGACTTGAGGGAGAGAAAATTTCAGTTTATCAAACACAAAGAAATGGTGGATATTCTGTTGGGAATAATGTTGCAGCACGAATAGCTTATAATATGGGAGTTGATATTCTTTTCATTTCAAATCCAGACGTTGATATTGATGAAAAAGATTCCTTGATGATTGCACAAAATTTGTATAAAAATAGTTCATATGCACTTCTATCAGGTATAGAATATAATGCCATGAAGGAGATAGATTTGCCAATTGTTTGGCATGAAAATTCTTATTACGATGACTTACTTGATTGTCTGTTTTTAACCAGAAAATTGCGAAGAAAAAAAGAAGATATCAATTTGTCAATGATTAAATCATCCATAATAGATGTAGATCTTGTTAAAGGATCGTTTTTTGCTGTAAGACTGTCTGATTTTCATGATGTTGGTTATTTTGATGAATCTGTATTTCTTTTTTGTGAAGAGAGAATATTAGCTAAAAAGTTACAAAGAGCAAATAAAAAAATAGGTATTTTGCCTGAAGCGAAATATTACCACAATCATTCAACTTCTATAAATGAGAGATATAAAAAGAAAAAAGAACAGATAGTTTTACTATATAATGCTCGTTATTACTATAATGTGACGTATCAAAATATTAGCTTTTTGAAAAAAATTTTCCTAAAACTATTCATGTTTTTATCTACCATTGAATATTCGATACTAGATTATGTTAGACGAAAGGGATAGTTTTTTATGGTTATTAACTTTAGTAAATATAATTGGATTTTAATTTTAATCTTATCGAGCTCAGAACTTTTTTCTAAAGAAACAAATCTTTTTTTATTACTATTTATTCTACTATACTATGTTTTAGTTCGTGGAGGGAGACTACCTATTTCAATTCCAGGAGCGAAATATTATTTTACTTTATTAATAGTGGGGCTGTTTATAGGTATTGTGAATGTAATAATTAACGAAAATACAGTATTTAATTTTGTAAAGCACTTTATTTATTACTTATTACCTCTATTTTTTTGGCAGTTTGGATATATTCTGTCAAATAAAGAGAATTTATCTTGCAAGCCAAAAAATATTAAGGAATCAATTGTTATAACAGCATTTCTATTATCTTCTTATGATTTAATAGGATCAATCATTAGTTTCTTATCTAGGACTAAGGAAATTGTTGATTTATATAGTTTACGGTCAGAATTTGGTCGAGGTTCCTATGTACCAATTATTGCACTGTATTTAGTTCTTTTTTATTCTAGAGAAATAAAGTTGAGCAAAAATTTTAAGAGATTTTTGGTACTATTGTTTACAATCTCGATTTTGATACATTTTTCTAGGACACATTTTATTATTTTATTAATTCTAGTATTTTTTTCAGGATTTGAAAAAAATATGAAAAATATTAAAAAAATAATATTTGCAGGAACATTGATATTAGCAGGTGTAGGTGTTTTATATTTATATTTTCCAAATTTAGTCATAGATTTTTATAATAAAACATCTCAATCAATGACGGAAATCACGTTTTCTAAATCGTCATGGTCCCATAAAGATATCATATGGAATTGGCGTGGATATGAAATGTACTCTGCCTTAAATCATTTCAAATCTTCAAGTTTTTTTGAGCAAATTTTAGGAGGAGGATTTGGAACAGTTTTATACATGGGAGAATATGCGTATTTGGTAAGTGATTTACCGTATCTTCTTTTTTTACATAATGGATATTTCACTACTTTACTTGTTTTTGGTGTTAGTGGGGTCATACTATTCGTTTTATGGGTGCTTAGTTTATTTGGTTATAGCAAGTATATTAATAATACCCAAGATTCTAATTTTATAAAAGGTCTTGCTGTGGTTATATTATTTACCACATATTTTGTAAATGGTCCTCTTTTTTCTGTTTCACAGGCTACCTTCTTGCTTTATTTTGCACTTTTTAGTAATAATCATGGAGAATTAGATGAAGATTTTAAAAAGAATTAAATTTATGTTAATGCTGCTTTATACCTCAACTTTTCCAAGATGTGAGAAAATACTGATTTTTGGATCATGGTTGGGTGAAAAATATGCAGATAATCCAAGATATTTGTTTGAGTATGTGATTAAGAATCGTCCCGATTTAAAAGCTATATGGATTACGAGTAATCAAGATGTTTTTAAAGAATTACAGAAGAAACAATATCCTGTGATGATGGCAGATGAGAGTGAAACTCATAAAATTATAAAGAAAGCTAAATATATTTTTACAGCTACAGGTATTTTTGATATCGGAGTAGAAAATAGTAGGTTGATTGGTGGTGCTTTTTTAATTAACCTTTGGCATGGCATTCCTTTGAAAAAAATCATGTATGATGATAAACATTCAGCACTTCACAACCGTAGTAAACTAGTGACTTTGGTAGAAAAAATTCCTCTTCGAAACTATTTTGTTATTTCCACTAGTACTGCAATAACTCAAATTTATCAGTCGGCTTTTCGCGTAAAGAAATCTCATATATTAGAACTTGGTCAGCCTAGAAATGACTATTTTTATGATAAGTCTTATCCAGCAAGTTCACTAATACAAGAATTAAAAAGTAAAAATATTATCTTATATATGCCGACGCATCGCAATGAAGGAAAGAAACAAATTAATCTAGATAATTTAATGGATTTAAATCGATTAAATAAATGGTGTGAAGAAACAAATTCAATTTTTGTAATAAAAAAACACTTCTATCATTCAAAAGAAAAAACACTTGAGAAAGAATATTCATCAATAATTGATGTGACAAATGAGAAGGTCGATGCTCAAGAATTACTCAAATATTCAAAGATCTTAATAACTGACTACTCGAGCTGCTATATTGACTACTTATTGTTGAATCGTCCAATTATATTTTTTAATTATGATTATGATGATTATTTGAGGATGGATCGTTCGCTATATTTTCCATATGAGAAGGTTACTCCAGGGGAGAAATGTCAAAACTTTGATGAATTATTAGTGACTTTGCAAAATCTATATGTAGGAAAAGATGATTATAGGGAACAGCGTGAAAATATTAAAACTTTCTTTTATTCTAGTGAAACTCAGAAGTCAGTTTCTGAAAAAATCATTAATCACGTACTAAATCTATAACTTTATTGGAATCTGTAATGAAAAAAATATTAAATAAGTATTATTCTTTATCTAATCCTGTAAAAGCTTCAATTTGGTTTACTATTTGCAATGTTCTTCAAAAAGGAATTTCAATGATTACTGTTCCAGTTTTTACTAGATTATTGACAACGGAACAATATGGTGTATACTCTGTATATCAATCATGGTATTCAATAATTGGAGTTTTTGCAACACTAAACCTATATTATGGAGTTTTTAATAATGGAATGGTTAAATACGAGAAAGATAAAAACGCCTTTACTTCCTCTATGCAGGGACTAACAACAACAGTTACAGCTATATTTTTAGTGATATATTTAATAGGGATTGATTTTTGGAACTCGTTGTTAGGTTTACCTACGCTACTAATCTTAGTGATGTTCTTTGATTTGTTTTTTACTCCTGCTTATTCTTTTTGGGCTGCGCGTCAGAGATTTGAATATCAATATCGAAACTTAGTATTTATCACATTTATTATAGTGATTGGAAGCCCTATTATTGGTATTTCTTCAGTTGTTTTATCGACTTATAAAGCGGAGGCTAGAGTTATCTCATTTGTGTTAGTTCAATCTTGTATAGGATTATATTTCTATGTTTTGAACCTTTACCGAGGTAAATATTTTTTTTGTAAAAAATATTGGCTCTATGCTTTGAATTTTAATTTACCTCTTATTCCTCATTATTTATCGCAATCAGTTTTAAACCAATCGGATAGAATAATGATTAATTCAATGGTAGGAATGGGAGAAGCAGCTATTTATAGTGTTGCTTACAGCATATCAACTTTGATGGTTTTAGTGACAAGTGCTATAAACAGCTCTTTTATTCCTTACACATATAAGTGTATTCGAGATAAGAAATATACTGAACTAGGGAAAAGTGCAAATCTTTTAATTACTCTGGTAGGCATTGGTTCGATTTTAACTATTTCTCTTGGACCAGAAATCATTCAATTATTTGCACCAAAACAATATTACGAAGCAATATGGATTATTCCTCCAGTTGCTCTTTCAGTTTATTTCATGTTCTTATATCCCATTTTTGGTAACATTGAGTTTTACTTTGAAGCAAATCATTTTGTAATGTGGGCTTCAATAGGTGGAGCAATTATGAATATTTTTTTGAATTTTATTTTTATAAAACACTTTGGCTATATTGCGGCAGGCTATACAACTTTATTCTGTTATATTTTATTTGCGTTGGGACATTACATTTTTATGAGAAGAGTATTGTATCAGAATCTTTCGGGTATCCAAATTTATGATTCTCGATATATTTTCTTTTTTTCGTTTCTTCTTCTGATTCTAATGCTACTAATCGTGATTATTTATCCATTTGTGTTGATTCGTTATATTGCTATCTCACTCATCCTAGGAGGATGTTTTTTAAAGAGGAGAAAGATAATGAGTTCGATAGTCATGATAAAAAAACAGTGAGGTACACGCATGACAGAAATAAATAAACAGTTACATGAAACATTAATCGAAATTTTAGACTTTGTAAAAGAAATTTGTGAAAAACATGAATTAACTTATTTTTTGGTCTATGGTACGGCACTCGGTGCAAAACGCCATTGTGGATTTATTCCGTGGGATGACGATGTTGATATTGCGTTGCCACGAGATCACTATAATATATTGATCGACATAATTTCTAAAACGGAACAATCTATATTTAGTCTTCAAAATGAAGAGAACGAGCCGAACTATTTTTTACCATTTGCTAAATTAAGAAAAAATAATACGATTTTTATTGAAAAGATTCTTGATGTTGAATATGAGAATAACGGTATTTACATTGATATTTTTCCACTAGATTTCGTAGAGAATCCGGACTCTTTCAATTTTAAGATCAGGAAAGCTACCTTTAATTATATAAAGCATATTTTAAAATTTTCAAGTTGCAGAAGTTTTTATAAAAATAAATACAGTAGCGTGCGTTATTTGATGGAAAATATTATGAGTATTCCTACCCTGTTTTTTTCAAATAGGAGATTACTATTCTTAGCGAATAATTTAATTTCATCAACGAATAAAGCTGATTTTATTGGTCAATATGATGAAAGTAGCGAAAGAGCTATCATGCCTTCAAGCTATTATTTCCCGCCTAGATCCGCTGTGTTTGAAGGAAAGACTTATAGTGTTCCTGCGAAATTAGAAGATTATTTAAAATATTTTTATGGTTCGGATTATATGGAATTACCACCAATAGAAAAAAGAGTCACTCATCAACCAATAAAACTTAGATTCAAAAAATAATTGGGTATTCTGTAGAAGGAGAATATAATGAAAAGAGTAATTACATACGGAACGTTTGATTTGCTTCATTATGGACATATCAATTTATTGCGACGTGCAAAAGAATTAGGTGACTATCTAGTGGTAGTTGTTTCAAGTGATGAATTCAACCTAATTGAAAAAAATAAAGTTTGTTACTTTAATTATGAGCATAGAAAAAGTTTAGTCGAAGCTATTAGATATGTGGATCTTGTTATTCCTGAAACTAGTTGGGAACAAAAACGGAGTGATGTCAAAGAGTATCATATTGATACTTTTGTGATGGGGGATGATTGGATTGGAGAATTTGATTATCTAAAAGAAGAAGGAGTCGAAGTTGTTTACTTACCGCGGACCAAAGAAATTTCGACAACTAAAATAAAAAAAGATTTATCAGAGTAATATTCTGAAATAAGCATTGTTCTGTTATTGTTCTTGAATTGACTGCCTTATCTTAAAGTAGAGATGCTAAAATCGAGATAAAAGAGAAAAAATCATAGAACAATACCAATATAGTAAAAAATATTGTAATTTAATAACAAAGAAAGGTACCCTATTATGAAAGGTATTATTCTCGCAGGTGGCTCGGGGACACGTTTATATCCTTTGACTCGAGCTGCATCAAAACAACTGATGCCGGTTTATGATAAACCGATGATTTACTATCCACTTTCAACATTGATGTTGGCTGGGATTAGAGATATTTTGATTATTTCAACTCCACAAGATTTGACTCGTTTTAAAGATTTACTTCAAGATGGATCTGAGTTTGGGATTAAACTTTCTTACGCAGAGCAACCAAGTCCAGATGGTTTGGCACAAGCCTTTATCATTGGTGAAAAGTTTATTGGCGATGACAGCGTTGCTCTAATCTTAGGCGACAATATCTATCACGGGCCTGGCCTTTCTAAGATGTTACAAAAGGCAGCAGGTAAGGATTCGGGAGCAACTGTGTTTGGCTACCATGTTAAGGATCCAGAGCGCTTTGGTGTGGTTGAGTTTGACAAGGATATGAACGCTATTTCTATCGAAGAAAAACCAGAACACCCTCGTTCAAACTATGCAGTTACAGGCCTCTATTTCTACGATAATGATGTAGTGGAAATTGCTAAAAATATTAAACCAAGTCCTCGTGGTGAGTTGGAAATTACAGATGTAAACAAGGCTTATCTAGATCGTGGAGATTTGTCCGTTGAGGTTATGGGACGCGGCTTTGCTTGGTTGGATACTGGGACTCATGAAAGTTTACTAGAGGCTTCACAGTACATCGAAACAGTCCAACGGATGCAAAATGTTCAGGTAGCTAATTTGGAAGAAATTGCTTATCGCATGGGCTATATCAGTCGAGAAGATGTGTTGGCCTTAGCCCAACCGCTTAAGAAAAATGAATACGGACAGTATTTGCTCCGTTTGATAGGAGAAGCATAGATGACAGACAATTTTTTTGGTAAGACGCTTGCAGCACGTAAGGTTGATGCAATTCCAGGTATGCTAGAATTTGATATCCCCGTTCATGGTGATAATCGTGGCTGGTTTAAAGAAAATTTCCAAAAGGAAAAAATGCTCCCACTTGGTTTCCCAGAGTCTTTCTTTGTAGAAGGAAAATTGCAAAACAATGTATCTTTCTCACGCAAAAATGTCCTACGTGGTCTCCATGCAGAGCCTTGGGATAAGTACATCTCTGTAGCAGATGGTGGGAAAGTTCTGGGCTCTTGGGTTGATCTACGCGAGGGCGAAACCTTTGGGAATACTTATCAGACGGTTATTGATGCTAGCAAGGGAATCTTTGTTCCTCGAGGCGTGGCCAATGGCTTTCAAGTTCTATCAGATACAGTTTCTTACAGTTATCTGGTCAATGATTACTGGGCTCTTGAACTCAAACCCAAGTATGCCTTTGTGAACTACGCTGATCCAAGTCTTGGCATCGAATGGGAAAATCTTGCAGAAGCAGAAGTTTCAGAAGCAGATAAAAATCATCCACTACTTAAGGATGTAAAACCTTTGAAAAAAGAAGATTTGTAAAAAGGAAAGAATATGACTGAATACAAAAAAATTATCGTGACAGGAGGAGCTGGTTTTATCGGATCCAACTTTGTCCATTATGTTTACAAGAATTTTCCAGATGTTCACGTGACAGTCTTGGACAAGTTGACTTATGCTGGAAACCGCGCTAATATTGAGGAAATTTTAGGTGATCGTGTTGAGTTAGTTGTTGGTGACATTGCTGATGCAGAGTTGGTAGACAAGTTGGCAGCTCAAGCCGACGCTATCGTTCACTATGCGGCGGAAAGTCATAATGACAATTCACTGAGTGATCCATCACCATTTATCCATACCAACTTCATCGGAACCTATACTCTTTTGGAAGCGGCTCGCAAATATGATATTCGTTTCCACCATGTGTCTACAGACGAAGTTTATGGTGATCTTCCTCTACGTGAGGATTTGCCAGGTCATGGTGAAGGACCAGGTGAGAAATTTACTGCTGAAACCAAATACAACCCAAGCTCTCCGTACTCATCAACTAAGGCAGCTTCAGACTTGATTGTGAAAGCTTGGGTACGTTCTTTTGGAGTCAAGGCAACGATTTCTAACTGTTCAAACAACTACGGTCCTTATCAACACATTGAAAAATTTATCCCACGTCAGATTACCAACATCCTAAGTGGCATAAAGCCAAAACTGTATGGTGAAGGTAAGAACGTTCGCGACTGGATTCACACCAATGACCATTCTTCAGGTGTATGGACAATCTTGACAAAAGGTCAAATTGGTGAAACCTACTTGATTGGTGCTGATGGTGAAAAGAACAACAAGGAAGTTTTGGAACTAATCCTTAAGGAAATGGGACAACCTGCCGATGCCTATGATCATGTGACTGACCGTGCTGGACATGACCTTCGTTATGCGATTGACGCAAGCAAGCTCCGTGATGAGTTGGGCTGGAAACCAGAATTTACTAACTTTGAACAAGGTCTCAAAGAAACCATTCAATGGTACAAAGATAACCAAGACTGGTGGCAAGGAGAAAAAGAAGCTGTTGAAGCCAACTACGCTCAAACACAAGAGGTTCTTGAAAAATAAAAGGCGCTGGGACAGAAATCGATAGACAAAATCTCGATTTCCTAGTCCCAGCCCCGCGAAGATGATTAGGAGTTTTTGAAGTCTAAAAGTCAAACAAAAAGTCCAATCAGCTACCGCGTCAAAGTTTGATTGCAAATAAAAGTGAGGTAGGGATTTTTTGTCCCGACCTCTATTGCTATACCGAAGAATTGTGAATCAGTTGAAAGGAAGAAAAATGATTTTAATTACAGGAGCAAATGGCCAATTAGGAACGGAACTTCGTCATTTGTTGGATGAGCGTAATGAAGAATACGTTGCTGTTGATGTGGCTGAGATGGACATTACCGATGCAGAGATGGTTGAGAAAGTTTTTGAAGAGGTGAAACCGACTTTAGTCTACCACTGTGCTGCCTACACCGCTGTTGATGCGGCAGAGGATGAAGGGAAAGAATTGGACTTTGCCATCAATGTTACAGGGACAGAAAATGTCGCAAAGGCATCTGAAAAGCATGGTGCAACTCTAGTCTACATCTCTACAGATTATGTCTTTGACGGTAAGAAGCCAGTCGGGCAAGAGTGGGAAGTAGATGACAAACCAGATCCCCAAACAGAATATGGTCGTACTAAGCGTATGGGAGAGGAGCTTGTAGAAAAACACGTTTCAAACTTCTATATTATCCGTACCGCCTGGGTTTTTGGAAATTATGGGAAAAACTTCGTGTTTACCATGCAAAATCTTGCAAAAACACATAAGACCTTGACAGTTGTAAATGATCAACATGGTCGACCAACCTGGACGCGTACCTTGGCCGAGTTCATGACTTTCCTAGCTGAAAATCGCAAGGAATTTGGTTATTATCATTTGTCAAATGATGCGACGGAAGACACAACTTGGTATGACTTTGCAGTTGAAATTTTGAAGGATACAGATGTCGAAGTCAAGCCAGTAGACTCAAGCCAATTTCCTGCTAAGGCGAAACGTCCACTAAACTCAACGATGAGCCTTGCCAAAGCTAAAGCTACTGGATTTGTCATCCCAACTTGGCAAGATGCCTTGAAAGAATTCTACAAACAAGACCATAAAAAATAGCCTTACTGGAGGCCAAAATGTATACAGAAAGAGAGAGAAGAGAGATTCTCTTTCTTTTTTTGTTTGCTCGTATATGCAATCGTCGGATAATTATAAAAATTCAAGAAAAAGCTTGTTTAAATGTTAGAAAATTCGAGCACGAATGTTTTTTTTGTGTTATAATATTTTGTGAGTAGTTATGCCTTGGTGTAGCTATTAAAAATAGAAGTGTGAAACTGGGAAGATAGAGAGGACGCAGTGTAATGACTAGAAATGGTTTTTTTACAGGCTTAGATATCGGAACTAGCTCTATTAAAGTGTTGGTTGCAGAGCTTGTAAATGGTGAAGTAAATGTAATTGGCGTTAGCAATGCCAAAAGTAAAGGTGTCAAAGATGGGATTATCGTTGACATCGAAGCAGCAGCGACTGCTATTAAGTCTGCAATTTCTCAAGCAGAAGAAAAAGCAGGAATTTCAATCAAGTCTGTAAACGTTGGTTTGCCAGCTAATTTGCTACAAGTGGAGCCAACTCAAGGCATGATTCCAGTGACATCAGATACAAAAGAAATTACGGATCAAGATGTCGAAAATGTTGTCAAATCAGCCTTGACTAAAAGTATGACTCCAGACCGTGAAGTTATCACCTTTATTCCAGAGGAATTTGTCGTAGATGGATTCCAAGGAATTCGTGATCCTCGAGGGATGATGGGTGTGCGTTTGGAAATGCGCGGTCTCTTGTACACTGGCCCACGTACGATCCTTCACAATCTTCGTAAAACTGTTGAGCGTGTAGGCGTTCAAGTCGATAACGTGATTATTTCACCTCTTGCAATGGTTCACTCTGTCTTGAATGAAGGTGAACGTGAGTTTGGTGCGACTGTTATCGACATGGGTGGTGGTCAAACGACTGTTGCCACTATTCGCAACCAAGAACTTCAATACACAAATGTCAACCAAGAGGGTGGCGATTATGTCACAAAAGACATTTCTAAAGTTCTCAAGACTTCTAAGAAAATTGCAGAAGGTCTAAAACTGAACTACGGGGAAGCTTATCCACCGTTAGCTAGCAAGGAAACCTTCCAAGTTGAAGTAATCGGTGAGGTTGAACCAGTTGAAGTGACTGAGGAATACTTGGCTGAGATTATTTCAGCAAGACTTAAGCACATTTTTGAGCAAATTAAGCAAGACTTAGAAAGACGTCACCTATTAGACTTGCCAGGAGGTATTGTCTTAATTGGTGGGAATGCCCTTCTTCCAGGTGTCGTTGAATTGGCCCAAGAAGTATTTGGAGTACGTGTTAAATTATTCGTGCCAAATCAAGTTGGTATTCGCAACCCTGCTTTCGCTCATGTCATCAGCTTGTCAGAATTCGCTGGTAGTCTTACTGAAGTGAATGTTTTGGCACAACGAGCAATTCGAGGTGACGAAAGTTTACGCCACCAACCGATTGACTTTAGAAGTTCAGCTCAACCAGTTTCACCTGTTTCTCCACGACCAGTATTTAATACAGTGACAACTCCTGAGCCTGAAACAACTCAATCTGTTGAACCAGTAGCTCCTCTTCAATCAGAAGAAAAGAGCAAAGGTAAATTAACGGATCGTTTCCGTAGTTTGATTGGAAGCATGTTTGACGAATAAAATAGAGGAATATAAATATGACATTTTCATTTGATACAGCAGCTGCACAAGGTGCAGTCATTAAAGTAATCGGTGTCGGCGGTGGTGGTGGAAATGCCATCAACCGTATGGTTGACGAAGGCGTTTCCGGCGTTGAATTTATCGCAGCCAACACAGATGTACAGGCTTTGAGCAGTACAAAAGCTGAGACAGTTATTCAGCTCGGCCCTAAATTGACTCGCGGACTTGGTGCAGGAGGACAACCTGAAGTTGGTCGTAAAGCTGCAGAAGAAAGCGAAGAAGTATTGACAGAAGCAATCAGCGGTGCTGACATGGTCTTCATCACTGCTGGTATGGGTGGTGGTTCTGGTACAGGTGCTGCACCAGTTATCGCTCGTATTGCAAAAAGTCTTGGTGCTTTGACAGTCGGTGTTGTAACTCGTCCATTTGGTTTTGAAGGAAGCAAACGTGGACAATTTGCCATCGAAGGAATTAACGAACTTCGTGAGCATGTTGATACACTCTTGATTATCTCAAACAACAACTTGCTAGAAATCGTTGACAAGAAGACTCCACTTCTTGAAGCATTGAGTGAAGCTGACAACGTTCTTCGTCAAGGTGTACAAGGGATTACAGATTTGATTACAAATCCTGGTTTGATCAACTTGGACTTTGCAGACGTTAAGACGGTTATGGCCAACAAAGGTAATGCCCTCATGGGTATTGGTATCGGTAGCGGTGAAGAACGTGTTGTAGAAGCTGCTCGTAAAGCAATCTACTCACCACTTCTTGAAACAACTATCGATGGAGCAGAAGATGTGATTGTCAATGTAACGGGTGGCTTGGACTTGACTTTGATTGAAGCTGAAGAAGCATCAGAAATTGTGAACCAAGCAGCTGGTCATGGTGTTAACATCTGGCTTGGAACATCTATCGATGAGACAATGAAAGACGAAATCCGCGTGACTGTTGTTGCAACAGGAGTACGTCAGGATAAAGTTGAGAAAGTTGTAACTGCTCAACCACGTCAAGCAACACATCGTGAACCTGCTCGAACTAGCCATGTACAAACTTTTGACCGTAATTTTGATATGGCTGATACAGCAGAAATTCCAACTCCAAGTTATCGCCGTCAAGAAGCGCCAAAGACATCGGCCTTTGGTGACTGGGACTTGAGACGCGATGCCATTGTTCGTCAAGGAGAACCAGTTGTTTCTCCAGTGGAACGTTTTGAAGTTCCAACAGCGACAGATGAAGACGAGTTGGAAACACCACCATTCTTTAAAAATCGTTAATGAAGATGAATTTAAAAGAAAATACGAACCTTGTTTTTCAACAGATATCGAATGCAGTTCAGGAAGCCGGTCGTGAAAACGATTCGGTTTCTGTGATTGCGGTGACCAAATATGTAGATGTTGAAACAGCCTCAGCTTTGGTTTCGCAAGGAGTGCAACACATTGGTGAGAACCGTGTTGATAAATTTCTTGACAAGTATCATGCTCTGAGTGATCAGAATCTTACCTGGCATTTGATTGGAACCTTACAGAGACGTAAAGTCAAGGAAGTGATTTCTTATGTGGATTATTTTCATGCTTTAGATTCCTTAAAGCTAGCTCAGGAAATTCAAAAACGAGCGGACCACAAGATTAAGTGCTTTTTGCAAGTAAATATTTCTAAGGAAGAAAGTAAGCACGGTTTTTCGAAAGAAGAATTGTTAGCTCTCTTACCAGAACTTTCAGAATTAGACCAGATTGAGTATGTAGGTCTGATGACCATGGCTCCATTTGAAGCAACTAGTCAAGAGTTACTAGACATATTTAAAGAAACGCAAGAATTGCAAAAAACCATTCAAGAAAAACATCTCCCTAATATGCCGATGACCGAACTAAGTATGGGTATGAGTCGAGACTTCAAAGAAGCGATTCAATGTGGTTCAACTTTCGTTCGAATCGGTACAGCATTTTTTAAATAGGAAATAACCATGTCACTAAAAGATAAATTTGATAAGTTTATAGATTATTTCACTGAAGATGGAGAAGAGGTGGCACCAAGCGTTGCTGAATTAAAGTCTGAACAAACCTTAACTTCAGTTTCGGCTCCAAAGGAAGAACTTCCACGAGCTCAACAGTCACCACAATCTTCACAAGTGAATTCTAAAGAGAAAAATATTACACGCCTTCATGCTCGTCAGCAAGAGTTGGCGATGCAGAGCCATCGTAGCACAGAAAAGGTAACTATTGATGTTCGTTATCCTCGTCGCTACGAAGATGCAACAGATATCGTTGATTTGTTAGCAGGCAACGAAAGTATTCTAATTGACTTCCAATACATGACTGAAGTACAAGCACGCCGCTGTCTAGATTACTTAGATGGAGCTCGCCATGTGCTTGCTGGTGAATTGAGAAAAGTTGCAAATACTATGTATCTTTTGACACCAGTAGGAGTTGTTGTTAATATTGAAGACATTCGCTTGCCTGATGGTTCTCACGGTGAAGAGTTTGATTTTGATATGAAGAGAAATCGAGTGAAGTAATGATTTTTCTAATTCGTTTTATACAGAATGCTGCAACTATCTATTCATGGATACTTGTAGCTTTTGCTCTATTATCTTGGTTACCCAATGCCTATGATACAGCACTAGGTCGTTTGTTAACTAGCTTAGTCAAACCGATCCTTCAACCCTTGAGACGTTTGCCACTAAGGGTTGGTGTCTTTGATCTTACAGTTTGGGTGGCTGTCATTTTAGTTCATTTAGTCGGTAACTATTTGATCCGTTTTCTGTTAATGCTAGCATGAGAAAAGATATTTATCAGCATTTCTCAGTCGAGGATATTCCTTTCATTGATAAGGGACTGGAGTGGCTTAGGCAGGTTGAAGAACATTACGCTCCCATCCTAACTCCCTTTATCAATCCCCATCAGATCTTTATTTTAAAGACATTGGGGAATCATCATGGGATTCAAGTTTTTTCAAGCAATGATTTTGTACCTAGTGAGTATAGTCGTGTGCTTCTTGCACCAGATTATTTCGTACCGACTTTGGCGGATTTTGAAATGGAATTGCTTGAGATTGTTTATTCTAGTAAGTTTGACCAATTGACTCATTCCAAGATTTTAGGAACTGTTCTGAATCGTCTGGGAATTGATCGCAAATTATTTGGTGATATTTTAGTTACGGAGAATAGAGCCCAAATCATTGTGGACCAAAAATTCACTTCTCTCTTTCAAGATGGGATTCAAAAGATTGCTAGATTGCCTGTCAAACTAGAAGTCGTATCTTTTGAAGAATTGGTAGAAGCCGAGAGTGATTATCAGGAAAAGGAAGTTTTAGTTCCGAGTATGCGCTTGGATGCTTTCTTGTCAAATGTTCTGAAATTGTCTCGCTCTCAGACAGCTGATTTATTAGAAAGAAAATTTGTTCAGGTAAATTACCATCTGGTTGAAAAATCTGACTATCAAGTTAAGTTAGGTGATTTAGTAAGCGTTAGACGCTTTGGACGGATTATCTTACTCAAAGAAAATGGTCAAACCAAAAAAGATAAGAAAAAAATAACAGTCCAATTACTACTAAGTAAGTGAGAAGAAACATGTCGATTACACCACAAGAAATTATTGATAAAGTTTTCTCCATTAAATTCAGAGGCTATAATAAGGAAGAAGTTGACGAATTCTTGGATAAGATTTATTTTGACTATGAGGAACTAGTCCGTTACAAGGATGAAACTGAAGTCTATATCAAAAGATTAGAAGAACGTCTTTCGTCTTTTACTACTGATTTTCCTAAGAGAACAGTGACAAACGAGCAAGAACCATTGAATGATTCTATTTTTTATTAAGTAAGTGAGGAAAAATATGCCAATTACATCGTTAGAAATCAAGGATAAAACCTTTAGTACCAAGTTTAGAGGTTTTAATCCTGAAGAAGTTGATGAATTTCTAGATATTGTTGTTCGTGATTATGAAGCGCTTGTTCGTAGTAACCATGAAAAAGAGCAACACATTAAAAATTTAGAGGAACGTTTGTCTTATTTCGATGAGATTAAGGAGTCATTGAGCCAGTCTGTATTGATTGCTCAAGATACTGCAGAACGTGTCAAACAAGCTGCCAATGAACGCTCTCAAAATATCCTTAAACAGGCTGAACAAGATGCCCAACGTCTGCTTGATGAAGCTAAGTATAAGGCTAATGAAATCTTGCGTCAAGCTACGGATAATGCTAAGAAGGTTGCAGTAGAGACGGAAGAGTTGAAGAATAAGAGCCGTGTCTTCCATCAACGTTTGAAATCTACGATTGAGAGTCAATTAGCTATTGTAGACTCTTCTGACTGGGAAGAAATTTTGCGCCCGACAGCAACTTACCTTCAAACAAGTGACGAAGCCTTTAAAGGAGTTGTTGGAGAAGTTTTGGGTGAAGATGTTTCTACCTATCAGGATGAAGAGCCGATTGACATGACCCGTCAGTTTTCACCTGAGGAAGTAGCAGAGCTCCAAGCCCGTATTGAAGCAGCTAATCGAGAATTGGCTGAATCACAAAAAGAAGAAAAGCCAGCTACTGCTAGCTCAGTAGTAGAAGAAGTTGATTCTTCAAGCCAAGAAGATTCTCAACCAACACCCTTGACAGAATCTATTAATCTTTTATAAGAAAGAAAATCTGAGAACAAGATCTAATTTAACATATTTTCAGCGAGTAGGAGATGGTGGAAGTCCTACAATCCCTGTTGATGAGATTATCCTCTCAAGTTATCAAGTCTGAAGTTAGTAAGATTTGACGTCGCCCACGTTACGGGAAAAGAGGGAGAAAGACTAGTTCTTTTTCCGAATAAAGGTGGTACCACGATCTTCGTCCTTTTTAGCGAGTCGTGGTTTTTATTTTGTCTATATAATAAAGGAGATATCATGAAACTCAAAGAAACTTTAAATCTTGGGGAAACAGACTTCCCAATGCGAGCAGGCCTTCCTACCAAAGAGCCAGTATGGCAAAAAGAATGGGAAGAAGCTAAACTTTACCAACGTCGTCAAGAGTTGAATGAAGGGAAACCTCATTTCACCTTGCATGATGGTCCTCCATACGCTAACGGAAATATCCACGTTGGTCATGCGATGAACAAGATTTCTAAAGATATCATCGTTCGTTCTAAGTCTATGTCAGGATTTTACGCGCCATTTATTCCTGGTTGGGATACTCATGGTCTGCCAATCGAGCAAGTCTTGTCAAAACAAGGTGTCAAACGCAAAGAGATGGACTTGGTTGAATACTTGAAACTTTGCCGTGAATACGCCCTTTCTCAAGTAGATAAACAACGTGAAGACTTTAAACGTTTGGGTGTTTCAGGTGATTGGGAAAATCCATATGTAACACTGACTCCTGACTATGAAGCAGCTCAAATCCGTGTCTTTGGTGAAATGGCAAACAAAGGCTATATCTACCGCGGTGCGAAACCAGTTTACTGGTCTTGGTCTTCTGAGTCAGCTCTTGCTGAAGCGGAGATTGAATACCATGACTTGGTTTCAACTTCTCTTTACTATGCCAACAAGGTCAAAGATGGCAAAGATGTTTTAGACACTGATACTTATATCGTGGTATGGACTACAACTCCATTTACTATTACAGCTTCTCGTGGTTTGACGGTTGGAGCGGATATTGATTACGTTTTGGTTCAACCTGCTGGTGAAGCTCGTAAGTTTGTGGTTGCTGCAGAATTGTTGAACAGCTTGTCTGAGAAATTCGGCTGGTCTGATGTTCAAGTCTTGGAGACATATCGTGGTCAAGAATTGAACCACATCGTGACAGAACACCCATGGGATACTGCAGTAGATGAACTTGTTATCCTTGGTGACCACGTTACAACTGACTCTGGTACAGGTATCGTCCATACAGCTCCTGGTTTTGGTGAGGACGACTACAATGTCGGTATTGCTAATGGTCTAGAAGTTGCCGTGACTGTTAACGAACGCGGAATCATGATGGCTAATGCTGGGGCTGAGTTTGAAGGTCAATTCTATGATAAGGTTGTCCCAACTGTCATTGAAAAACTTGGTAATTTGCTTCTTGCCCAGGAAGAAATCTCTCACTCATACCCATTTGACTGGCGTACGAAAAAACCAATCATCTGGCGTGCAGTTCCACAATGGTTTGCCTCTGTATCAAAATTCCGTCAAGAAATCTTGGACGAAATTGAAAAAGTGAAATTCCACTCAGAATGGGGTAAAGTCCGTCTTTACAACATGATTCGTGACCGTGGTGACTGGGTAATCTCTCGTCAACGTGCTTGGGGTGTCCCACTTCCAATCTTTTATGCCGAAGACGGAACAGCTATCATGACAGCTGAAACGATTGAGCATGTGGCTCAACTCTTTGAAGACCATGGTTCTATCATCTGGTGGGAACGTGATGCTAAAGACCTCTTGCCAGAAGGATTTACACATCCAGGTTCACCAAATGGTGAGTTCAAGAAAGAAACAGACATCATGGACGTATGGTTTGACTCAGGTTCATCATGGAATGGTGTCGTGGTTAATCGCCCAGAACTCAAATACCCAGCAGACCTTTACCTAGAAGGTTCTGACCAATACCGTGGTTGGTTTAACTCATCACTCATCACATCTGTTGCCAACCATGGCGTAGCACCTTACAAACAAATCTTGTCACAAGGTTTTGCCCTTGACGGTAAAGGTGAGAAGATGTCTAAATCTCTTGGAAATACCATTGCTCCAAGCGATGTTGAAAAACAATTTGGTGCGGAAATCTTGCGTCTCTGGGTAACAAGTGTTGACTCAAGTAACGACGTGCGTATCTCTATGGATATCTTGAGCCAAGTATCTGAAACTTACCGTAAGATCCGTAACACTCTTCGTTTCTTGATTGCCAATACATCTGACTTTAACCCAGCTCAAGATTCAGTAGCTTACGAAGAGCTTCGCTCAGTTGATAAGTACATGACTATTCGCTTTAACCAGCTTGTTAAGACCATTCGTGACGCTTATGCAAACTTTGAATTCTTGACAATCTATAAAGCCCTAGTGAACTTTATCAACGTTGATCTATCTGCCTTCTACCTTGACTTCGCCAAAGATGTTGTTTACATTGAAGGGGCTAAGTCGCTTGAACGTCGTCAAATGCAGACCGTCTTCTACGATATCCTTGTGAAAATTACCAAACTCTTGACACCAATTCTTCCTCACACAGCTGAAGAAATTTGGTCATATCTTGAGTTTGAAGCCGAAGACTTTGTTCAATTGTCAGAATTGCCAGAAGCTCAAACTTTTGCGAACCAAGAGGAAATCTTGGACACATGGGCAGCCTTCATGGACTTCCGTGGACAAGCTCAAAAAGCCTTGGAAGAAGCTCGTAATGAAAAAGTCATCGGTAAATCCCTTGAAGCTCACTTGACAGTTTACCCAAACGAAGTCGTGAAAACTCTTCTTGGGGCTGTTGATAGCAATGTTGCTCAACTTTTGATCGTCTCAGAATTGACTATCGCAGAAGGACCAGCTCCAGAAGGTGCAGTAGCCTTTGAAGATGTAGCCTTCACAGTTGAACGCGCTGCAGGTGAAGTATGTGACCGTTGCCGTCGTATCGACCCAAGTACAGCAGAACGTAGCTACCATGCAGTCATCTGTGACCACTGCGCAAGCATCGTTGAAGAAAACTTTGCGAACGCAGTTGCAGAAGGATTTGAAGTGAAATAAATTTATATACTGGAGGTTGGGACAAAAGATCCCGACCTCATTTTTTATTAGGAATCAAACTTTGACGCGGTAGCTGATTGAACTTTTTGTTCGTCTTTTGGACTCCAAAAAGCTTCTAATCATCCTCGCGGGGCTGGGACTACGAAATCGAGACTTTGGTCTATCAATTTCTGTCCCACCGCCTTTTTTATGGAGTGAATACTCTCTTATTTTAGAAAATAGAAACTAAAATGTTTTTAGATCTGATATAAATCCTTTTTGTAAAAAATATGTAAACAATCACAAATAAAACAAAAATAAGTTTTTAAAAAACGCATAAAATAAAAATTGACAAAAAATCACTATTTTCAATGTTTTTCAGGACTAATCAATCTTATTTTCACATCAAAAATACTTGTATTTATAGGTTGAAAAGGATACCAAGCATATGTATTTATATAAAATAGACCTTTTTTAAAAAATAAAACAAATAATTTGAATATTGAAAGCGAATAAGTTATAATTGCTCTGTATGTGAAATACAATATTACAAAAATAAAAAAGGAGATACGTGATGTATTTTAACCGTAAAAATGCGGAACAGAAGAACTGGCGGATGATCAAAAAAGGAAAACATTTCCTGTTTGGTTGTTCGCTTGTATTTGCAGTTGGAGCAACTTTAGCGACTCCAACGGTTCATGCTGACACCGCAGAAGCGAAGGCAGAAGTTACAACTTCAACAACACAAGTTGAACCTACTGCAGAGGCGCCTACCTATGCGGCACCAGCAGCAACTAGCCCGGTTGCGACTGAAACAGTAGAAGCAAATTCAGCAACAACTGCAGTTTCTGTTGACAAGTCTCAACTAGAAGCTGTTTTGGCACAGGCAAAAGCTAAAAACTTGGATGCTCAAGAAGCTTCGGTTAAAGCTGAAGTAACAGCTGCAATTGCAGAAGCAGAAGCATTAGTTGCGAACGGTTCAGCAAGCCAAGAACAAGTAAACCAAAGTGTTGAACGTTTGACTCAAGCAGTGGCAAGTGTGAAGGAAGTTACTGAAGCAACAGTTGAAACAACAACTGAAGCAGCATCTGAAGAAACTACAGATTCTTCAGAAACTCCTAAAGTAAGAAACAAACGTGCGACTTCTGAAGGATCAGTTCGCTCAGTGGATGAAAACAACCTGCAAAGAGCGGTAGTTACTAAAGAAAACTTTGAAAGTTTCTTCCAAGAAGGTGGAACAGCAAGTTATGATGAAAGTACAGGGACAATTCGGTTAACTGAAGATGCTCGAGATCAAGCTGGTAATGCTTACCTTCGATTCAAAATCGATTCGAATGAGGATTTCACATTTACTGGCAAAATCGATATCGGTAATAAATATGAGGGACATCCTGTAGATGGTCGTGTTGGTGGGGACGGTGTCGGTTTTGTCTTCCACACAGGTAATGTTGATAAACTAGGTCAAAATGGTGCTTCCGTTGGTATGGGAACTATCAAAAATGCCTTCGGTTTCAAACTGGACTCATATCACAACACAAGCAACCCAGCTGCTAAGGATAATTCAATTAAAGACCCACGATATGGTGACATAAACAATGCCTTTGGTGCATTTTACTCATCAAATGCTGGAGGTAAAGTAGATAATATTTCAGATGCAAAAGCTCTAACTCCGGCTCCAAACGGTCAATGGGTAGATTTTAAGATAGAATATAAAGGTGATTCAAAGCAGTTTACAGTAACCTATGGTAATCAAACATGGTCGACAAATATAACGAGAACAAATGGTAAAATTTCACCAAATGCAAGAACAGAGCTATCAAAATCTAATGCTCTTTATGCTTTATCATTTGCAGCCAGTACAGGTGGTGCTACAAACCTACAACGTGTACAAATTGAAAGATTTGAATTTACTGCGCCCCAAATCGTTCACGTGAAATATGTTGATGAACAAGGAAACGAGTTGGCAACAAACACAGCGGTTCCAGGTGATGAAAACCAAGTAGTGAATCTAAATAATATAAATTCATTACAAAAAACAATTAATGCCCTCAAAGCAAAAGGTTATACGCTTAAAGATGTAAATAAAGATAAAGCTGAAACCTACAATGCGGCTACTAATACAGTTACATTAAGAAAAGGTGGACAACTATTAAAATATGTATTTGCTCCTGACATCAAGGAACCAGCATTAACACCAGTAAATAATATAACTAATCTAACTGCAGATGAAAAAACTAAGGTAAAAGCAGCGGTAGAAGCAGCAAATCCAGGAGCAGAAGCGACAGTAGGAGCAGACGGAACAACAACAGTGTCGTATCCTGGAGGGGCTTCTGGAACTATCCCAGGAAATAAAACTGTTAAAGCTTCACAATCAAGTGGAATCCAAGCACCAACAACAAAAACGCCAGTTAAAAACTTAACAGCGTTGACTACAGCAGAAAAACAAGCGGTGGAAGCAGCGATAAAAGCAGCAAATCCAAAAGCAACAACAGTAGTAGTAGGAAATGATGGATCAGCGACAGTAACATTCCAAGATGGCACAACAGCACCGTTAACAGGAGCACAAACAGTAAAAGCGGCAGACGCAAACGGAATCAAAGCGCCAACAACAAAAACGCCAGTTAAAAACTTAACAGCGTTAACTACAGCAGAAAAACAAGCGGTGGAAGCAGCGATAAAAGCAGCAAATCCAAAAGCAACAACAGTAGTAGTAGGAAATGATGGATCAGCGACAGTAACATTCCAAGATGGCACAACAGCACCGTTAACAGGAGCACAAACAGTAAAAGCGGCAGACGCAAACGGAATCAAAGCGCCAACAACAAAAACGCCAGTTAAAAACTTAACAGCGTTAACTACAGCAGAAAAACAAGCGGTGGAAGCAGCGATAAAAGCAGCAAATCCAAAAGCAACAACAGTAGTAGTAGGAAATGACGGATCAGCGACAGTAACATTCCAAGATGGCACAACAGCACCGTTAACAGGAGCACAAACAGTAAAAGCGGCAGATGCAAACGGAATCAAAGCGCCAACAACAAAAACGCCAGTTAAAAACTTAACAGCGTTAACTACAGCAGAAAAACAAGCGGTGGAAGCAGCGATAAAAGCAGCAAATCCAAAAGCAACAACAGTAGTAGTAGGAAATGATGGATCAGCGACAGTAACATTCCAAGATGGCACAACAGCACCGTTAACAGGAGCACAAACAGTAAAAGCGGCAGACGCAAACGGAATCAAAGCGCCAACAACAAAAACGCCAGTTAAAAACTTAACAGCGTTAACTACAGCAGAAAAACAAGCGGTGGAAGCAGCGATAAAAGCAGCAAATCCAAAAGCAACAACAGTAGTAGTAGGAAACGATGGATCAGCAACTGTAACGTTCCCAGATGGAACAACAGCAACCCTTCCAGGCGCTAAGACTGTTAAGGAAGCAGATTCTAAAGGTGTTCAAGACCCAGCAGCTAAGACACCAGTTCAAAACACATCAGCCTTAACTCAACCAGAAAAAGATGCTGTTAAGAAAGCAGTAGAAACAGCGAACCCAACAGCAACTAAGGTTGAAGTAGGAAACGATGGATCAGCAACCGTAACGTTCCCAGATGGAACAACAGCAACCCTTCCAGGCGCTAAGACTGTTAAGGAAGCAGATTCTAAAGGTGTTCAAGACCCAGCAGCTAAGACACCAGTTCAAAACACATCAGCCTTAACTCAACCAGAAAAAGATGCCGTTAAGAAAGCAGTAGAAGACGCGAACCCAACAGCAACTAAGGTTGAAGTAGGAAACGATGGATCAGCAACCGTAACGTTCCCAGATGGAACAACAGCAACCCTTCCAGGCGCTAAGACTGTTAAGGAAGCAGATTCTAAAGGTGTTCAAGACCCAGCAGCTAAGACACCAGTTCAAAACACATCAGCCTTAACTCAACCAGAAAAAGATGCTGTTAAGAAAGCAGTAGAAGACGCGAACCCAACAGCAACTAAGGTTGAAGTAGGAAACGATGGATCAGCAACCGTAACGTTCCCAGATGGAACAACAGCAACCCTTCCAGGCGCTAAGACTGTTAAGGAAGCAGATTCTAAAGGTGTTCAAGACCCAGCAGCTAAGACACCAGTTCAAAACACATCAGCCTTAACTCAACCAGAAAAAGATGCCGTTAAGAAAGCAGTAGAAGACGCGAACCCAACAGCAACTAAGGTTGAAGTAGGAAACGATGGATCAGCAACCGTAACGTTCCCAGATGGAACAACAGCAACCCTTCCAGGCGCTAAGACTGTTAAGGAAGCAGATTCTAAAGGTGTTCAAGACCCAGCAGCTAAGACACCAGTTCAAAACACATCAGCCTTAACTCAACCAGAAAAAGATGCCGTTAAGAAAGCAGTAGAAGACGCGAACCCAACAGCAACTAAGGTTGAAGTAGGAAACGATGGATCAGCAACCGTAACGTTCCCAGATGGAACAACAGCAACCCTTCCAGGCGCTAAGACTGTTAAGGAAGCAGATTCTAAGGGTGTTCAAGACCCAGCAGCTAAGACACCAGTTCAAAACACATCAGCCTTAACTCAACCAGAAAAAGATGCCGTTAAGAAAGCAGTAGAAGACGCGAACCCAACAGCAACTAAGGTTGAAGTAGGAAACGATGGATCAGCAACCGTAACGTTCCCAGATGGAACAACAGCAACCCTTCCAGGCGCTAAGACTGTTAAGGAAGCAGATTCTAAAGGTGTTCAAGACCCAGCAGCTAAGACACCAGTTCAAAACACATCAGCCTTAACTCAACCAGAAAAAGATGCCGTTAAGAAAGCAGTAGAAGACGCGAACCCAACAGCAACTAAGGTTGAAGTAGGAAACGATGGATCAGCAACCGTAACGTTCCCAGATGGAACAACAGCAACCCTTCCAGGCGCTAAGACTGTTAAGGAAGCAGATTCTAAAGGTGTTCAAGACCCAGCAGCTAAGACACCAGTTCAAAACACATCAGCCTTAACTCAACCAGAAAAAGATGCTGTTAAGAAAGCAGTAGAAGACGCGAACCCAACAGCAACTAAGGTTGAAGTAGGAAACGATGGATCAGCAACCGTAACGTTCCCAGATGGAACAACAGCAACCCTTCCAGGCGCTAAGACTGTTAAGGAAGCAGATTCTAAAGGTGTTCAAGACCCAGCAGCTAAGACACCAGTTCAAAACACATCAGCCTTAACTCAACCAGAAAAAGATGCCGTTAAGAAAGCAGTAGAAGACGCGAACCCAACAGCAACTAAGGTTGAAGTAGGAAACGATGGATCAGCAACCGTAACGTTCCCAGATGGAACAACAGCAACCCTTCCAGGCGCTAAGACTGTTAAGGAAGCAGATTCTAAAGGTGTTCAAGACCCAGCAGCTAAGACACCAGTTCAAAACACATCAGCCTTAACTCAACCAGAAAAAGATGCCGTTAAGAAAGCAGTAGAAGACGCGAACCCAACAGCAACTAAGGTTGAAGTAGGAAACGATGGATCAGCAACCGTAACGTTCCCAGATGGAACAACAGCAACCCTTCCAGGCGCTAAGACTGTTAAGGAAGCAGATTCTAAGGGTGTTCAAGACCCAGCAGCTAAGACACCAGTTCAAAACACATCAGCCTTAACTCAACCAGAAAAAGATGCCGTTAAGAAAGCAGTAGAAGACGCGAACCCAACAGCAACTAAGGTTGAAGTAGGAAACGATGGATCAGCAACCGTAACGTTCCCAGATGGAACAACAGCAACCCTTCCAGGCGCTAAGACTGTTAAGGAAGCAGATTCTAAAGGTGTTCAAGACCCAGCAGCTAAGACACCAGTTCAAAACACATCAGCCTTAACTCAACCAGAAAAAGATGCCGTTAAGAAAGCAGTAGAAGACGCGAACCCAACAGCAACTAAGGTTGAAGTAGGAAACGATGGTTCAGCAACCGTAACGTTCCCAGATGGAACAACAGCAACCCTTCCAGGCGCTAAGACTGTTAAGGAAGCAGATTCTAAAGGTGTTCAAGACCCAGCAGCTAAGACACCAGTTCAAAACACATCAGCCTTAACTCAACCAGAAAAAGATGCCGTTAAGAAAGCAGTAGAAGACGCGAACCCAACAGCAACTAAGGTTGAAGTAGGAAACGATGGATCAGCAACCGTAACGTTCCCAGATGGAACAACAGCAACCCTTCCAGGCGCTAAGACTGTTAAGGAAGCAGATTCTAAAGGTGTTCAAGACCCAGCAGCTAAGACACCAGTTCAAAACACATCAGCCTTAACTCAACCAGAAAAAGATGCCGTTAAGAAAGCAGTAGAAGACGCGAACCCAACAGCAACTAAGGTTGAAGTAGGAAACGATGGATCAGCAACCGTAACGTTCCCAGATGGAACAACAGCAACCCTTCCAGGCGCTAAGACTGTTAAGGAAGCAGATTCTAAAGGTGTTCAAGACCCAGCAGCTAAGACACCAGTTCAAAACACATCAGCCTTAACTCAACCAGAAAAAGATGCCGTTAAGAAAGCAGTAGAAGACGCGAACCCAACAGCAACTAAGGTTGAAGTAGGAAACGATGGATCAGCAACCGTAACGTTCCCAGATGGAACAACAGCAACCCTTCCAGGCGCTAAGACTGTTAAGGAAGCAGATTCTAAAGGTGTTCAAGACCCAGCAGCTAAGACACCAGTTCAAAACACATCAGCCTTAACTCAACCAGAAAAAGATGCCGTTAAGAAAGCAGTAGAAGACGCGAACCCAACAGCAACTAAGGTTGAAGTAGGAAACGATGGTTCAGCAACCGTAACGTTCCCAGATGGAACAACAGCAACCCTTCCAGGCGCTAAGACTGTTAAGGAAGCAGATTCTAAAGGTGTTCAAGACCCAGCAGCTAAGACACCAGTTCAAAACACATCAGCCTTAACTCAACCAGAAAAAGATGCCGTTAAGAAAGCAGTAGAAGACGCGAACCCAACAGCAACTAAGGTTGAAGTAGGAAACGATGGATCAGCAACCGTAACGTTCCCAGATGGAACAACAGCAACCCTTCCAGGCGCTAAGACTGTTAAGGAAGCAGATTCTAAAGGTGTTCAAGACCCAGCAGCTAAGACACCAGTTCAAAACACATCAGCCTTAACTCAACCAGAAAAAGATGCTGTTAAGAAAGCAGTAGAAGACGCGAACCCAACAGCAACTAAGGTTGAAGTAGGAAACGATGGATCAGCAACCGTAACGTTCCCAGATGGAACAACAGCAACCCTTCCAGGCGCTAAGACTGTTAAGGAAGCAGATTCTAAAGGTGTTCAAGACCCAGCAGCTAAGACACCAGTTCAAAACACATCAGCCTTAACTCAACCAGAAAAAGATGCCGTTAAGAAAGCAGTAGAAGACGCGAACCCAACAGCAACTAAGGTTGAAGTAGGAAACGATGGATCAGCAACCGTAACGTTCCCAGATGGAACAACAGCAACCCTTCCAGGCGATAAGACTGTTAAGGAAGCAGATTCTAAAGGTGTTCAAGAACCAGCTGCTAAGACACCAGTTCAAAACACATCAGCCTTAACTCAACCAGAAAAAGATGCCGTTAAGAAAGCAGTAGAAGACGCGAACCCAACAGCAACTAAGGTTGAAGTAGGAAACGATGGATCAGCAACCGTAACGTTCCCAGATGGAACAACAGCAACCCTTCCAGGCGCTAAGACTGTTAAGGAAGCAGATTCTAAAGGTGTTCAAGACCCAGCAGCTAAGACACCAGTTCAAAACACATCAGCCTTAACTCAACCAGAAAAAGATGCCGTTAAGAAAGCAGTAGAAGACGCGAACCCAACAGCAACTAAGGTTGAAGTAGGAAACGATGGATCAGCAACCGTAACGTTCCCAGATGGAACAACAGCAACCCTTCCAGGCGCTAAGACTGTTAAGGAAGCAGATTCTAAAGGTGTTCAAGACCCAGCAGCTAAGACACCAGTTCAAAACACATCAGCCTTAACTCAACCAGAAAAAGATGCCGTTAAGAAAGCAGTAGAAGACGCGAACCCAACAGCAACTAAGGTTGAAGTAGGAAACGATGGATCAGCAACCGTAACGTTCCCAGATGGAACAACAGCAACCCTTCCAGGCGCTAAGACTGTTAAGGAAGCAGATTCTAAGGGTGTTCAAGACCCAGCAGCTAAGACACCAGTTCAAAACACATCAGCCTTAACTCAACCAGAAAAAGATGCCGTTAAGAAAGCAGTAGAAGACGCGAACCCAACAGCAACTAAGGTTGAAGTAGGAAACGATGGATCAGCAACCGTAACGTTCCCAGATGGAACAACAGCAACCCTTCCAGGCGCTAAGACTGTTAAGGAAGCAGATTCTAAAGGTGTTCAAGACCCAGCAGCTAAGACACCAGTTCAAAACACATCAGCCTTAACTCAACCAGAAAAAGATGCCGTTAAGAAAGCAGTAGAAGACGCTAACCCAACAGCAACTAAGGTTGAAGTAGGAAACGATGGATCAGCAACCGTAACGTTCCCAGATGGATCAACAGCAACTCTTACAGGCGATAAGACTGTTAAGGAAGCAGATTCTAAAGGTGTTCAAGAACCAGCTGCTAAGACACCAGTTCAAAACACATCAGCCTTAACTCAACCAGAAAAAGATGCCGTTAAGAAAGCAGTAGAAGACGCTAACCCAACAGCAACTAAGGTTGAAGTAGGAAACGATGGTTCAGCAACCGTAACGTTCCCAGATGGATCAACAGCAAGCCTTCCAGGCGATAAGACTGTTAAGGAAGCTGATGATAAGACAGCTCCAGATGCACCAGTTGTGAACCCAGTTAAAGCAGGTGACACAGCCGTAACCGGTACAGCTGAAGCAGGATCAACAGTAGAAGTAACCCTTCCAGATGGCACTAAAGCATCAGCAACAGCTGACCAAGATGGTAACTTCAGCGTTCCAGTTAGCGGCTTGGAAGAAGGTCAAACAGTCTCTGTTACAGCGAAAGACGCTTCAAACAATACATCAACTCCAACTACAGCAACTGTAGCGAAAGCTGATGATAAGACAGCTCCAGATGCACCAGTTGTGAACCCAGTTAAAGCAGGTGACACAGCCGTAACCGGTACAGCTGAAGCAGGATCAACAGTAGAAGTAACCCTTCCAGATGGCACTAAAGCATCAGCAACAGCTGATCAAGATGGTAACTTCAGCGTTCCAGTTAGCGGCTTGGAAGAAGGTCAAACCGTCTCTGTTACAGCGAAAGACGCTTCAAACAATACATCAACTCCAACTACAGCAACTGTAGCGAAAGCTGATGATAAGACAGCACCAGATGCACCAGTTGTGAACCCAGTTAAGGCTGGTGACACAGCAGTAACCGGTACAGCCGAAGCAGGTTCAACAGTAGAAGTAACTCTTCCAGATGGCACTAAAGCCTCAGCAACAGCTGACCAAGATGGTAACTTCAGCGTTCCAGTTAGCGGCTTGGAAGAAGGTCAAACAGTCTCTGTTACAGCGAAAGACGCTTCAAACAATACATCAACTCCAACTACAGCAACTGTAGCGAAAGCTGATGATAAGACAGCTCCAGATGCACCAGTTGTGAACCCAGTTAAAGCAGGTGACACAGCCGTAACCGGTACAGCTGAAGCAGGATCAACAGTAGAAGTAACCCTTCCAGATGGCACTAAAGCATCAGCAACAGCTGACCAAGATGGTAACTTCAGCGTTCCAGTTAGCGGCTTGGAAGAAGGTCAAACAGTCTCTGTTACAGCGAAAGACGCTTCAAACAATACATCAACTCCAACTACAGCAACTGTAGCGAAAGCCGATGACAAAGAAGCACCAGCAGCTCCAGTTGTGAACCCAGTTAAGGCAGGTGACACAGCAGTAACCGGTACAGCCGAAGCAGGTTCAACAGTAGAAGTAACTCTTCCAGATGGCACTAAAGCCTCAGCAACAGCTGACCAAGATGGTAACTTCAGCGTTCCAGTTAGCGGCTTGGAAGAAGGTCAAACAGTCTCTGTTACAGCGAAAGACGCTTCAAACAATACATCAACTCCAACTACAGCAACTGTAGCGAAAGCCGATGACAAAGAAGCACCAGCAGCTCCAGTTGTGAACCCAGTTAAGGCAGGTGACACAGCAGTAACCGGTACAGCCGAAGCAGGTTCAACAGTAGAAGTAACCCTTCCAGATGGCACTAAAGCATCAGCAACAGCTGACCAAGATGGTAACTTCAGCGTTCCAGTAAGTGGCTTGGAAGAAGGTCAAACAGTCTCTGTTACAGCGAAAGACGCTTCAAACAATACATCAACTCCAACTACAGCAACTGTAGCGAAAGCTGATGATAAGACAGCACCAGATGCACCAGTTGTGAACCCAGTTAAAGCAGGTGACACAGCAGTCACAGGTACAGCTGAAGCAGGTTCAACAGTAGAAGTAACCCTTCCAGATGGCACTAAAGCATCAGCAACAGCTGACCAAGATGGCAACTTCAGCGTTCCAGTAAGTGGCTTGGAAGAAGGTCAAACCGTCTCTGTTACAGCGAAAGACGCTTCAAACAATACATCAACTCCAACTACAGCAACTGTAGCGAAAGCTGATGATAAGACAGCTCCAGATGCACCAGTTGTGAACCCAGTTAAAGCAGGTGACACAGCAGTAACCGGTACAGCCGAAGCAGGTTCAACAGTAGAAGTAACCCTTCCAGATGGCACTAAAGCCTCAGCAACAGCTGACCAAGATGGCAACTTCAGCGTTCCAGTAAGTGGCTTGGAAGAAGGTCAAACAGTCTCTGTTACAGCGAAAGACGCTTCAAACAATACATCAACTCCAACTACAGCAACTGTAGCGAAAGCTGATGATAAGACAGCTCCAGATGCCCCAGTTGTGAACCCAGTTAAAGCAGGTGACACAGCAGTAACCGGTACAGCCGAAGCAGGTTCAACAGTAGAAGTAACCCTTCCAGATGGCACTAAAGCATCAGCAACAGCTGACCAAGATGGCAACTTCAGCGTTCCAGTAAGTGGCTTGGAAGAAGGTCAAACAGTCTCTGTTACAGCGAAAGACGCTTCAAACAATACATCAACTCCAACTACAGCAACTGTAGCGAAAGCTGATGATAAGACAGCTCCAGATGCCCCAGTTGTGAACCCAGTTAATGCAGGTGACACAGCAGTAACCGGTACAGCCGAAGCAGGTTCAACAGTAGAAGTAACCCTTCCAAACGGAACAAAAGCAACAGCAACAGCTGATCAAGATGGCAACTTCAGTGTCCCAGTTAGCGGTTTGGAAGAAGGTAAAACAGTATCTGTAACAGCGACAGATGACGCAGGTAACACATCAGATGCGACAACTGCAACTGTAGCAAAAGCCGATGCTGACAGTATTAAAGCTCCATCAACTAAGACACCAGTTAAAGACACAGCAAACTTGACTGATGCAGAAAAAGCTAAAGTTAAAGAAGCCGTAGAAGCAGCGAACCCAGGATCTAAAGCAGAAGTAGGTCAAGACGGAACAACGAAAGTAACGTTCCCAGATGGCTCAACAGCAACACTTACAGGTGATAAGACAGTTACTCAAGCTGATATCACAGCTCCAGCAGCACCAGTTGTGAACCCAGTTAAAGCTGGTGATACAGCAATCACAGGTACAGCCGAAGCAGGTTCAACAGTAGAAGTTACTCTACCAGATGGAACTAAAGTATCAGCGAAAGCAGATAAAGATGGTAAATTCAGTATTCCAGTTAATGGTTTGAATGCTGGAGATACAGTTTCTGTAACAACAACAGACGAAGCAGGAAATACATCAGTTACAACAACAGTAACAGTAAGTAAAGTTAATGTAGGTGGTAAAGATGCTGATAATGCTAAAGTACCAGTTCTTACTCCAGTAGTAGATCCAAGCAACTTGACAGACGCAGAAAAAGCTAAAGTAGCTGAAGAAGTTAAGAAAGTTAACCCAACTGCGACAGATGTTAAGGTTAACAATGACGGATCAGTAGTTGTAACCTTTGCGGACGGATCAGTAGCAACAATTGCAGCTAATAAAGTTGTTAAGGAAGCAACTAAAGAGTCATCTGCTCAAGCGCCAGCTAAGAAAGCAGGAGTGAAAGAATTGCCAAACACTGGTACTAAACAATCTAACGCTTCACTTGGACTAGCACTTCTTGCAGCGGTGACAGGAGGACTCCTTATCTCTAAAAAACGTAAGGAAGAAGAGTAAGCCATTACTCAAATAAAGCAAATCTAAGAATCTTGATTCTATGAGATTGCCAGAAAAACCGTAAGAAGAAATTCTTACGGTTTTTTTGATCTTTTGGAAGCTAGTCACTATAGGGCAGCAAAAAAGGGCTCTTTGTCAACTGTAGTGGGTGACAAAAATTTTAACAACGAGAAAGGATAATATTTGTTGATGTTAAGGGATATGAAAACACGCTTCTTAAAGTTTAAGAAGTTTCTAAAACCAAATCCTTGACGTTTAATGTCTTTGATCAGCTTGTCAGTTGCTTCAAGCTTTGCATTTGAATAAGGTTCTTCTAAAGCATTGTCAATGTAATTCTTATGTTTCATAAAAGTTCTAAATACAGTTTGAAAATAAGAATTAACAGTGTTCATGTTCTCCTCAATCAGTTCAAAAAACAGCCTTTTATTCTTTTCTTGAAAATGAAATAAGAGGAGTTGATAAAGATTGTAGTGATGTGAAAGTTCATGAGAATAGCAAAGTGTTTTCTCGACTATTTCTCTTGGTATTAGTGTTTGACGGAATGTCTTGGAATAGAAAGGTTGCAGAGAAAGTTTACGACTATCCTTCTGGAAGATACGCCAATGGTTCTTCAAAGAGCGATAAGGGAGCGACTTTTTATCAAATTGATTCATCCTATCAATGCGCGTTCTTAAAAAAGCTCTGCCGAGATGTTGGATAATATGGAATCGGTCAAGAACGATTTTAGCATTAGGAAAAAGTCTTCTAGCTAATGGAATATAAGCACCAGATATATCCATAGTAATATACCTCACTTGCTTGCGAACTTTAAGAGGGTACTTCAAGAAGTAATTCCGAATAGAAGTTTGTCGGCGATTATCTAGGATTGTAAGTAGTTCGTTTGTTTCATAATTTTGTACAATAAAGGTTAGTTGTCCATTTCTAAAACCCAACTCATCCCATGACATTACAGTGGGTAATTTATCAAAATTTTCCTCAAAGGTGAATTGATCCAATTTTCGGTAGACAGTTGAAGTAGAAATAGAAAGTCTTCTAGCGATATCTGTTAAGGAAATTTTTTCAGTAAGAAGTTGGGCCACTTTTTGTCTAACCAGGTTCGAAATTTGGCAATTTTTCTTTACAATAGGAGTCTCAGCCACAAGAACCTTATGACAATTTTTGCATTGGAAACGGCGTTTCTTGAGCCGAAGTAATGATGGGTATCCAGCATGTTCTAGTAAAGGAATTTTCGAAGTTTTTTGAAAGTCATATTTGATCATCTTGCCTTTACAATGAGGGCATAAAGGAACAGGATAATCGAGTTTAGCACGTATCTCTAAGTGAGTTATTGTTTTAAAAACAAAGAAAATCTTTATATTTGGGTCTTTTATTTCAAGTAATTCTGTGGTATTCTTAATAGGTCTCATAAGTAACTCCCTAATGTATTGTGTGGTGCTTTCATTATAGTTCTTATGAGGCTTTTTTTCTACAACAAAATAGGCTCCATAATTCCTACGGTGGTTTTACCCACTATAGAAATTATAGAGCCAAAATTGCTGTATGTAAATTAGTCAACAATTTATTAATACTAGTTGTATAGTTCTATCAGAAACAATCAAGAGCGCTAAATTAAATCTGAGTAAGAAATAGTACAGGGAAACTAATACTAAACCTCAGATAACCTCATGGAGGAATATGGTGTGCTATATGCTATAAATGTAAAATAATAAGTAAAAAAATAGAACTATTACACTTTAAATATTACTAGTTTGATTCGTATAGAGAGCCAGTAAAGGAATCATCAATCGCGGTTCATCATTCTATACTAGGTTGGTAAAAACTTTAAATAAAAACTAAAATATGGTAAAATAACGATTGTATAACATTTTGAGGAGACAGTTATGAAGACAAAAACACTTGCACAAGTTGATGGAATTATTGGAATCATTGCAGGAGCAGTTTTAGCAATCTTACCAGTCATTATAGTTATGATTGCAGCTATTTCTGAAAATGAAGATTTTGCTGGATTTGTTTTGGGAATTGTTTTCCTTGTTTTTACTTTAGTAAAAATTGCAACTCTTATCCTAGGAATTCTCACTCTTGTCTATTATAAGGATGACAAACGTATCTCACTTGCGCCGTCTATCTTGTTTATCGTTGGATCGGGAGTAGCATTGATTCCATTCTTGGGATGGATCGGTGGAATAATCCTCATCATTGGTGGAGCGCTATACTTGTCGAGCTTAAAACATTTCCAAATTGAAGGATAGTTCTATACATAAAGGGAAGAGTCAAGAAGTCTCTTCTCTTTTTTGATTGATTTTGACTAGCTTTTTTGTGAAAAATTGTGTAAAATAGAATAGATAAACGAGGGAAACCTCGGAAAATAAAAGGAGTATCCATCAAATGGTAAAATTGGTTTTTGCTCGCCACGGTGAGTCTGAATGGAACAAAGCTAACCTTTTCACTGGTTGGGCTGATGTTGATTTGTCTGAAAAAGGAACACAACAAGCGATTGACGCTGGTAAATTGATCAAAGAAGCTGGTATCGAATTTGACCAAGCTTATACTTCAGTATTGAAACGCGCAATCAAAACAACTAACTTGGCTCTTGAAGCATCTGACCAATTGTGGGTTCCGGTTGAAAAATCATGGCGCTTGAACGAACGTCACTACGGTGGTTTGACTGGTAAAAACAAAGCTGAAGCAGCTGAACAATTTGGTGATGAACAAGTTCACATCTGGCGTCGTTCATACGATGTATTGCCTCCAGCAATGGATCGCGATGATGAGCACTCAGCTCACACAGACCGTCGTTATGCTTCACTTGACGACTCAGTTATCCCAGATGCTGAAAACTTGAAAGTGACTTTGGAACGTGCCCTTCCATTCTGGGAAGATAAAATCGCTCCAGCTCTTAAAGATGGTAAAAACGTATTCGTAGGAGCACACGGTAACTCAATCCGCGCTCTTGTAAAACACATCAAACAATTGTCAGACGACGAAATCATGGACGTAGAAATCCCTAACTTCCCACCATTGGTATTCGAATTTGACGAAAAATTGAACGTAGTTTCTGAATACTACCTTGGAAAATAAACATCATAAAGCCTAGGATGATTCCTAGGTTTTTGATTTTCGAAACATACAGTCTGAGGTAGAAGAAAACTTGAGCTGAGATTTTGGAAGGCTGAATTCCCAAACTAAGTTTTACCGTTAGTACAAGTGGATGTTACTTTGAGAAGTTACCGTTCAAGATTTAAGAATTCAAAAACAATTAAGCTTGTCAAAGCAGAGGATTCTTGTTATAATAGGTAAGATGGAGGCGTTATGGCACTTAAAAAAGCAAGTCTAGCCTGTGCGGTTTGTGGTTCTAGAAACTATTCGATTAAGATTAGTGGAAATCCAAAACCAACACGCTTAGAAGTAAATAAATTTTGTAAACACTGTGGCAAGTACACCACACACCGAGAAACGAGATAGGAGAAAACGATGCGTTTTATTAAGGACATTTTTAAACTTCTTAAAGAAACAACTTGGCCGACTCGCAAGGAAAGTTGGTTAGATTTTAAATCTATCATGGAATACACTGCTTTCTTTGTAGTGATGATTTATATTTTTGACCAATTGATTGTTAGCGGATTGATTCGTTTTATTAATATTTTTTAACATAAGCTAAGAAAAAGATCTAGTCGCTAAAATTCTTCAGTTAGGAAAGGAAAAAACATGGATAGTTTTGATAAAGGATGGTTTGTGCTACAAACTTATTCTGGCTACGAAAATAAAGTAAAAGAAAATCTATTGCAACGTGCACAAACATACAATATGCTAGAAAATATTCTACGTGTTGAAATTCCTACACAAACAGTGCAAGTAGAAAAAAATGGAAAGAAAAAAGAAATCGAAGAAAATCGCTTTCCAGGGTATGTTCTTGTAGAAATGGTTATGACCGACGAAGCATGGTTTGTGGTGCGTAACACACCAAATGTAACAGGATTCGTAGGTTCACACGGAAATAGATCAAAACCAACTCCACTTTTGGAACAAGAAATTCGCGATATTTTAGTTTCTATGGGTCAAACTGTCCAAGAATTTGATATTGATGTTGAAGTTGGTCAAACTGTTCGTATTATTGACGGTGCTTTCGCAGATTACACAGGTAAGATCACAGAAATTGATAACAACAAAGTCAAGATGATTATCTCAATGTTTGGTAACGATACAGTTGCAGAAGTAAATCTTAACCAGATTGCAGAACTTTAATCGGACATTTTTTTGGAAATTTCGTCAATTAAAACTACAAAACAAAGACAACTGTAGAGAAAACAGTTGTCTTTTTTTACTCTCACATGTCAGTATTCATACTTCCTGATACACTTTGGACTTGAAAAAACACAAGACAGAAACCAAAGCCCCTCTTTCCCCCTTTCTCTGCTATACTACAAGCAGAGAAAGGGGGAAAGCAAATGCTTGAGAAGTATTATGCAAAGGTAAAAGGAATTGTTCATAAATGTAGAAAAGACTACTATCTCCACCTGTGGGAGAAAGAGGATTGGGACCAAGAAGGCATGATCTGTCTCCATGAACTTCTAGAAAAGCATCCAGAACTAGTGGAAGAGGAAAAGAAACTCTACGTCTACTTCAAAACAAAATTTCGCAATCGAATCCTTGATAGCGTCAGAAAACAAGAGAGTCAAAAGCGTCGCCTAGACCGAATGGCCTATGAAGAAGTAGGAGAGATTAGCCATCGCCTACCAGAAGGAGGATTGTGGTTGGATGATTACTACGCCCTTCATGAATTGTTGAATACTTATAGAAGAAAGTTACCAGAAGATAAACAAGAAGCCTACGAACGACTCTGGGCAGACGAACGATTTAAAGGCCGCAAAGCCCTTCTAAGAGAACTGAAGGAAACATTACAAGACTTCTAAAAAAAAATTAAAAAAAGGTGTTGACAAAGTACGAAAAGTCGGTATAATAGTAAGAGTTGAAAATAACAACTCCGGTCCGTTGGTCAAGGGGTTAAGACACCGCCTTTTCACGGCGGTAACACGGGTTCGAATCCCGTACGGACTATAGTATGAAGCAGATGAAACACTAGATGAAAAAAATTAAAAAAAGTTTCAAAAAAGTGTTGACAAGCGAAAGCGGCTGTGATATACTAATATAGTTGTCACTTGAGAGAAGTGAGTAACAAAGACCTTTGAAAACTGAACAAGACGAACCAATGTGCAGGGCACTACAACTAAGGTTGTAGTACTGAACAATGAAAAAACAATAAATCTGTCAGTGACAGAAATGAGTGAGAACTCAAACTTTTAATGAGAGTTTGATCCTGGCTCAGGACGAACGCTGGCGGCGTGCCTAATACATGCAAGTAGAACGCTGAAGGAGGAGCTTGCTTCTCCGGATGAGTTGCGAACGGGTGAGTAACGCGTAGGTAACCTGCCTGGTAGCGGGGGATAACTATTGGAAACGATAGCTAATACCGCATAACAGTAGATATTGCATGATATCTGCTTGAAAGGTGCAATTGCATCACTACCAGATGGACCTGCGTTGTATTAGCTAGTTGGTGAGGTAACGGCTCACCAAGGCGACGATACATAGCCGACCTGAGAGGGTGATCGGCCACACTGGGACTGAGACACGGCCCAGACTCCTACGGGAGGCAGCAGTAGGGAATCTTCGGCAATGGACGGAAGTCTGACCGAGCAACGCCGCGTGAGTGAAGAAGGTTTTCGGATCGTAAAGCTCTGTTGTAAGAGAAGAACGAGTGTGAGAGTGGAAAGTTCACACTGTGACGGTATCTTACCAGAAAGGGACGGCTAACTACGTGCCAGCAGCCGCGGTAATACGTAGGTCCCGAGCGTTGTCCGGATTTATTGGGCGTAAAGCGAGCGCAGGCGGTTAGATAAGTCTGAAGTTAAAGGCTGTGGCTTAACCATAGTACGCTTTGGAAACTGTTTAACTTGAGTGCAAGAGGGGAGAGTGGAATTCCATGTGTAGCGGTGAAATGCGTAGATATATGGAGGAACACCGGTGGCGAAAGCGGCTCTCTGGCTTGTAACTGACGCTGAGGCTCGAAAGCGTGGGGAGCAAACAGGATTAGATACCCTGGTAGTCCACGCCGTAAACGATGAGTGCTAGGTGTTAGACCCTTTCCGGGGTTTAGTGCCGTAGCTAACGCATTAAGCACTCCGCCTGGGGAGTACGACCGCAAGGTTGAAACTCAAAGGAATTGACGGGGGCCCGCACAAGCGGTGGAGCATGTGGTTTAATTCGAAGCAACGCGAAGAACCTTACCAGGTCTTGACATCCCTCTGACCGCTCTAGAGATAGAGTTTTCCTTCGGGACAGAGGTGACAGGTGGTGCATGGTTGTCGTCAGCTCGTGTCGTGAGATGTTGGGTTAAGTCCCGCAACGAGCGCAACCCCTATTGTTAGTTGCCATCATTTAGTTGGGCACTCTAGCGAGACTGCCGGTAATAAACCGGAGGAAGGTGGGGATGACGTCAAATCATCATGCCCCTTATGACCTGGGCTACACACGTGCTACAATGGCTGGTACAACGAGTCGCAAGTCGGTGACGGCAAGCTAATCTCTTAAAGCCAGTCTCAGTTCGGATTGTAGGCTGCAACTCGCCTACATGAAGTCGGAATCGCTAGTAATCGCGGATCAGCACGCCGCGGTGAATACGTTCCCGGGCCTTGTACACACCGCCCGTCACACCACGAGAGTTTGTAACACCCGAAGTCGGTGAGGTAACCTTTTAGGAGCCAGCCGCCTAAGGTGGGATAGATGATTGGGGTGAAGTCGTAACAAGGTAGCCGTATCGGAAGGTGCGGCTGGATCACCTCCTTTCTAAGGATAAGGAATGCACATTGGTCTTGTTTAGTCTTGAGAGGTCTTGTGGGGCCTTAGCTCAGCTGGGAGAGCGCCTGCTTTGCACGCAGGAGGTCAGCGGTTCGATCCCGCTAGGCTCCATTGGTGAGAGATCACCAAGTAATGCACATTGAAAATTGAATATCTATATCAAATAGTAACAAGAAAATAAACCGAAAACGCTGTAGTATTAATAAGAGTTTATGACTGAAAGGTCAGAAAATAAGGTTAAGTTAATAAGGGCGCACGGTGGATGCCTTGGCACTAGGAGCCGAAGAAGGACGTGACAAACGACGATATGCCTTGGGTAGCTGTAAGTAAGCGATGATCCAGGGATTTCCGAATGGGGGAACCCAACAGGTACTACCTGTTACCCGCATCTGTTAAGGATGTGAGGAGGAAGACGCAGTGAACTGAAACATCTAAGTAGCTGCAGGAAGAGAAAGCAAAAGCGATTGCCTTAGTAGCGGCGAGCGAAACGGCAGGAGGGCAAACCGAAGAGTTTACTCTTCGGGGTTGTAGGACTGCAATGTGGACTCAAAGACTATAGAAGAATGGTTTGGGAAAATCAGCCAAAGAGAGTGATAGCCTCGTATTTAAAATAGTCTTTGTACCTAGCAGTATCCTGAGTACGGCGGGACACGTGAAATCCCGTCGGAATCTGGGAGGACCATCTCCCAACCCTAAATACTCCCTAGTGACCGATAGTGAACCAGTACCGTGAGGGAAAGGTGAAAAGCACCCCGGGAGGGGAGTGAAATAGAACCTGAAACCGTGTGCCTACAACAAGTTCGAGCCCGTTAATGGGTGAGAGCGTGCCTTTTGTAGAATGAACCGGCGAGTTACGATATGATGCGAGGTTAAGTTGAAGAGACGGAGCCGTAGGGAAACCGAGTCTGAAAAGGGCGCTTTAGTATTATGTCGTAGACCCGAAACCATGTGACCTACCCATGAGCAGGTTGAAGGTGCGGTAAGACGCACTGGAGGACCGAACCAGGGCACGTTGAAAAGTGCTTGGATGACTTGTGGGTAGCGGAGAAATTCCAAACGAACTTGGAGATAGCTGGTTCTCTCCGAAATAGCTTTAGGGCTAGCGTCGACATTAGAGATTCTTGGAGGTAGAGCACTGTTTGGGTGAGGGGTCCATCCCGGATTACCAATCTCAGATAAACTCCGAATGCCAATGAATTATGGTCGGCAGTCAGACTGCGAGTGCTAAGATCCGTAGTCGAAAGGGAAACAGCCCAGACCACCAGCTAAGGTCCCAAAATAATTGTTAAGTGGAAAAGGATGTGGGGTTGCACAGACAACTAGGATGTTAGCTTAGAAGCAGCTATTCATTCAAAGAGTGCGTAATAGCTCACTAGTCGAGTGACCCTGCGCCGAAAATGTACCGGGGCTAAAACAATTTACCGAAGCTGTGGATACCTTTATAGGTATGGTAGGAGAGCGTTCTATGTGTGAAGAAGGTGTACCGTGAGGAGTGCTGGAACGCATAGAAGTGAGAATGCCGGTATGAGTAGCGAAAGACAGGTGAGAATCCTGTCCACCGTAAGACTAAGGTTTCCAGGGGAAGGCTCGTCCGCCCTGGGTTAGTCGGGACCTAAGGAGAGACCGAAAGGTGTATCCGATGGACAACAGGTTGAGATTCCTGTACTAGAGTATGTAGTGATGGAGGGACGCAGTAGGCTAACTAAAGCAGACGATTGGAAGTGTCTGTCTAAGCAGTGAGGTGTGAATTGAGTTAAATGCTTAGTTCTATAACATTGAGCTGTGATGGGGAGCGAAGTTTAGTAGCGAAGTTAGTGACGTCACACTGCCAAGAAAAGCTTCTAGCGTTTAAACATACTCTACCCGTACCGCAAACCGACACAGGTAGTCGAGGCGAGTAGCCTCAGGTGAGCGAGAGAACTCTCGTTAAGGAACTCGGCAAAATGACCCCGTAACTTCGGGAGAAGGGGTGCTGACTTTAAGTCAGCCGCAGTGAATAGGCCCAAGCAACTGTTTATCAAAAACACAGCTCTCTGCTAAATCGTAAGATGATGTATAGGGGGTGACGCCTGCCCGGTGCTGGAAGGTTAAGAGGAGTGCTTAGCGGTAACGCGAAGGTATGAATTGAAGCCCCAGTAAACGGCGGCCGTAACTATAACGGTCCTAAGGTAGCGAAATTCCTTGTCGGGTAAGTTCCGACCCGCACGAAAGGCGTAATGATTTGGGCACTGTCTCAACGAGAGACTCGGTGAAATTTTAGTACCTGTGAAGATGCAGGTTACCCGCGACAGGACGGAAAGACCCCATGGAGCTTTACTGCAGTTTGATATTGAGTGTCTGTACCACATGTACAGGATAGGTAGGAGTCTAAGAGATCGGGACGCCAGTTTCGAAGGAGACGCTGTTGGGATACTACCCTTGTGTTATGGCCACTCTAACCCAGATAGGTGATCCCTATCGGAGACAGTGTCTGACGGGCAGTTTGACTGGGGCGGTCGCCTCCTAAAAGGTAACGGAGGCGCCCAAAGGTTCCCTCAGAATGGTTGGAAATCATTCGCAGAGTGTAAAGGTATAAGGGAGCTTGACTGCGAGAGCTACAACTCGAGCAGGGACGAAAGTCGGGCTTAGTGATCCGGTGGTTCCGTATGGAAGGGCCATCGCTCAACGGATAAAAGCTACCCTGGGGATAACAGGCTTATCTCCCCCAAGAGTTCACATCGACGGGGAGGTTTGGCACCTCGATGTCGGCTCGTCGCATCCTGGGGCTGTAGTCGGTCCCAAGGGTTGGGCTGTTCGCCCATTAAAGCGGCACGCGAGCTGGGTTCAGAACGTCGTGAGACAGTTCGGTCCCTATCCGTCGCGGGCGTAGGAAATTTGAGAGGATCTGCTCCTAGTACGAGAGGACCAGAGTGGACTTACCGCTGGTGTACCAGTTGTCTTGCCAAAGGCATCGCTGGGTAGCTATGTAGGGAAGGGATAAACGCTGAAAGCATCTAAGTGTGAAACCCACCTCAAGATGAGATTTCCCATGATTTTATATCAGTAAGAGCCCTGAGAGATGATCAGGTAGATAGGTTAGAAGTGGAAGTGTGGCGACACATGTAGCGGACTAATACTAATAGCTCGAGGACTTATCCAAAGTAACTGAGAATACGAAAGCGAAGGTTTTCTTGAAATTTGATAGATATTCAATTTTGAGTAGGTATTACTCAAAGTTAAGTGACGATAGCCTAGGAGATACACCTGTACCCATGCCGAACACAGAAGTTAAGCCCTAGAACGCCGGAAGTAGTTGGGGGTTGCCCCCTGTGAGATAAGGAAGTCGCTTAGCTAAAGGGAGTTTAGCTCAGCTGGGAGAGCATCTGCCTTACAAGCAGAGGGTCAGCGGTTCGATCCCGTTAACTCCCATAGGTCCCGTAGTGTAGCGGTTATCACGTCGCCCTGTCACGGCGAAGATCGCGGGTTCGATTCCCGTCGGGACCGTTTAAGATAACGAAAGTTATTTTAGACTCGTTAGCTCAGTTGGTAGAGCAATTGACTTTTAATCAATGGGTCACTGGTTCGAGCCCAGTACGGGTCATCATTGCGGGTTTGGCGGAATTGGCAGACGCACCAGATTTAGGATCTGGCGCTTAACGGCGTGGGGGTTCAAGTCCCTTAACCCGCATAATAGAAATAAGCCGGCTTAGCTCAGTTGGTAGAGCATCTGATTTGTAATCAGAGGGTCGCGTGTTCAAGTCATGTAGCCGGCATTTTTTAATATAACCAAGAGGTCGATGCGAACGTAGTTCAGTGGTAGAACACCACCTTGCCAAGGTGGGGGTCGCGGGTTCGAATCCCGTCGTTCGCTTAGAGAGGCCGGGGTGGCGGAACTGGCAGACGCACAGGACTTAAAATCCTGCGATTGGTAACGATCGTACCGGTTCGATCCCGGTCCTCGGCATATAAAGAGCACCCTTAGCTCAACTGGATAGAGTACCTGACTACGAATCAGGCGGTTAGAGGTTCGACTCCTCTAGGGTGCATTTTTCTATTTAACTCGGGAAGTAGCTCAGCTTGGTAGAGTACTTGGTTTGGGACCAAGGTGTCGCAGGTTCGAATCCTGTCTTCCCGATTGATGGCGGTGTAGCTCAGCTGGCTAGAGCGTCCGGTTCATACCCGGGAGGTCGGGGGTTCGATCCCCTTCGCCGCTATAATGATCTTGTTGGACCTTTAGCTCAGCTGGTTAGAGCTCTCGGCTCATAACCGAGTGGTCGTAGGTTCAAGTCCTACAAGGTCCATTAATACTATGGAGGATTACCCAAGTCCGGCTGAAGGGAACGGTCTTGAAAACCGTCAGGCGTGTAAAAGCGTGCGTGGGTTCGAATCCCACATCCTCCTTTATTATTAACGCGGGATGGAGCAGCTCGGTAGCTCGTCGGGCTCATAACCCGAAGGTCGTAGGTTCAAATCCTGCTCCCGCAATAAGGCTCGGTAGCTCAGTTGGTAGAGCAATGGATTGAAGCTCCATGTGTCGGCGGTTCGATTCCGTCTCGCGCCATATTTGTTTTTATGCGGGTGTAGTTTAGTGGTAAAACTACAGCCTTCCAAGCTGTTGTCGCGAGTTCGATTCTCGTCACCCGCTTTGAACATATAGTTCATTTACCAAGTTTTTAAAACTTGGGCGCGTAGCTCAGGTGGTTAGAGCGCACGCCTGATAAGCGTGAGGTCGGTGGTTCGAGTCCACTCGTGCCCATTAATAGGAGAATTACTCAAGAGGCTGAAGAGGACGGTTTGCTAAATCGTTAGGTCGGGTAACTGGCGCAAGGGTTCGAATCCCTTATTCTCCGTAATTAGAGCTTTTTAGCTCTTTTTTTGTGTTTTTGACTGTAAAATTTGGCTCTTTGATAACTATAGTAGGGCGATGAATTCTTACAATCTGGAGTGAAACAAAATGCTTCACTCTTTTTGTTTCACACTTAGGAACTTTCTAGGTTTAAAGTTATTAAACTAATCGAATATATTCGTTTTTTAGAGATTTTTGTAGTCTTTTTCCTAGCTTCTATCTGCATTTCTATTTTAGTCTTTCGATGTGTTAATGTTCTTTTTTTAATTTCCTGTAAGTTTCTAATATAAAATAATTATATTAGAAATTACCTTTAAATAATGGTTTAATCTCTTTTTGTTATAGCTCCTATTGGCTTTTCCTACATTATGTTTAGATCTATAGTATTTATCGAAGGTGTATCTAATATAAGAATTATAGAACTTATTTACTTAGTATTTGTATATATAAGTTTTTTTATTTTACCGAAACTCTAAAATATTTGATATAATGTAGGCAAAGCTATGGTTACCATTCATTTCAAGAGGAGATTTTTATGGGTAATAGAAGTATAGTAGGAAGTCTGTTCATTCTTATATTTAGTTTCTTAACAGTTGGTTGTAGTAATCAAAATTCTGATGTTTCTAGTGATGATACTAGTTTATCTGCTACAACTAGTCAGTCAACTACTAGTAACAAGATAAAGTCTGGAGAGTCTAAGAAAGATTACAAAGATTTATACAAGCCAGTTTTTGAGGATTACAAAAAAATCCTATCTACACCGAAAGATCTTAATGTAATCGCTAATCTCTATAAGAGTTTACAAGGCACTGAACGCCCTATCAATAGTTGGTCAGTTGAAAATGCGGTTTTTCAATCAGATAAGATTAGCTATGCCTATGCGGATCTTAATAAAGATGGTGTAGAGGAATTGCTAATTGGTGTTGAGCAATCTAATGGTGATTATTTTATTTCGGGTCTTTATTATCTTGTGAATGAGAAGCCAGTCCTTTTAGCAGAAGGCTTTGTTGCAGGGCATGGTGGTGCTAGAAATTCTATGAATATCTATAAGGGTGGAGACATCTTAGAATTAAGCTGGTCATCTGGTACAGGTGAAGGTAGGGGAGTACTTTATCATCTGAATTCGAGCCAACAAGCAGCAAGTAAAGTTCAGGAACAGGACATTCGTGTTCCTGGTAACAAAAGTTTGCATTCTGATTTTGGAAAAACAGAAGCAGAAATGCTAGATTTCAATCAACTTGATTGGCAGAAATTTGAAACTTCTAGTAGTAGTAAGTCTATTTCGGGTGAAGACCAAAAAGCTCCTTGGAATGCTAGGAAATCTGCTAAATTAGAAGAGTTCATAAAAGGGTGGGGTGAAAGACTTGGTCAACCTAATTACGAAAAGGGAATATCAGGAGGGGATGTTGGTGCAGATAATCTCTATACCTTTGGAGATGGACCAAGCGAAAAAATGAATGCCGAATACACGGATACAGGTTTAGGAACTGCTAAGTACCGTATTGTGGAACGCTATAGTAACTGGGATAAATACCCGGACGTGCATAGCTACTTTTTTTCGATAACTGATACTGGGGAAGCGATTGTTTTTCATTCTCCAACAACAAATGGTGGGGTTATGTACTTAAAACCGACAGAGAATACAGAGATCCAAGCAGAGTTTAAACGCTTAGTTGAGGAAGAGTAGAAAAATGAAGAGTTTGGTCAAGGCCAAGCTCTATTTTTTAAAATCTCTTCTTTCATTTTTATATTCTTTGAGTATTTAATGGTATACTAGTGTTATATAAGAACGTAAAGCATTATTTGATGATGATTCTATAATCCAGGAGAATAATTTCTATGCCAAAAAGTGTGAAGTTTCATAGTATTTATTATAGATTTGTTCTATTTATAGTTATTTTATATTTTTTGGGTGTTCATCAAATTGTTGGGCGAGGAATTCAAACAGTTACTATCTTTGATTACGTCTTCAACTTTCATCAAACACAGTTAGGGTATCCCCTTCTTTTATTAATTTTAGTTGGCATTGGTATTAATTTTCTTTTTCCTTGGAAATTTTATATTACTCAGGATGGGATATACATTAGAAGGTTAGATTTATTTGTTCCTTGGAGTGATATCAGTGGAGTTTCCCATGTTTGGATTAACAAAGCGAGTAATTTTAGCAGAGGGCTTGTTTTTTATAACAATAAATGTTTAGTTTTCTATCGTAATAATTATAAACCGATTTGTATCTTTAACACTTCTTTATTAGCCTTATTTCTTGTCAAACTCTTTAATTCTCAGATCAAGACGAATATCTTATCGGCTAGTTTTGCTACGGGATTTAATATTCTATTGAATACATCAATTGTCTGTTATCTTTACTTTCTTGATTTGAAAACTCTTAGTTTTAGTTATTTTTTACTTTTTTGCTTACTCTACTTTATAAAAATTTTTATCATTCCTTTATGCTTGGTTTCTAGTCAAAATTCTAAGTATGGTCCTTATCTGGTCCATAGTAGTTTCTTTAAGAGGAATGCTTCAGATGTGATTCATGTTTAATTTTATAAAAATAATGACTTTCTACTTTTGGGTAGGAAGTTTTTTATTATTTCTATATCGAAATAGTTGACAGATGTAATGAAAAGTCTTACAATAAATTCAGAAAGTTCGATATAGAAGTAAAGGAGACAAAATGGACAAGATGTTAGGGGGCTACCAAGCTCTACAGATTCGATTGTTGAATGGGCGTATCTTTCAAAAACTCTTGAGCAAGGAACCAGATGCCCAATACAGAAGTGAGCAGGGAAAAATTTTAACAATCTTGTGGAAGCAAGAGTTGGGTTGTGCTACCGCAACTGATATTGCTCTTGCGACAGGTCTTGCAAACAATACGCTGACCAGTATGGTTAAGAAATTAGAAGAACAGGGTTTGGTTGCGATTAAGCCTTGTACACAGGATAAAAGAAAAAAATATATCTCTTTGACAGATCTCGGTTGGGCGCAAAAAGAAATTGGAGACCGTGTCAGTAAAGAGTTAGGTGAAATTTTCTACCAAGGATTTTCGGATCAAGAAATCCAGGAATTTGAAGCTTATCAAGAGCGTATTATCACTAATCTAAAGAAAAAAGAAAATGAGGAATAAATCATGTCAATTCAAGCACAAAATGCACAAAATCTATATATTCGTGCTATTCAAGATGGCCGTGTAGCAGAAGCGCAAGCAAGCTCAGTAGGGGATACCTATATCCAACACTCGACAGGAGTGCCGGATGGGAAAGAAGGATTCGCTACTTTTTTTGCAGATTTTTTCAAGCGCCATCCAGAACGTGAAATCAAGATTGTTCGTACCATTGAAGATGGCAATCTGGTTTTTGTTCATGTGCACCAGTACCTAAACGGTGGAGAAGCCCAATGGGTGACGACAGATACTTTCCGTGCAGATGAAAATGGTCGTATCGTTGAGCATTGGGATGTTATTGACTACTATCGTACACCTGAAAATGAGCAACTTGATCAGATCTTTGGAGATTTTGAAATCAAGGACTTGGACAAGTCAGCGGAAAATAAAAAGCTGATCCGTCGTTTCTTGACAGAAATTTTCCAAAACAAGGAGCTCGATCAATGGGAAGACTTTGTGGCAGAGGATGTGATTCAGCATAATCATGAAATTGGGCAAGGGAGTCAAGCTTATAAGGATTACGTACGCGAGCACCATGTGGCCTACGACTTTGTTTTCCAACTCTTGACTCAAGGAAATTTTGCAGTGAGTTATGGTCAGGTATTGATTGATGGCGTTGCCTATGCTCAATACGATATCTTCCGTTTAGAAAATGGGAAAATTGTTGAACATTGGGATAATAAGGAAGTTATGCCTAAGGTAGAAGACTCGACCAATAGAGGGAAATTTTAAAAAGGAATACATTATGAGAGCAGTTGTTGTAAGCACTCCAGGTGGACCGGAGGTATTAAAAGTTGTCGAACGACCAAAACCAGTCCTGAAGGCAGGTTGGACCCTGGTGAAAATCCAAGGATTTGGCATCAATCATAGTGAAATTTTCACCCGTAAGGGACAATCACCATCTGTGAAATTTCCTCGTGTATTAGGGATTGAGTGTGTCGGTCTTGTGGAAGAAACGACACGACCGGATTTGAAGATTGGTCAACAAATCATTTCCATTATGGGAGAGATGGGGCGAGCCTTTGATGGAGGTTATGCAGAGTATACACTTCTTCCAAATGAACAAATTTATCCGATCAAGACAGAACTTGATTTGGAAAGTTTGATTGCACTACCTGAAACCTATTACACGGCATTTGGCTCTTTTCTCAATCTTAAGATTGAGGAGAAAGATAGCGTGTTAGTTCGCGGAGCAACCAGTGGTGTAGGAATTGCCTTTGCTAAACTGCTTAAAGGAAAATTTCCTAAGATTCACCTGGCAGGAACTAGCCGAAATTTAGCTAAGGAAGACCAATTGAAGGCAGTCGGATTTGATCAGGTGATTTTGGACAAGGATGGCGTCTTGCAAACGCAAGAGCAGTTTGATAAGGTCTTAGATCTTGTCGGTCCAAGTGCTATTCTCGATACTTTTGCTCGAACAGCAGAAGGCGGGATTATCTGTTCTTGTGGCCTACTGGGTGGTCAGTGGACTGTTCCAGACTTTGATCCAATCGAGATGCTCTCTCGCAATCTCTACTTGACGACCTTTGCTTCTGCCAATGTGTCTCAAGACAAGCTTCAGGCTTTGGTAGACTTTGTCGAGCGTTATCATGTGGATGTAGGGTCTGAAAAAGTTTATAAGATTGACCAAATTCAGGAAGCGCATGCTTATCTGGAAGGAAGCTATTCTTTTGGCAAAGTTATTGTGAAAAATGAGGAAGACTAAATGATTGAATACAAAAATGTAGTGCTGCGCTATACGGATACAGACATTTTAAAAGATGTCAATCTCCGCATTGAAAATGGAGAATTCATGGTGCTTGTGGGTCCTTCAGGATCTGGAAAGACCACCATGATCAAGATGGTGAACCGTCTCTTGGAGCCGACAGATGGCAATATTTATATGGACGGGAAACGCATCAAGGACTATGATGAACGGGAGTTACGTCTCAGTACCGGCTATGTCCTTCAGGCCATTGCCCTTTTTCCAAATTTGACAGTTGCTGAAAATATAGCATTGATTCCTGAGATGAAGGGTTGGAGCAAGGAGAAAATTGCCTCTAAAACAGAAGAACTCTTGGACAAGGTGGGTCTGCCTGCTTCAGATTATGCTCATCGTTTACCAAGCGAGTTATCTGGTGGGGAGCAACAGCGGATTGGGATTGTGCGGGCTATCATTGGGGAACCAAAAATCTTGCTGATGGATGAGCCCTTCTCAGCTTTGGATGCTATCTCCCGCAAGCAGTTGCAAGCTCTCACCAAAGACTTGCACAAGGAGTTCAGTATGACGACCATTTTCGTTACTCATGATACGGATGAGGCTTTAAAATTAGGGGATCGAATTGCCGTTTTACAGGATGGAGAGATTCGTCAGGTCGCAGAACCTGAAACAATTTTACAAGCGCCTGCGACAGACTTTGTAGCGAACTTGTTTGGAGGTGGCCTTCATGTCTAATTTGATTTCAACCTTTCAAGAGCGATTTAGTGAATGGGTAACAGCTCTGGGACAACACTTACAATTATCGCTTTTGACCTTATTGGTTGCTATTTTTCTGACCATCCCACTTGCGGTTTATCTAAATGGTCACAAAAAAGCAGCGAACTGGGTGCTACAAGTTGCGGGTATCTTCCAGACCATTCCTTCAATGGCCTTGTTGGGGCTCTTTATTCCTTTCATGGGAATTGGAACCTTACCAGCCCTCACGGCTCTGGTTATTTATGCTATTTTCCCGATTTTAGAAAATACAATCACAGCCTTGAACGGCATTGATCCTAGTCTTGAGGAGGCAGGAATTGCTTTTGGAATGACCAAGTGGGAGCGACTCAAGAAGTTTGAAATTCCACTGGCCATGCCTGTCATTGTATCGGGGGTTCGTACAGCAACCGTTATGATCATTGGGACAGCGACTTTAGCCGCTCTTGTTGGAGCTGGAGGATTGGGATCCTTTATCCTTTTGGGAATTGATCGTCGGAATGCTAGTCTCATTTTAATCGGAGCAATCTCATCAGCCATCTTGGCCATTCTCTTTAATGTCATTCTCAAATGGTTGGAAAAGGCAAAGTTGCGTACGATTGTTTCGGCCTTTGCTGTCATGATCCTTGGTTTGGGAGTTAGTTTTGTTCCAAGCATCATCCCACATAATGAGAAAGACAATCTCGTCATTGCTGGGAAGTTAGGACCTGAACCTGAGATTCTCATGAATATGTATAAACTTCTCATCGAGGAAAATACGGATATGACGGTGACGGTTAAACCCAATTTTGGGAAGACAGATTTCCTTTACCAAGCACTGAAAAAAGGGGATATTGATATCTATCCAGAATTTACAGGTACTATTACAGGCTCTCTCTTGCAGCCAGCTCCTAAAGTGAGCAATGACTCTGAAGAAGTTTATGAAGTAGCGCGTGATGGCATTAAGAAGCAGGATAATCTAGTCTTGCTGAATCACATGGCTTATCAAAATACTTATGCTATAGCAGTTCCTAAAAAAATTGCGCAAGAATATGGGCTTAAGACGATTTCAGACTTGAAAAAAGTAGAAGGACAGCTCAAGGCGGGATTCACTCTGGAGTTTAATGACCGTGAGGATGGAAACAAGGGCTTGCAGTCTGTTTATGGATTGAATCTCAATGTGGCAACTATGGAGCCAGCTCTTCGCTACCAAGCCATCCAGTCAGGTGACATTCAAATTACAGATGCTTACTCAACGGATGCTGAAATTGCTCGGTATGATTTAGTGGTTTTGGAGGATGATAAACAACTCTTCCCACCATATCAAGGTGCACCACTTATGAAAGCTGAATTACTCGAAAAACATCCTGAGTTGGAAGCAGTCCTCAATAAATTAGCTGGTAAAATTACAGAAAGCCAGATGAGTCGGATGAACTATCAGGTTGGTATTGATGGTAAGGATGCTTATACTATTGCACATGATTTCTTGGTGGAACAGGGATTATTGAATAAATGATGAGGCAAGAAGAAATACAAGAGACTCTTTTGCGACTCTGTAAGCACTATGGAGAACAAAATTGGTGGCAATCGGATAACAAGCTTGAAGATATGGTATCTACTATTCTTATACAGCGAACATCTGAGAAAAATGCTAAGTTGGCTTTAGCTGGTCTTATGGATTTCATGACAGTAGAGGGTATCCTAGGGTTATGGCTAGAAGATTTACAGGAACGTATTCGACCTGCTGGATTTTTTAAGCAAAAGTCTCAAACGATTAGGGGACTTCTAATCTGGTTAAGAGAAAATGGTGGTTTTGAGGTTCTTGCTAGGATTGGAACAGAAGATTTACGGAAGCAACTTTTGGAGTTAAAAGGGATTGGACCAGAGACTGCAGATGCACTTTTACTATATCTTTTTGATCGTTCAGTTTTTATTTCGGATGAATATGCTAGAAGACTTTTTCGACGATTAGGATTTGGAAATTTTGATACCTATAATGAAATGCAGGCTGTTTATTGTAACGTATTGGAAGGACTTACTCTCAAACAATGCCAAGAGATTCATGCTGTTATTGATGAACATGGGAAAGTTTTTAGCAAAAGTAAAGGCCAGTTAGACGAAAGTTGGTTACGATAAAAAATTCTAAGGCTTCTTGTCTTAGAATTTTTTTAGTTAATGCACTTGCTTAAAAAATCATAGTTTGATCAGATTAATAAATAGAAAGTAGAGGCAAAATATTCATGGTGAATGGAATATTTGAATGATAGAATGTTGACAGGTATTTTTCTTTTGAGTGGATATGAAATCTATAGTTGTGTTTGCTACTTCATCCCCATGACATCTAAGTAAAATCTCACTACTTGATCTTCCTTATAAGATTTCCCCTTTTTCAGCCACCAGGTCAATGTTTCGATAAAGTTAGTTACAACATAGTGTTTGAGATAAGAAGCAGGAATATTAGAATAGGAAACTTGCAAGTCCTCTGCGACCATAGGATAAACATGGTGTTCCAATTCTTTCTGCAATTGACGGAGGAAGTAGTCGTTTTTAGAGAAAAGAAGACTGGTGACGTGGTCCTGATTTTTCTTAAAATGTGAAAAGATATGAGCCAAATAAGCTTCTGTAGATATATTTTCCTCACGTTCAAAAAGATGATGAAAGAGATAACGGCAGAGCTCGTCTAGAAGCAGTTCCTTACATTCATAGTGACTGTAAAAGGTGGAGCGACCGACATCTGCTAGGTCAATAATCTCCTGAACAGTGATGGATTCAAAATTTTTTTGATTTAGTAATTGTAAAAAAGCAGTATAGATAGCTTTTCGTGTCTTGGTAATGCGACGGTCTTGACTAGTCATATGGACACTTTGAACAAATCGTTCAGTAACTTACAAAGAGAACAGTTTGCCCCTATCCTTTCTTTTCGGAGTAAGAGATAATACTAGTAAAGGGAATATTTATACTACTATTATACCAAAGGAGGACGGAAAAATGACAACGAAAGGTGCGGTTTGGCTAGCTTTTTTCTTAAATTTGAGTTATGCCATTGTCGAGTTTATCGCTGGTGGAGTATTTGGTTCTAGTGCTGTTCTTGCTGACTCTGTCCATGATTTGGGAGATGCAATCGCAATTGGGCTATCAGCATTTCTAGAAACAATCTCCAATCGTGAAGAAGATAGTCATTACACCTTGGGGTACAAACGTTTTAGTCTCCTAGGTGCCTTGGTAACGGCTGTGATTCTCATGACAGGATCTGCTTTAGTCATTTTGGAGAATATAACGAAACTCTTTCATCCACAAGCGGTCAATGATGAGGGTATCCTCTGGCTAGGAATCATTGCTGTTAGCATTAATGTGCTGGCGAGTCTAGTAGTTCGCAAGGGAAAAACAAAAAACGAATCCATTCTTAGCCTGCATTTTCTGGAAGATACTCTGGGTTGGCTGGCTGTTATCCTAATGGCCATTGTTCTGCGATTTACCGACTGGTATATTCTGGATCCGCTCTTATCTCTTGTCATTTCCTTCTTCATTCTGTTAAAGGCTATTCCACGTTTTTGGTCTACACTCAAGATTTTCCTCGATGCCGTGCCAGAAGGAGTGGATATCAAGCAAGTAAAGAGTGATTTGGAACGGTTGGAGTATGTGGCTAGTATCAATCAGCTTAACCTATGGACCATGGATGGTTTGGAGAAAAATGCCATTGTCCATGTTTGTCTAAAAGAAATTGAACAGATGGAGCTCTGCAAGGAATCGATTCGAAGCATACTCAAAGATTGTGGTTTCCAAAATATCACCATTGAGGTTGATGCAGATCTAGAAACTCACCAAGCCCATAAGCGCAAAATTGAGGAGTTGGAAGTAGATAAAAGTCATGAACATCATCATTAATGAGACGTAGTATAAGTGAGCGAAAGCTTCATAAAAAGTGTATACTTGAAATAAGTTAGATACAGAGAGGTAAATGTTTATGAAATCAGCAGTCTATAAAAAAGCAGGTCAGGTTGGTATTGAAGAGGTTAAACGTCCAAGTATTCAAGAAGCGGATGATGTGATTATCCGCGTAGTTCGTGCTTGCGTTTGTGGTTCAGACCTATGGAGTTACCGCAATCCAGATATTAAAGCGGGACATAAAAATAGTGGACACGAAGCGATCGGAATCGTTGAAGAAACTGGAGAAGCCATTACCACGGTCAAGCCCGGTGATTTTGTGATTGTGCCATTTACTCATGGTTGTGGGGAATGTGATGCCTGTCGTGCTGGATTTGATGGTTCCTGTGACAATCATATCGGAAATAATCTAGGAGGGAATTTCCAAGCTGAATATCTCCGCTTCCACTATGCCAATTGGGCACTTGTTAAAATCCCTGGACAACCGTCTGACTACACAGAAGATATGCTCAAGTCTCTCTTGACTCTGGCTGATGTCATGCCAACAGGCTATCATGCAGCGCGTGTAGCAGATGTAAAACCAGGTGATAAGGTTGTCGTTATTGGGGATGGAGCTGTTGGGCAATGTGCTGTCATCGCAGCTAAAATGCGTGGCGCTTCACAAATTATCCTCATGAGTCGTCACGAAGATCGTCAAAAAATGGCCTTGGAATCAGGAGCGACAGCTGTTGTAGCTGAGCGAGGAGAAGAGGGCATTGCCAAGGTGCGTGAAATTCTTGGCGGTGGAGCAGATGCAGCACTTGAGTGTGTTGGTACTGAGGCGGCTGTTGAGCAAGCACTGGGTGTCCTTCATAATGGCGGTCGTATGGGATTTGTAGGAGTTCCACATTATAAGAATCGTGCTCTTGGTTCAACCTTTATGCAAAATATCTCTGTTGCAGGTGGAGCAGCTTCTGCAACAACATACGATAAGCAATTCTTGCTCAAAGCTGTTCTTGATGGTGATATCAATCCAGGTCGTGTCTTTACTTCAAGTTACAAACTAGAAGATATTGACAAAGCATATAAGGCCATGGATGAACGCAAGACCATTAAATCTATGATTGTGATGGATTAAAAAAAGAAAATCCTAATAGAGAACTGAAAAGTTCTTATTAGGATTTTTTTATGTTCAAGTTTTGTACTTAATGCAAGGTGCTTTCTCTTAAAGTCAGTTTGGTTCCAAGCATGGTGAGGCTTGGAATTTTACGGCCGTGAAGGACTTCTCTGTTCAAAATATCCATTCCTGTGCGTCCCATTTCTTCGGTGTAGACAGTAATACTAGAAAGTGGTGGGAACACTTGCTTGGTTAGAATAGTATCATTAAAGGAAATAATGCTGACGCGCTCTGGTATGCTGATGCTGGCTTCTTGAAGGGCGCGAAGGGCTCCGATTGCCAAACTATCACTAGCTGCAAAAAAGGCCTGTGGAAGCTTATCTCCTAATTTTTCGATAGCCTCTTTCATCAAGTCGTATCCAGATTGGGCAGTAAATAGTCCTTGGAAAATGAATTTCTCGTTATAAATTCCTTTTTCTTGTGTATAGGATTTAAAGTAATCTAAGCGTTTATCTGAGATAACTTCTTCATGGTCAGTAGTAGTTTCAAGACCGGATAAGATACCAATCTTCTTAATCCCATGATCTGTAAAGTAATCAACCACCTGTCTAACCGCATTATAGAAATCCGTAATGACACAGGTATGACCAAGGGCAATCGTATCACTGTCAAGGAAAACTAGGGGCTTGTGATATTCTTCAAACGAGGCAATCTGTGCTTGGCTAAATTTCCCGATACAAAGAATCCCAATGACTTCTTCGCTAAGCGTAAAAGGCTGGTCATTAAAATAGCGCAAGATGTCGTAATCTAATTCTTGAGCTCTATTTTCAATTCCTAGTCGAATCTGGTAGTAGTAGAGATCTTCTAACTCTCCCTGTTCACTGACCCACTGGATGATTGCGATTTTCTGTTTGAGTTTATGAGATTCACCTGTTTTGAGATGTTTGGTGTAGCCTAGTTCTTCGGCAACGGTTAAAATACGATGTCTGGTTTCTTCTGTCACAGATAGACTCTGATCGCGATTGAGGACACGGGATACAGTTGCGATCGAGACAGAGGCTAGCTGAGCAATATCTTTGAGTGTAGCCATAATTCCCCTCCTTTTTAGGTTATTATAGCATATTTTTCTTCCTTTTTACTCATAGTTTAGTAAAATATCGGTAAAAATGTTGACCAAAGCAAAACCCTTGGGTACAATAGAAGAAAACGATTACAGGATAAACTTTTTTACCTAATATTTCGTAAAAGGAGAATTCATATGACACAACATCTTACTGCTGATGCACTTCGCAAGGATTTTCTTGCTGTTTTTGGTCAAGAAGCAGACCAAACCTTTTTCTCACCAGGGCGCATCAACTTGATTGGGGAGCATACTGACTATAACGGTGGGCATGTTTTCCCAGCAGCTATTTCATTAGGAACTTACGGAGCTGCACGCAAGCGCGATGACCAAGTATTGCGTTTCTACTCCGCGAACTTTGAGGACAAAGGTATCATCGAAGTGCCTCTAGCTGACCTTAAGTTTGAGAAGGAGCACAACTGGACCAACTATTCAAAAGGTGTCCTTCATTTCTTGCAAGAAGCTGGTCATGTGATTGATAAAGGTTTTGATTTCTATGTATTTGGAAATATCCCAAATGGTGCTGGTTTGTCATCTTCTGCATCCTTGGAGCTTTTGACTGGTGTCGTGGCAGAATACCTTTTTGACCTAAAATTGGACCGTTTAGATTTAGTAAAAATCGGAAAATTGACAGAGAATAACTTTATCGGTGTTAACTCTGGTATCATGGACCAATTTGCTATCGGTATGGGGGCAGACCAACGTGCTATATACCTAGATACTAATACTCTAGAATACGACTTGGTTCCCCTTGATTTGAAGGACAATGTTGTTGTTATCATGAACACTAACAAACGCCGTGAACTTGCGGATTCTAAATACAATGAACGCCGCGCTGAGTGTGAAAAAGCAGTAGAAGAACTCCAAGTGGCCTTGGACATTCAAACCTTGGGTGAATTGGATGAGTGGGCTTTTGACGAGTATAGCTATCTCATCAAAGACGAAAATCGCTTGAAACGTGCGCGTCATGCAGTTCTTGAAAACCAACGTACACTTAAAGCGCAAGCCGCTCTTCAAGCAGGAGATTTGGAAAAATTTGGTCGTTTGATGAATGCATCTCATGTTTCGCTTGAGCACGATTACGAAGTAACTGGCTTGGAATTAGATACCCTTGTTCATACAGCTTGGGCTCAAGAAGGTGTTCTTGGTGCTCGTATGACAGGAGCAGGTTTTGGTGGTTGTGCGATTGCCTTGGTGCAAAAAGATGCGGTTGAGGCTTTCAAGGAAGCTGTAGGCAAGCACTATGAAGAAATCGTTGGCTACGCTCCAAGTTTCTATATCGCTGAAGTGGCAGGTGGAACTCGCGTTCTTGATTAGTCAGAAGGAGGTTTTCTAGTGACCTTAGTAGAAAATTTTGTGACCAAAGTCATTGCAGAAAGTAGCTTTGAAGAGTTGGATCGTATCTATCTGACCAATCGTGTTTTAGCACTGGTGGGAGATGGAGTTCTTGAAGTTAAGACTGACCAAGATGATTTGATTGAACTAAAAGATCAGCTTGTCGAGGAAGCCGTTCGATTGGAAACGATTGAAGATAGTCAGGCTGCGCGTGAGATTCTCGGTGCTGACCTCATGGACTTGGTAACGCCTTGTCCAAGTCAGCTTAATCGTGACTTTTGGGATACCTATGCCCAGTCACCAGAGCAGGCAATTGCGGATTTCTACCAACTCAGTCAGAAGAATGACTACATCAAACTGAAGGCTATCGCAAAGAATATTGCTTATCGTGTACCATCTGACTACGGTGAACTAGAGATTACCATCAATCTCTCTAAGCCTGAAAAGGATCCAAAAGAGATCGCGGCAGCTAAGTTGGTTAAATCCAGTAACTATCCTCAATGTCAACTCTGTATGGAAAATGAAGGCTACCAAGGACGTGTCAATCATCCAGCTAGAAGCAATCACCGGATTATTCGTTTTGATATTTCTGGTCAGGAGTGGGGCTTCCAGTATTCGCCTTACGCTTACTTTAATGAGCACTGTATTTTCCTAGATAGCCAGCACCGTCCTATGGCCATTAGTCGCCAAAGTTTTGAACGTTTGTTAGCAATTGTGGAGCAATTCCCAGGCTACTTTGCTGGTTCGAATGCTGATTTGCCAATCGTGGGTGGCTCCATCCTGACCCATGATCATTATCAAGGTGGTCGCCATGTTTTCCCAATGGAAGTGGCTCCTATTCAGAAAAGCTTTACCTTTGCAGGTTTTGAATCTGTCAAAGCAGGAATTGTTCAATGGCCTATGTCCGTCATTCGACTAACTTCAGATTCAGCAGATGATTTGACGGAACTAGCAGATAAAATCTTACTGGCTTGGCGTCAATACTCAGATCCAAGTGTACAGGTCTTGGCAGAAAGTAATGGAACACCACACCATACCATTACACCGATTGCCCGTAAACGCGATGGACAGTTTGAGTTGGACTTGGTTTTGCGGGACAATCAAACATCTCCAGAGCATCCAGATGGTATCTATCATCCCCACAAGGATGTCCAGCATATCAAGAAGGAAAATATCGGCTTGATAGAGGTCATGGGGTTGGCAATCTTGCCACCACGCTTGAAGGAAGAAGTGGAGCAGGTAGCAGCTTATCTAGTCGGAAAAGATGTTTCAGTTTCAGATTATCACCAAGAATGGGCAGATGAGTTGAAAGAATCCCATCCTGGATTGACTGACAAAGACCAAGCTCTTAATATCGTCCAAGAATCTGTTGGAAAAATCTTTGCTCGAGTTTTGGAAGATGCAGGAGTTTACAAGCAAACAGAAGAAGGACAAGCTGCCTTTATGCGCTTTGTGGAGCAGGTTGGAGTTTTACCTGAATAAGTGCTTCTCCCTTGCATAGACCCATGAAAAGTAGTATCATAGTGTCGTTTGAAATATCAGGAGGAAAGTATGAAAGATTTTCACTTTGACGCTATATCTGCCTTTGAAAACTATGAAATTGAAAAAATGAGAGATGGTCACGTTGTGGTGACGACAAAAGTAGTGGACTCCTCACTCAACTATTATGGGAATGCCCATGGAGGCTATCTATTTACCCTATGTGACCAAATCAGTGGTCTTGTGGTGATTTCACTTGGCTTAGATGGAGTGACACTCCAGTCTTCCATCAACTATCTGAAAGCTGGAAATCTAGGGGATGTTCTCACTATCAAAGGAGAATGTGTCCATCAAGGACGTACCACTTGTGTCGTCGATGTTGACATCATCAACCAAGATGGCCGAAATGTCTGCAAGGCAACCTTCACCATGTTTGTCACAGGACAACGATCTGAAGATAGACAGGTGAGGATATAGGAAATATAAAAAGAGGCAAATGCCTCTTTTTTATTACTTTTCCACTCTAATACTTTATTATTCTATTCACTAAATCTTAAAAAATAGCCATCTGGGTCTAGAACTGCAAATTCATGAGGGTAGATATATTGTTCACCAACTCGAAATTCTCTTTTAGTCAAAGGACGATAGATGGGATAGTTGACTTCCAGCAGTTTTTGGTGGAGTTGAGGGACATCCTTGATACCAAAGGAAATATTGACACCACGCCCGAAAGGATAAGTCAGTTGGGATAATTCTTCTGCGTTGCCTTCTTCTAGCATAAGTTGGCAGTCTTCAAGCGAAAGGAAGAGAAATTTTTCCTCTGGACGCTCGTATTCGACGGAGAATCCCAATAAGTCGCAGTAGAAGTGACGCGATTTCTCGATATCCGATACGACAAATTCAGGGATGACAGCTTGATAGTCCATTCGTTTTCTCCTTAGAAATCAATCTCCAAGACAATCGGTGTATGGTCTTGGCGTGCGCCTGAGTCAATCATGTCTGACTTGGTAACCTTGTCTGCTACACGGTTACTTGTGAGCCAGTAGTCGATTCTCCAGCCTGTGTTGTTGATTTTTGAAGTTTTGCTACGTTGTGCCCACCAAGTATAGCGTTCTGGCACATCGCCATGGATATGGCGGAAGGTATCTGTAAATCCTTTGGCTAAAAGGTTTGTAAATCCTTCACGTTCTTCGTCTGTAAATCCTGGTGAACGACGGTTGCTGGCTGGGTTGGCAAGGTCAATTTCCTTGTGGGCAACGTTGTAGTCTCCGGTTGCTAGGACAGGTTTTTGTTTGTCTAGTTGAGCCAAGTACTCTGCATATTTTACATCCCAGACTTGACGTTCTTCCAAGCGTTTGAGTCCATCACCAGCGTTTGGTGTGTAAACTTGAGTCACGAAAAATGTATCAAATTCTAGGGTAATGATGCGTCCTTCCGAGTCCATAGTAGAAGGGGCACCGATTTCTGGGAAGCTGATGCTTGGAGTCAGTTCTTTCTTATAGAGGAACATGGTCCCAGCATAGCCTTTACGAGCAGGCTCTTGAGAGGAACGCCAAGTATTTTCATATCCAGGGAAGAGTTCTTCTAACACCTCGAGATGTTTTTTAGTAGGACCTTTAGCTGAAAGCTTGGTTTCTTGGATGGCGATAATATCGGCATCTTCGGCTACCAAGGTTTGGAGGACGTCTTGTGATAATTTCGCACGCGCAGAATCACTCGTGAGTGCAGCGTTTAGGGAATCAATATTCCATGAGATCAATTTCATAATGTTTACCTTTTCATTCAGATTATAGACAATATTATACCAGAAAAAGAAGTATTTCCCCAGCGTATAGTTTGAAAAATCCAGGGCATTCCTATATAATAAAGAATGATTTATGTAAAAGATTGAAAATAAATGAAATGTTACTCCTCTGAGTATCTTTATCGCTGAATATGACACAGTTTAAGTTTGTGTCATCACCTATGAATAGGAAAAACCTGAGGCAGTCGCCTCAGGTTTCCATTTGTCATTAGAAAGGAATTTTATGTCCATCATCCAAAAACTCTGGTGGTTTTTTAAATTAGAAAAACGCCGTTACCTAGTTGGAATCGTAGCTTTGGTTTTGGTTTCTGTGCTAAACCTCATCCCACCTATGGTCATGGGGCGCGTGATTGATGCTATCACTTCGGGACGATTAACACAAGATGACCTCCTGCTTCATCTCTTTTATCTCCTGCTGGCAGCTTTCGGGATGTACTACTTGCGTTATGTTTGGCGCATGTATATCCTAGGGACCTCCTACCGACTTGGACAAATCATGCGTTCAAGACTATTTGAGCATTTTACAAAGATGTCGCCTGCTTTTTATCAGAATTATCGAACCGGGGATTTGATGGCTCACGCCACCAATGATATCAATGCTCTGACTCGTTTAGCAGGTGGTGGTGTCATGATGGCAGTGGATGCCTCTATCACAGCCTTGGTGACTCTCTTGACTATGCTCTTTAGCATTTCTTGGCAGATGACCTTGGTTGCCATTCTACCTTTGCCGTTTATGGCCTATGGGACTAGTCGTCTGGGGAGAAAGACCCATAAGGCTTTTGGCGAATCCCAAGCAGCCTTTTCTGAACTTAATAATAAGGTTCAGGAGTCTGTATCAGGTATAAAGGTAACCAAGTCCTTTGGCTATCAGTCTGATGAATTGGCATCTTTCCAGGAAGTTAATGATTTGACCTTCCAAAAGAATCTGCAAACTATGAAATATGATAGTCTCTTTGACCCTATGGTTTTGCTCTTTGTTGGTTCTTCCTATGCCTTAACTCTCTTGGTCGGTGCCTTTATGGTGCAAGCAGGACAGGTAACTGTCGGAAATCTGGTCACCTTTATCTCTTACTTGGATATGTTGGTATGGCCTTTGATGGCGATTGGTTTCCTCTTTAATATTACTCAAAGAGGGAAGGTTTCTTATCAACGAATTGAGAGTCTTTTGTCCCAAGAGTCACCTGTCAAAGATCCAGAATCTCCACTTGAAGGGATTGAAAATGAGCGCTTAGACTATGCCATTGATCGTTTTGCCTTTGAAGACGAAGAGACGCTGAGAGATATACATTTTAGTCTCGAAAAAGGGCAAACCTTGGGATTGGTTGGGCAAACTGGTTCAGGGAAAACTGCTTTGATTAAATTGCTCCTACGTGAGTATGACGTTGACCAAGGAGCTATTTATCTAAATGGTCATGACATTCGTTACTATCGACTAGCTGATTTACGTAGTTTGATGGGATACGTTCCACAGGACCAATTTCTTTTTGCCAGTTCTATCATAGATAATATTCGCTTTGGAAATCCCGACCTACCTTTCTCAGCAGTGGAAGAAGCGACTAAGTTGGCTCAAGTCTATCAAGACATTCAAGCCATGCCTGAGGGATTTGATACAGTTATCGGGGAAAAAGGTGTTAGTCTATCTGGTGGACAAAAGCAACGTCTGGCTATGAGTCGGGCTATGATTTTAAATCCTGATATCTTGATTTTAGATGATTCCTTGTCAGCTGTGGATGCTAAGACAGAGTTCGCAATCATCGATAATCTCAAGGAAACTCGCAAAGATAAAACGACTATCATCACTGCCCATCGTCTCAGTGCAGTTGTTCATGCTGATTTGATCTTGGTTATGCAGGATGGTCGCATCATTGAACGAGGTAGGCATGAAGACTTACTAGCCTTGGATGGTTGGTATGCCCAAACCTACCAGTCTCAACAGTTAGAAATGAAAGGAGAAGAAGATGCGCAATAAACAAGAACAATGGGCTGTATTGAAACGCTTGTTGTCTTATCTTAAGCCCTATAGTCTCCTAACCTTTTTAGCACTTGCTTTTCTCCTTGCGACGACTGTTGTTAAGAGTATTATCCCCTTGGTTGCTTCGCACTTTATCGACCAGTATCTAAACAACCTTAATCAGCTTGCTGTTACAGTTTTGCTAATTTACTATGGTCTCTACATTCTTCAAACTATTGTCCAATATGTGGGGCACATCCTCTTTGCGCGCGTGTCCTACAGCATCGTTAGAGATATCCGACGTGATGCCTTTGCCAATATGGAGAAGCTAGGCATGTCTTATTTTGATAAAACACCTGCAGGTTCCATCGTTTCTCGTTTGACCAACGACACGGAGACCATTAGTGATATGTTTTCGGGAATCTTATCTAGCTTTATCTCGGCAGTCTTTATATTCGTGACGACCCTTTATACCATGTTAGTTTTGGACTATCGTCTGACTGCTTTAGTCTTGCTCTTTCTACCTTTGATTTTCCTTTTGGTTAATCTCTACCGTAAAAAATCGGTCAAGGTCATTGAAAAAACCAGAAGTCTACTGTCAGATATTAACAGTAAGCTGGCAGAAAATATCGAAGGAATTCGTATTATTCAAGCCTTTAACCAAGAAAAACGCCTGCAAGAAGAGTTTGATGAGATAAACCAGGAACACCTAGTCTACGCTAACCGTTCAGTAGCCTTGGATTCTCTCTTTTTACGCCCAGCTATGAGTTTGTTGAAGCTGTTGGGATATGCGGTTTTGATGGCCTACTTTGGCTATCGCGGACTTTATCTAGGAATAACGGCAGGAACTATGTATGCCTTTATCCAGTACATCAACCGTCTCTTTGATCCGCTCATCGAGGTAACGCAAAACTTTTCTACTCTTCAGACATCCATGGTGTCAGCAGGTCGTGTCTTTGCACTCATCGATGAGTCCAACTATGAACCGGTCCAAGAAAATGGACAAGCCGAGATTAAAGAAGGAAATATCCGTTTTGAACATGTGTCCTTCTCCTATGATGGGGAACACCAAATTCTCGATGATATTTCCTTTACCGTCAATAAAGGTGAAACCATTGCCTTTGTCGGGCATACTGGCTCTGGAAAATCTTCGATCATCAATGTTCTTATGCGTTTTTATGAATTTCAGTCTGGTCAAGTTCTCCTAGATGGTGTGGATATTCGTAAGTATAGCCAAGAGGAATTGAGAAAAAATATCGGTTTGGTCCTACAGGATCCCTTCCTCTATCATGGGACCATTAAGTCCAATATCGCCATGTACCAAGATATCGGCGATGACCAGGTTAAGGCAGCAGCAGAGTTTGTCGATGCAGATTCTTTCATTCAGGATCTTCCATTAGGCTATGATGCCCCTGTGTCTGAGCGTGGTTCGAGTTTTTCAACTGGTCAACGTCAGCTTCTTGCCTTTGCTAGAACCGTTGCCAGTCAACCTAAAATTCTGATTTTGGATGAAGCGACAGCCAATATCGACTCTGAAACAGAAGCCTTGGTCCAAAATTCTCTAGCCAAGATGAGACAGGGTCGGACTACCATTGCCATTGCCCATCGTCTTTCTACCATTCAGGATGCAAATTGTATTTATGTCCTAGATAAGGGACGAATCATCGAGAGCGGCACACACGAGGAACTTTTGGCCTTGGGAGGTACTTATCACAAGATGTATAGTTTACAGGCAGGGGCTCTATCTTAGAGAAGAATTCCTTTAAAATACAGATTTCTTGCACTGCCTCTTTCATTTTGTGGTATAATGTAGAATGTTTAAAGATTACATATTAAAAAACAGAGGAGAATGTGCATGCTGAAATGGGATGAACTACCTCAAGAGATGCAATTAAGTGAGGTAAAACCATACTACCAGCTTGTTTCTAGAAGAAAAGGTTCATTGGTTCTCAAGCGTTGTCTAGATTTGTTTCTAGCATTGGTCTTGTTAATCTTGACCTCACCCGTATTTCTAATTCTAAGCATTTGGATCAAGCTAGATAGCAAGGGTCCAGTCATTTACAAGCAGGTACGGGTAACCCAGTACAACCGACATTTCAAGATTTGGAAATTCCGGACTATGGTGACCGATGCGGACAAGAAAGGAAGTTTAGTAACTTCTGCGAATGACAGCCGTATCACCAAGGTTGGAAATTTCATTCGCCGTGTTCGTTTGGATGAACTGCCGCAATTGGTCAATGTTCTTAAAGGAGAGATGTCCTTTGTGGGAACTCGTCCAGAAGTACCACGCTACACAGAGCAGTATAACCCAGAAATGATGGCTACCTTGCTCTTGCCAGCAGGGATTACATCGCTTGCCAGCATTAACTATAAGGACGAGGATGCCATTATCAGTCAAATGACTGCAAAAGGTATGTCGGTCGACCAAGCTTATGTCGAAAGAGTCCTTCCAGAAAAGATGCACTATAATCTAGCCTACCTACGTGATTTTAATTTCTTCGGAGATATCAAGATCATGTTCCAGACTGTATTTGAAGTTTTAAAATAAAGTAGTCACAAGAGTGAATACAGTAAAAGGAGTAAATCAATGACAAATTACAATATTCCATTTTCACCACCCGATATTACCGAAGCAGAAATTGCTGAGGTAGCAGATACCCTTCGTTCTGGTTGGATCACAACAGGACCTAAGACAAAAGAATTAGAGCGTCGTCTGTCCATCTATACTCAAACGCCTAAGACAGTCTGCCTCAACTCTGCAACAGCAGCTCTTGAATTGATTTTGCGCGTGCTTGAAGTAGGGCCTGGTGACGAAGTCATCGTTCCAGCTATGACTTATACAGCATCATGTAGTGTCATTACTCACGTAGGTGCGACACCAGTGATGGTTGATATCCAAGATGATACCTTTGAAATGGACTATGATAAGCTTGAGCAAGCTATTACTGAGAAGACTAAAGTCATCATCCCGGTAGAACTAGCAGGGATTATCTGTGACTATGACCGCTTGTTCCAAGTTGTAGAAAAGAAACGCGACCTCTTTACAGCTACTAGCAAGTGGCAAAAGGCCTTTAACCGTATTGTGATTGTCTCTGATAGTGCCCACGCTTTGGGTTCAACCTACAAGGGACAACCAGCCGGTTCAATTGCAGACTTCACATCATTCTCTTTCCACGCGGTTAAGAATTTTACAACTGCTGAGGGAGGAAGTGCGACTTGGAAAGCAAATCCAGCTATTGACGACGAAGAAATGTACAAGGAATTCCAGATCCTTTCTCTTCATGGTCAAACTAAGGATGCCCTTGCCAAGATGCAACTAGGTTCTTGGGAATACGATATCGTAACACCAGCCTACAAGTGCAACATGACGGATATCATGGCTTCACTTGGTCTAGTTCAGCTAGATCGTTATCCTAGCTTACTACAACGTCGTAAGGACATCGTGGATCGCTATGACCGTGGATTTGCAGGGACTCCTATCCATCCATTGGCACATAAAACTGATACAATAGAATCTTGTCGTCACCTCTACATCACCCATGTAGAAGGAGCAAATCTCGAACAACGCAACCAAATTATTCAAGAATTGGCCAAGGCAGGAATCGCAAGTAACGTTCACTACAAACCGCTTCCGCTTTTGACAGCCTATAAGAATCTTGGGTTTGATATGGCAGATTATCCGCGAGCTTATGCCTTCTTTGAAAATGAAATTACATTACCACTTCACACGAAATTAACGGATGAAGAAGTAGACTATATCATTGAGACTTTTGTCAGAGTTTCCGAAGAAGTTCTAGGCGCTTCACAAAAATAATTAAAAAAATTAGTAAAAAATGAATGAAAACGGTTGACAAAGAAAAAACAATGACATATAATTAACTCAACAAATCAGAAAAGTAGTTATTTTTGATCTTCAGGGAGCCTGTGGTTACTGTGAACAGGTGGTTGGAACTAGTGAAATTGGGCTGATTTGAAACAATGAATTTGAAACAATGAAAATTCGGTGCGCACACCTTACAGTGCAACTTGTTGATAGACAAGGCAGAGATGTAAAGGGGATATTCTCTTTACAATTGAGGTGGTACCGCGTTACGAACGCCCTCACATGGAAATATATTCCGTGTGTGGGCTTTTTCTATCCGTCATTTTGTTTATCTTTTGTTAGGGCATGAACTTAGAGTAATATTCAAGTTTTACTTGTTCTTTAAGTAAAGGCTGAAATGGTCCCCCAGACCATTTCACTACCAAAAGCAAACAAAAAGCCGGATTCATACAGAAGGAGGAAAATTTTATGACAACTAAAGGTTATTTTGGACAATTTGGTGGTAGTTTTGTACCAGAACCAATTCAGGTTTTGCTAGATGAATTGGAAGTGACTTTTGAAAAATACAAGGATGATCCAGAGTTTTTAGCTGAGTTTCGCCATTACTTGAAGGATTATTCAGGTCGCGAAACACCGCTATACTATGCAGAGAGTTTGACAGAGCACCTAGGTGGGGCTAAGATTTACTTAAAACGTGAAGACCTTAACCACTTGGGTTCACATAAACTTAACAACGTTTTGGGACAAATTCTTCTTGCTAAACGCATGGGCAAAAAGCGTGTCATTGCCGAAACAGGAGCTGGTCAGCACGGAGTTGCGACTGCAGCTGCTGCAGCTAAATTTGGTATGGCCTGTGATGTCTACATGGGGGCAGAAGATGTGGAACGCCAACGTCTTAACGTCTTCCGTATGGAGATGATGGGAGCAACTGTTCACGCAGTTGAGACAGGAACACGTACTCTAAAGGATGCGGTTGATGCAGCCTTTGGAGCCTGGATGAATGACCTTGAAGCTTTCTATGTTCTAGGTTCAGCTGTAGGTCCTCACCCTTATCCAACCATTGTCCATGAGTTTCAAAAAGTCATCAGTGAAGAATCTCGTCGTCAAATCTTGGAAAAAGAAGGACGTCTGCCAGATTACGTTATTGCCTGTGTAGGTGGTGGTTCTAATGCCATCGGTGCCTTTTCACAGTATGTAGCTGATGAAGAAGTCAAATTGGTCGGTGTAGAAGCTGCTGGTCATGGTCTAGATACTGATAAACACGCAGCAACTATGACCAAGGGTAGTGTAGGTATCGTTGATGGAATGAAAACCTATGCAGTCTTTAAGGAAGATGGAGAACTTGCTCCAGTCTACTCTATCTCAGCTGGTTTGGACTATCCAGGGGTTGGTCCAGAGCATGCCTTCTTTAAGGACTCTGGTCGTGTAGAGTATGTTGCAGCGACGGATGAAGAAGCTGTCCAAGCCTTGCTTTTATTAAGCAAAACAGAAGGAATCATCCCTGCAATTGAAAGCTCACATGCTATCGCTGAAGCAGTCAAACGCGCACCAAAACTAAGTAAAGATGAGATTATCATCATCAATGTCTCAGGTCGTGGAGACAAGGACGTAGCCGCGATTGCAGATTATCTTGAAGCTAAAAAATAAAAGATGGAAAATATACAGATATTTCTCTCACAGAGAGCTTGTGGTTGCTGAAAACAAGCAGAGAAAACTGTAAGGTTGGGTCCATCTGAAATGAGAGAAGAAAACATAATTCTCAAGGGAGTGCCCTTTATCGCACAGCCTGTTACAGGAGGTATCTGAGACAGGAAAGAGAGATAGGAGAAATCCTATAATTGAGGTGGCACCGCGAATTTCGTCCTCACGCAAGTTATTTTGCGTGGGGATTTTTATATATGTATTATAGGTGTGGCTATTCAGTTTTAAATTATGCTTCATCAATAGGTAGATTTCTATAAAATATTTGCGAACAAAGTGAGCATCGAACCGCTATTTCCCGCCATGGTGGTATCCTAGAGAAGCAAAGATGCTTCTCTAGGACGGAATTTTTGAGAGTAAAATAGTTCGGGGAACTATTTTAGCCTGAGCTTAGAAATGAATGAGCGAGGAGCTCAAAAATTAGGTCTTTCATTTCATGATTTTCTAAAATCATCCACTGGATAATTTTACCTCCCGTCCGCACTATTTAAGGGAAATAGAAAAAAGATAAAAAATTAAAAATAAGGAACTGAAAGGGAAATTACAATGGAACGAATCATTCATGGAGATGTTTTATCACCAATCTTGGCTTATATGCGCTTAAACGGAAAACACAAGGTCATACTTGAAAGTATCCCAAGAGAAAAAGAAAATGCTCGATTTTCTATCTTAGCCTATAACCCAGTTTTTGAGATTAAGTTTGAGAATGGAGTTCTTTACCAAAATGGTCAAGTGATTGATCGTGATCCCTTGGATTTCCTCTATGAAGTGACTCATAAGAGCCTGCACCATTCAGACCTACCTTTTGGTGGTGGAGCTATTGGCTTTGTTGGCTACGATATGATTTCTCTCTATGAAGAAATTGGCCAGCTCCCTGAGGATACGATTGGGACACCAGATATGCATTTCTTCGTATATGAGAGTTACATGGTCTTTGACCACAAGAAGGAAAAAATCCATATCATCGAGGATGCTCTCTACAGTAATCGTAGCAATGATGAACTAGAAGCGGCTTTAGATCAGGTTTTAGAAGAGTTGAAAATCCCTGCTCCTAATGAATTTGAAAATTTGGACGTTTCTCCACTTCAGTTTAGACCACATATCGCTCCTCAGAAATTTGAAGAAATGGTAGAAACAGCTCGCGACTTGATTCGCAATGGAGATATGTTCCAATGCGTGCTTAGCCAGCGCTTCTCCGCAGAGGTAACTGGAAATCCTTTTGACTTCTACAGAAATCTCCGAGTGACCAATCCATCAAATTACCTCTACTTTTATGACTTTGGAAATTATCAAATTATCGGTGCCAGTCCTGAGAGCTTGGTGTCCGTCAAGAATGGCATCGTGACAACCAATCCGATTGCAGGTACACGACCTAGAGGTGCCAATGATGAAGAAGATGCAGTTTTAGCAAATGACCTACTCTCTGATGAAAAGGAAACGGCAGAACACCGAATGTTGGTGGATTTGGGAAGAAATGATATCGGTAGAATTGCTGAAACAACCAGTGTCCAAGTAACCAAGTATATGGAAGTGGAACTTTTCCGTTATGTCATGCATTTGACCAGCGTGGTTAAAGGACGTTTATTACCAGAATTAACTGCCATGGATGCCTTGAAAGCGACTCTTCCGGCAGGAACAGTATCGGGAGCACCAAAGATTCGGGCCATGAAACGCATCTATGAACTAGAAACAGAGAAGCGAGGGGTATATGCAGGTGCTATCGGTTACCTATCAGCAACTGGAGACATGGATTTTGCTATTGCAATTCGAACCATGATTCTTAAAAATAAAACAGCCTATGTACAGGCTGGAGCAGGAATTGTTTATGATTCTATCGCTCAAAACGAATACCAAGAAACGATTAACAAAGCTAAATCTATGACTAGAATGGGAGAACTAAGACCATGATTTTATTGATTGATAATTATGATTCATTTACCTATAACCTAGCCCAATACATTGGGAATTTTGCAGAAGTTCAGGTTTTGAGAAATGATGATCCAAACCTTTATGAAGAAGCTGAAAAGGCAGATGGATTAGTTTTCTCTCCTGGCCCAGGTTGGCCAGCTGATGCTGGGAAAATGGAAGAAATGATTCGTGATTTTGCAGGTAAGAAACCTATTCTAGGGATTTGTTTGGGGCACCAAGCCATCGCAGAAGTCTTTGGTGGTAAGTTAGGCTTGGCTCCTAAAGTTATGCACGGTAAACAAAGTCAAATCCGATTTGAGACTCCATCAGTTCTCTATCAAGGGATTGAGGACAATCGTCCAGTCATGCGTTACCACAGTATTTTAATTGAAGAGATGCCAGAAGAGTTTGAAGTGACAGCTCGTTCGACAGATGACCAAGCTATTATGGGGATTCAACACAAAAATCTACCAATTTATGGTTTCCAGTATCATCCAGAAAGTATTGGAACGCCAGATGGCCTGTCTTCTATTCAGAATTTTATCGAGAAAGTTGTAAAGTGAGGAACACAAAATGAAAGAAATTATTGAAAAATTAGCCAACTTTGAAGATCTATCAAGTGTTGAAATGACAGATGTGATCGAACGCATCGTAACAGGGCGAGTAACAGAAGCACAAATTGCGTCCCTACTGTTAGCCCTTAAGATGAAGGGAGAAACACCTGAAGAAAGAACAGCCCTCGCTCAAGTCATGAGAGGACATGCTCAACACATTCCAACAAATATTCAAGATGCTATGGATAACTGTGGTACAGGTGGAGATAAGTCATTTAGCTTCAACATTTCTACAACTGCAGCCTTTGTCTTGGCAGGTGGAGGAATCCACATGGCCAAACATGGAAATCGCTCTATTTCTTCTAAATCTGGGTCAGCAGATGTCTTGCAAGCTTTGGGAATCAATATTGACCTAAAACCAGCACAATTGGGTAAGGTATTTGACCAAACAGGAATCGTCTTTCTCTTTGCCAAAAACATGCACCCAGCCATGAAATACATTATGCCAGCTCGTTTGGAGTTGGGAATTCCAACTATCATGAATTTGACAGGACCGCTCATCCATCCAATGGTTTTAGAAACACAGCTTCTAGGAATCAGTCGTCCTGAACTTCTGGAAAGTACTGCTCAGGTCTTGAAAAACATGGGTCGCAAACGTGCTATTGTAGTAGCTGGTCCAGAAGGATTGGATGAAGCTGGTTTGAATGGAACTACCAGTATTGCCCTTCTTGAAAATGGTGAAATTACTTTATCAACCTTTACTCCAGAAGATTTGGGAATGGAACGCATTGCTATTGAAGACATTCGTGGTGGAAATGCTCATGAGAATGCAGCCATCCTTGTCAGCGTTCTTAATAACGAACCAAGTCCATTCTTGGAAACAACAGTCTTAAATGCAGGGCTTGGTTTTTATGCGAATGGGAAAGCAGACAGTATCAAGGACGGAGTTGAATTGGCACGTCAAGTGATTGCCAGTGGTAAGGCCCTTGAAAAACTCAGACTATTACAGGAGTATCAAAGATGAGTCAGGAATTTTTATCACGTATCCTAGAGCAAAAGGCGCGTGAAGTTGAAAAAATGGAGCGAGAGGAGCTTCAGCCCCTACGTCAAACTTATCGATTGAGTGAGTATTTAAAAAATCACCAAGACCGTTTGCAAATCATTGCGGAGGTCAAAAAGGCAAGCCCAAGTCTAGGTGATATCAATCTTGATGTGGATATCGTACAACAGGCCCAGACTTATGAGGCTAACGGGGCGGTTATGATTTCTGTTCTGACAGATGAGGTTTTCTTTAAAGGACATTTGGATTATCTGCGAGAGATTTCCAGTCAGGTAGAGATTCCGACGCTCAACAAGGACTTTATCATCGATGAAAAGCAAATCATCCGTGCTCGCAATGCAGGTGCGACAGTTATCTTACTCATCGTCGCAGCCTTGTCAGAAGAACGACTAAAGGAGCTTTACGACTATGCGACAGAGCTTGGTTTAGAAGTGTTGGTGGAGACCCACAATTTAGCTGAACTAGAAGTGGCCCACCGTCTTGGAGCTCAAATTATCGGTGTCAACAATCGTAATTTAACAACCTTTGAAGTAGACTTACAGACCAGTGTAGACTTGGCCAAACACTTCAAGGACGATTGCTTCTACATTTCCGAATCTGCTATTTTTACAGAGGAGGATGCAAAACGTGTTGCACCATACTTTAACGGAATTTTAGTAGGGACAGCTCTCATGCAGGCAGAGGATGTGGCTCAAAGAATCAAGGAGTTGCAGATTGACAAAGGTTAAGATTTGTGGACTATCGACCACAGAAGCGGTGGAAACAGCCGTATCAGCAGGGGCAGACTATATTGGTTTTGTCTTTGCTCCTAGCAAAAGACAGGTGACTTTGGAACAAGCAGCAGAGCTGGCTAAGTTTATTCCTAGCCATATTCAAAAAGTTGGAGTATTTGTTTCACCCAGTCGGGCAGAACTGTTAGAAGCGATTGAAAAGGTCGGCTTGGATTTAGTTCAAATTCATGATCAGGTAGCGGATGATCTGTTTGAGAATTTGCCTTGTGCCAGTATTCAAGCTTTACAAGTTGATGGGAATGGGCAAGTACCCAATTCTCAGGCAGATTATCTACTCTTTGATGCTCCTGTGGCAGGGAGTGGACAAACCTTTGACTGGGGCCGACTGGATACGACAGAACTAGCCCAGCCTTTCTTCATCGCAGGTGGGCTAAATGAGGACAATGTAGCAAGAGCAATTCAGCATTTCTCTCCCTTTGCAGTAGATGTATCAAGCGGAGTAGAAACAGACGGACAAAAAGATCATGAAAAGATTAGAAGATTTATAGAGAGGGTAAAGAATGGCATATCAAGAACCAAATAAAGATGGATTTTACGGGAAATTCGGTGGACGTTTTGTCCCAGAAACATTGATGACAGCAGTATTGGAGTTAGAAGAGGCTTATCGTGAAAGTCAGGCAGATCCAAGTTTCCAAGAGGAGTTAAACCAACTTTTGCGCCAGTATGTAGGTCGCGAAACTCCTCTTTACTACGCAAAAAACTTGACCCAGCATATCGGCGGAGCCAAGATTTACCTTAAACGTGAAGACCTCAACCATACAGGCGCCCACAAGATTAACAATGCCTTAGGACAAGTTTTACTGGCTAAACGCATGGGCAAGAAGAAAATTATCGCTGAAACAGGTGCCGGTCAACATGGTGTGGCAACTGCAACAGCTGCAGCCCTCTTTAACATGGAATGTACCATTTACATGGGTGAGGAAGATGTCAAACGTCAAGCCCTCAATGTTTTCCGCATGGAGCTTTTAGGAGCTAAGGTAGAGGCAGTGACAGATGGTTCGCGCGTGCTCAAGGATGCAGTCAATGCAGCCCTTCGTTCTTGGGTGGCAAATATCGATGACACCCACTATATCCTTGGTTCTGCCTTGGGGCCTCATCCTTTCCCAGAAATTGTTCGTGATTTCCAAAGTGTTATCGGACGAGAAGCCAAACAACAGTACCGTGAATTGACAGGTGAAAATCTGCCAGATGCCCTAGTAGCCTGTGTTGGTGGTGGTTCGAATGCCATCGGACTTTTCCATCCATTTGTGGAAGATGAGTCAGTGGCTATGTATGGTGCTGAAGCAGCAGGACTAGGTGTGGATACAGAGCATCATGCAGCAACCTTAACCAAGGGTCGTCCAGGTGTTCTCCACGGATCTCTCATGGATGTGCTCCAAGATGTCCATGGTCAAATCTTAGAAGCCTTCTCTATCTCAGCAGGTTTGGACTACCCAGGTATCGGTCCAGAACATTCTCATTACCACGATATCAAACGTGCCAGCTATGTTCCTGTGACGGACGAGGAAGCCTTGCAAGGATTCCAACTCTTGTCTCGTGTGGAAGGAATTATCCCTGCCTTGGAGTCTAGTCATGCTATCGCTTTCGCAGTTAAATTGGCCAAAGAACTTGGACCAGACAAGTCTATGATTGTCTGTCTATCAGGTCGTGGGGACAAGGATGTGGTTCAAGTTAAAGACCGCTTGGAAGCAGACGCAGCAAAGAAGGGAGAAGCTCATGCCTAAGACTCTAACAGAAAAATTGAACGCTATAAAAGCGACTGGAAAAGGAATTTTCGTTCCCTATATCATGGCTGGAGACCATGAAAAAGGTTTGGATGGTCTTGCTGAAACAATTCGCTTTTTAGAAGACTTGGGTGTGTCTGCCATTGAGATAGGAGTTCCCTTTTCAGACCCTGTTGCAGATGGTCCAGTTATCGAAGAAGCAGGCTTGCGCAGTCTAGCTCGCGGAACCTCTACCCAGGCTTTGGTTGAAACCTTGAAAACCATTGAAACAGAAATCCCGCTTGTCATCATGACCTATTTTAACCCCCTCTTTCAGTACGGTGTTGAGAAATTTGTCAAAGACCTTTCTACTACAGCGGTTAAAGGGTTGATTATCCCAGACCTCCCTCATGAACATGCTAACTTTGTAGAGCCCTTTTTGGCAGGTACAGACATTGCTTTGATTCCACTTGTCAGCTTGACGACAGGAATGGAGCGTCAAAAAGAACTCATTGAAGGGGCAGAAGGTTTTGTCTATGCTGTTGCTATTAACGGAGTGACAGGAAAATCAGGAAACTACCGAGATGATTTGGACAAGCACTTGGCTCAACTTCATCAAGTAGCAGATATTCCAGTCTTGACAGGATTTGGTGTATCCACACAGGCTGATGTCGAACGCTTCAATGCTGTATCAGACGGCGTTATCGTCGGATCCAAGATTGTTAAGGCTCTACATGAAGGACAAGTAGCCGAAATCGCTGACTTTATCCGAGAAGCAGTAGCTTACCAAAAATAATCATACAAGCAGCCAGTAAGAGGAAAGGCACAAAAGGTAGTCTTTCCTTTTTCTTTAGTAGGAGAAAGGCTAGGATACCAGTCGTGGAAGCAAATTGAATTAAAATCAGCATTTCAGTTAGGCTAAAAATAAGTGCACAAGAAGCCAGAAAGAGAAAATCTCCAGCACCTATGCGGATATCGATAAAGTGAGCCAAAATTCCCAAGATAAGAAAGAAAATCATAACTAGATTCCAACCACAGCAAACTATGAGGAATAAGTGAAAAGTCAGCCAGACTAGCAAGGGATATTCTTGATGACGAAAGTCGTAGATGCCTAAGGTCAAGCCAGCGGCGATCAAAATGACTTGATTCAAAGTTAGAAATCCCAAAGAAAAAGTTAGAAAGAGTAGCCCCAAGAATAACTCAAAGAGGGTATACCAGACAGGATAGTTTGACTTGCAGTAGCGACAGCGAAAGCGATAGACTACTTGAGAAATAATTGGAATCAAATCCAAGGGATGTAAGCGAGTATGACAGGAATCGCAGTGACTAGCAGGAAAGATAATAGACTGCTCAGGAAAGCGGTCAATGACAAGACCTATAAAGGAAGCAATAATAGCTCCAACAAGAAAAAAGTAAAGATGAATCATACTTATTAATTCGGAAAAAAAGGGAGAAATAGTATAATGGAGAAACACAGATAAGATGGTGAGGTCAAGATGACAATTCGTTTTGAAGAAAATGTGAGTATAGAAAACGCTCAATTCGTATGCCAATGGTCCAACTCTCTCGGCAAACCCTTTCAAGAACAATGGATGGGACCAATGATTCCTTTTCCCTTGACAATTCAAATCTTGCAAGATTTGGAAGGAATCTTTTCAATCTTTGGTGGACAAGAGTTTGTGGGGCTTATCCAGAAAATCAGGCTAGAAGACAGGAATCTTCATATCGGGAGATTTTTTATCAATCCCCAGAAACAGGGGCAGGGATTAGGTAGCCAGGCTTTAAGGAAATTTATTAGTTTGGCCTTTGAAAATGAAGACATAGATACTATTTCTCTAAATGTCTTCGAGGCAAATCAAAGAGCTCAGAATCTTTACCAAAAAGAAGGATTTGAAATCGTTCAAATGGTTGAAGCACCTGTACGAAAATATATGATGATAAAATCTAGATAAGAATTAGATTATATCAATAACTGTCCCCGTGCAATTTTTGGTTTTCAAACTTGTTGCAGAGAAATTTTCTTGATAAAATAGATATATGACTAGATATAAAGCTATCATTTCCTATGATGGTTACGCCTTTGCTGGTTTTCAACGGCAACCACACGCGCGTAGTGTCCAAGAGGAAATTGAAAAAACTTTAACCAAATTAAATAAAGGGCAGGCCATTACCATTCATGGTGCTGGGCGAACGGACAGTGGTGTTCATGCCTTAGGGCAGGTCATCCACTTTGATCTTCCCTATCAGATGGATGAGGAAAAGCTTCGCTTTGCTCTCGATACTCAAAGTCCTGAAGATATTGATGTGATTTCGATTGAGATTGTGGCTGATGATTTTCATTGCCGTTATGCCAAGCATAGCAAGACCTACGAGTTTATCGTGGATAGAGGGCGTCCTAAAAATCCTATGAGACGTCATTATGCCACCCACTATCCATATCCACTTGATGTGGAACGGATGCAGCTTGCTGTAAAAAAACTAGAGGGAACACATGACTTTACTGGTTTTACAGCATCAGGGACTAGTGTGGAGGACAAGGTTAGGACGATTACGGAAGCCAGTCTTAGGGTTGATGAAACAGGACAATTTTTGACCTTTACTTTCTCAGGCAATGGCTTCCTCTATAAGCAGATTCGAAATATGGTTGGAACCTTGCTGAAAATTGGTAACAACCGTATGCCAGTTGAACAGATTGACCTCATCTTGGAGAAAAAAGACAGACAGTTGGCAGGTCCAACTGCAGCGCCTAATGGTTTGTATTTAAAGGAGATTCGTTATGAAGAATAATCGTATTTTAGCACTTTCAGGAAATGATATTTTTAGTGGTGGTGGATTAGCTGCTGACCTTGCCACCTATACTTTGAATGGTTTGCATGGATTTGTAGCCATGACCTGCTTGACTGCTTTGACAGAAAATGGTTTTGAAGTCTTTCCGACGGATGAGACTATTTTCCAACAACAGTTGGATAGCCTGAAAAGTGTAGACTTTGGAGGGATTAAGATTGGTCTCTTGCCGACAGTCGGTGTTGCTGAAAAAGCCTTGAATTTCATTAAGGAAAGATCAGGAGTTCCTGTCGTCTTGGACCCTGTATTGGTTTGTAAGGAAACGCATGATGTTGCAGTTAGTGAGCTCTGTCAAGAGTTGATTCGCTTTTTCCCTTATATGACTGTAATTACACCCAATCTACCTGAGGCAGAATTGCTTGCAGATCAAAAGATTGAAAGCCTGGAAGACATGAAGGCTGCAGCGCAGAAATTACATGACTTGGGTGCACCAGCAGTGATTATCAAGGGTGGAAATCGCCTCAGTCAGGATAAGGCTGTGGATGTCTTTTATGATGGGGAGAATTTCACTATTCTTGAAAATCCAGTTATCCAAGGACAAAATGCTGGTGCAGGATGTACCTTTGCATCAAGTATTGCCAGCCAGCTAGTTAAGGGAGACGAACTCTTACCAGCAATTGAAAGTTCCAAAGCCTTTGTTTACCGTGCCATTGCACAAGCAGATCAATATGGAGTGAGACAGTATGAAGCAAACCAAAACAACTAAAATTGCCCTAGTATCTATCTTGGCAGCTAGTTCTGTCGTATTGGGGTATTTTATAAAAATACCGACACCAACTGGATTTCTAACACTTTTGGACGTTGGAGTCTTCTTCACAGCCTTTTACTTTGGCAGTCGTGAAGGGGCCGTTGTTGGAGGTTTAGCAGGATTTCTTATTGACCTCATTTCAGGCTACCCTCAGTGGATGATTTTTAGCTTAATTAACCATGGTTTCCAAGGTTATTTCGCAGGCTTTAAAGGGAAATGGCAATGGCTAGGCTTAGTCTTAGCGACTTTATTCATGGTAGCTGGTTATGCCTTGGCATCAGCTTGGATGAATGGTTGGGGTGCAGCTATTCCAGAAATCATTCCAAATCTCATGCAAAATATCGTTGGAATGACTCTAGGATTTCTTCTTTGTCATAGTGTGAAGAAATTCAGATGATCGTGAAAAAAGGAAACCTACCCCGAACTATTAGGGAACTATTGAAAAAACTCTGATTATTTGCTAAAATGAAAGCTATGAAAACACTCTACGATGTGCAACAATTTCTCAAACAGTTTGGTATCATTGTCTATATGGGAAAACGTCTCTATGACATTGAACTGATGAAGATCGAGCTATCTCGAATCTATGATGCAGGCTTGATGGACAAGCTGGATTATCTTGAAGCGGAGGCTGTTCTTCGCAGAGAGCACAAACTAGAATTAGACTATTTAGAAAAAAATGGAGATTAGGTAATATGGTAACTTGGGTATTATGGGGACTTATTGTAGCGATGTTGGCTTGGATGGGATATAACTATCTTCGCATTCGTCGTGCAGCGAAAATTGTAGACAATGCAGAGTTTGAGTCTTTGATTCGTACAGGTCAGTTGATTGACTTGCGTGATCCAGCTGACTTCCACAGAAAACATATCCTCGGAGCTCGTAATATTCCTTCAAATCAATTGAAGACAAGTCTTGCAGCTCTTCGCAAGGATAAACCTGTCCTTCTCTATGAAAACCAACGTGCGCAACGTGTCACAAACGCAGCACTTTTCTTGAAAAAACAAGGTTTCTCAGAAATCTATATCCTCTCTTACGGATTGGATTCTTGGACAGGGAAGGTGAAATCTAATTAACAATGTGAAAAATCTTGTCACATATGTTTAATATAAAGTCTTGGCTTTTTATGGTATAATTGTTAGTATAAAATTTAAGGAGTTTTTGAAGATGAAAGAAAAGAAAAAACCATCACTTGTTTTAGGTGTCCTATCTATCGTCCTTGGTTTGCTATCTCCAATCGTAGGTCTCGTTTTGGGGATCATTGGTCTAGTCTTGGCTAATTCACATCAAAAAGAATCTGAGCTTGATTACAAAACAGAACGAATTCTTAATATCGTAGGGATTGTAATTTCTGTAGTTAACTGGGTTGCAGGGCTCATCTTAATGATGCACTAATCAGGATTCTAACAAAAAAAGCTTTATCTTTGAACTGCACCCCAAAAGTTAGACATAAAAATCTAACTTTTGGGGTGTTTTTATTATGAAATTAACTTATGAAGATAAAGTTCAAATATATGAATTAAGAAAGAAAGGAGAGAGCTTTAGACAACTTTCAAATCAATTTGGGATAAACATTTCTAATCTTCAGTACATGATTAAATTGATTAATCGTTATGGAATAGAAATCGTCAAAAAAGGAAAGAATTGTTACTATTCTTCTGAACTAAAACAAGAGATCATTGATAAAGTTCTTCTTGAGGGACGTTCACAAATTAGGGTGTCTCTGGATTATGCTCTTCCAAGTAGTGGATTACTTTCGAATTGGCTGGCACAATATAAGAAAAACGGGTATACTATTGTTGAGAAAACAAGAGGGAGACCGCCTAAAATGGGATGTAAGCCAAAGAAGAGATTTGAAGATATGACAGAATTAGAACGTCTTCAAGCAGAAAATGAGTACTTGAGAGCGGAGAATGCCATTCTAAAAAAGTTGAGAGAACTCCGATTGAGGGACGAAAAGGAGCAAGAAGAAAAACGGAAATTGTTCAAGGACTGGTAACAGAGTTTTCTTTAGATATCCTTCTAAAGATTATTAAGCTTGCCCGTTCAACCTATTATTACCACTTAAAACAGCTGGATCAAAGCGATAAGGATTATGATATTAAAGCTGAAATTCAGTCAATTTATACTGAGCATAACGGAAATTACGGCTATCGTCGCATAACTCTAGAATTACGAAATCGTGGCTTCGTAGTGAACCATAAGAAGGTGCAGCGTCTTATGAAAGTACTTAGTTTAACGGCTCGAATTCGCCGTAAACGGAAGTATTCTTCATACCAAGGAGAGGTTGGCAAGAAAGCAGATAACCTTATTCAACGTCAATTTGAAGCAACCAAACCAATGCAAAAGTGCTACACAGATGTGACAGAATTTGCCATTCCAGCAAGCAGCCAGAAACTTTATTTATCACCAGTTTTAGATGGCTTTAACAGCGAAATTATCTCCTACAATCTTTCTACTTCGCCGAACTTAGTACAAATGAAAGCTATGCTAGAACAAGCCTTTACAGAGAACCATTACGAAAATACAATTCTCCATAGTGACCAAGGATGGCAATACCAACACGATTTCTATCATCATTTTTTAAATAATAAGGGAATCCAACCATCTATGTCACGTAAGGGAAATAGCCCAGATAACGGTATGATGGAATCTTTCTTTGGCATTCTTAAGTCTGAAATGTTTTATGGTTATGAGAATACGTTTCAGTCACTTGAGCACTTGGAACAAGCTATTGTAGACTATATTGATTACTACAACAACAAACGAATTAAGGTAAAACTAAAAGGACTTAGTCCTGTACAATACAGAACTAAATCCTTTGATTAAATTAATTGTCTAACTTTTTGGGGTCAGTACACTTTAAAAGCTTTTTTTGTTTTATCCAATTGATAAAGCTAATTTTTATAGTATTATTCATTTGTATGAGTTTAAGGAGTTTTTAGAATATGCAAGAAAAGAAAAAAGCGTCACTTGTTTTAGGTATTTTGTCTATCATTCTTGGTTTGCTTTCGCCGGTGGTAAGTTTGATTTTGGGGATCATTGGTCTAGTCTTGGCTAATTCACATCAAAAAGAATCTGGACTAGACTATAAAACAGAACGAATTCTCAATATCGTAGGTATTGTAGTTTTTGTAATAAACTTGATTGTAGCCATAGCGAGAGTTTATGGATAAGCAATAACAAAAAAGCTTTGAAGTATAAAGCTTTTTTGTTTTATCCACTGTTTTCTAAATAATTTTTTATAACCTGTAATTCTTCTTTGTTCAGAAGTCGGAACTCACCTTCTGCTAGCTTAGGGTCCAATATAAAATTCCCGAATTGAACTCGTTTGAGAGCAGTTACCTTGACACCGACAGAGAGGAACATTTTTTTGACTTGATGAAACTTTCCTTCAGATATGGTGATAGTGGCTTTGCTGAGACTAGGACTTGAGGATAAAATCTCAAGTTGAGCAGGTTTACAGATAGTTCCATCAAGAAAGACAATCCCATCTTTAAACTCTTGAATATGGTCGGGAGTTAGTGGCCCATTGACCTCTACTTGGTAAGTTTTATCGACATGGTATTGAGGATGGAGGAGTTGAAAACCTAGAGGCCCATTGTCCGTTAAGAGGAGGAGTCCTGTCGTATCCCGATCCAGACGACCGATGGCGTAGAGTTGGTCAGACTGGAGATGCTGAGGAAGGAGGTCCATGACCGTTGGGAGTTTCTTATCCTTGCTTGCAGTTACGGCTCCATTTGGCTTACGGAGCATGAGGTAGGTGTGTTCGTATCCTTGAATTCTTCTGCCTTGGAACATCAGTTCTTGAAGTCCTGTATCAACATTCTGTGCAAGGGAACTAGCAGGGAGTCCATCAACTAAAATTTCTTTTTTCAAAAGAGCCTGTTTCATGGCTTTTCGACTGATTTTTTCCTGGGCTAATAATTTATCTAAACGCATACCAGCCTATCTTATCATAAGTCGGAATTTTTGAAAAGAAAAGGAATGAGAAATTTTTGCAATATCAAGCACAATGTGACAAATTCGTCCAAATGGTTAATTGAGTATTTTTTAAGTCAATTGAACTAGCTTAATGAATGTTTACAGATTTGTAGCAAGGGTTTTTTTGAATTTTTATCTTGTAAAGATTTATAAAAAAATTGGATTTAGTCGCATTTCACCTGCAACAAACTCTTTCAATAAGCTTTAAATCTTTCTGATGCATAAATTTGAGATCAGAGTTTGTATGAATAATTTTGGTCAGAATAAAAAATAAACATATCTATCATTTATTATAGAGTCTTTGTGATTCTAGTATATTAGACGAACCTATCTTCTCTATTGGATTTGATTTTATAACAGTACATTTTCCTAAATATGGTAACCAAAAGACACTTTATAAAAAATTGCGTTTACAAAGCCAGTGTTTGTCTGATATAATGATATCACAGGAGCGATTATATGAAAATTTTGAAGTTTAGTTTATCACTAATTATAATAATTATGGTTTTATTTTTAGGTTTAAAGGTCTTAGATGGCTTTGAACAGATGGCTGTGGAACAACATTCTCAAAACTCAGTTGAGAAGAAGTTTCATAAGAATCCAGATGTTTTTGCTTGGCTAACAGTTGAAGGGACTCGGATTGATTACCCAGTCGCTCAACATCCAAGGGATGATGCTTATTACCTTTCTCACGATATAGATGGTGAAGAGACCTCTTATGGAGCTATATTTACAGAGCTGGTTAACAAAAAAACATTTGAAGATCCTGTCACGATTATCTACGGACATGCGATGTTAGATGATTCGATGTTTGGGTCTTTAGATTATTTTGCGAAGCCAGCTTTTTTTAAGGAGCATGAACGTATTACGATTGACACCTTGACTCAACATTTTGAATATGAGGTGATGGCAGCTCACTCTTATACAGATGATCATCTTTTTCATACATTCGAATTAGGGAGTCTAGAAGGACTTGGATATTATTTAGAAACATTGAAAACAAGATCGTTGGACTATGGAGGAGCCTATCGTAAGATAGACATAAATCCTCAGAAAGATCGATTTTTAATCTTATCAACTTGTGATGCTTTTAAAAATGATCAACGTTTTGTAGTTACAGCCCGCTTAAAAAGTGTCAAAGAAAGGACAAATAAATGATGAAAGCACTAAGATTTTCTAGATTTTGGAGACTAGCTACTGGCCTACTGTGTTTGGGACTAGGTCAACGATTTTTATATAAAGGAGCTATCTCTCCTATGGTAGTTGAAGAAGGATTATCGCTCATTCTGACCTCACTTAGCCTATTGTTTTTAATCATAGGATCGGGTCTTGTCCTTCCGATAGCGATCTGGTTCTATAGGCAGTACTGTGTAGATAAGCGTTTAAATCGTACCCTTTTAGCTTACATACTCAGTGCGATTTTATGTGGTATCCTCATCGGAGGGTTTGGCCAAATTTTATACGATCATACGAGTATGGAGTATGACCATGTCAAGATTACTATCTGGGCTTTTACTACCATTATCCAAACGTTTCTTAAAGTAATCTTATCCTATAGCCTGGTGAGTATTTACAAAGCTTTACCAATTAAAAATAGGTTAGAGCAGTTGCGACTACCTGTTCTAGTATCAACGATTCTTGTTGCCTGTTGTATAGCTCTTGCTATCTTGTTTTCAATACTAGGTTCATTTGTTTTATCAATCGTTGATGCTCTAATATTAATTTTTACACTTTATTATTTTATTTATCTTACAAAGGAGAATACCGATGAAAAGACTGCGTAAGTCCATACAGTGGTTATTATTGCTGAGTTTATTTGTTTCTAACATGCCGTTGATCTATGCGGAAGAAATAAACCAAGCAATTAAACAAGGCCAGGCTGAGGAAGCTTATAAAAAAGCTGTTACAGAGGCGAGTATCCAGACTGTTGGTTCTGAAAATGCAAATACGGAAGGTTCGACAAGTGCTGATGCTTCAAAACCAGTAAAAGATGGAGGAGATGCCCTTCAACAACCCAAAGTGGTCAATGGAGAGAGTAAGGCAGAGGCAGAACTGAAAAAACAATACGGCGCACCAGTAGCGGTTAGTGGGCAAGAACAACTGTTTCGGGTTGATGATACTCACTTTGTGACGCATATTGGTAGTGATATCAAAACATATATTGATAAAGAAGGGGTAGAAGTTCCTGTAGATTTATCTCTTTATTCTTATCATGCTAATGGGAAGCATTATTATCTACCCAAAGAATCTCCAGTAGGTGTGGTTCTCCCGAGCGAAGTTAAGAAAGAGACTCCCATTGATATTACACATAAGGATGATAAAATTTCTTTGTATCCGCTTGATAAAACATATGAACAAGCAACTGTAGAAAAGAATGCGATCTTATACAACAATGTTGATGGCAAAACAGATGTGCAATATACGGTACAGTCTAATGGAGTCAAAGAAGAAATCATTTTAGCCGAGTGGGGTGGGAAGAACTCCTTTACTTATGGTTTGGATGCATCTAAGTATGATGTTTCTTTGAAAGACAATCAAATCCTTGTCCGTGAAAAGGGGAAAACGAAGATCCTCTTTGTACTAACTGCCCCAATGATGGTGGATAGTGTAGGCGCTACAAGTAATGCCTTAACCCTTGGATTGAAAAAAGGGGATGGGCGTCATGAAGTGACAGTCACAGCTAGTAAAGAGTGGTTGTCTGCTTCTGAACGTAAGTATCCTGTTAGGATAGACCCAACTGTAACAGTTCCACGAGAAAAAATTCTTGACATTGTTACCTCATCTGTACATGGGCAATATCAAGGTTATTCTTATGGGTATGTTGGATATCTAACAGCCGAAATGATCGGAATGACGGGTGTTCCAGGTGTTCGTGACATCGGACGTGCAAGGATGTACTTTAAGATTAATTACGATTTTCAAAAGAGTATTCCTAAGGAAGCGCGTATTGATAGTGCGAGTCTAAACATCTATGAATATACGGCACCAGATTCTCAATCAACCCAGTTTGCAGCTTATCGCTTGAAACAAGACTTTGATATCAATAACCTCACATGGGATACTTCTGTGGGCCTTGATATGGAAATCGCAGGAAAGAATGCGACCAGTGGTAAGAAGATTGGAATGCATAACTTTGATATCCGTGAGACTGTAAATGCATGGGTTCAAGGTTTGGAACCAAACTATGGCCTAGTTGTAGCTGCAACCGACGAAGGCTCAGATGGTGGTGCTTTCTATACAACTGAAGCGACGGCAGAAAATGCAGGACAGATTGGGTTTACTCCAGACAAGGCTCCAAGTTTGACGATTAATTGGTCCGTTCCAGATCCAGTTGATGTCAATTATCCAATAGGGAACACAACTATCAATCTTCGGACAATGGTGAAGACAGATAAGAAAGGAAAATTGCAATTTCAGGGAGTCTTTGCGGATGGTCTGACAACGCCGGGTGCTCAGGTTGATTACAATCTTAGTGATACTGCGAAAGACTACAAGGGACAAAGCCCTGCAAGTTTTTCTTACAAATACCCTGATAGTAGTTCCTTTGATGCAGCATTTGAAAAAGGAACGACCAAATATAAAGATAAACTTTCAAACTGGCAGACTCAGGTGCCTTTCACAGAACCTGAACTAAACAAGGTTTATACGATTGACGCAGAGAGTAAAAAGGATAGTCAAACTAGTGGTAAAAAATCAAGTGATACTTTCTTGATTTACAAAGTTACCCAGTTTGATACACTTCCAAAGATTGCGGCATACTATGGAGTACCGCTCAATCAACTTGCTTACGATAATCGTATCCAAGATATGATGCTTGTGCAAAATAACACCCTATTTATTCGTAATCCAAGAAAGAATGCCGATAAACCTTATAATCCACCAGCTTTGACATCCAATACAAAGTCGGAAATAGACAGGCTTTTAATGGGGCGTGGCCTTCACTGTGAATTTGGATTTGAGCCAATCAATCTAAACACGGGGAATTTCTACCTAGATCGAACAGATGTTTCTATCACTGATGTTGACGGCAAGTTTGAAATTACTCGCGCCTATAATTCCAAAGCAGCAGGTATCAATAGTCTATTTGGACGTGGTTGGTCATTTGCCTTTAATGAGCAGTTATCAAGCGATGAAGATCAAAATCTCTACTATACTCGTACAGACGGTTCTATCCTTAAGTTTGCGAAGGATGGAGATGGCTATCGTGCTCCAAGCGGTTATGATCTCACTCTCGAAGTAAAAACAGTTGAAACAAAGAAAGGTGACTTTGGTGGAGACGAAAAAGAAGACTACGATGTTAAGGAATACCGAATTGTCGATCACAACCATCAAGAGAAAATTTTCAACTATTACGGTCTTTTAACGAGCCAGACGGATGAAAAAGGTAATAAAACAAGCTTTGATTATAATGAAAATTACCAGCTGGTCAAGATTACCTCTCCTACAGGCTTGGTTTATAGTATCACCTATAATACAGATGGTTATATTGGTGCGATTCAAATCCCTAATGGCTCAACTTTGACCTATGAATATGACACGAATGGTCATTTGATTACCTATACGGATGCGACAGGTGTTCCTACTCGTTATGAATATGACGATAAGGGACGTATGACAGCCTGGTATGATGGAAATGGCACCAAGGTTATCCAAAACGAGTACGATGAGGAAAATCGTGTCATCAAGCAAACAGATGGTGCAGGTGCTGTTTCAACTCTTTCTTATAGTGAAGGTCAGACAATCACTACCGATGGAAATGGCGATCAAACCGTATATACTTACGATGAGCAATATCGCACAACTGGCATTCGCTATGCAGATGGAACTAGTGTCTCAAAAACGTATGATGAAAACAACCGTCTGTCAAGCGTGACGAATGAAGCGGGGCAAACAACTCGCTACACCTATGACAGCAATGGCAATACCTTGACAGAAACGCGTTTTGATGGTGCGGTAAAAACTTCTAGCTATGATGAGAAGAATCATCTTCTGTCTTTGACTGATTTTAGTGGTGCATCAACAGCACATAACTATGATGCGAATGGTAATCTAATCCAGACAACATTGCCAGATGGGTCTAAGATTACCTATACTGTCGATCAGCAAGGACGCATCTTGTCTACAACAGATGCGGCGGGGCATACAACTTCTTTTGCCTATCAAGGTGCGAATCTGGTAAGCCTCACTAATCCTTTGGGAGGCGTATCAACCTTTACCTATAATGCACACAATCAAGTCACTAGCATTACGAATCCTCTCGGTGGGACCAAGACCTTTACCTATGATGCAGAAGGTCGCAAGCTTAGCGAAAAAGATGCCGATGGTGTTGGGACGAGCCATACTTTTGATAAGGCAGGTCAAGTGACAGCTGTGACAGAAGGCAATGGTAACACGACTACCTTCACCTATGATGGTTTCGGCCGTAAAGTCGGTGCTTCGAATGGAGAAGGTGGAACCTATAGCTACACTTATGATGGTGTTGGAAACCAGCTTTCCGTGACTGATGCAGAAGGACACGCTACTAGCTATACATATGATAGCAAGGGTCGTTTCCTAACAGAAACCAATGCTTCAGGGCAAGCAACTACCGTTACTCGTGATGCGTTGGGTCGAATTGTCACTCGAACCAATGAAGCAGGTAATAGTAGTAGCTTGACTTATGATGATAGAAACAATGCCGTTAAAACCATCACAGATGCTTTAGGTCAAGTTACTCAAAACACTTATGACGCGGCAGGAAATATAACCTCAGTTTCTTATCCAATCGGTACAAAGGCAGAAACTACTTATGATATCATGGGGCGTGTGCTCTCTTACACCGATGAAGCAGGTCAGAGAGTGACCTACACCTATGACAGTGTCGGTAATAAACTCAGTGAAACCAAAGAGAAAAAGACTACCAGCTATACCTATGATGCTGCGGGAAATGTGACAGGTGTTACCTACCCAGATGGTAGCAGTGTTTCATATGTGTTGGATGCGATGGGGAATATCCTGTCCATGACAGACGCCCTTGGAAAAGAAACGACTTATGAATATAGTAAGGCAGGGCGCCTGATCGCAACGACCAATGCCTTGGGTCACCGCACCAGCATGACCTATGATGCCAATGGCAATCAAAATAGCCTAACAGATGCGGCAGGCTATACTGCTAGCACGACTTATACAGGCCAAAATCAAGTTTCCAGTATTACAGATGGTTTAGGCAATGTCACTAAGATGGCCTACAACCAGATGGAACAGTTGACAGAGTTGACAGATGCCTTGGGTGGTAAGACTCAGTACACCTATAATGAACTAGGCTATCCGATTCAGGTCACCGATGCTAATGGCAATGTCACTAAGATGACCTATACCTCAACGGCTCAACTGGAAGAAGTGACTCTTCCAGACGGAACTACCGTAAGACAAGAATACGATGCCCTTGATCGTCTCATCAAGCAGACGCATTCTAGTGGTTTGGTAACAGAGTACAGCTACGATGCCGCCAACCGAGTAGTGAACAAAAAAGATAATCAGGATCTCAATGAGACCTACACCTACGATAAGGCAGGAAATCGCCTCACTTTAATCAACAGCTTGGGTGAGGTTACCCAATATAGCTATAATAGTGACAACCAACTGACTAAGGTGGTCTACGCAGATAAGACCAGCGAAACCTTCACCTATGATGTCATGGGCAATGTCGCAAGCTCAACCGACCAAGAAGGTAAGACCAAGACTTATCACTATGATCAAAACGGCAATCTGCTTAAGACCGTCGATCATCTAAAACGTGAAACCAAGTATAGCTACGATGCTCTCAACCGAGTGGTGACAGAGTCGGATGCCGATGGAAATACCTCTACTTACGAATATGATGTCCTTGGCAACCTCTCTAAAATGACAGATGCCAATGGCCATTCAAGTAGCTATGGTTATGATGCTAATAAAAAATTGGTGCTCTATACGGATCCAAATGGTCAAGCAACAGCCTTTAAGTACGACCCATTAGGACGAATCATCGAAACAGTAGCTCCGACAGGAAGCAAGCAAAGCTTCAGCTATGATGCTTTGGGGAATCGTTTGAGTGAAACAAGTGGCGAAGGTCATACAACGACTTACAGCTATGACAGTATGAACCGTGTCAGCAGTAAGAAACGTCCAACAGGTGGAGAGGATCGGTATGCTTATGACGCTACAGGTAGCTTGTCAAAAGAAACAGATGCTAACGGTCATAGCACCAACTATGTCAATGACCTTTATGGTCGTGTGACCAAACGCACCTTACCAAATGAGGCGGCTTATACCTATGCCTATGACGCCTTGGGCCGTCTCACTAAGCAAACAGGTCCACAGGGGCTATCAAAAACCTATAGCTATGATGTGTCTGGAAACTTGGTGCAAGAGACAGACCAATCCGATCGAAGCAATCACTATAGCTATGACAAGGTTGGCCGTCTCTTAACGGCTAAGAACGCCCTTGACCTTGAAACCAAGTATAGCTACGATGAAGCGGGGAACCTAGCCAAACTGACCAAGCCGTCAGGTGCTACAACCACTTTTGACTATACAACCCTCGATCAACTAAAAACGATCAAAACGCCAACTGGTCGAACAGTGGAATCAAGCTATGACCCCGTCGGTCAGGTGACCAAACGAACCATCAATGGCAAGCGCGAAACGACCTATACCTATGACCCAAATGGCAATCTCCTTGAGGAGACGAATCCTCTCGGTCAAGTAACCAAGCGGACCTATGATAGCCTCAATCGCCTCACCTCAGAAAGCGATACGGCAGGCCAGTGGACTAAGTATGGCTATGACCACGATAACCATCTCACGAAAATCACAGATGAAGCTGGCGGCGTCGCAAGTATGACCTATGATGCCAATGGCAACCTCACCAGTGTCACATCCGGAAGCAAGCGTGTCAAGACCTACACCTACGACTTAAAGGATCAGTTGCTTACAGCGACACAAGGAAGTGGAGAGAAGGCTTCTACCTCTAGCTATACCTACGACAGTGTGGGCAATGTCACTTCGGTTACGAATGGAAATGGCAAGGTCACAAGCTACAGCTATGACCAGCTTTCCAATCTAGTGGAACGCATGACCAGTCTCGGAGATAAGGAGACCTATACCTATAATGTCAATAACCAGCTCGAAAAAGTAACCAAGTCCGATGGGAAAACCATCAGCTATGACTACAACAAGCTGGATCAACTGCTCAAGGTGGAGTACTCTGAAAAGCAAGATGGGCAAGTCCTCTATACCTATGATGCGGATGGACGTCGGGTGTCTATGAGTGACCTGACAGGAACTAGTCAGTACGCGACCAACGAAGAAGGCGAGATCACGGGTGTTCGTCAGGGAGATGGTAGCCTGATTCAGTACGAGTATGATGCCAATGGCAATATCTCGAAGATGATTTACCCAGATGGTAGCACAGTTTCTTATACTTACGATGAACTGGATCGTCTCACTTCCGTGACAGATGTCAAGGGACAAAAGACCAGCTATAGCTATAACACAGCAGGGGATCTGACGGAAGTTAATCGAGGAGATGGAACCAAGAGCTTCTTGACCTATGACAAGGCTCACCGTCTCACCGAACTCCGTCACATGGACAAGCAGGACAAACTCATCTCCAGCTATGGCTATGAGTATGATGATGGTGGCTACATTGCCAAAGAAACCATCAAGCAAGATGGCGAAACCCTAGTCCATACCTACACTTACGATACTCTGGGTCAAGTGGAAAACATGACCGTATCGGATGGAGCTGGTAAGGAACTTTCCAAGCTCTTCTACACCTATGACTTAGCCGGCAATAAACTAACCAGCACCGAGACAGTCGATGGTAAGGAGAGCCAGACACGCTTTACCTACGATGACCATAACCGCTTGACCAAACTAGAAGGTCCAGATGGCACTATCACCTATACCTACGACAAGAATGGCAATCGCATCGCCTCTGAGAAGAACTCAGAGAAGCTAGACTACATCTACGACACCGAGAACCGCTTGCTTGCGATCAAGGACAAGAAGGGTCTTCTCATGGCTGCACTTTACGACGGAGATGATAATCGTGTCTTCACTGCTAGTCGCAGGGAAGGCAAGAACACCTATCAACTCTTCCAACGCAAACCTAAGGAAGATCAATCTGGTGATCAGGCATCGCATGCAGGTAGAGGCAAGTCAGGTCGTAAGTCGCCATACACAGCCCCAAGTGGGGAAGAAAACTCCCTCTTCTGGTATGGCTTTAGTCAGAATGTTCTCCAAGCTCTATCCACCCTACCACAGACAGTAGGAAGCATCTGGAACAGCATCTTTGACGATGTGTCTAGAGCCTATCACCAGAAAGTGGCTAAGGATCGAGCAACCAAGGAAGGGATCGTGGTCAATCCACCAGAACTCGGTAACTTACCGGGTCAGGGAGAAGTAACCTATGCCAGTCAGGTTCAGGATGTCCTCATCCCTTACACCACACGAGAGGATACTTACAACTACTACGAGGAACGCAACTATGTCAACGATGTCAATCGTGAACATACAGAAGTCCTTGAAACCTATGATCATGATGGCAAGGCACGAGAGACCTATAGTTATGGCAAAGGTCGAGCTAGCTACCTCAACAACCAAACAGGCGACAGCTACAACTATTTGACCAATCAGTCAGGCTCTGTGACAGGCTTGACCAAGGATGGACAAGCCGTCGCATCAAGCAGCTATAACCTCTATGGCGCAAGAAAGGCAAGCACAGACACAACAGGCAATCCATTTGCCTATAACGGCGAAGCTCGTGACGATACTGGACTTGACTATTTACGCGCAAGATATTATGATAGTCAGGGAGGTACTTTCTTAACCGAGGATAGTTACCCAGGTGAGGACACAGATCCTCTCAGCCAGAACCGTTACAGCTATGTGCAGAACAACCCCGTCAACTATACCGACCCGAGTGGGCATAGAATGGTCTGGATGGGTGGTGAAGGCGAACCAAGTCGTCCTCGTAGTATAAATACGCGCCAACAACGTTTCTACCAACAAAGTATTATCGGACAAGATGCTTTAGGTCGTGCAGTGTCACTACATGAATACACGGATCGTCGTATTCAAACCGATCGAAACTTCCGAGCACCAGCAAGTTATTATCAAGCTTTTGGTCCCAATGTGGCAACATATCAGGGTGGAAGTTACGGAGGACAAAGTTCTTATGCATATGCCCAACAACAAGCAGCGCGCGCAAGAGCCCAAGCAGAACAGCGCCGTCGCCAACAGATTCGCTATGAATATGGTTTAGCGACAGGGATCAAGTCATCTCCAACCATCCGGGAAGGATTAAATTTACTTCGTAATTGGAATACGGCATTACAGAACACCTTGAAGCATGTATGTAATCCAAAAACGACTAAGGGTCAAGATGATGCTAGCAAGAAAAAACTGACAGCTAGTGAGTTACGACAACTCGTCAAAAAAGCAAATTCTGGCGATATGTCTGCGGTTGCAGCCTTGTCTAGAAGCTATGATGGTAAATCAGGTATAGGAACAGACACGCGTACAAAAGAAGAGATAGCAGCAGGGAATAGACGTGTTTGGAAGAATGCGGAAGATGGCTTAAAGAAAATACCTTATATAATCGGAGAGTTTTTCTCAGTCAACGATACATACCGTCTAACTACAGGGAAAGATCCTGAAACAGGTGAGAATGCCAGTCGCATAGAAGCAGCTGGATGGCTACTAGCTGATATCGTAACATTAAAAACTAGTAAAGTTGCCAAGGGAGCTAAAGCTGCTAGTACAGGCTTGCAAGCCCTAGATGCGATTAATGATGCATCAAAAGCTGCGAAGGCAGCAGATAGAGTTAAAGATGCTTCGAAAGCTGCAAAGGCTGTGGACGATGCGTCAGATGCAGCTCGTGTGGTTGATAAAGTCAAAGATAGTATTCCTAAAATAAACTACTCAGATTTACCGACTAATGTCCAAAATTCATATAAAAAATATTCCGATATAAAATGGGAAGGTAGTTTTAAAGGGCAGACAGAGGGAACTGCAGCAGGAAAAAAATTTAGAAATGCTGATAATTCATTGCCAAATATTGATAAGCATGATTCACCAATCACTTATAAGGAGTTTGATGTCAATAATAAACTACCATCTAAAGGGAGAGATGGAGAAAGATTTGTAAGAGGAAGTGACGGAAGTGTTTACTACACAGATGACCATTATAAAACGTTTAAACAAATAAAGTAGATTAGAAAAAATGATAAAAAATAAAATTCACTATATACTAAAACAAAATATTGACGAGATACTATCTTCTGAAGATTTTGTAATTCTATTCGACGGGAAGAAAATTCGCAATAAGAATGAATTATTTAGTTTTCTTGAGGAAACTATGGATCTTCCTGATTCAGATAATTGGAGCTCATTGATAGATTGGTTAACTGATCTATCTTGGTTGAAAGCAGACAAATATGCTTTTGTATTTGACAATTATAATTCTTTCTTAGCAGATGATTTTGTTTCGAAGGAGCTGTTTTTAGAAATTCTGAAAGAAGATGTTTTGCCGTGGTGGGAAAATGATGCTAAAAAATATGTAGTAGGAGGAGTTGCAAAGAGTTTTCAAGTCTATATCATAAAGAATGATTAGGAGTAGAGTTGAAACTAATGATATAGAGGCTATTAAAGATATATCAAACTTCATTTGGTTATATTTTTTGAAGGAATATTGGTAAAAACTGAACTGCACCCCAAAAGTTAATTAGAAAGTCTAATTCTTTGGGGTGTTTTGCTATGAAATCATCAAAAGATTAAATTTTTAGTCTCACCGAACTCCGCCATGTAGATAAGCAGAATAAGCTCATCTCTAGCTATGGTAAGGGTCGAGCTAGCTACCTCAACAACCAAACAGGTGACAGCTACAACTACTTGACTAACCAGTCAGGCTCTGTGACAGGCTTGACCAAGGATGGACAAGCCGTCGCATCAACTATCTATAACCTCTATGGGGCAAGAAAGACAAGCACCGACACAACAGGCAATCCATTTGCCTATAATGGCGAAGCTCGTGACGATACTGGACTTGACTATTTACGCGCAAGATATTATGATAGTCAGGGAGGTACTTTCTTAAGCGAGGATAGCTACCCAGGTGAGGACACAGACCCTCTCAGCCAGAACCGATACAGCTATGTGCAGAACAACCCTGTCAACTACACCGATCCAAGTGGGCATAGAATGGTCTGGATGGGTGGTGAAGGCGAACCAAGTCGTCCTCGTAGTATCAATACGCGCCAACAACGTTTCTACCAACAAAGTATTGTCGGACAAGATGCTTTAGGTCGTGCAGTGTCACTACATGAATACACGGATCGTCGTATTCAAACCGATCGAAACTTCCGAGCTCCAGCAAGTTATTATCAAGCTTTTGGTCCCAATGTGGCAACCTACCAAGGTGGAAGTTACGGAGGACAAAGTTCTTATGCATATGCCCAACAACAAGCAGCGCGCGCAAGAGCCCAAGCAGCACAGCGTCGTCGCCAACAAATTCGCTATGAATATGGTTTAGCGACAGGGATCAAGTCATCTCCAACCATCCGGGAAGGATTAAATTTACTTCGTAATTGGAACACGGCATTACAGAACACCTTGAAGCATGTATGTAATCCAAAAACGACTAAGGGTCAAGATGATGCTAGCAAGAAAAAACTGACAGCTAGTGAGTTACGACAACTCGTCAAAAAAGCAAATTCTGGCGATATGTCTGCGGTTGCAGCCTTGTCTAGAAGCTATGATGGTAAATCAGGTATAGGGACAGGCATACGCACGAAAGAGGAAATTGAAGCTGGTAACAAACTGGTTCGGGAGAATGCAGTAGATGGCTTAAAGAAAATACCTTATATAATCGGAGAGTTTTTCTCTGTCAACGATACATACCGTCTAACTACAGGGAAAGATCCTAAAACAGGTGAGAATGCTAGTCGCATAGAAGCTGCTGGATGGCTACTAGCTGATATCGTAACTTTGAAAACTAGTAAAGTTGCCAAGGGAGCTAAAGCCGCTAGTAAAGGATTGCAAGCCCTAGATGCGATTAATGATGCATCAAAAGCTGCGAAGGCAGCTGATAGAGCTAAAGATGCTTCGAAAGCTGCAAAGGCAGTGGATAAGGCGTCAGGAAATCTTTTACCTATGACCTTAGATAATCTCCAAATGTTTGCGAAGAAGCCTCTTAAAGTGGATAATATGAGTGAATTTTTTAAAACAGAATTTGGCACAAAAATAAAAAGTTCACTTAAAAAAACTTCTAAGCAACAGCAAGGCCAATCAATTTATGAAGTTGTTGATAAGGGGATTGATGGTCTTAAAAAAGGAGATCAACTTTATTTGGATGCTAGGCATAAAGATCATTTTGAAGTTTTTAATAAGAATGGTAAAATAAGTTTGGTGCTGAATTTAGATGGAAGTGTCAACTTAACTAAAACAGAATTAGCAATTAGGCAAGGAAGGAGATTAAAGTGACGATAGAAACAGAATTGAAAAAAATTAGTAAAAGTTTATCTTTAATAAATGACAGCCAAACCTTCAATAAGATATCTTCTACTAATTTAGAAAATATAGATGATATTTTAAATAATTATTTACCCCTTCATTTAAAATGGATAGAGAAGGGAAATTCTTGGATTATTGAGTCATTAAGTGAAAATCATCAATTAGATAGACAAGCATTTTCTCAATTACTTGTAGGTGTTAGAAACTTATATCTTGATTTAGAAGAACTAAATGATTTATTTATTGAAGTATCCAAGGAACTTGATGATAATTGAAGTATGTTGGCTGTCCCAGAGAAAGTAGGGATGAGATGGTTTGGAATACATATTGGAACAGAACGTGTACTTATTTACGAAGGTGAGAAGAAATATTTCTTAGATTCAAATACTGGTGAAAAAATTTTTAATAGAATTGGTATAGATTTAAGGATATTGAAAAATTAATATAAATCTCTCATTGAAAACCTAGTTTATTAAAACACTTTATAACACTTAAAATCTTACTTAAGAATGTGATATATTTTAAATATCCTATCTAGCTGTAGTAGAACCATATATAAAACTCTCGAGGGTGAACTTCTTCGAGAGTTTTATGTTACACCTATGACTTAAAGAAACAGTTGCTTACAGCGACATAAGGAAGGGGAGATAAGGCATCCAGTCGTTATAACCTCTATGGCGCAAGAAAGACAAGCACAGACACAACGGGTCAGCCATTTGCCTATAATGGCGAAGCTCGTGACGATACTGGACTTGACTATTTACGAGCAAGGTATTATGATAGTCAGGGAGGTACTTTCTTAACCGAGGATAGCTACCCAGGTGAGGACACAGATCCTCTCAGCCAGAACCGTTATAGCTATGTGCAGAACAACCCCGTCAACTACACCGACCCGAGTGGGCATTTCTGGAACAGTATCAAAAAAGGCTGGAACTATGTTAAAAAGACAGCCTCTAATGCATGGAATGGTGTGAAAAAGGTTGCATCTAATACTTGGAATACTGTGAAAAGAGTGGCATCAAACACCTGGAATGGTGTGAAGAGTGTCGCATCTACGGCTTGGACTGCGACCAAGAGTGCTTTCAACCACGCGACTAACTGGGTTAGCACCCAATACAATCGTGCGGTTAATTGGGGTAGTCGACAGTGGAATAAAGTTCAAACGGCTTACAATAGTGCTAGTGACTATGTACAACATCAATATCAACTAGTGGCAGCACAGATAGAAGCTAAGCGCCAACAAGTGGTTCGGTCTGCCTATTCGATAGCTACAGGCATCAAGTCTTCGCCAACAATCCGAGAAGGTCTAAATCTATATCGGAATTGGAATACGGCATTAGAAAACACATTGAAACATGTCTGTGATCCCAAAACAACCGGTGCCTCCGATAAGGGAGAAAATAAAGTTCCATCTGTCGCAGACTTTAAAAAGTATGAAGATGCGGCAAGACATGGACTAACAGTCTCTGAAAAAGCTAATATTGATTCAAGTTCTCTTAGTGAACTTAAAAATAAATATGGTAATGTTCTAGGAAGCTATAATACTTATCAAGGCACAGGTTACTTTAATCCACAGGGGTCACCTAGAAATAGATACATCATCTCTCGTTATGAAGAATTAAAGGCTATTGAAGATGCTAAGGTAGCTCAAAAAGTAGCTGAGATGAATAAGTATCACTATACTAACCTATACAAGCATATTGCTGAAACAGGCTACCGTGTAGATGGGACACCAGCGAATGATATAGAGAAAGCTATCGCTCCATATGTGCCGTGGATTGCACCGATTCAAGATGTAACGGCTGCGGTTGCTGGTAGACAGATCGCTAAGTACAATTCTAGTGTTCCGACTGGTAAAGGTCAGCAGTGGAGTAGTAGTGAAACAGTTCAAGCTCCTAAGGCTGATGTGGTGACGACAAAGCCTACAGGTGGACGTCTACCAATGACAGTAGATAATCTCCAAATGTTTGCGAAGAAGCCGAAGGCTAAGCCAGATATTGTTGATAAACCATCTACTTTATATCATTATACGTCCGAGAAAGGGTTGGCTGGAATATTAGATACAGGAACTCTAAATCCATCGTTAAAAGCGAATAATCCTAAAGATGCTCGCTATGGTAATGGTCAATATTTTACGGATATTGCTCCAGGTTCTAAAAGTAACGGTCAATTATCTCGAGAGTTTTATGCTACACCATGGAAATACAGGCAAACTTCTCATTATCTTGAAATTGATACAAATGGTTTAAATGTTATAAAAGGAAGAGAAGGAGTGTACCTTGTTCCTAATGAATCTTCTCTTGATATAACAAACCGTATTGTAAATTATGGTGAAAATTAGGAGGAAACTAATGAAATATTATAGAACTTATTGGGAGCAGTCATCTCTCGAATATGCAACATGGATATTTTCGGAAGTTGATAATCAGGGGTATGAGATTAGAAAGCTAGAAATTTTTTTAGATGGAAAAATTAGTTATTATGATGCTAATACTCCCTTTGAGTTGGGTGAATTTCCTACCGATGAAGATTTAGAATCTATCAACGATAGTGAGGAAATTACAGTAATAGAAATTTCAAAAAATGATTTTGAAAAAACATTACAACTTTTTAATGATAAAAATCAGACGGGGGGCCAATAATGGAATACTATCGAACTTATTGGCAACATGATGATGATAATCCTGATTGGAAGTAGGTGTGGCGTTGTATCCGACTAGTTTTGATGCAATAAATTCAGAAGGTGAATTAAAAGTTGACAAGATTACTTCAAAAGAGTTTAATGAAATTTTGTCTTTATATAATCTTGATGAATTAATTGAAAATTACTATGAGGGTTTGTAGTATTTGTATCTTTTCTTTTAATATAATAAATCGTATAATTCAGAAAATAAGGATATTTTCAGATGATTATAAGAAAGAGTATCCAGTCGAACAATACATAACTCAAAACAAATCAGATGTAAAAGTATACACTGAAATTGCAAATGATATTTTGAAAAATTAACTTATTTCTGATTGGTGTTCCGCTTATCCTAGTCAGTTTTCAGTTGAAAATTGGGGTAACGTAAAGATGATTAGTGAAAACGCAATAGATTAATAAAAAGTCTCACTTCATACTCTATGATCTTGTTCTAGAACGCTGGTTTAAAAATGGTAGTCAACGTTACTCAGTTGAGAATCTTGGGGATGTAGAGATTGTGCCACTAAGTTTTTCTGAATAGATTAACCGATTTTTAGGCTTTTAGCATTTAGTTGCTCTATTTTGAACAGTTGTGATAGAAACATGCAAAAACTCTCGGGGAAGGATTTCTTCGAGAGTTTTATGTCACACCTATGACCTAAAGGATCAGTTGCTTACAGCGACACAAGGAAGTGGAGAGAAGTCTTCCACCTCTAGCTATACCTACGATACTCTGGGTCAAGTGGAAAACATGACTGTATCGGATGGAGCTGGTAAGGAACTTTCCAAGCTCTTCTACACCTATGACTTAGCCGGCAATAAACTGACCAGCACCGAGACAGTCGATGGCAAGGAGAGCCAGACACGCTTTACCTACGATGACCATAACCGCTTGACCAAACTAGAAGGTCCAGATGGCACTATCACCTATACCTACGACAAGAATGGCAATCGCATCGCTTCTGAGAAGAATTCAGAGAAGTTAGACTACATCTACGACACAGAGAACCGCTTACTTGCGATAAAGGACAAGAAGGGCCTTCTCATGGCTGCACTTTACGACGGAGATGATAATCGTGTCTTCACTGCTAGTCGCAAGGAAGGCAAGAACACTTATCAACTCTTCCAACGCAAACCTAAGGAAGATCAATCTGGTGATCAGGCATCGCATGTAGGTAGAGGCAAGTCAGGTCGTAAGTCGCCATACACAGCCCCAAGTGGGGAGGAAAACTCCCTCTTCTGGTATGGCTTTAGCCAGAATGTCCTCCAAGCCCTATCCACCCTACCACAGACAGTAGGAAGCATCTGGCACAATATCTTTGACGATGTGTCGAGAGCCTATCACCAGAAAGTGGCTAAGGATCGAGCGACCAAGGAAGGGATCGTGGTCAACCCACCAGAACTCGGTAACTTACCTGGACAGGGAAAAGTGACCTATGCCAGTCAGGTTCAGGATGTCTTGATCCCTTATACCACACGAGAGGATACCTACGACTACTATGAGGAACGCAACTATGTCAACGATGTCAATCGTGAACATACAGAAGTCCTTGAAACCTATGACCATGATGGCAAGGCACGAGAGACCTATAGCTATGGTCAGGGTCGAGCTAGCTACCTCAACAACCAAACAGGTGACAGCTACAACTACTTGACTAACCAGTCAGGCTCTGTGACAGGATTGACCAAGGATGGACAAGCTGTCGCATCAAGCAGCTATAACCTCTATGGGGCAAGAAAGACAAGCACAGACACAACAGGGAATCCATTCGCCTATAATGGCGAAGCTCGTGACGATACTGGACTTGACTATTTACGAGCAAGATATTATGATAGTCAGGGAGGTACTTTCTTAACCGAGGATAGCTACCCAGGTGAGGACACAGATCCTCTCAGCCAGAACCGATACAGCTATGTGCAGAACAACCCCGTCAACTACACCGACCCGAGTGGACACTTCTGGAACAGTATCAAAAAAGGCTGGAACTATGTTAAAAAGACAGCCTCCAATGCATGGAATGGTGTGAAAAAGGTTGCATCTAATACTTGGAATACTGTGAAAAGAGTGGCCTCAAACACCTGGAATGGTGTGAAGAGTGTCGCCTCCAAAGCTTGGAATACGACCAAGAGTGCTTTCAACTATGCGACTAACTGGATTAGCACCCAATACAATCGTGCGGTTAATTGGGGTAGTCGACAGTGGAATAAAGTTCAAACGGCTTACAATAGTGCCAGTGACTATGTACAACATCAATATCAACTAGTGGCAGCACAGATAGAAGCTAAGCGCCAACAAGTGATCCAGTCTGCCTATGCGATAGCTACAGGCATCAAGTCTTCGCCAACAATCCGAGAAGGTCTAAATCTATATCGGAATTGGAATACGGCATTAGAAAACACATTGAAACATGTCTGTGATCCAAAAACGACCGGTGCCTCCGATAAGGGAGAAAATAAAGTTCCATCTGTCGCAGACTTTAGAAAGTATGAAGATGCGGCAAGACATGGACTTAGACCGGATCAGAAAGAGCGAATTGATAAAATGACATTGGAGGAGTATCTAAAGGCTCCCCCAATGACTCCTGAGGAAAATGCCTATGCATCTAATGTAAAATTTGCGAAGTTTAACCAAGAAAATAAAGCTACACTTCCAACTATAGCAGCTGAATTAATAGGCTGGAATAATGGAGAACGTTTAGTTACAGGGAAAGATCCACTAACGGGCGAAGATGCAAATCGTTGGGCGGCAGGTGCAGAGTTAGCTGTTGATATTGCAAGTAATTTCTTTCCTATAGCTAAGGCTGGCAAATTAAGGAAACTTGAGAAAGCACTTGATGCAGTAGACGCAGTCAATGATGTTTCGAAAGCTACGAAGACAGCTGATAAAGCATCAGATGCTGCTCGTGTGGTGGATAAAGTAGATGATGTTAAAGATGCTAATAAAGTAGTGAAGAGTATTGATGAGCTTTCTCCTAAGGAATTGCAAAATATGACTCTTGATGAAATCAAAAGTACTATACCTGATAATAGCGGATGGGCTGTTTATGAGCATAATGGTTTTGTACATATTAAGAAAAATGGTGTAGACAGGATAAAATTGGATCCTCCAGATAAGGTTACAACCTATCCTCATATGCATATATATGATGAAAATAAAAATTTATTAAACATTGATGGAGAAATTGTTGGTAGAAAAGATCCAGCTGGTCATATACCGTGGAACAATGGAGGTAGTTAATGAATATTTTAAAAATTCAAGAACAGATTGACAGTACAAATTACTGGGATGCCTATGCGTTAGACTTTAGAGTTTCATTTTTCGGGGATGAATGTAAACTCTATATCGAGATTGAAAATGGCAAATCGGATCAGTATTGCTGGGAGATAGTTTTCTACCGTTGTTTTAAGGTTGACTATGAGACGGATGCTGGTTGGACATGTTGGGAAAGTGAGGCTGGTACAAGAAATTTCAATATGAAAGATATTCCTTTTGAAAATCTCATGTCTCACAGTGTACATGACATTAGACTTATTGAAGAGAAAAATAATATGATACGAGCTACAATTACTTTATCAAGTATGTTAATTGACATTGTATGCCAAGATATTCAAGTCTCTAAGGTTTTAGTGAGTGACCAGAACTTTTTTTGGAATTGTTAGACGAGATAGTGCATTATTAAGAAATAGGAATAATTTATAGATTGACCTAAAAAATTTTTTATAGTGATTTAGTTTACAAAGATTTTCCAAATTAGTTCAGTATTGTGTAAATAGGTAAGGTGGTAATATACAGTTAAAACTAAGAACAAACTGTTTGTTAGTGAAGAACTTTTCTCATAATTAGATTCATTAAAATCTCTTGAAGAATTTATTCTTCAGGAGATTTTACTTATGATAGAGGTATTAGTTTTCTTGAGAAAAAATTACCTGATGGACGGGGGATGAGATTAAATATGGATGGTTCTTTCAAGGGATTTATTGATAAATAGGAATGAAATTATGGTAAACATTGAATTGAGAATAGCGGTAGTAGATTTAGCCATTATAGATAGATTGTTGAAATTGTTAGATATTAGTCAGCAGATAATTAATTCTCATTTTTATTATAAAAAACAGGATATAAACTATTCAAATGATATAAAATGGGGGCAGTATTTTTCTAGTCCATCTACAGGATATTTACATGTAGGACAAATATTTTTAGGAAAGTTTTTTAAGGATGCTATAATTATTATTTCAGGAAATAAAAATATAGTCGATTTTATTATTGAGTTCCAAGTTGAATATATGACAGATGAGGATATAAATAATATAAAAAAATTTATCCTAAAATATAATCCAGATATTTCAGATAAAGATATTGAAGTTATCTGTGAAGAGTTTTAAGTTTTTATCAGTTATTAAAAGTTAACTAAAACAATAGATTGGATACCTACTTTCTTATGGTTGAAAGCAGATAAATATGCTTTTGTATTTGACAATTATAATTCTTTCTTAGCGGATGATCTTGTTTCGAAGGAGCTATTTTTAGAAATTCTGAAAGAAGAAGTGTTGCCGTGGTGGGAAAATGATGCTAGAAAATATGTAGTAGGAGGAGTTGCAAAGATATATCAAACTTCATTTGGTTATATTTTTTGAAGGAATATTGGTAGAAACTGAACTGCACCCCAAAATTTAGATATAAAGTCTAATTATTTGGGGTGTTTTGCTATGAAAATATATTTTTAGCCACACTGAAATCTGTCAAATGGACAAGGAGTACGGGCTGATACTCAATGAAAATCAAAGAGCAAACTAGGAAGCTAGCCGCAAGCTATACTTGAGTACGGTAAGGCGACGCTGACGTGGTTTGAATTTGATTTTCGAAGAGTATGATTTATAGCTACCAATACCATGAAGAATACAACTATTATAAAAAGTAACCAAGTCCGATGGGAAAACCATTAGCTGTATTATTTTTCGTAATATTAGTACATTATTTTAAGATACCTTTTCTACTGAATTTCAATTTATAAAGAATATTGATCTTTTGAAAACATTTACACTTACTTGAGTTAAGTCATTTGCTCAAAATTGTGGTATAATCGTTCAGTTAGAAAATAAATTTTTGAATACAATAGAGGAAATCATGACAAAATTAAGAGAAGATATCCGTAATATCGCGATTATCGCCCACGTCGACCACGGTAAAACTACCCTTGTTGACGAATTGTTGAAACAATCTGAAACTCTTGACGCGCGTACAGAGTTGGCAGAGCGCGCAATGGACTCAAACGATATTGAAAAAGAGCGTGGAATTACCATCCTTGCGAAAAATACAGCAGTTGCCTACAACGGAACTCGTATCAACATCATGGACACACCAGGGCACGCGGACTTCGGTGGAGAAGTTGAGCGTATCATGAAAATGGTTGACGGTGTTGTTTTGGTCGTAGATGCCTACGAAGGAACCATGCCACAGACTCGTTTCGTATTGAAAAAAGCCTTGGAACAAGACCTTGTGCCTATCGTTGTGGTTAACAAAATCGATAAGCCATCAGCTCGTCCAGCAGAAGTAGTAGATGAAGTCTTGGAACTTTTCATCGAGCTTGGTGCGGATGATGACCAGCTTGACTTCCCAGTTGTTTATGCGTCAGCGATCAACGGAACATCTTCATTGTCAGATGATCCAGCAGACCAAGAAAAGACTATGGCGCCGATCTTTGACACTATTATCGACCACATTCCAGCTCCAGTTGATAACTCAGATGAGCCCCTTCAATTCCAAGTGTCACTTCTTGACTACAACGACTTCGTAGGTCGTATCGGTATCGGACGTGTCTTCCGTGGTAGTGTAAAGGTTGGGGACCAAGTTACCCTTTCTAAATTGGATGGTACAACTAAGAACTTCCGTGTCACAAAACTCTTTGGTTTCTTTGGTTTGGAACGTCGTGAAATCCAAGAAGCCAAAGCTGGTGACTTGATTGCCGTATCAGGTATGGAAGATATCTTCGTTGGTGAAACCATCACTCCAACAGATGCAGTTGAAGCTCTTCCAATCCTACATATTGATGAGCCAACTCTTCAAATGACTTTCTTAGTTAATAATTCACCATTTGCTGGTAAGGAAGGTAAATGGGTCACTTCTCGTAAGGTAGAAGAACGCTTGCAGGCGGAATTGCAAACAGACGTTTCTCTTCGTGTTGACCCAACTGATTCACCAGATAAATGGACGGTTTCAGGACGTGGAGAATTGCACTTGTCAATCCTTATCGAAACAATGCGTCGTGAAGGATATGAACTTCAAGTATCTCGTCCAGAAGTTATCGTAAAAGAAATCGATGGTGTTAAATGTGAGCCATTTGAACGTGTTCAAATCGACACTCCAGAAGAGTACCAAGGATCTGTTATCCAAAGTCTTTCTGAACGTAAAGGTGAAATGTTGGATATGATTTCAACTGGTAATGGTCAAACTCGGTTGGTCTTCCTTGTTCCAGCCCGTGGTTTGATTGGATACTCAACTGAGTTCTTGTCAATGACTCGTGGTTACGGTATCATGAACCATACCTTCGACCAATACTTGCCATTGATTCCAGGTGAAATCGGTGGACGTCACCGTGGTGCACTTGTTTCTATCGATACTGGTAAGGCAACAACATACTCTATCATGTCTATCGAAGAACGTGGAACAATCTTTGTTAACCCAGGTACTGAGGTTTACGAAGGAATGATTATCGGTGAAAACTCTCGTGAAAATGACTTGACTGTTAACATCACAAAAGCAAAACAAATGACTAACGTTCGTTCAGCAACTAAGGACCAAACAGCGGTTATCAAGACTCCTCGTATCTTGACTCTTGAAGAATCACTTGAGTTCTTGAACGATGATGAATACATGGAAGTAACGCCTGAATCTATTCGTTTGCGTAAACAAATCCTTAACAAGGCAGAGCGTGAGAAAGCAAACAAAAAGAAAAAATCAGCTGAATAAGAGCTAGAAAGAGCAGAAAATGGTCTATTTAATCATAGGGATTTTATTACTCTTACTCTACATATTTGCGACACCTCAAAGTATCAAGGGAACAGTTAATATTGTAATTCTTGTTTTTGGTCTCGTTTCCCTCGTGATTTTGATCATGTTGTCCATCCTACAAATCTTTCAGCTACCAACAGAATTCTTTATCACAGTAGCCATGCTGGTCCTTGCTTACTTTAGTTTGCGAGATATCAGTCTCATGTCGATTCGAAAAAAACACTAATCATCAATTCGAATCCTAAAATAATAAAAACTTCTATTAGCAACTAGTTGGCTGATAGAAGTTTTTTTGATTAAGATAGATTGCTTTTTTCTTCAGAATAGCGTTGATAGAAGTCAACTTTCAGTTGGATAAAGTTTTCCAATTCGCGCAGGAGTTGAAGCAATGTTGCGCGTGTTTCAAATTCTTCCCTTGTTTTAGGGAGGTTACGATTGCGAAATACCTGCAGGTAGCTTTCAATATCATTTAATAGATCGTTGGCTGGATTGGTCTGACTGAGTTGATCCGCAATTTTAGCAAATAGCTGGGCAAGGATTAGGCTTTCGCTTGCTGCTAGATTACAGGTGTTGATTTGCTGGGCCATATTGCGAAGAATGCGACTCTGTCTCTGTCTCATTTCGAAATAGTGGATATGATAGTCGGTCTGATGAAAGAGATGGTCAGAGTGATCAAGATAGACCAGTTTGAGAGCTTCTTCAAGAAGCTGATCCAGTTCCTCAACGAGTTGAGCACGGTTGCGGCCATCGCCCTTTCCAAGATAATATTCAAAACGTTGTAGAATGTGTTTGAGTTTTTCTTCTACCTTGAGATGATAGAGATGGATTTCTTCTTGTCGAGAAGGCATATAGAGATTGACAGTCAAGGCAAATCCCGTACCAATAAGAAATAGGAGGAGCTCATTCACTAGCAGATCTGGTGATGTAGACTTCTGAACCAAGAGATGACTGACCAGGACACTACTCGGGGTAATGCCAATTTCCCAGCCGAATTTATAGGCAAGGGGAACATAGAGGGCCAAATAGAGACCGAAACTCCAGATATGGTAGCCAGTCAGGTGAAAGGAAAGGACACCAATGAAAAGAGCAAGAAGGGTAGAGAATAAACGATTACGAGCTAGTTTTATAGTGCTTCTACGAGTATCAGACAAGCTCAAAAGGGCAATGATACCAGCTGACACTGCTGAAGATAAATCGAGAAAGTAGGCTAGAACACAGGCCAAACAGGTTGCCAGAACGAGTTTAAAAGTACGTTGGGTGATAGACATGAGACATTTCCTATAATGAATGATAGAAACCAGACAAAACAAGCCCTAAAAAGGCTTGTCTAGATTATTTTTTGTGAGCAGAGGAAAGTTCTGCTACTGCTGTAAAGAGGACATCTGTTGAAGAGTTGAGGGCTGTTTCGCAAGAGTCTTGAATAACACCAATAACGAAACCAACACCCACAACCTGCATAGCAATATCGTTGGTAATCCCAAAGAGACTGCAGGCAACTGGGATAAGTAGGAGTGAACCTCCGGCGATTCCTGAAGCACCGCAGGCAGAGATGGCTGCAACGATACTGAGTACAAAGGCTGTTGCAAAATCAACTGAGATTCCTAGAGTATTGACAGCTGCTAGGGTTAAGATGTTGATGGTAACAGCAGCCCCAGCCATATTGATGGTTGATCCCAAGGGGATTGAGACAGAATAGGTATCTGGATTAAGACCTAGATCCTCACAGAGTTTCATATTAACAGGGATATTAGCAGCGGAACTTCGGGTGAAAAAGGCTGTAACGCCACTGATACGCAAGCATTTCCACACCAAGGGATATGGATTTTTCTTGATAAAGAGAAAAGCAATCAGAGGATTGATCACTAGGGCAACGAAAACCATAGTGGCAATCAAAAGTCCGAGTAGGATTCCGTAATTTGCTAAACTAGCGATACCTTGGTCTGAGATGGTTTTGAAGACCAAGCCCAGGATACCAAAGGGCGCAAGGTTGATGATCCATTCGACGATTTTTGAAGTCACACTGGCCATTGTTTTGAGTAGCTCCTTGCTATTTTTGCTAGCTTCTCGCATGGCAACTCCAAAGACGATAGCCCAAGATAAAATTCCGATATAGTTAGCTTCGATGATGGCATTGACAGGATTGTCTACGACTTTTAGTAGGAGATTGCTAAGGACTTGACCGATACCATCTGGAGGAGAAACTTCAGTACTAGCGCTACTTAAGACCATCTGAACAGGAAAGAGAAAGCTGGCCATAACTGCTACAAGAGCCGCAGCAAAAGTCCCCAGCAAATAGAGGAAAATGACTCTTTTCATATTGCTATCTTGGCCTTTTTGGTGTTGGGAAAGGGCGTTAGCGACTAAAGCAAAAACCAGGATAGAAGCGATAGCTTTTAGTCCTCCTACAAATAAATCTCCCAATAAACCAATACCAGTTAGATTAGGAAAGAGTAGACCTAGAATTGCTCCCAAGACCATTCCGATTCCAATACGTTTGATCAAATTTGTTTTGTTCCAAGCACGAATGATTCTTTTCATAGAGGTCTCCTTTTTTGTGTATTGTTTATGATTATAGTATAAATATGCTTGAAAAGCAAGTGAGTTATAAGTTTCATTAGAATAAATGAATATTTATGAAAAGGATGGCTGGGAAGGATTTATGGTATAATGGATAGAAAAGGAGTTTTATATGCAAGAATTTTTTCAACGTTATTTGGATAAATTAGATCTAACAACTGTATTAGAAAATCTCTTGACCAAGGTGATTTCTCTTCTACTTCTTATCCTTCTATTTTATATAGCTAAAAAGTTCCTCCATGTTGCTGTAGGAAAGATTGTTAAACCGTCACTTAAGTTTTCAAATCGAGATGCAGGTAGACAAAAGACTATTTCTCGTTTGCTTGAAAATATTTTCAACTACACGCTTTATTTCTTCTTGATTTACTGTATCTTGTCTATTTTAGGGTTGCCTGTTTCTAGCTTGCTTGCAGGTGCGGGGATTGCTGGGGTGGCTATCGGTATGGGGGCACAAGGTTTTCTATCAGACGTCATCAATGGCTTCTTTATTCTCTTTGAACGCCAGTTGGATGTAGGAGATGAAGTTGTTTTGACCAATGGGCCTATTACTGTATCAGGAAAAGTAGTTAGTGTCGGAATTCGAACGACTCAACTGAGAAGTGATGACCAAGCCCTTCACTTTGTTCCTAACCGCAATATTACTGTGGTTAGCAATTTTTCAAGAAAAGAAGAGAACTGAAATTTTACTTGATTTATGGTACAATAGAAAGAGTTTGGTAAAGGAGAAACGATGTTTTTAGATAAGCAGTTAGGGAATGGTTGCACCTGGATTAATCTAGATGTGGAAATCATCAAAAATCTTGAAGATTTATCTGAAATCTATGGATTGGATAAAGAAACCATCGAATATGCGCTGGATAGAAACGAACGGGCCCACATGGATTATAACCGTGAGAATGGGACAGTGACCTTTATCTACAACGTTCTTGACTTAGAAAGGGACAAGGAATACTATGAAGCCATTCCTATGACCTTTATCGTGGAAAAACAACGAATGATTACCATCAGCAATCATAAGAACGCTTATGTCATTGATCAGATGCTAGGCTATCTTGAAAATCATGAAATCATTTCAATCTACAAGTTTCTATTTGCTGGTTTAGAGCTTATTAGCAATGCCTATTATCCTGTCATTGAACAGATGGATAAAAGTAAGGATGAAATCAGTGCCTTGTTGCGTCAAACAACCACTAAAAAAAATCTCTTTGCCCTCTCTGACTTGGAAACTGGTATGGTTTACTTGACAGCTGCGGCTAAACAAAATCGCCTCCTCTTGGAGCATATCCAGGGACATGCGCTTTATCGGAACTTTAACGAAGTGGAAAGAGAGCAGTTTGATGATGCTATGATTGAAGCTCATCAGTTGGTGTCCATGACAGATTTGATTTCCCAGGTTTTACAACAACTCTCAGGATCTTACAATAATATCCTAAACAACAATCTGAATGATAATTTGACAACCTTGACCATTATCTCAGTTTTGCTAGCCATTCTTGCAGTCATTACAGGATTTTTCGGAATGAATGTCCCTCTGCCATTTACAGAAGAGCCTAATGCCTGGATATATATTTTGATTGCTAGTTTAATTTTATGGGCAATCTTGGCTCAGTATCTAAAGAAAATTGCTAGAAACTAAAAAATAGAAAGAAAAGGAGCCAGAATGGCGATTGAAAATTATATGCCAGATTTTGCTGTGGAAGCAGTTTATGATCTGACAGTCCAAAGCCTGCAGGAGCAAGGGATCAAGGCTGTTTTGGTTGATTTGGACAATACCCTGATTGCTTGGAATAATCCAGATGGAACAGTAGAGATGAAGCAATGGTTGCATGATCTGCGCGATGCTGGGATACGTATCATTGTGGTATCTAACAATACTCCCAAACGTGTCAAACGAGCAGTTGAAAAATTTGATATTGACTATGTTTATTGGGCACTGAAGCCCTTTACTTTAGGAATTAACCGTGCCATGAAACATTTCCACTATGAAAAAGACCAAGTGGTCATGGTAGGCGACCAGCTGATGACGGATATTCGAGCAGCCCACCGAGCAGGCATTCGCTCGATTTTGGTTAAACCCTTGGTCCAGCACGACTCTATTAAGACTCAGATTAACCGAGCGCGTGAGCGTCGTGTCATGAGAAAAATCGCTGAAAAGTACGGACCGATTACATATAAAAAAGGAATCTAATTATGGAAGAAATTCTCTGTATTGGTTGTGGAGCAATCATTCAGACGGAAGATAAGACTGGTTTAGGTTTTACACCTCAGTCAGCACTTGAAAAAGGTTTGGAAACTGGAGAAGTTTATTGCCAGCGTTGTTTCCGTCTTCGTCACTACAATGAAATCACTGATGTTCAGTTAACGGATGATGATTTCCTCAAACTCTTGCACGAGGTGGGGGACAGTGATGCCTTGGTAGTAAATGTCATTGATATCTTTGACTTCAATGGTTCTGTCATCCCAGGTTTGCCACGTTTTGTATCGGGCAATGATGTGCTCTTGGTTGGGAATAAAAAAGATATTCTGCCTAAGTCTGTTAAACCAGGCAAGATTAGTCAATGGCTCATGGAACGTGCCCATGAGGAGGGTCTTCGTCCATTCGATGTTGTCTTGACTTCAGCGCAAAATAAGCATGCCATTAAGGAAGTCATTGATAAAATTGAGCACTACCGTAAGGGACGTGATGTTTACGTAGTTGGTGTGACCAATGTGGGGAAATCAACCCTTATCAATGCTATTATCCAGGAAATTACGGGTGACCAAAATGTCATCACAACGTCACGTTTCCCAGGGACAACTCTAGATAAGATTGAAATTCCGCTCGATGATGGTTCTTATATCTACGATACGCCTGGAATTATCCATCGTCACCAGATGGCTCACTACTTGACGGCCAAAAATCTCAAGTATATCAGCCCTAAAAAGGAAATCAAGCCAAAAACCTATCAGCTAAACCCTGAACAAACCCTATTTTTAGGTGGCTTAGGACGATTTGATTTCATTGCAGGAGAAAAGCAAGGATTTACAGCTTTCTTTGACAATGAACTCAAACTTCATCGTACCAAGCTTGAAGGCGCTAGTGCCTTTTACGACAAGCATCTAGGAACCCTCCTTACACCACCAAATAGCAAGGAAAAAGAAGATTTTCCAAAACTGGTCCAACATGTCTTTACTATCAAGGATAAGACAGACCTCGTTATCTCAGGACTAGGCTGGATCCGTGTGACGGGAACTGCCAAAGTCGCCGTCTGGGCCCCAGAAGGCGTCGCAGTCGTCACACGAAAAGCAATTATTTAAACATAGAAAGGAAAGGGTTGTCTTTATAAAGGCGAGCATTGCGAGCTCATAGAAGATACTTTTCGCCGTGGTGTTAGTTGGTACAAGTGATTGTACCAACTGACTAAAATTTGAGACCTTAGGCTCAAATTTTAGTCATGAAAGTCCAGAGGACTTTGCTGACGTCCGTCACCACTTCAGAAAAGTATAAAAAGAAACTCTTTTAAATGAATTATGTCATTAACATCAAAACAACGTGCCTTCCTCAACAGCCAGGCACACACCCTCAAACCCATTATCCAAATCGGGAAAAATGGTCTCAACGACCAAATCAAAACCAGCGTCCGTCAGGCTCTTGACGCCCGCGAATTGATTAAAGTCACGCTCTTGCAAAACACAGATGAAAACATCCACGAAGTAGCTGAAATCTTGGAAGAAGAAATCGGTGTGGATACAGTCCAAAAGATCGGCCGTATCTTGATTTTGTATAAGCAATCAAGCAAGAAAGAAAATCGCAAGATTTCTAAAAAAGTTAAAGAAATCTAAAAATATACTCCAAAAAAACTGTTTTTACAGAAGACTAAAGGAGATTAGCCTATGGCAATCGAACTATTAACTCCTTTTACAAAAGTGGAGTTAGAGCCAGAAATCAAGGATAAAAAACGTAAACAAGTTGGAATTCTAGGTGGAAATTTTAACCCTGTTCACAATGCCCACCTGATCGTGGCAGACCAAGTACGTCAGCAGTTGGGATTGGATCAAGTTCTGCTCATGCCTGAGTATCAACCGCCTCACGTAGACAAAAAGGAAACCATTTCTGAACACCACCGCCTCAAGATGCTTGAATTGGCAATTGACGGAATTGAAGGTTTAGCTATTGAGACTATTGAGCTAGAGCGTAAGGGTGTTTCCTACACCTACGACACCATGAAGATTTTGACAGAGAAAAATCCAGATACCGATTATTACTTTATTATTGGCGCTGACATGGTAGACTATTTACCCAAATGGTATAGAATTGATGAGCTGGTTGATATGGTTCAGTTTGTGGGGGTTCAGCGCCCACGCTACAAGGCAGGGACTTCTTATCCAGTCATCTGGGTGGATGTGCCCCTCATGGATATTTCATCTAGTATGGTACGTGACTTCATTGCCCAAGGACGAACACCTAACTTTCTCTTGCCAAAGCCAGTGTTAGATTACATTGAGAAAGAAGGACTTTACTGATGGCATACCAAGACTATATCAACTGTTCCCGTGAAGAATTATTGAAAAAAATGGCAGAGCTTCTACCCGAAAAACGCTTAACCCATTGTTTGGGTGTAGAGCGCGCAGCCATTGAACTTGCAGAACGATTCGGAGTGGATGCCGAGAAAGCAGGTCTAGCAGGGCTACTTCATGATTATGCTAAAAAGCTATCAGATCAAGAGTTTCTAGACTTGATTGATCGATATCAGCTAGATCCTGACCTCAAAAATTGGGGTAATAATGTCTGGCATGGTATGGTTGGTATCTACAAAATTCAGGAAGATTTGAACTTGCAAGACTCTGAAATTCTGCGTGCAATAGAAATCCATACAGTTGGAGCTAGTCAGATGACAGACCTTGATAAGGTTATCTACGTCGCAGACTACATCGAGCACAATCGTGCCTTTCCAGGAGTGGAGCAGGCGCGTGAGATTGCTGAACTATCACTCAATAAGGCGGTGGCCTACGAGACAGCTCACACAGTAGAGCATTTAGCTCATCAGGGATTCCCCATCTATCCCCAAACCCTTGAAACCTATAACGCCTTTGTGCACTATTTGAAAGAGGACTAAATGAAGACGGCTTTTATAATCATTGATGTTCAGAATATTTTAGTGGAAACTGGGTTTCAGACAAAAAGTCTATTGGAAAAAATTTCTTATTTACAAAACCAGGCTAGAAGCAAGAATATCGAAATTATCTATGTTCAACATATTGAGAACTCTGAAGCTCAAACATCAGAAGATTGGCAGTTATCTGAGCTTTTAAGTCGAAAACCTAATGAAAAGGTCTTTCAGAAGAAGTATAACAGTATTTTCAAAGAAACTGGTTTAAAAGAATACTTGGATAAACAGGGGATTGAAAAATTAGTTTTATGTGGTATGCAGACAGAATATTGTGTGGATACCTCTGTCAAGGTTGCTTTTGAATATGGCTATAAGCTTATTATTCCAGAAGGAACTTGCACAACGTTTGATGGGGATGACATTCCAGCTGAAACGATAAATGAATTTTATGAGGACATTTGGGAGGAGCGCTTTGCAGATGTCCTAGATTACAAACATATTTTCTAGAAAGAGGATTAAATGAACGAAAAAGAATTACTAGAACTAGTCGTGAAAGCGGCTGATGAGAAACGTGCAGAGGATATCCTCGCACTTGATGTACAAGATTTGACTAGTGTGACTGACTATTTTGTCATCACTAGTTCTATGAATAGTCGTCAGTTGGATGCTATCGCTGATAATATCCGTGAAAAAGTAGCTGAAGCTGGCTTTAAAGGTAGCCATGTTGAAGGCGATGCAGCTGGAGGCTGGGTCCTATTAGACCTCGGTGGTGTCGTAGTGCATATCTTCTCAGAAGAAATGCGTGCCCACTATAACCTCGAAAAACTATGGCATGAGGCAAATTCTGTAGACATTTCAGAAGCCTTAGCATAGAAGATGAACTCAGTTGTAATCAACTGGGTTTTATTTGCTTATGTTAGAAGAAAATTGTTAGAAAGGTAAGGGCTAGTGGTGTTTACCATGGGGCTCTTGGTATCATGATTATGGCAACTTATGAAACTTTTGCGGCGGTCTATGATGCGGTTATGGATGATAGTTTATACGACAAATGGACGGACTTTTCTCTGCGTCATTTACCTAAAACCAAGGACAGAAAGAAACTATTGGAGCTTGCTTGCGGGACAGGGATCCAGTCTGTGCGCTTTTCTCAAGCGGGTTTTGATGTGACTGGACTTGATTTGAGTGCGGATATGTTGAAGATTGCCGAAAAGAGAGCGGCTTCAGCCAAGCAAAAGATTGATTTCATTGAAGGCAATATGCTGGATTTATCCAAGGCTGGTCAATACGACTTTGTCACGTGTTACTCGGACTCAATCTGTTACATGCAGGATGAAGTGGAAGTAGGGGATGTCTTTAAAGAAGTCTATAATGCTCTCAATGAGGATGGGGTCTTTATCTTTGATGTGCATTCGACTTACCAGACAGATGAGGTCTTCCCAGGCTATTCCTACCATGAAAACGCCGAAGACTTTGCCATGCTTTGGGATACCTATGAGGACGATGCTCCTCACTCCATCGTGCATGAACTGACCTTCTTTGTCAAGGAGGCAGATGGTTCCTTTAGCCGTCATGATGAGGTACATGAGGAACGAACTTACGAGGTCTTGACCTATGATATCTTGCTGGAACAGGCTGGTTTCAAATCCTTCAAACTCTTTGCGGACTTTGAAGACAAGGAGCCTACAGAAACTAGCACCCGTTGGTTTTTTGTGGCACAAAAGTAGGAGAATATCATGACCATTACAGGTATTATCGCGGAGTTCAATCCTTTTCATAATGGCCACAAATACCTGCTGGACCAGGCGGAGGGACTGAAAATTGTTGCCATGTCTGGGAATTTCATACAGCGTGGGGAGCCTGCTATCGTGGATAAGTGGACACGGGCTCAGATGGCGCTGGAAAATGGGGCGGACTTAGTGGTAGAATTGCCCTTTTTAGTCAGTGTCCAAGCAGCAGATTTTTTCGGTCAGGGTGCAGTGGCTATCTTGGCTCGTTTGGGGATTAACACCCTTGCTTTCGGGACAGAGGAAGTTCTGGATTATCAGAAAATTGCAGACCTATACTCAGAACGTGGTCAAGAGATGGAGAAATTTGTGGATAACTTACCTGATTCTCTTTCTTACCCTCAGAAAACGCAAGCTATGTGGAAGGAATTTGCAGGTCTTGATTTTTCAGGCAATACGCCTAATCATGTCCTTGCTCTCGCTTATGCCAAGGTGGTTGCAGGACGAAACATCAGACTTCATCCGATTCAGCGTCAAGGAGCCGGCTATCATTCTGTGAACAAGGATGTAGACTTTGCCTCGGCGACAGCTCTCCGTCAGCACCAATCAGATCAAGATTTCTTAGAACGCTTTATGCCTTCTGTTACTCTTTTTGAGCAGGCGAGTAAGGTGAGTTGGGATAACTATTTTCCACTTTTACGCTATCAAATCTTGTCAAATCCAGATTTAAGTACTATTTATCAGGTCAATCAAGAAATGGCAGTGCGTATTAAGGAAGCCATCAAAATAGCAAAATCTATTGAGGAATTGGTTGAGTTAGTGGCTACCAAACGCTACACCAAAGCGCGTGTCAGACGTCTCTTGACCTATATCCTGGTACAGGCCAGAGAAAGTGACTTGCCAGAAGCCATCCATGTCCTTGGCTTTACTGAAAAAGGCAGACAACATCTCAAGTCTCTGAAAGGGCAGGTCAATCTAGTCAGTCGAATTGGCAAAGAACCTTGGGATGCTATGACTCAAAAGGCAGACCAGATTTACCAACTGGGAAATCCAAGTATAGAAGAGCAGAATTTCGGCAGAGTACCCATTAGAATAGAATCAAACTAAGTCTACTGAAAGGTAGGCTTTTTGAGATTTTTTCGAATAAATAGATAGAAAAGAAAAAACTTGTACAAGTTCCTGACAATTTCTTTCTTTTTGTGTATAATAGTGGGAAAGAGGTAAAACGAGGTATGGTTATGGAAGCAGTTCTTTACTCAACATTCCGAAATCATTTGAAGGATTATATGAAGAAGGTAAACGATGAATTTGAACCTTTGACAGTTGTCAACAAAAATCCAGACGAGGACATTGTAGTCCTTTCAAAGAGCGAGTGGGATAGTATTCAAGAAACTTTGAGAATTGCTCAGAATAAGGAGCTTTCTGACAAGGTCTTGCGAGGAATGTCCCAAGTTCGTGTGGGACACACTCAGGTGCATATGATTGAGGAGTGATGGATGCTACTCAAGTTTACAGAAGATGCCTGGGCGGATTATTGCTACTGGCAAACTCAGGACAAGAAAACATTAAAAAGAATCAACAAACTAATCAAGGATATTCAACGCGATCCATTTACAGGAATTGGTAAACCAGAACCACTCAAGTATGACTATCAAGGAGCTTGGTCACGGCGTATTGACGCAGAAAATCGCTTGATTTATATGATGGATGGAGATAGCGTGGCTTTCTTGTCTTTCAAAGATCATTACTAAGTCTACTGAAAGGTAGGCTTTTTCTAATTTGTGTGTAAAAAAATTCTTTAAAAATTTGCTTAGTAACAATACCCTAGTTTATTAGGGAAAATAAGGATTTTAATCGCCGAAATAACCAAAACAACTTCAAATTAAGGTTTGTTAAAAATGATTTTTTATGGTAGAATGTATAAGAATGCATATCATTCGGATAAACAAATAAATTGAGGTAAAAACATGGAAATTATGGCGATTGTTATCGTTGTTTTTGCCGTCATCATTGGTTTAGTCATTGGATATGTCAGCATCTCAGTCAAGATGAAATCATCACAAGAGGCTGCAGAGCTGATGCTTTTAAATGCTGAACAAGAAGCAACTAATTTACGAGGACAAGCTGAGCGCGAAGCGGATTTATTACTCAATGAAGCTAAGAGCGAAAGCAAGTCTCTTAAAAAAGAAGCACTATTGGAGGCCAAAGAAGAAGCCAGAAAATACCGTGAAGAAGTGGACGCTGAATTTAAGTCAGAACGTCAAGAACTCAAGCAAATCGAAAGTCGTTTGACTGAACGTGCTAGCAGTCTTGATCGTAAAGATGACAATTTGACGAACAAAGAAAAAACACTTGAACAAAAAGAACAAAGTATTTCTGATAGAGCAAAAAACCTTGATGTACGTGAAGAGCAACTAGAAGAAATTGAGAAACAAAAGCAAGCTGAACTAGAGCGTGTCGGAAGTCTGACTCAGTCGGAAGCAAAAGACATTATCTTGGCCCAGACAGAGGACAACTTGACTAAGGAAATTGCTAGTCGCATTCGTGAGGCTGAGCAAGAAGTTAAGGAACGTTCAGACAAATTGGCTAAGGATATCTTGTCCCAAGCTATGCAGAGAATTGCTGGTGAGTATGTGGCTGAGTCTACCAACTCTACAGTTCATCTGCCTGATGATACCATGAAAGGTCGTATCATTGGTCGTGAAGGACGTAATATCCGTACCTTTGAAAGTTTGACAGGGGTTGATGTTATCATTGATGATACGCCAGAAGTGGTAACCTTGTCAGGTTTTGATCCTATCCGTCGCGAGATTGCCCGTATGACGATGGAAACTTTGCTTAAGGATGGACGTATCCACCCAGCTCGTATCGAAGAGTTGGTTGAGAAAAATCGTCAAGAGATTGACAATAAGATTCGTGAATATGGTGAAGCCGCAGCCTATGAAATTGGTGCACCAAACCTTCACCCAGACTTGATGAAGATCATGGGACGCTTGCAGTTCCGTACGTCATACGGACAAAATGTCTTGCGTCATTCGATTGAAGTGGCTAAGTTGGCTGGTATCATGGCTAGCGAACTTGGTGAAAATGCTACCCTTGCTCGTCGCGCGGGATTCCTTCACGATATTGGTAAAGCCATTGACCGTGAGGTAGAGGGTAGCCACGTTGAGATTGGTACTGAATTAGCGCGCAAGTACAAGGAACACCCAGTTGTGATCAATACCATCGCTAGTCACCACGGTGATGTAGAACCTGAGAGTGTGATTGCAGTTATCGTTGCCGCGGCGGATGCCTTGAGTGCTGCCCGTCCAGGAGCTCGTAGCGAATCACTTGAAAGCTACATCAAACGTCTCCATGATTTAGAGGAAATCGCTAATAGCTTTGAAGGTGTTCAAAATAGCTTTGCCCTTCAAGCTGGTCGCGAAATCCGCATTATGGTAAATCCAGGTCAAATCAAAGATGACAAAGTCACAATCTTGGCTCATAAAGTTCGTGAGAAAATCGAAAACAATCTCGATTATCCAGGAAATATCAAGGTAACCGTGATTCGTGAACTTCGTGCAGTTGATTATGCAAAATAAATAAGAAAGAGCAGTTGAAAAATTACTGCTTTTTTGTTACACTAGATAGAAAGATTGTAGCGAGCAGAAATGGCTTTAGATATATAGTCTTACAGAAATTTTCAAGTCATTTCACAAACTATCTAAAGGAGACATAATGGCAGACCGAGGCTTACTAATCGTTTTTTCAGGTCCTTCTGGAGTTGGAAAAGGAACGGTTAGACGAGAAATTTTTGAGAGTTCTGAAAATCAATTTCAATATTCTGTATCTATGACAACACGGGCACAACGTCCAGGTGAAGTAGATGGTGTTGATTATTTCTTCCGTACACGGGAGGAATTTGAAGAGTTGATCCGTCAAGGGCAAATGTTAGAGTATGCAGAGTATGTGGGTAACTACTATGGAACTCCTCTGACTTATGTTAATGAAACGCTTGATAAGGGAATCGATGTCTTTCTTGAAATTGAAGTGCAGGGAGCTCTTCAAGTCAAGAAAAAGGTTCCAGATGCGGTCTTTATCTTTTTGACACCGCCAGATTTGGAAGAATTGCAAGACCGTCTCGTAGGCCGTGGTACAGATAGTGCAGAAGTGATTGCTCAGCGTATCGAAAAAGCCAAGGAAGAAATTGCTTTGATGCGTGAGTATGACTATGCTATTGTCAATGACCATGTTTCTTTAGCTGCCGAGCGTGTGAAACGTGTCATTGAAGCTGAACATTTCCGTGTAGACCGCGTGATTGGTCACTATCAGGATATGCTACCAAAGTCTCCGACTATTCGATAAAATTTAGAAAACAGGTACAAACAAATGATGCTTAAACCCTCTATTGATACCTTACTTGACAAGGTACCATCAAAATATTCACTCGTCATCTTGGAAGCAAAGCGTGCTCATGAATTAGAAGCTGGAGCACCTGCTACTCAAGAATTTAAATCTGAAAAATCTACTCTTCGTGCCCTGGAAGAAATTGAATCTGGGAATGTAACCATCCACCCAGATCCAGAAGGAAAACGCGAAGCTGTTCGTCGTCGTATCGAAGAAGAAAGACGATTGAAAGAAGAAGAAGAAAAGAAAATTAAAGAGCAAATCGCGAAAGAAAAAGAAGAAGGTGAAAAAATTTAAGGTTGGGGGGACTCAATCTTATTTTTTCTATTGCAAGAATACTCAATCAATTAAAAGGATTTAAGAAGAGAAGGAGGTGAGGATATGGCTATTGCAAAAATCATTGTGGATGTTCCCTTGATGCAGACAGACCAGCCCTATAGCTACAAGATTCCAGAGGAATTTGAAGGGATGCTGGAAGTTGGCATGCGGGTTCATGTACCTTTTGGGAAGGCCAATCGCTTGATTCAGGGAATTGTTCTTGGGTTGGAGTCTCAATCTGATGCAGATGTGGCAGACGAGGACTTAAAAGAAATTGCCGAGGTGCTGGACTTTTCTCCTGTTTTAACAGAGGAACAACTCTGGTTGGCTGAAGAACTACGTAAGTCAGTCTTCTCATACAAAATTTCTATTCTAAAAGCTATGCTTCCGGGATTTTTGAATTCTAGCTATGATAAGATCCTCTATCCTCTGGAAGGCTTGAGTCAGGAAGATAAAGAGCGATTGTTCGGTTCGCAAGAATCTCTAGCCTTTTCATCTCTCGACCTGGAAAAGCAAGCTGAGATGATGCGATTGACCCGAAAAGGGATCTTGAAGCTAGAGTATCAGGCTGTGGATCAGAAGAAAGTTAAAACGCAGTCTTGGATTCAAGTGAATCTTGACAAATTAGAAAAGCTAGCAATCTCAAACCGTGCCAAGAAGAAATTGGAACTGCGAGATTATTTATTAGCACATCCAGAAAGCACTCCTTTGGCTACTTTGTTAGAACATTACTCACGAGAACAAGTCAATTTCTTTGTGGAACAGGGTGCTTTGACGATTCTTCAAAAGGAAGTTCAACGCTCAGCTGCCTACTTTGAAGGAATCGAGTCAAATCAAGCCCTAGAATTAAATCCAGAGCAAAAACAAGCCTGTGAGGCGGTTGTTGGAGCGATTGGAAAGAAACATCCTCCATTTCTTCTACAAGGAATCACTGGAAGTGGGAAAACCGAGGTTTATCTGCAGATTATCCAAGGGGCCCTGGATATGGGGAAAACAGCGATTGTTCTTGTACCAGAGATCTCTCTGACACCCCAAATGACAGAGCGCTTTATTGCTCGTTTTGGTGAGCAAGTTGCCATCCTCCATTCGGGTTTGTCCAATGGTGAAAAGTATGATGAGTGGCGCAAGGTGGAGCGTGGAGATGCTCAGGTAGTTGTAGGGGCCAGGTCTGCTATTTTTGCACCTTTAAAAAATCTAGGTGTTATCATTATCGATGAAGAGCATGAGGCTAGTTATAAGCAAGATAGCAATCCGCGTTATCATGCTAGGGATGTGGCTCTTTTACGAGCTCAGTATAATCAAGCTGCCCTAGTCCTTGGTTCTGCAACACCGAGTCTAGAAAGTCGTGCGCGTGCTGGTAAGGGTGTTTATCAACATCTACGCCTGACGCAACGGGCCAATCCTTTAGCAAGTATACCTGAAGTTCAACTGATTGACTTCCGTGATTATATTGGGCAAAATGAAACGTCAAACTTTACACCACCTCTGATTGAGGCAATACAAGATCGACTGGATAAAAAAGAGCAAGTGGTTCTCATGCTCAATCGTCGTGGTTATTCTAGCTTTGTTATGTGTCGGGAATGTGGGACTGTTGATACCTGTCCCAACTGCGATATTTCTCTTACTCTGCACATGGATACTAAGACTATGAATTGTCATTATTGTGGTTTTTCTAAGGAAATTCCTCATGTCTGTCCAAACTGTCAAAGTCGCAGTATTCGTTACTATGGAACAGGAACTCAGAAAGCCTACGATGAGCTAGCGGAACTCTTTCCAGAGGCACGCATTCTACGCATGGATGTGGATACAACTCGTAAAAAAGGCAGTCACCAAGCTTTACTTGAGCAGTTTGGCAAGGGTGAAGCGGATATTCTTCTGGGAACCCAGATGATTGCCAAGGGCTTGGATTTTCCAAATGTGACCCTTGTCGGAGTTCTCAATGCGGACACAGCCTTGAACCTGCCTGATTTCCGTTCTTCTGAGAGAACTTTCCAACTCTTGACCCAGGTGGCAGGACGAGCAGGAAGAGCTGAAAAAGCTGGGCAGGTCTTGATCCAGTCTTACAATCCTCAGCACTATGCTATTCGCTTTGCCAAGGATCAGGACTATGAAGGCTTTTATGCCTATGAAATGGGTATCAGACGTCAGTTGGGTTATCCACCTTATTATTTCACAATTGGAATTACCTTGTCTCATAAGAAAGAAGAAGAGGTTCTTAGACGTGCTTATCAAGTCATGGAAATATTGCGGTCAGGTTTGTCGGATGCTAGTATCATCCTTGGACCAACGCCAAAACCTATCGCTCGTACTCATAACCTCTATCATTATCAAATTTTAATTAAATACCGTTTAGAAGATGAGCTGGGTCCAACCCTTAACCAGGTCTTGGCCTTGACACAAGAACGGGAAAATAGCGAACTTCGTCTCAGTATTGACCACGAACCGCAACAATTTTTATAAGAAGGAGAAGATATGACAAAACTAATATTTATGGGAACGCCTGAATTTTCAGCGACTGTTTTAAAGGGACTTTTGACAGATGACCGCTACGAGATTGTTGCAGTTGTAACTCAGCCAGACCGTGCGGTTGGACGTAAAAAAGTCATCCAAGAAACCCCAGTCAAACAAGCAGCCAAAGAAGCAGGTCTTCCTATCTACCAGCCTGAAAAATTATCTGGTAGTCCAGAAATGGAAGCCATCATGAATTTGGGAGCTGACGGGATTGTAACAGCAGCTTTTGGACAATTCCTCCCAAGTAAACTCCTTGATAGCATGGATTTTGCAGTCAATGTTCATGCTTCGCTCCTTCCTAAACACCGTGGTGGTGCTCCTATCCATTATGCCTTGATTCAGGGTGATGAGGAGGCAGGAGTAACCATTATGGAGATGGTCAAGGAGATGGATGCAGGAGATATGATTTCTCGTCGTAGTATTCCAATTACAGATGAGGACAATGTAGGAACCTTGTTTGAGAAATTGGCGATTGTTGGTCGTGATTTGCTTTTGGATACTTTGCCTGCATACATTGCTGGCGAGATTCAGCCTCAACCGCAGGACCCAAGCCAGGTTACATTTTCGCCTAATATCAAACCTGAAGAAGAAAAGTTGGACTGGAACAAGACCAATCGTCAACTCTTTAACCAAATTCGTGGGATGAATCCTTGGCCAGTTGCTCATACTTTTCTAAAGGGCGAACGCTTCAAAATCTATGAAGCTCTGCCTGTAGAAGGCGAGGGGAATCCAGGTGAGATTATCTCTATCGGTAAGAAAGAATTGATTGTCGCAACAGCAGAAGGAGCCCTGTCTCTCAAGCAGGTTCAACCAGCAGGAAAACCTAAAATGGACATTGCTTCCTTCCTCAACGGTGTGGGACGAACTTTGGCAGTAGGAGAACAATTTGGTGACTAAAGTAGAAACGGCTAGAAGTTTAGCCTTAGAGGTGCTAGAAGACGTCTTTGTCAATCAAGCATATTCCAATATCGCCCTAAATAAACACCTCAAGGGAAGTCAACTATCAGTTGCAGATAAGGGTTTGGTGACAGAGCTGGTCTATGGAACTGTAGCTCGAAAACTTACATTGGAGTGGTACTTGTCTCATTTTATCCAAGACAGAGACAAGTTAGATAGCTGGCTCTATGTTCTTCTTCTCATGAGTGTCTATCAACTCCAATATCTAGATAAGCTACCTGACCATGCAGTGGTCAATGAAGCAGTGGAACTGGCTAAACTTCGAAAAAAGGGGAGCGAAAAACTAGTCAATGCAGTCCTTCGTCGTATCTTGCGTGAGGGTTTGCCAGATATTACCAGTATCAAACGTAAAAATAAGCGTGATTCCATTGCCTACTCTTTGCCAGTTTGGTTGGTTTCTAAGCTCAAGGAAGAGTATGGTGAAGAGCGAGCGCAAGCGATTTTTGAAAGTCTATTGAGGCGTAATAAAGCCAGTATTCGCGTAACAGATTTGAGCCGAAAAGAGGAAATCAAAGCTTTGCTTGGTGCAAGTGATTCTCATTTATCTCCTGCTGGTCTGGTTAAGGAACAGGGGTATTTTGCTAGTCATGACTTGTTTTCAGAAGGACTTATTACTATCCAAGATGAGTCAAGTCAACTGGTTGCACCGACACTAGAGCTACAAGGCGACGAGCAGGTTTTAGATGCTTGTGCAGCTCCTGGCGGAAAGACCGCCCATATGGCATCCTATCTGATGACAGGTCAGGTGACGGCTCTAGATCTCTATGACCACAAACTCACTTTAATTCAAGAGAATGCTCAGCGTTTAGGTGTAGCGGACCGTGTCCAAACGCAAAAACTAGACGCTCGAAAAGTGCATGAATTTTTTGGTAAGGATCAATTTGATAAGATTCTTGTTGATGCCCCTTGTTCAGGGATTGGTCTATTGCGTCGAAAACCAGATATCAAATATAATAAAGAGACAGCAGATTTCGCGTCATTACAGGAAATTCAATTGGAAATATTAGGTAGTGTTTGTCAAACGCTACGTAAAGGTGGTATAATAACGTATAGTACCTGTACTATTGTCTCGGAAGAGAACTTTCAAGTGGTTCAAGCTTTTTTAGAAAGTCATCCCGAGTTTGAGCAGGTTAAACTAGAACATGAATGTAAGGATATCGTGAAAAATGGTTGTATCCTCATTACTCCGGAATTATACGGAAGTGATGGATTCTTTATCAGCCAATTTCGTAAGATATCCAATTAGGAAGGAACTGACACAATGGAGATTTCATTATTAACAGATGTGGGTCAGAAACGTACAAATAATCAAGACTATGTCAATCTTTTTGTCAACCGTGCCGGTCGTACAATGATCATCTTGGCTGATGGGATGGGAGGACACCGTGCAGGTAATATTGCCAGCGAGATGGCAGTAACTGATTTAGGTGTTGCCTGGGTTGATACGCAGATTGACACCGTTAATGAAGTTCGCGAATGGTTTGCCCACCATCTTGAAGTTGAAAATCAAAAGATTTATCAAATGGGGCGTGATGAAGCCTACAAGGGAATGGGGACAACTCTAGAAGCCCTTGCAATTATTGATCATCAAGCTATTTATGCTCATATTGGAGATTCTAGAATCGGTCTCATTCGAGGAGAAGAGTACCGTCAACTGACAAGTGATCATTCTTTGGTCAATGAATTGCTCAAGGCGGGTCAATTGACACCTGAAGAAGCTGAGGCACATCCACAAAAGAATATCATCACACAGTCTATTGGGCAAAAAGATGAAATTCAACCTGACTTAGGAATTGTCAGCTTGGAACCAGGTGACTATCTGGTCATGAATAGTGACGGTCTAACCAATATGATTTCAGGCAGTGAGATCTATGATATTGTGACTAGCGATATCTCTCTTGATGATAAGGCAGCCACTTTGGTACGCTTTGCCAACAATGCCGGAGGGCTTGATAATATTACAGTTGCCCTTGTTTCGATTGAGGAGGAGGCGGCACTATGATCCAAATCGGCAAGATTTTTGCCGGGCGGTATCGGATTATCAAACAAATTGGCCGTGGGGGTATGGCAGATGTCTACCTGGCCAAGGATTTGATTTTAGACGGGGAAGAGGTAGCTGTAAAGGTCCTGAGGACTAACTACCAGACTGACCCGATTGCTGTTGCGCGTTTTCAGCGTGAAGCGCGTGCAATGGCTGACTTAGATCATCCCCATATCGTTCGGATAACGGATATCGGTGAAGAGGACGGTCAACAGTACCTGGCTATGGAATATGTAGCTGGTCTTGATCTCAAGCGCTATATCAAGGAACACTATCCCCTCTCAAATGAAGAGGCTGTCCGTATCATGGGTCAGATTCTCTTAGCGATGCGCTTGGCGCACACTAAAGGTATTGTCCATCGTGACTTAAAGCCTCAAAATATTCTTTTAACTCCGGATGGGACGGCTAAGGTAACGGACTTTGGGATTGCCGTAGCCTTTGCAGAGACCAGTCTGACTCAGACCAACTCTATGTTGGGTTCTGTTCACTACTTGTCACCTGAGCAGGCTCGTGGTTCTAAAGCAACGTTCCAAAGTGACATCTATGCCATGGGGATTATTTTCTATGAAATGCTGACAGGGCATATCCCTTATGATGGCGATAGTGCAGTAACCATCGCTCTCCAGCATTTTCAAAAACCTCTTCCTTCGGTCATAGCTGAAAATCCATCTGTTCCCCAAGCTTTGGAGAATGTGGTCATCAAAGCAACTGCTAAAAAGCTAACAGATCGATACCAGTCGGTTTCAGAGATGTATGTTGATTTATCTAGCAGTCTATCTTATAACCGCAGAAATGAACCTAAACTTGTTTTTGATGATGCTACTAAGGCGGACACAAAGACATTGCCAAAGGTTTCTCAAACAACCTTGACCTCTATTCCTAAGGTTCAACCACAGACAGATAGCCATCAGGCAACTAAAGCTAGCCCAGAAGTAAGCGCTAAAAAATCTGTGGAAAAACCAGTGAAAAAACGTCGTTTTAAAGCACGCTATCTGGTTCTACTAGCAAGTTTCGTACTGGTTGCGGCTTCTCTAGTATGGATTTTATCCAGAACACCAGCTACCATCGATATTCCAAATGTAGCAGGTCAAACAGTTGCTGAAGCTAAGGAAACCTTGAAAAAAGCCAACTTTGAAGTTGGTGATGAGAAAACGGAAGCTAGTGAAACAGTCGAGGAAGGACGAGTGATTCGGACAGATCCTGAGGCAGGTAGTAACCGAAAAGAGGGAAGTAAGATTAATCTGATTATTTCAACTGGTAAGCAATCCTTTAAGATTGGTAATTACATTGGTAAGAAGTCTACAGATGTCATTGCTGAGTTGAAGGAGAAAAAAGTTCCCGAAAATCTGATTAAGATTGAGGAGGAAGAGTCCAGTGAATCGGAACCAGGTGTGATTTTGAAACAGAGTTTATCTGAAGGTACGACCTATGATCTTACTAAGGCTACTTCCATCGTCTTGACAGTTGCTAAAAAGAAAAAGGTTACAACTGTGACCATGCCAAACTATGTTGGATATAGTCTTGAATTTGCAAAAAATAATCTCAAAAGTTTAGGTATTAGTGAAGATAGAATTGAAATTAAAGAAGTGGAGATAGCACAAGAAGGAATTAAAGAAGGTGAGATTGCCAAACAAAGTCCCGCACCCGATGAAAAACTTGATTTAAGCAATCCGATAGTTAAACTCTATATTTATAAACCTAAAAAAAATTCACCACCAATTAGTCAACCTTCGTCAGAACAAAATTCTGGTCAAACTGACACAACAAACCCTACAAACCCTACGCAGGGTAACCATCCAACAACACCTACACAAGATGGAACTGGAAGTCAACGAAATCAATAGACTCTCTATATATAAACCAATCTTTGTCACAGTTTCTGTGGCAAAGATTTTTTTTCCTCCAAAATTATGATAAAATAAAATGGAGTTTGAAAAAGGAGGGAAATATGGAAGAATCAAAAAAACTGAATGCAGTTATTGATGTCATCATGCTAGCTGGAACAATTCTGCTTCGCAATGGTTCTGAGATTTATCGTGTTGAAGATACCATGATTCGGATTGCTCATTCACAGGGCATTATGGATTGTAATGTTTTGGCCATGCCTGCCGCCATCTTTTTCTCCATTGAAAATACAAATATCTCTCGTATGAAGCGAGTTACATCCTCCTCTTATAATATTGAGAAGGTATGTGATGTTAACCAGATTTCACGACAACTTGTAGCAGGACAGCTTGATCTGGATACAGCCTTTATCCAACTAAAGGAATTAAATGCTAAGGCGTCTCCCTATACCAATGTTCAACTAACTGCTGCAGCGACTCTCAGTGCTCCCTTCTTTTCAATCATGTTTGGTGGGAATGTCTACGATGCAATCGGAGCAGGAGTGGCGACCTTATTTGCCTTTACTTGCTCTCTCTATGTAGAGAAGTTTATTCGTATTCCTTTTATGACAGCTTTTGCAGGTGCTCTTGTCTTTGGTTTGATTGCACAATTTTGGGCGCGCTATTCTGGTTTACCATCGACGGCGGATTTAGTGATTGCAGGTGCAGTTATGCCCTTTGTACCTGGAATTGCCCTGACCAATGCTGTTCGAGATATTATGACCAATCACATTAACTCTGGTATGAGCAAGATGTTTGAATCCTTGCTGATTACCCTTGCCTTAGGGGCTGGAACATCAGTCGCCCTCGTACTAATGAACTAATATGACACTAACAACATTTTTATTGCAAGCTCTGGCAAGTTTGCTTGCCATTATTACCTTTTTAATTGTTTTAAATGTCCAGCGTTCCATGCTCATCCCTGGTGGAGTTTTAGGGATGTCTATCTGGTTACTCTATCTGATACTCAAGGAACCAACCAATGTCATTTTGGCAACCTTTATTGCTGCTGTGATTGGTTCTTGTGTCAGCCAAATTATGAGTATCCTCTATAAGACACCAGCAGTTGTTTTTGCTCTGGCTATATTGGCGCCACTAGTACCAGGTTATCTATCTTATCGAACCACTTCCTTCTTCGTTACAGGTGACTACGGCCATGCCATTTCTAGTGCCATGTTAGTCATGATGTTGGCCCTTGTTATCTCCATTGGAATGGCCAGTGGGACAGTTTTGTTGAAATTGTATCATTATCTCAAAAAGAATCGAGCTAGCTAAGACTCGATTTTTTGTAGCTCTAAAGTTCTGTTTGTTGGACTAGCCTAAAAATGAGATAAGGTTTTTAAAATGAACTTGATTTGGTGAATCAAGTCTTTTTTCGCTCATTTGACTTCAATTGTGATAAAATAGAGGTGAACGATTTTTTACAATGAATGATAAAAATAGAGGTAAATATGACAATCGGTATTGATAAGATTGGTTTTGCGACCAGTCAATACGTTTTGAAATTACAAGATTTAGCAGAAACCCGAGGAATTGATCCTGAAAAATTGAGTAAAGGACTCCTTTTAAAAGAATTGAGTATCGCTCCTTTAACAGAGGATATTGTTACCTTGGCTGCTAGTGCAGGAAATTCTATCCTGACTGAAGAAGATAAGCAAGAGATTGATATGGTTATCGTAGCGACAGAGTCTGGAGTCGATCAAAGTAAGGCGGCTGCAGTCTTTGTACACGGTTTATTAGGAATCCAACCATTTGCTCGTAGTTTTGAAATCAAGGAAGCTTGCTATGGTGCAACTGCGGCACTTCACTATGCTAAGTTACACGTAGAAAATTCTCCAAAATCAAAAGTTTTGGTACTAGCCAGTGATATTGCAAGGTATGGTGTTGAAACTCCTGGAGAACCAACTCAAGGTGCAGGCTGTGTTGCCATGTTGATTAGCCAAAATCCACGCGTTATGGTCTTCAACAACGATAACGTTGCGCAGACTCGTGACATTATGGACTTTTGGCGTCCAAACTATTCGACAACACCATTTGTAAATGGAGTCTACTCAACACAGCAGTATTTGGATAGCTTAAAAACGACTTGGGAAGAGTACCAAAAGCGATATGATTGCGACTTGAATGATTTTGAAGCTATTTGTTTCCATTTGCCATATCCAAAGCTAGCTCTCAAGGGATTGAAAAAAATCCTCGATAAATCTCTACCTCAAGAGAAAAAGGATTTACTTCAAAAACACTTTGATGAGTCCATTATTTACAGCCAAAAGGTTGGAAATATCTATACAGGTTCACTCTTTTTAGGACTCTTATCTCTTCTTGAAAATTCTGATAGTCTCAAAGCAGGGGACAAGCTAGCTCTCTATAGCTACGGAAGCGGTGCTGTATCTGAGTTCTTCAGTGTGGAATTGGTTGAAGGCTATGAACAGCAATTGCAGAAAAATCGCTTAGACTTGCTAGACCAGCGTCAAGCATTGAGCGTAGCTGATTATGAACGAATCTTCTTTGAGGAAGCAAACTTGGATGAGTCAGGTTCTGCAACCATGTCAGGCTATGAGGGACAGGACTATGCTCTGGTTGAGATTGTAGACCACCAACGTCGCTACAGCAAGGTTGAAAAATAATGAAAAAAAATTGGAATGGATTTGCTAAAAAATCAATTCAAGAGCGCCTAGAACTAGTTAAGTCTCAGGCGCTTACTTCTATGGAAGCCCAAGAAAGTCTTGAGCAAAATGAGAATCTCAGTCTAGCAGTTGCGAACCAATTGAGTGAAAATGTAGTGGGGACCTTCTCACTTCCATACTCAGTAGTTCCAGAAGTGTTGGTAAATGGTCAAGAGTACACCGTTCCTTATGTGACCGAAGAGCCATCTGTGGTTGCTGCGGCTAGTTTTGCTAGTAAGATTATCAAGCGTGCGGGTGGTTTTACTGCACGAGTTCATCAGCGACAAATGATTGGTCAGGTAGCTATTTATCAGGTTCCAGATAGGGATAAAGCTTGTCAGGCTATTTTGAGTCAGAAAGCGGAACTACTCGAACAAGCAAACCAAGCCTATCCCTCTATTGTCAAACGTGGTGGTGGAGCGAGAGAGCTAAAAGTTGAGAAAATTTCTGGTGAGGCTGACTTTTTAGTGGTTTATCTCCATGTAGATACTCAAGAAGCAATGGGAGCTAATATGCTCAATACCATGCTTGAAGCTTTAAAACCAAGTCTAGAGGCTCTAAGTCAAGGGCAAAGTTTAATGGGAATTCTATCCAACTATGCAACAGATTCTCTAGTAACCGCAACTTGTCGGATTGCCTTTCGTTATTTGAGTCGCCAGAAGGATGAAGCGCGTGAACTAGCTGAAAAAATGGTTTTAGCCAGCCAGTTTGCTCAAGCAGATCCTTATCGAGCGGCTACCCACAATAAGGGAATCTTTAACGGAATTGATGCTCTCTTGATTGCTACTGGAAATGATTGGCGTGCCATTGAAGCAGGAGCACATGCCTATGCGAGTCATGATAGTTCCTATCGTGGTCTTAGTCGTTGGACTATGGATTTGGAAACAGAAGAACTGATTGGAGAGATGACTCTGCCGATGCCAGTTGCTACCAAGGGTGGATCAATTGGTCTCAATCCTCGTGTCGTTCTCAGCCATGACTTGCTAGGTCATCCATCAGCTAAGGAATTGGCTCAAATTATCGTTTCGATTGGTCTCGCTCAAAACTTTGCAGCACTTAAGGCTCTGGTCAGTACAGGAATCCAGCATGGACACATGAAACTTCAAGCGAAGTCACTAGCCCTCCTTGCAGGAGCTACAGAGGCAGAAGTGCCTAAGTTGGTAGAAAGCTTGATTGCTGAAAAAACTTTTAATCTAGAGAAAGCCCAAACACTCTTGAAAAAATTTAGATCATAAGAAAAACTCAGACTGATTCAGTCTGAGTCTTTTTGTTTATACTCAATGAAAATCAAAGAACAAACTAGGAAGCTAGCCGCAGGTTGCTCAAAACACTGTTTTGAGGTTGCAGATGGAAGCTGACGTGGTTTGAAGAGATTTTCGAAGAGTATTAAATACTTTTACCTGGTAAGAGACTAACTGGTAAGAAATAACCGGTTGTGGCAACTTCTTTTCCTTCGATTTTTTGAAGTAGTAAATCAACTGTCAGGCGAGCAATTTCTTCCAAGGGTTGTTTAATGGTAGTAAGGTGAGGATAGAAATTCTCGATAAAATAAGTTCCATCATAGCCAATAACCTTGAGTTCTTCTGGAACAGAGATACCAAGCTCCTGGGCAATCTTCATAACCAAGATGGCTGTTAAATCATCTGAAGCAAAAATCGCATCTGGTTTTTGCTTAGTCAAGATATTTTTGATTTCCATTTCTTTTCGAAGGGGTGAAAAGTCACTGGAAACATTGATAATAGGAGCCTTGGGTAAGATTGAAGCAAAACCAGCATGACGAAGTCCTGTTGGAGAATTGGAGTTGTCATTACCTGTAATCATGATGATAGCCTTGGCTCCAGTTTTAGCCAAGGTCTGAGCGGCTAGGACTCCGCCAGCATAGTTATCAGAAGAAACGACAGGAATATCTGGTGACAAGTTTCGGTCAAAGGAGATGATAGGAGCCGTCACGCGATTGTAGTCTTCAATCCCTAAGTTATGGCTACCAGAGATAATACCGTCCACCTGGTTGGCCTCTAGCATTTCAAGATATTCACGTTCTTTTTCCGAATCGTGTTCACTGTTACAGATGATTGTCTTATAGCCTTTTTTGAAGAGTTCGTGCTCTAATTTGTCAATCAATTCAGCATAGAAAACATGGCTGATTTTTGGGAAAATTAGCCCAATTAACTTGGCAGATTTACCTTGAAGACTGCGAGCCAGATTGTTAGGTTTATAGCCTAGCTCACGCATAGCATCTTTAACCTTTTGAATAGTTTTTTCTGACAGGTAGCCTTTTTTATTAATAACACGTGAGACAGTAGTTGGGCTGACGCCTGCTAGTTCTGCGACATCAGTTAGTTTTGCGACCATATTCTAATTCGTAGTATGTTCCAGTTGGGTTTCCAGATTTAATGAGGATTCCATTTTGATCTTCGTGAGGGAAGACACGACCAGAAAATACTTTTTCTCCTTTATTGATAAAGATTTCAAAGACTGAGTTGTCGATGAAGATATTGACAGTAGTTGCTTGATTAGTAACTGAGCAAGAGCGAGTAGTTCCAAATTCTTGAGCGTATTGCTCACCTGCTTGACTGCGGTCAACAGTAACTTGACCATTGACAAGGTCAAAGTTGATAGAGAGTCCTTTGCCATCTTTATCAGCAAGAAGAACGATTTCATTTTGACTATCAGCTTCTAGGTTAAGCTCGATCTCGTAGGTGTTTTTGGTTTCAGAACGATTTGAGAATTCCTCTTCTGAAGCACGAAGATCCTGGATAGCTGCTACAGGGTATTGATAGAGTTTGCCGTCTTTAATGGTAAGTTCTTTTACCAATGAGAAAGTTCCTTGGTGATCAAAACGGTCAGATGGGTAAGAAACGTCTGGTAAACCAAGCCAACTAACAGCAAGGGCACGTCCATCAGGGGCATTGAAGGCTTGAGTGGCATAGGCTTCAAAACCATAATCGAGGTTGTGTAGTTCAGACACATCTACCATACGAGCATTTTCTGGGTCAAAGGAAGCGCCGATTTTATACATGTTTGGATAGATATTGTCGTATTCAAGAACCTTTTTATCCAAACCTTGTGGGCAGTAAAGAAGGACAGGTTGTTCTCCGACAAAGACTAGATTTGGGCACTCCATCATATAGGCAGTGCGGTCATTGTTAAAGTCAAGATCAGCAACTTCTTGCCAGTTTGTATAATCATTATCGATAGCCTTATAGAGACGAACAAAACCTTTTTTGTCCAAATCTTGACCACCAACGATAGCGTAGTATTGCCCTTTAAAGTTAAAAATCTGTGGATCGCGGAAGTGGTCAGTAGCATCAGCAGGCTGATCAATCAAGATTTTATCAATCTTTTTAATATTTCCATCCTTATCCATCAAGGCACCGATCTGATAAGGGTGGCGTACCCAATTGTCATCACGGACATTTCCAGTATAAAAAAGGAATAATTGATCGCCAAACTGCATAGCAGAACCAGAGTAAGCACCGTGGCTATCTAAAGGAGTATCAGGTAAGATTTTTACACCTGTTTCAGTAAAGTGCACCAAATCGTCACTTTCAAGCTGAACCCAAGACTTTAACCCATGAGCTGCTCCGAAGGGGAAGTTTTGGTAAAAGACAACCCACTTGCCATCGAAATAAGAAAAGCCGTTTGGGTCGTTGAGGAGACCTTCCTTTGGCTCAATGTGATAGCTGACATGCCATGGGGATTGTGCCATCTTTTCTTGGATTTCTTTTCTTTCTTCTTGTGTCCAATCTTCATAACGTCTGTAACGACGTTCAGTAGTCCATTCCATTTCTATTTCCTCCATAAATTCTACTATCTTAATAGTAAACGTTTCCTTATAAAAAAGCAAGTCTTTCACACTAAATTTAAGAAAAAAATGTCAAACGATTGACAGAGTTCAGAAACAAAATTTTATGAAAATCGATGAAAATATGAAAGTTTTTGAAAATTTAAAAGTAAAAACCCTGAGTTTATAGGGTATTTATTGCTGTGTTGATGAAAAAAATAGCAAAAACAATCAAAAAATAAAAATTAGCAAAATTTTTTCTGCAAAACGCTTGACATATTTTTTAAACGTGATAGAATAATATTCGTAGGGCGGATAAAATCGCTTTCAAACAAGAAAAAATTTTATAAGGAGATTTTTGCAAATGACTAATACAGAAATTGCAAAAAAAGTCATCGAAGCCTTGGGCGGACGTGAGAATGTTAACAGTGTAGCTCACTGTGCTACTCGCCTTCGTGTTATGGTTAAAGATGAAGCGAAGATTAACAAAGATGCTATTGAGAACTTGGAAAAAGTTCAAGGTGCTTTCTTTAACTCAGGTCAATACCAAATCATCTTTGGTACAGGTACAGTTAACAAGATGTACGATGAAGTCGTAGCTCTTGGTTTGCCAACGACATCTAAGGATGAGATGAAGGCAGAAGCTGCTAAACAAGGAAATTGGTTCCAACGTGCCATCCGTACTTTCGGTGATGTTTTTGTACCAATCATTCCAGTTATCGTAGCAACTGGTCTCTTCATGGGTGTTCGTGGACTCTTGAATGCTCTTGGAATGACACTTCCAGAAGATGTTACAACTTACACTCAAATCTTGACTGACACAGCCTTCATTATCTTGCCAGGTTTGGTTGTTTGGTCAACCTTCCGTGTATTTGGTGGTAACCCAGCTGTTGGTATCGTTCTTGGTATGATGCTCGTTTCAGGTTCACTTCCAAATGCCTGGGCTGTTGCTTCTGGTGGAGAAGTAACTGCTATGAACTTCTTCGGATTTATCCCAGTTGTTGGTTTGCAAGGTTCAGTTCTTCCAGCCTTCATCATCGGGGTTGTCGGAGCTAAGTTTGAAAAAGCTGTTCGTAAAGTTGTTCCAGATGTTCTTGACCTCTTGGTAACACCATTCGTAACACTCCTCGTAATGTCAATTCTTGGTTTGTTTGTGATCGGACCAGTCTTCCACGTTGTTGAAAACTATATCCTTCTTGGAACAAAAGCTATCCTTAACTTGCCATTCGGTCTTGGTGGTTTCTTGATTGGTGGAGTTCACCAAGTTATCGTCGTATCAGGTGTTCACCACATCTTTAACTTGCTTGAAGTTCAATTGCTTGCTGCTGACCATGTTAACCCATTCAACGCTATCATCACAGCTGCCATGACTGCTCAAGGTGCTGCAACAGTAGCCGTTGGTGTGAAAACTAAAAATCCTAAACTTAAAACACTTGCTTTCCCAGCTGCTCTTTCTGCCTTCCTAGGTATTACTGAGCCTGCTATCTTCGGGGTTAACTTGCGTTTCCGTAAACCATTCTTCCTTTCATTGATCGCTGGTGCAGTCGGTGGTGGACTTGCTTCAATCCTTGGTCTTGCTGGTACTGGTAATGGTATCACAATCATCCCTGGTACAATGCTTTACATTGGTAACGGACAACTTCCACAATACCTTCTTATGGTAGCTGTATCATTCGCTCTTGGTTTTGCTCTTACTTACATGTTTGGTTATGAAGATGAAGCAGAAGTGGCTTCAGAAGCTACAACTGAACGTTTAGCTGACGAAGCAGTAACTGGTACTGTTGTTGCACCTAGCGAAGGTGTCATCCAAACACCAATCGTTGGTGACGTAGTTGCACTTTCAGACGTTAATGACCCAGTTTTCTCAAGTGGAGCTATGGGACAAGGAATCGCTGTGAAACCTAGCCAAGATGTTGTCTATGCACCAGCTGATGCTGAAGTGACAATCGTCTTCCCAACAGGGCATGCTTATGGTTTGAAAACAGCAAACGGAGCTGAAATCTTGATTCACGTTGGTATCGACACTGTTTCAATGAACGGTGAAGGATTTGACCAAAAAGTTGCCCAAGGTGACAAGGTTAAAGCTGGAGATGTTCTTGGAACATTTGACTCAGCTAAGATTGCTGCTGCAGGACTTGATAACACTACTATGGTTATCGTAACAAACACTGCAGACTTTGCTTCAGTAAATCCAGTTGCTTCTGGATCAGTTGCTAAGGGAGATGCAATCATCGAAGTTAAAGCTTAATACTCTTCGAAAATCAAATTTAAACTGCGTCATACTCGCTTTGCCGTATGTATGTGTTACTGACTTCGTCAGTTCTATCTACAACCTCAAAGCTGTACTTTGAGCAATCCGCAGCTCGATTCCTAGTTTGTTCTTTGATTTTCATTAAGTACACTACTTTCGATTTAATAGATCAAAAAACGAACAAATGTCATGTTTGTTCGTTTTTGATTGAATAGTAAAATTTACAGAGGAAAAACTAAAATATAGAGCAACTTTCCTTCTGGAATTATGCTATAATAGAGAAAATAAAAACTAGAGGTTTATCATGACAAAACTATATGGAAGCTTGGAAGCGGGCGGTACAAAATTTGTCTGTGCTGTCGGTGATGAAAACTTTAATATTGTAGAAAAAACACAATTTCCAACAACAACTCCTATTGAGACAATCGATAAAACTATCGAGTTCTTTTCAAAATTTGATAATCTTGCAGGACTTGCGATTGGTTCATTTGGTCCAATCGATATCGATAAAAACTCAAAAACTTACGGGTTTATCACAACAACTCCAAAACCTAACTGGGCAAATGTAGACTTGCTCGGTGCTCTTCGTCGCGCTCTAAACGTTCCGATGTATTTCACAACAGACGTAAATAGTTCTGCCTATGGTGAAGTGGTTGCTCGTAACAATGCGGGTGCCCGTATCGAAAACTTGGTTTACTACACAATCGGTACAGGTATCGGTGCAGGTGTTATCCAACGTGGCGAGTTTATTGGCGGTGTTGGTCACCCTGAGATGGGGCATTATTATGTGGCTAGACACCCAATGGATATTGAAAAAGAATTCAAAGGTGTTTGTCCTTTCCATAATGGATGTTTGGAAGGTTATGCAGCTGGTCCAAGTTTGGAAGCTCGTACAGGTGTTCGTGGGGAAAACATTGAACTCAATAACTCTGTCTGGGATGTTCAAGCCTACTACATTGCTCAAGCTGCAGTGAATGCGACTGTAACTTTCCGTCCAGATGTCATCGTCTTTGGTGGTGGGGTTATGGCTCAACAACATATGCTTGACCGTGTACGTGAGAAATTCACATCCTTGCTCAACGGATACCTACCAGTTCCAGATGTACGTGACTATATCGTGACTCCAGCTGTTGCTGGCAATGGTTCAGCTACACTAGGAAACTTCGTTCTTGCTAAGAGCGTTGCAAAATAAACATGAAAAATGAGGTCGGGAATTATCCCGGCCTCATTTTTTAGTCTTTTTCTATCTTTGTTTCTTGATGGAAAATATTTTGCCAAGTTTCATGTCTGCGCCAAATGCTTGTGTGAATGGTATCACCAATCTGATAGCGGATCAGTTTTGTCTTCTGACTGATCGAGGTTAGATGAAGCTCTTTAATGGCAGATGTCAGTTCTTTTTCGGACTTATAGGCATCCTTGTCCAGTTCTTGTCCGTCCTGGCGGATATAAATGAAGTCTTCTGCAAGTAACTCTTCCAGTTGATTTCCTTGGTCAATTAGTTGCTCTCTCATGAGTAATTTTTTATAGACATTATCAAGAATTTCATCCTCAGGAATCGGTGCTGGTTCGATATGAATGTCTGTATCAAAGACACCAAAGCGTTCGGATAACATGGATTCAACCTGATCTGCAATTTCGTGGCTTTCGAAAACAGACAGATCTGGGTTCATCTCGAGAGTAATGTCCAGATAGATATTACTTCCGTAAGTACGACCGCGTTGTGATTTGACCTTGCTAATCTTAGGAATTTCCATGATAGCCTTTTGGTAATCTTCCAACAAATGTTCATCAAAACCATCTGAAAGACTGAAAGACGACTCGATAAAGATATCATAGGCAGTCTTGAGGATAAAGAAGGTAATGATAATCGCGACCAACTTATCCACGATTGGATAGTTGAAGCTACTTGCCAGGATAGCAATAGAAGTTCCAAGAGAAGTCACAGCATCTGACAAATTGTCCTTGGCCGCTGTCTTGAGAGCTTTGGACTTAGCTTGCTTACTCAGATGGGTATTGTAGAGATAAACGGCGAACATGATAATGGCAGAGATGACTCCCAGAGTCGCACCAAGTGGGTCAATGACCGTTTGTTCTCGGCTGAGTATTTTTTGGATGGTATCACGTAGAACATCAAAGCCAACGTAAAACATGATGATGGAAGTGATGAGACTTGCCAAATCCTCTATTTTCCAGTGACCGAAGCGATGATCTCTATCTGCCGGTTGGCGAGCCAAACGAATCCCGATGAGAAGGGCTACATTTCCAACGATATCTGAAACGTTGTTAAAACCATCTGCCACCAAACTGGATGAATGGAGCAAGTGTCCGGTTGCTAGCTTAGCTGCAGACAAGAATAGATAGGTCAAAATGCTGATAATGGCACCACGCTCAGCCAATTTTAAGTTTGAAACCGATTGATTCATCTAACTCCCCTTCAAGCATTTTAGTATTCTTTCATTATACTGGTTTTCCAAGGAAAATTCAAATGGCTATTAGGGTATTTATTCAGAAATCAACAGATTTTTATTTTGAAATATGATAGAATGATAAGGTAATATTTATTTTAGAAAGAGTTTTTAATGAATCATAAACAAATCATTGATAGAGTGATTCGAATTGGTTTGCTGTTGCTACCATTTCTTATTTTTTATGGCTATAGAGTAGTTAAGGGGTTTGATTATCCAGTGATTGATGATGTCATGGTCAATCAAACCATATTATCGGGTGATAATATGTTGCTTCCCTATATTGGAATTTTGTTATCATCTGCTTTAGTATTTCTTCAGCAATTATTTACAACTTGGAATATTTATTTTATTTTCTTAGCTCTCAGTTTTTGCTTGAGTTTTAGCATCTATTTGGAGTTCTTTTTTAGAAAGAAATATTATTTCTTACTTCCCTTAGTAATTTTACTTCAAATGGTTTTAATGAAGTATTTCTCGTTTTCAGTAATTGCTTACTTGTTATCGACAGCAGCTATACTATTATTATTTGATAGAAAATACCTAACGGGAATGCTTTTGTCTGTAATAGGGTTATCGATTAGGTCGCAAATTATTGCTAGTTTATTATTGCTTTTGCTCCCCTTCCTAGCTTTTGAAGTCATCAAAGGAAAAAAGAAAAAAGAATTATTCTTGTTATCTGCTGTCATTTTACTTATCTTTGCTTCCAATAAAATTTATACCTTAATGAGACCAGATGTTCGAGAATACCTAAATTGGAATACTCTAAGTACCAATTTGAGAGATTTCCCTGCAATTGATTATGAGAAGCATGCCAAGGAATTTCAGGAATTGGGGGTCAGTGAAAACGACTTATCTGCTTCAACCTACTGGTTGTTTGCAGAAAAAGATGCTTTGAACAATGAGCTGTTAACAAAAATTCAATCCGTACGTTCTTTCTCTGAGAAGTACTCCTTTAATGTATTTCAGATGGTGAAAGATTATTTCCAAAACATTATTTTGACAACCTTTCTTCTTGTTATGGTTGGCTGGTTTTTGTTCTTTAAGCCTAAGAAAGTCTATGGCTGGTTACTCCCGCTTGTTCCATTTGCACTAATTGGCGCTCTATTTGTTAGGCAGAGAGTGGTAGAACGTGTTTATATCCCGATTATCGTTAGCTTTTTAATCTTTTTTATCTACTATGCACCCTTATTTTACAATAAGCGTAAACTGTTGAAGAAAAGGGGAATTTTTTATAGTCTACAACTTGTAGGAATGCTGGCGAGTATGGCCTGGGTAGATAGTGTAGGACAAGAACTTTACTGGTTCCCAATCATTCAATCATCCATGGTATCAGAGTATCATGATGTAGTGGAAAAACATTCTGATAAATTGCTTGTTTTTGGCGGTTATGGAACACTTGTCAATTCTCAACCGAGCTTGGCTACGATTAGAAGGAAGCCTGATCAGTTGGTTGAAAATACAACAACCTTAGGTAACTGGCAAACTTTTTCGCCACATTATTATCAATTAATGAAAAAGTATCATGTTGAGGAGCCTAGTAATCTTCTTTCTTCTGCTATTGATAAGGAGAATATCCTATTCTTTTGGTCACCCTCTTCAGGAAAGATGGATCAAGTCAAGAAAATAATGAAAGAACATTACCAGAAAGATGTTTATTTTGAAGAAGTTGAGGTGGTCACTTCTGACATGAATCTTTATCGACTAAGAACAGGAGAAGGGAGATAGGATGAAAAAGCGCATAGGTTACCTAGATATGGCTAAGGGGCTAGCGATTATACTTGTTATTATAGGGCATAGCAGTTTTGTGCCTCTTCGTGCAAAAGTACTCCTCTATGTTTTTCATATCCCCTTATTTTTCTTCTTGTCAGGTTTTACTTTAAATGTCACTAAATACAAAACATTTAAGGAATATTTTCTTAGCAAGGTGAAAAGTTTGGTTGTTCCCTTTTTTTGCCTGAATATTTTTGTTTTTCTATTTCAACTCTTTGTCATGTATCCTGAACAAGTGTTTAGTTTTAATCTTATTCATTTTACTAAACAGTTATTGTTGTCAGACCGCTTGCATGTTTATTTTCAGTTATGGTTTCTGAATGTCATGTTTTTAGCACATGTTTTTAGTTACTTTATTCTCAGAAAAAAATGGACCATTATCCAATGGCTTTTGATTAGTGTATCACTTTTATTTTTAGTCGTTTTGGGACAAAAAATCTATGCTTGGAATTTTTATCTTATCTGGAATATTGACCTGGTCCCTGTAGCCATTATATTTACACTCTTAGGTGTCGGAGTGAGAAAATATTTAGCGCAGATGGAAAAGTTTTTTGCAATTTATTATTTGCCGCTTGCCTTATTGCTAACTATATTTGTTGGTAGGTTGAACTATCATTGGAGTGGGAAACAGATTGTTGATCTTTACTATCAACAGATTGGAAACCATCTCTTGTTTTACATTGCTGCAATTTCAGGTATATGGTCCACCCTCATATTCTTTAAGTCAATTCCTGAAATGACTCTCTTGAAATCAATCGGTCAAAGAACCTTGATTTACTATGGTGTCCATGCCCCAATTGTTTTAGTACTAGTAGAAAAATTAGTTTTACAACTGTCTACAAGATATACTGGTATTTTTGTGAATGGCTACGTTACTACAAGTGTTGTGACACTATTGACTTTAGTAGGGTGTGAATTGATTGTCAGAGTATTTAGAGGGACCAATTTTCCCTTTGGATTTAAAAGATTAGGAGTCAAAAATGAGTAGAAATAATCCGATTTTATATATCGTGATTCCATGTTATAACGAAGAGCAAGTGTTGCCTCATACCAATCCGATGTTTGTTGGGAAAATTGAGGAATTGGTGAAAAATCAAGAGGTTCATCCCAATAGTAAGGTCATGTATGTGAATGATGGCAGTAAGGATCGAACTTGGGAACTTATCCAAAAATATGCTTCATCGAATCCATATGTTGTAGGTATTTCTCAAAGTCGAAACCGTGGTCATCAAAGTAGTGTTCTTGCTGGGATGTACGAAGCTGCAGAATTTGCGGATATCGTGATTACCATTGACGCAGATGGTCAAGATGATATTGATTGTATGGATCAGATGATTGCTGAATATAAGTCAGGTTCAGAGATTGTCTACGGCGTTCGTGATAATCGAGAGACAGATTCGGCTTTTAAACGTATTACAGCAGAGGGATTCTATAAGGTGATGCATTTATTTGGAGCAGATGTCGTTTTTAATCATGCTGACTATCGTTTAGTCTCCAAACGTTTTATTCATGAACTTGCTAAATTTAAAGAAGTTAACTTATTTCTTCGAGGTATTATGCCTCTTGTAGGGTTTAAGTATTCCTACGTGACTTATAAACGTCATGAACGAATTGCTGGAGAAAGTCACTATCCACTTTCTAAAATGCTTGGTCTAGCAATGGATGGTATTACTAGCCTATCTATTAAACCTATTCGCTTGATTACTAGCCTGGGAGTTATGACTTCACTTTTTAGTTTTTTGTTGATCATCTGGGTTTTGTGGAGCAAATTTGCTGGTACAGTAGTAGCCGGATGGGCCAGTACCTACGCCATTGTAAGCTTACTTGGCGGGGTTCAACTCATTAGTCTTGGTGTAATTGGGGAATATATCGGAAAAATCTATCTAGAAACGAAACAACGTCCAAGATATATTATCAGCGATCGCACCTATGATGAGAGTGATGAGTAACCCCACCTCAAAACTTGAAAACTTTTGAAATTCTGATATAATAGAACTACTCAAGGGAGTAGCTGGCGGTTAACCGCGATAGTGTCGTCATTACGAATTATTTCCGGCACTATATTAAACAGCGAGACTTGTTTTTTTAAAAAACAGGTCTCTTTTTTTGTAAAAAGAGGCCAAAAAGGAGGAGACTGTTTTGTCAAAAGAACAAAATAAAGACTTGTTTTACACACAAACCTCAGAAGAAGTCCTAAAGAACTTGGACTCATCTATCGAAGGTTTGTCAACTGCTCAAGCTCAAGAACGCTTAGCGACTTATGGTCGTAATGAGTTGGAAGAGGGAGAGAAACGTAGCCTACTAGCTAAATTCCTTGATCAATTTAAGGATTTGATGATTATCATCTTGCTAGCAGCAGCCGCACTTTCTGTAATTACAGAAGGGATGGATGGTTTAACAGATGCCATTATTATCTTGGCCGTTGTTGTCTTGAATGCTGCCTTTGGGGTTTACCAAGAAGGGCAAGCAGAAGCAGCCATTGAAGCTCTGAAAAATATGTCTAGCCCGATGGCCCGTGTTCGTCGTGATGGTCATGTTATTGAGATTGACTCGAAAGAATTGGTACCTGGAGATATCGTCTTGCTTGAAGCGGGAGATGTCGTGCCTGCAGATATGCGCTTGTTCGAAGCAGCTTCCCTTAAAATAGAAGAAGCAGCTCTTACAGGGGAGTCTGTGCCAGTTGAAAAAGATGTGACAGGACTTGTTGAAGCAGATGCTGGTATCGGGGATCGTGTTAACATGGGTTACCAAAACTCAAACGTCACATACGGTCGTGGGATTGGTGTCGTGACCAACACTGGTATGTATACAGAAGTTGGTAAGATTGCAGATATGTTGGCTAATGCCGACGAGACAGAGACACCATTGAAGCAAAGCTTGGAACAATTATCTAAGGCCTTGACTTACTTGATTGTTGTGATTGCCGTTATTACTTTCTTGGTTGGTGTATTCGTTCGTGGTGAACATCCGTTGGAAGGCTTGATGGTTGCGGTTGCTCTTGCGGTTGCTGCGATTCCAGAAGGACTTCCTGCCATTGTAACCATCGTTCTATCTTTGGGAACAACAACCCTTGCCAAACGTAATTCGATTGTTCGTAAATTACCAGCGGTTGAAACTCTTGGTTCAACAGAAATCATCGCGTCTGATAAAACAGGTACCTTGACTATGAACCAAATGACGGTTGAAAAAGTCTATACTAACGGTCAATTGCAAAGTGCAGCAACAGAAATTGGAGCTAGCAACAATACCCTTCGTATTATGAACTTTGCCAATGATACAAAGGTAGACCCATCTGGCAAGTTGATTGGGGACCCAACGGAGACTGCATTGGTACAGTTTGGTCTGGACCACAACTTTGACGTTCGTGAAATCTTGAAGGATGAGCCACGTGTGGCTGAATTGCCATTTGACTCTGATCGAAAGCTCATGTCTACCATCCATAAGGAAGCAGACGGTTCTTACTTTATCGCTGTTAAGGGGGCACCTGACCAATTGCTCAAGCGCGTGACTCGTATTGAGGTCAATGGGGAAGTTCGTCCAATCACAGAAGAAGATAAAAATGCTATCCTTGAAACTAACAAAGAATTGGCCAAACAAGCTCTTCGTGTCTTGATGATGGCTTATAAGACAAGCAATGAAATCCCAACCTTGGAATCTGAAATTGTTGAATCTGACCTCATCTTCTCTGGTTTGGTCGGCATGATTGACCCTGAGCGTCCAGAAGCAGCAGAAGCTGTTCGTGTCGCTAAGGAAGCAGGTATCCGTCCAATCATGATCACGGGTGACCACCAAGATACAGCGGAAGCTATTGCCAAACGTCTTGGAATCATCGATCCAAATGATACAGAAGACCATGTCTTCACGGGTGCTGAGTTGAATGAACTCACTGATGAAGAATTCCAAAAAGTCTTTAAGCAATACTCTGTATACGCACGTGTATCACCTGAGCACAAGGTTCGTATCGTGAAAGCATGGCAAAAAGAAGGTAAAGTTGTTGCCATGACAGGTGATGGAGTCAATGATGCGCCATCACTTAAGACAGCTGACATCGGTATCGGTATGGGGATTACTGGTACAGAGGTTTCTAAGGGTGCTTCTGATATGGTCCTTGCTGATGATAACTTTGCAACCATTATCGTAGCGGTTGAAGAAGGACGTAAGGTCTTCTCAAATATCCAAAAATCTATCCAGTATCTCTTGTCTGCTAACATGGCTGAAGTCTTCACGATTTTCTTTGCAACCCTCTTTGGTTGGGATGTGTTGCAACCAGTGCATCTTCTCTGGATTAACTTGGTAACAGATACGCTTCCAGCCATTGCCCTTGGTGTTGAGCCAGCTGAGCCAGGTGTTATGACCCACAAACCTCGTGGTCGTAAGTCTAACTTCTTTGATGGTGGTGTCTTCGGAGCAATTATTTATCAAGGAATCTTCCAAACCATGCTAGTTCTAGGTGTTTATGGTTGGGCTCTTCTTTTCCCAGAGCACCAAAGTCATACTGAAATCCATGCGGATGCCCTTACCATGGCTTTTGCAACTCTCGGTTTGATCCAATTGCTCCATGCCTTTAACGTTAAGTCGGTTTACCAATCAATCTTTAAAGTGGGACTCTTTACTAACAAGACCTTTAACTGGTCTATCCCAGTTGCCTTCGTCCTCTTTGTGGTGACAATTTTGGTTCCTGGATTTAATAATCTCTTCCACGTGTCACATTTGAGTTTGACTCAATGGATGGTGGTCGCTGTAGGAGCGCTTATGATTGTAGTCCTTGTTGAGATTGTCAAAGCAGTTCAACGAGCACTTGGAAAAGATAAAAACGCTATTTAAACAATTATGAAAAGTCATCTTCGGATGGCTTTTTGTTTGTATATAAAGGTAAACTGACAAAGATTTTGTGCTATAATCAAGGAGAATGATATCGCATGGAGGAAAGAATCTTGGAAAAGAAAATTGTAAAAGATATGATGTTTTTATCGCAGATATCCCAGCCTGCTGGTCAGGAAGATTTACCCATAGCAAAGGATTTGCAGGACACCCTATTGGCTAACCGAGAAACCTGTGTTGGACTAGCGGCCAATATGATTGGGGTACAAAAACGCGTCATTATTTTTAATATCGGCATGATTCCCATGGTTATGTTTAATCCAGTTCTTCAATCCTTTGAAGGGCCATATGAAACGGAGGAAGGATGTTTGTCTTTGACAGGTGTCAGACCGACAACTCGGTATGAGAAGATTACAGTAAGCTACAGAGATATCCATTGGCAAGAGCAAACCATTACCCTGACAGGATTTCCTGCTCAGATTTGTCAGCATGAATTGGATCATTTGGAAGGGATTATCATATAGGCCTTGTATCCTAGATCAGGGTCCATCCTTCAAGCTTAAGGAAACAACCTCGTTTTTCTTGCACTCTTGTTTGAAATTTGTGATAATAAATGAAAGAATAATAAATGGAGGACAGTCAAATGGGATTTTATCTGATGATTGGTTCGATGTTGCTTGGTCTTTTCGCTTTGAAGATAGGATTTTCTCATCTAAAGGAGAAAAAGGTTACTCTTTCATCTATCTTGACAAGCTGCCTTGGGACAGCACTAGTTCTCTTTGCAATCTGGTTAGGATTGCCAAAATAAGGAAAGAAGCCTCGGTATTCACCGAGGTTTTTAGGCTCAAATCCTTGGTGCTCCTAGAAAAATATGCTACACTAAGACTATGAAAATTCTAATCCCAACTGCAAAAGAAATGAATACAAATGTTCCTAGTTTTGAAGCAAATCCCTTGCGTCCTGAAAGTCAGGCTGTAGTGGATGCATTAGCGACATATTCTGCCCAAGAGCTGGAGAACTTTTACAAAATATCTGCCGAAAAAGCGCAAGAGGAGTATGAACATATCCAGGCCTTGAAAAATGGAACTGCGACAAACTATCCAGCCTTGCACCTCTTTGATGGGCTCATGTATCGCAACATCAAACGGGACAATCTAACCAAGGCTGAACAAGCCTATCTGGAGAAACACCTCATGATAACGTCAGCTCTCTATGGTGTGATTCCAGCCTTTGAACCGATTGCGCCTCACAGACTGGACTTTTTGATGAAGCTTAAAATTGCTGGGAAAAGCCTGAAAAGTCACTGGCATTCAGCTTATGAAGAGTCGGTGAAGGGTGAAGAACTAATCTTTTCACTCTTGTCTTCGGAATTTGAAACTGTCTTTCCAAAAGATATCCGTGAAAAAATGGTGACCTTTAAGTTTATGGAAGACAGAGATGGAAAACTTAAAGTCCACTCAACCATTTCAAAAAAAGCCCGAGGAGCCTTTTTAACAGCCCTGATGGAAAATCAAGTAACCTCGGTAGAAGATATTAAAAAGCTCAGTTTTGCAGGTTTTACCTATCGAGACGACCTGTCGAGTGACAAGGAAATGGTCTTTGTGAAATAGATTGAAAATAGCGTCTGTCCTAAATTGTATCAGGGCAGGCTTTTTTATGATTTTGCGCTCCTATTTTTAGTTCAGAATGGTAGGAATTTTCTCACAATTTTGGTATAATAGGACTATTAGAAAATTTCAAGGAGACAAACATGTCAGTTAAAATTGCTTTACTTGGATTTGGTACAGTAGCCAGTGGCGTACCATTCTTGCTAAAGGAAAATGGAGAAAAAATTGTTCAAGCAGCACATTCAGAAATTGAAGTAGCCAAAGTTTTGGTCAAAGACGATGAAGAGAAAGCACGCTTGCTTGAAGCAGGAAATGATTTTAATTTTGTAACAAATATTGACGAAATTTTGTCAGATAAAGACATCGCGATTGTTGTTGAGTTGATGGGACGTATCGAACCGGCAAAAACATTTATCACTCGTGCCTTAGAAGCAGGGAAACATGTCGTTACAGCCAACAAGGACCTTTTGGCTGTTCATGGTGCAGAATTGCTTGAGATTGCCAAAGCTCATAATGTTGCTCTTTATTATGAAGCAGCTGTTGCGGGAGGAATTCCAATCCTTCGTACCTTGGTTAACTCACTAGCATCAGACAAAATCACTCGTGTTCTTGGTGTTGTCAATGGAACATCTAACTTCATGATGACCAAAATGGTAGAAGAAGGCTGGTCTTATGAAGATGCTTTGGCAGAAGCCCAACGACTTGGTTTTGCTGAAAGCGACCCTACCAATGACGTTGATGGGATTGATGCAGCTTACAAGATGGTCATCCTCAGTCAGTTCGCCTTTGGGATGAATGTCAAGTTTGAAGATGTTGCCCATCAAGGAATCCGCAATATCACTCCAGAAGATGTGGCAGTTGCCCAAGATCTTGGGTACGTGGTTAAATTAGTAGGTTCTATCGAAGAAACAGCTTCTGGAATTGCTGCTGAGGTTACTCCAACCTTCCTTCCTAAAGCTCATCCACTTGCAAGTGTTAACGGTGTTATGAATGCGGTCTTTGTGGAATCTATCGGTATCGGCGAGTCTATGTACTATGGACCAGGTGCAGGTCAAAAACCAACTGCAACAAGTGTTGTAGCTGATATTGCTCGTATCGTTCGTCGTTTGAATGACGGCACCATTGGCAAAGCCTTTAACGAATACCATCGTGACCTTGTTTTGGCTCAGCCAGAAGATGTCAAAGCCAACTACTATTTCTCAATCCTGGCTCCAGATTCAAAAGGGCAAGTCTTGAAATTGGCAGAGCTCTTTAATGCGGAAGATATTTCCTTCAAGCAAATCCTTCAAGATGGTAAGCAAGAAGGCAAGGCTCGTGTTGTCATCATCAGCCATAAGATCAACAAGGCGCAACTTGAAAATATTACAGACTCTTTGAAGGGTGTAGCTGAATTTGAACTTCTCAATACCTTCAAGGTTTTAGGAGACTAAGATGAAGATTATTGTACCTGCTACAAGTGCCAATGTGGGTCCTGGTTTTGACTCTGTTGGTGTAGCTGTAACCAAGTATCTAGAAATTCAGGTTTGTGAGGAACGTGAAGAATGGATGATTGAGCATCAACTAGGCAAATGGATTCCACGTGATGAACGTAATCTTTTGCTGAAGATTGCTTTACAAATTGTTCCAGACCTACAACCAAGACGTCTGAAAATGATCAGTGATATTCCACTTGCGCGTGGACTTGGTTCTTCTAGTTCAGTCATCGTTGCAGGAATTGAGTTGGCAAATCAATTAGGGAACCTAAAATTAACGGATCACGATAAGTTGCAATTGGCGACTAAGATTGAAGGACATCCTGATAATGTTGCACCTGCTATCTATGGAAATCTAGTCATTGCAAGCTCAGTCGAGGGTCAGGTTTCAGCAGTAGTGGCACCTTTTCCAGAGTGTGCCTTTCTAGCCTACATTCCAAATTATGAATTGCGTACTCGAGATAGTCGTGGTGTCTTGCCTAAGAAACTTTCTTATAAAGAAGCTGTTGCAGCAAGTTCTATCGCCAATGTAGCGATTGCAGCCTTGCTGACTGGAGACATGGTCAAAGCAGGACAAGCTATTGAGAGTGATCTCTTCCATGAGCGTTACCGTCAAGAACTGGTGAGAGAATTTGCGACGATCAAGAAAGTTGCTAAGAGAAACGGTGCTTATGCGACCTACTTGTCTGGTGCTGGGCCTACTGTCATGGTTCTAGCTGAGCCTGATAAGATGCCTAAAATTAAGGCTGAGCTTGAAAAGCAACCGTTCAAAGGCAAACTTCATGATTTGCAAGTAGATACACAAGGCGTTCGCGTCGAAGCAAAATAAACATAGCAATGGGATGGGGAAACTCTCTATTAGAGGCTTCCTGTCCTTTTTTTGAAAATGAAACATGGGAACTGATACTCAATGAAAATCAAAGAGCAAACTAGGAAGCGAGCTGCAGGTTGCTCAAAGCACTGCTTTGAGGTTGTAGATAAGACTGACGATGTCAGTTACATATATCTACGGCAAGGCGAAGCTGACGTGGTTTGAAGAGATTTTCGAAGAGTATGAAATGTTTCCCGTGTTTATCGACCGATAGACGGTCAAGGAGGATTTGAAATGGCAGAAATATATCTAGCAGGTGGTTGTTTTTGGGGCTTAGAGGAATACTTTTCCCGTATTTCTGGAGTGTTGCAAACTAGTGTTGGTTATGCCAATGGTCATGTAGAAACCACCAATTATCAATTGATTAAAGAAACAGATCATGCTGAGACTGTGCAAGTTATTTATGATGAAATGGCAGTCTCGCTTCGTGAGATTTTACTCTATTATTTCCGAGTTATCGATCCCCTTTCTGTCAACCAACAAGGGAATGACCGTGGTCGTCAATACCGCACAGGGATTTATTACCTAGATGAAGCTGATCTACCAACGATCAATACAGTAGTTCGCGAACAAGAACTCCTCATAGGTCGTAAAATTGCAGTGGAAGTGGAGAAGCTTCGCCACTATATCCTGGCTGAGGACTATCACCAAGACTATCTCAAGAAAAATCCTGGTGGCTATTGCCATATCGATGTGAAAGATGCAGAGAAACCACTGATAGACGCTGCTAACTATGAAAAGCCTAGTCAGGCAGTTTTACGAGAAAGTTTGTCAGAAGAGTCCTACCGAGTTACGCAAGAAGCTGCGACGGAAGCTCCCTTTACTAATGCTTATGACCAAGCTTTTGAGGAAGGGATTTATGTTGATATCACGACTGGTGAGCCCCTCTTCTTTGCCAAGGATAAGTTTGCTTCAGGCTGTGGTTGGCCAAGTTTTAGCCGACCAATCTCTAAAGAGCTTATCCATTACTATCAAGACTTGAGTCATGGTATGGAGCGAATTGAAGTCCGTTCACGTTCGGGTAATGCTCACTTGGGACATGTCTTTACAGATGGACCTCAGGAACTAGGTGGTTTACGCTATTGTATCAATTCTGCCTCTTTACGATTCATTGCTAAGGATGAAATGGAAGGGGCTGGCTACGGCTACCTGCTTCCATATTTGAATAAGTAAAAAGATGGTGGTTTTTCCACCTTCTTCATTTTGGAAATAGAAGGGACACATGAAACAATTACTTTCTTACTTTAAACCCTACCTCAAGGAGTCTTTCCTAGCACCCTTGTTTAAGCTGCTAGAAGCTGTTTTTGAACTCTTGGTTCCCATGGTGATAGCAGGTATTGTTGACCAATCTATCCCTCAAAAAGATCAGGGCCATCTGTGGATGCAAATGGGACTCCTCTTTGTGTTTGCAGTTATCGGTGTTCTGGTAGCTTTGGTTGCTCAGTTTTACTCAGCCAAGGCAGCAGTAGGATTTGCCAAGGAGTTGACCAATGACCTCTATCGTCATATTCTCTCCTTGCCCAAGGATAGTAGAGACCGTTTGACGACTTCGAGTTTGGTGACGCGTTTGACTTCAGATACCTATCAGATTCAGACAGGGATTAATCAATTCTTACGCCTCTTTTTAAGAGCGCCTATTATTGTTTTTGGTGCCATTTTCATGGCTTATCGCCTCTCGCCTGAATTGACCTTCTGGTTCTTGGTCATGGTTGCCATTTTGACCCTTGTCATTGTCGTTTTATCACGCTTGGTCAATCCTCTCTACAGTAGTTTGAGAAAGAAAACTGACCAGCTGGTTCAGGAAACGCGCCAACAGATACAAGGTATGCGTGTGATTCGTGCTTTTGGCCAAGAAAAACGAGAAATCGAACATTTTCAAGTACTAAACCAAGTCTATATGGCTATCCAAATGAAAACAGGCTACTGGTCTAGTCTCTTGACCCCCTTGACCTATTTGATCGTCAACGGAACTTTGCTGGTGATTATCTGGAATGGCTATATTTCTATCCAGGGAGGCTGGTTCAGTCAGGGTGCCTTGATTGCCCTAATCAACTATCTCTTACAGATCTTGGTAGAGTTGATTAAACTAGCCATGCTCATTAATTCACTCAACCAGTCCTATATATCAGCTAAGCGTATTGAGGAAGTCTTCACTGAAGAACCTGAAGATATTCATTCTGAGATTCAGGCGGGGAAGGTGTCTGGGAATCGAGTTTTACATGTTCATCACTTGAGCTTTACCTACCCAGATGCTGCCCAACCTTCTCTCAGAGATATTTCTTTTGATATGCAACAAGGGGAGATTCTTGGGATCATCGGAGGGACTGGTTCTGGTAAGTCAACCTTAGTGCAGGTCCTACTTGGCCTCTATCCGGTAGATAAGGGAAGCATTTCCCTTTATCGAGATGGACGTAGTCCTCGCGATCTTTCTGAATGGCGTTCTTGGATGGCCTATGTCCCTCAAAAGGTTGAACTTTTTAAAGGGACGATTCGTTCCAATTTGATTTTGGGTATGGAAGAGCTTGTCTCTGACCAAGAACTCTGGCAGGCTTTGGAAATTGCTCAGGCCAAGGACTTTGTCAGTGAAAAAGAAGGTCATCTGGATGCAGAAGTCCAAGCAGGCGGTCGTAATTTCTCAGGTGGGCAAAAGCAACGTTTATCTATTGCCCGAGCAGTCTTGCATCAAGCACCATTTCTCATCTTGGATGATGCGACTTCAGCCCTTGATACCATCACCGAGTCCAGTCTTCTAAAGGCCATTCAGGAGAACTTGCCAAATACGAGCTTAATCTTGATTTCCCAACGGACTTCAACCTTGAAGATTGCTGATCAAATTCTTCTTTTAGAGAAAGGGGAGCAATTAGCACTTAGAAATCATGAGGAATTGATGGAGACTAGCCAAGTCTATCGTGAAATCAATGCATCCCAACATGGAAAGGAGGACTAGAATGAAAGGCAAACATGCAAGTCAAACCCTTAAACGATTAGCAAAAGATTTAGCTGGCCATCCCGTCCTTCTTTTCCTGGCTTTCTTGGGTACTATTGCTCAGGTAGCCCTATCAATCTATCTACCAATCTTGATAGGACAGGTGATTGATCAAGTCCTAGTCGATGGTTCATCCCAGCTATTTTGGCAGATTTTCCTCCAGATGACTTTGGTGGTCATAGGAAATACGCTGGTACAATGGGCCAATCCCCTCCTATACAACCGCCTCATTTTCTCCTATACCAGAGATTTACGCGAAAAAATCATTGAAAAGCTCCATCGTCTTCCGATTGCCCTTGTAGATAGACAAGGTAGTGGAGAAATGGTCAGCCGTGTAACGACAGATATCGAGCAGTTGGCAGCGGGTCTGAATATGATTTTCAACCAATTTTTCATAGGAGTTTTGATGATTTTGGTCAGCATCCTTGCTATGCTCCAAATCCATCTATTGATGACTCTCTTGGTTCTGCTCTTAACACCTCTGTCTATGGTCATTTCACGCTTTATCGCTAAGAAATCCTACCATCTCTTTCAAAAACAGACAGAGACTAGGGGGATTCAGACTCAGTTGATAGAAGAATCGCTCACCCAACAGAACATTATCCAGTCCTTCAATGCTCAGGAAGAATTTATCGAGAGACTTCATGAGGCAAATGACAACTACGCAGGTTATTCTCAGTCGGCTATCTTTTATTCATCGACAGTCAATCCTTCCACCCGTTTTGTCAATGCCCTCATTTATGCCCTACTAGCTGGTGTTGGAGCCTTGCGTATCATGGCGGGTTCTACTTTGACGGTTGGGCGTTTAGTGACCTTTTTGAACTATGTGCAGCAGTACACCAAGCCTTTTAACGATATTTCATCAGTCTTAGCCGAGTTGCAAAGCGCCTTAGCTTGTGCAGAACGTGTTTATGCTGTGTTAGAAAGTCTGGAGATTACAGAAACTGGTCAGGAAGAATTGACAAGTGAACAAGTCAAGGGTGCTATTTCCTTTAAACATGTTTCTTTTGGTTACAATCCTGAAAAGATCTTGATTAAGGATCTGTCTATTGATATTCCAGTTGGTAGTAAGGTTGCTATCGTTGGACCAACGGGTGCAGGGAAATCAACCCTCATCAATCTCCTCATGCGTTTTTATCCTATTAATTCAGGAGATATCTTGCTAGATGGTCATTCTATTTATGACTATACTAGAGCATCTCTTCGACAGCAGTTTGGAATGGTGCTTCAAGAAACTTGGCTCAAGCAGGGAACCATTCATGACAATATTGCCTTTGGAAATCCTGATGCTAGCCGAGAGCAGGTCATTGCAGCAGCCAAGGCAGCAAATGCGGATTTCTTTATCCAACAATTGCCCCAGGGATATGATACCAAGCTTGAAAATGCAGGGGAATCCTTGTCTGTTGGTCAGGCTCAGCTTTTAACCATTGCCCGCGTTTTTCTAGCCATTCCTAAGATTCTGATCTTAGACGAGGCGACTTCATCCATCGATACCCGGACAGAGGTGCTGGTTCAGGACGCCTTTGCCAAACTCATGAAAGGGCGGACAAGCTTTATCATTGCCCACCGTTTATCGACCATTCAAGATGCGGATTTGATTCTTGTCTTGGTCGATGGAGATATTGTCGAATATGGCAATCATGAGGAACTCATGACGAGAAAAGGCAAATACTATCAAATGCAGCAAGCAGCAGCTTTTAGCCCAGAATAAATGGGAAAGCCATTATAATGCCAATGAACAAACAAGAAAAGTTGCCTTCAGGTGACTTTTTTGTTACAATAGCTAGAAAAATTATCTGGTATGAAAGCTAATACTCAATGAAAATCAAAGAGCAAACTAGGAAACTAGCCGCAGGTTGCTCAAAACACTGTTTTGAGGTTGTAGATGGAAATGACGTAGTCAGTATCCTACACATACGGCAAGGCGACGTTGACGCGGTTTGAAGAGATTTTCGAAGAGTATAATTTAGAAAAGGAGCCTATTGATGAAAGTCTTTCAGCATGTAAATATCGTGACTTGTGACCAAGATTTCCACGTCTATTTGGATGGTATCTTGGCTCTTGAAAATTCTCAAATCGTCTATGTTGGTCAGGAAAATCAAGAAATTCTCAAGCAAGCAGAACAAATCATAGATTATCAGGGTGCTTGGATCATGCCTGGTTTGGTTAACTGCCATACTCACTCTGCCATGACAGGCTTGAGAGGGATTCGTGACGATAGCAATCTCCACGAATGGCTAGAGGATTATATCTGGCCGGCAGAAGCAGAGTTCACACCAGAGATGACCACAAAGGCTGTCAAAGAGGCTCTGACAGAGATGCTCCAATCAGGAACGACAACTTTCAATGATATGTATAATCCCAATGGAGTAGAGATAGAGAAGATTTATGAAGCGATCAAGGCGTCTAAGATGCGTTGCTATTTTTCTCCGACTCTCTTTTCTTCAGACATGGAGACGACTGATGAGACTATAGCCAAAACTCGAGCTGTTATCGAGACAATCAAAGGCTATCAAGACCCAAATTTTAAGGTTATGGTGGCTCCTCATTCACCCTACAGTTGTAGTCGAGAATTGTTAGAGGCTAGCTTGAACCTAGCAAAAAAAGAAGATATTCCACTTCATATCCACGTTGCAGAAACAAAAGAAGAGTCAGGGATTATCCTGAAGCATTATGGTAAACGTCCAATAGCCTTCCTAGATGAGCTTGGCTATTTAGACCATCAAGCTGTCTTTGCCCATGGTGTGGAGCTAAATGAAGCAGAAATTACCCGTTTGGCAGATTCGCAAGTCGCTATCGCCCACAATCCTATCAGCAATCTCAAACTAGCCTCAGGAATTGCAGCAATCGTCCAACTTCAAATGGCAGGAGTAGCAGTTGGTATTGCGACTGACTCAGTTGCTTCTAACAATAACCTCGATATGTTTGAGGAAGGACGCACGGCAGCCCTTTTACAGAAAATGAAGAGTGGTGATGCCAGCCAATTTCCAATCGAAACTGCCCTCAAGGCCCTGACCATTGAAGGAGCTAAGGTGTTGGGAATGGAAGATGAGATTGGTAGTCTAGAAGTTGGCAAGCAAGCAGATTTTCTCGTCATCCAGCCCCAAGGAAAAATCCATCTCCAACCTCAAGAAAACATGCTTTCTCACTTAGTTTATGCTGTCAAATCGAGTGATGTTGATGATGTCTACATTGCAGGTGAGCAAGTCGTGAGAGCTGGGCAGGTACTAACAGTAGATTTGTAAGTGATATTCTTTCTAATTTTTTAAAGCTAGGTTAGTCTAGCCTTGACCTAGTTTAGTTTAACATGTTCATTGAGTGAGTATGTATTGTCCATGATGCTATTGGATGCATAGAAAAAGAAGACTTTGCGAGTCTTCTTTTTGTTGTATCATATTTGATTTGAATATTTTTGAGAAGGATAAAGACCTCTATCCTCTTTTAATCTTAGCACGAACTAAGTCAAGCGCATAATGAAGTGTTTTATCTTTGATAATAAAGAGTGTGATAGCGTAATAGATGCCGCAAGCAACAATTGTGCATAGAACCATGCTAATCATCTTCATCGTAACTTCATAGCTATAAACTTGGAAGAGGATTTTAAAAACATAATAAATTGGGATGAAACCGAGTGACACGATTGTGTAGCGAGCCAAGGTTGTAAAAATCTCTCTCAAATCCAATAGTTTATGCTTCTGAATAAAGCGAATTTCTAGCAGAACTACAATTGATTCAGCTATAATGGTTGTCCCAATGTAGTATGCTGGAGTATAGATATTGTTAAAAAGGAGTAGAGAGTTTAGAATGACATTGACACCGCCACCGATAAAGTAGAAGGCGGTCAAACGATTTTCATGGTCATTAATAAAGATAATCTGTTTTCCAAGGATTAATTCGATAGCCCAGATAATGGTACGAAAGGCAAAGACACTCGTTACGATTCCTGCTTCTAGATACTTCTCAGAAGAGTAGATAACTGTAGCATAGGTTCCTAAAACCATAATACCAATACTGGTAGGGACCATGAGGAAGTAAAACAGTGATGCACCCTGATTGACCAAATTTTTATAAGAAGTAAAATCTTTTTTTCCTAGATAATAACCAAGTCGTGGGATACTGACGTTGATAGCGCCACTAAGAACACTAGCAATCAGCATAACGATACTGGAGGCGATGGTGTAGTAAGAGATGAAATTCTCATCAGGTCCTTTAGTGATGAACATACGATCCAGCAAGGTATAGAGCATATTAGCATTTGCCAGAAGGAGCATGGTTAAGAGTGGTTTAGATGACTTGAGAAGTTCGATGAACTCAATCTTAACAAAGGAGACCTCTCGTTTAATCCAGAGGAAGCTGAGTAGATAGTTGATGATAGTTGTCGCACTCATGATGCAAGCATAAGGAACGATGTCATCAGGTGTCTTGACGAAGGCAAAGATAGCCACCAACATTCCAATCCGAATAATCAGTGTTTTATAAAGGATAAAGGAATAATTCTCGTAGGCTTCATTCATCCACTCGATATTCAGAAATTGGAAGAGAGCTTGGATGCCAAGGATGTAGTAAAGGATTTTTAGATTGACAATACTGGTATCAAAGTGAATAAAGAGGAAATAGATAGCTGTTGTCAGAATTGAAGTAATCAGGGAAATATAGAATAACTTAGAAAAGACATAATTGATCTTATTCTTATCATCCTTAACCTTACTGATAGCTCGAATCCCATAATTGTAAATCCCAAAGGCAGCAAGTGGAATGACAAAGCTTGCCCAGGTGTTGGCAGTGTTGAAGTAACCGTAATTGGATTTACTAAGAATCCGTGTTAGATAGGGATTAGTAATCAAAGGAAAAACGATATTTAAGATATTGACCAGCAAGCTAGCCAAAGCATTTACTTTAATATTTTTCATGAAATTTTCTTTCTTATATTCTAAAATAGATACTAGTATTATATCACATTCCAACGCCATTCTTTTGATAAAATCTGTGAAATCTTGTATAATAGATAGAACTGAAAGTATGAGGTTACGAACTATGAAAATGAAACAAATCAGTGATACGACATTAAAGATCACCATGTCTTTAGAGGATTTGATGGATCGAGGGATGGAAATCGCAGACTTTCTCGTTCCACAAGAGAAAACAGAAGAATTTTTCTATGCAATCTTGGATGAGCTAGAGATGCCAGATAGCTTCTTGGATACAGGTATGCTCAGCTTCCGAGTAACACCTAAGCCAGACAAGGTTGATGTTTTTGTGACAAAATCTAAGATCGACCAGAATTTAGATTTTGACGATTTGGCAGATCTTCCTGATATGGATGAGTTGGCTAAAATGTCTCCAGATGAGTTTTTAAAAACCTTGGAGAAAACCATGGCAGAAAAAACTAAAGATGATATTGAAGCTATTCAATCTTTAGAGCAGGTTGAAAAGGAAGAAGAAGCAGCGCTTGATGAAGCCCTCGAAGTAGAAGAAGGAAAAAGAGAGCCTTATATCTACTACATCTTACGTTTTGACGATTTATCTAGTTTGGTTTCTTTTGCCCAAACGGTTGACTACCAAATGGAAACTTCAGAACTCTATAAGATGAATGATCAGTACTATTTGACAGTCTTAGTTGATGTAGAAGATCAACCTAGCCTTTATCCAGCTTGGTTGTTGGCTCGTATGCGAGAATTTGCGGATGATAGTGATATCAGTCGTTCTGTCCTCCAAGAATATGGGCAACTACTCATCAATCATGATGCTGTCCAAGGACTCCAAAAAGTTTAATCTAGAAAAAGAGGTTGGGATAAAAGATCCCGACCTCACTTTTTATTAGCAATCATACTTTGACGCGGTAGCTGATTGAACTTTTTGTTCGTCTTTTAGACTCCAAAAAGCTCCTAATCATCCTCGCGGGGCTGGGGCTACGAAATCGAGACTTTGTCTATCGATTTCTGTCCCACCGCCTTTTGTTATCTTCTCTGTAAAATCTAGTTTTTAAAAATATTGGATACAGTTTGTATTCAAAAAACTGACATATTATAATTTGAGGATAAAATTAAAATTTTAGCATAATTTCATGAAAATTTTCTGAATCATTATCTAAATCTACATGGACGAAAAAGTGGCTAAAAAATAAGCAAAGTAGTAGCTTTAATAGAAGAAATGGGGTAGAATGGTAGAAGTTGCTTTTCGGTAGCTTATAATCGAATTGACAGACAAATCTTTTAGGTGTAAATGTTGGTATATCAACGATTTTACTAAACTATTATATTTTTTTTGTTTCCAAAGTATAATTTATCTTATATTTGAAACTAGATGAATTTGAATCAGTTTTTAAAAAGAGCCCTCATATAGTTTTTGAATCCTAGCAAATGGTATTCCTATGCCTTCCAATCTTGCTAAAATTGATGAAAAACGATATGATAGAATGAAAAAAAGCGAGGTGAAATATGGACCAAAGACGGATTCAAACAGAAACACAGCAGATACTTGAAGATGTTTTAGACAAGGCTTCTTTACAGGAGGGAGCACTATTTGTCTTGGGTTTGTCTTCGAGTGAAGTGCTGGGAGGACACATCGGAAAAGATTCGAGTCAGGAAATCGGTGAACTTATTGTCAAGACTATGTTGGAACTGTTGACGGCTAAGGGAATTCACCTGGCTGTTCAAGGTTGTGAACATGTCAATCGGGCTTTAGTTGTGGAACGAGAAGTAGCTATAAAACATCAGTTGGAGATTGTGAGTGTACTCCCGACCTTACATGCAGGAGGTTCTGGTCAATTGGCCGCCTTCCGCTATATGAAGGATCCCGTGGAGGTCGAATTTATCAGGGCAGATGCTGGTCTGGACATTGGTGATACAGCTATCGGTATGCATATCAAACATGTTCAGGTACCCATTCGACCAGTTTTAAGAGAGATTGGTCAGGCTCATGTAACGGCACTTGCTAGTCGACCAAAACTCATTGGAGGAGCGCGTGCTCAATATCCAATAGATCATATTAGGAAGATATAAAATGAATACTAGAAAAATGCAGTTTGAGAGAGTCATTAAATACTCTATTCGGAAGTTCTCGGTTGGTGTCGGTTCTGCGGTTATCGGGACATTTCTTTTGGGGGCAAATAACTTTTTAGTTGAAACTGTTTCAGCTAACGAAGTGGTAACACCCAACCAAGTTCATTACCGTTATTTGGCTGAACAAGAATTGACAGAAGCAGAAAAAGCTTTGATCCATCACGAACTCCCTTCTGATTTAAAGCAAGATGATGTTGTCTATCTTGTTTACAGAAAGAAGGAAGTGAATTCTCAACAATTGCCAAACACTGGAAGCAAGGAGCTGGCACTGGCAACTCTTGGTTTTGCAACAGCGTCTATGGTTGTTGTGGTGATGTCTAAAAAACACCGCAATAAAATGCTTGGCCTTCTCTTTATCGGAGCTCTAGGTGGTAGTTACTTTATCCCTCAGTCAGCTCAAGCCTTTGAGAATAAAATCTTGGTTTCCTTCAATCAAACGATTGCAGCAAGTAGTCAAGAGGACTTGGCAAAAGGTGTCATTCAAATCGAAGGATACGAATACGTCGGTTACTTTAAAGCATCAGACTTCCAAGACCAACCAGAGCAAATGACGACTGCTAAGGGAACTCAAGAAGAAGGCCACGAAGGCGAATCTTTGGTTCAACCAGAGTTGCCAGCCTACACCGACGAACTTACAGCCAAAGGCACCCAAGAAGAAGGTCACGAAGGCGAATCCCTAGTTCAACCAGAAGCTCCAGCTTATACGGGCGAGATTAGTGCCAAAGGCACCCAAGAAAAAGGCCACGAAGGCGAATCCCTAGTTCAACCAGAGTTGCCAGCCTACACTAGCGAGATTAGTGCCAAAGGCACCCAAGAAGAAGGTCACCAAGGTGAGTCTTTGGTTCAGCCAGAGTTGCCAGCCTACACCGGCGAGCTTACAGCCAAAGGCACCCAAGAAGAAGGTCATGAAGGTGAATCCCTAGTTCAACCAGAAGTCCCAGCTTATACAGGCGAGCTTACAGCCAAAGGTACCCAAGAAGAAGGCCACGAAGGCGAATCTTTGGTTCAACCAGAGTTGCCAGCCTACACCGGTGAGATCACAGCTAAAGGCACCCAAGAAGCAGGTCATGAAGGCGAATCCTTAATTCAACCAGAAACGCCAGCTTATACCGGTGAGATTAGTGCCAAAGGCACCCAAGAAGAGGGGCACCAAGGTGAATCTCTAGTTCAGCCAGAATCCCCAGCTTATACAGGCGAGATTAGTGCCAAAGGAACCCAAGAAGCAGGTCACCAAGGTGAATCCCTAGTTCAGCCAGAATTGCCAGAGTATAAAGTAGCTGAAGCAACTATTACAGAAACTGAAACAGTAGCAGTTCCATATACAAAGGAGTATGTAGCTGATGATACTCGTTACACTGATGAAGAAACAGTGATTCAAAACGGTCAAGCAGGAAGTCAGCTGATTCATCGTGTCTATAAGACAGTCAATGGCCAAAAAGTTGGGGACCCAATCAGCACGAGTACAGAAACTGTTACGGCACCAGTAAACGAAAAAATTAGTCGTGGTACAAAGGCTATTGAAGGTCAAGTTGAAGAAGTTTCATTTGAAGAAATTCCTTTCGAGACAAGAACAGAAGTAGACAGCACTCTTCCGAAGGGAACAGAAGTTGTTGCTCAAGCTGGTCAAAACGGTAAGAAAAAGATTACCAAAGTCTATAAGACTCTTAAAGGAGTGAAAACTGCAGATGCTCCAACGATTTCAGAGGAAGTTGTTGAAGTAGTTCAAGATCGTATCATCAAAAAAGGTGATCAAATCCTGACTGAGCCAACGTTGACTCTCACTCATATAGACAAAGAAGAATTAGAGCGTAGTGCCAAGGTTCGTTACCAATTGGTCAAACCAACAGGTGTAACCATTAAATCTCTTGAAGTTGTTTTGAAAGATGGAGACACTAGCCTTCAAACAGTCAATATGTCTGAGGGAGACCTGACTGCTAATCTTACAAACTTGAAGTATTACAAGGACTACAAGATTGCGACTAAGATGGTTTACGATCGTGGAAATGGGAATGAAGAAGTAGTTCTTGCGGAAGAACCACTAAGGCTGGATTTAAAGAAAATCGAGATTAAAGATATTCTAAGAACGGATTTGATCAAATATGAAAATCAAATCGAAATGGATGAAACTCGACTGACTTCAGTGCCAACCGACTTGTCAAACTATTATCTGAAAGTTACCTCTAATGACCATAAGACCAATCTACTAGCGGTTCAAAAAATCGAAGAGTCAACAATTGATGGAAAACAAGTCTACAAGGTAACAGCAGTAGCGGAGAACTTGGTTCAACGTAATGTCGATAATCGCTTTAATGAAACTTATACCTACTATATTGAAAAACCAAAAGCTAGTCAGGATGGTGTTTTCTACGACTTTGGAGAATTGATCCAAGCCATTCAGGCAAATCCTGCTGGTGAATTTAAACTGGGTCAAAGTATGAGTGCTCGTAACGTTGTTCCTCAAGGTAAATCTTACATTACTTCGGAGTTTACTGGTAAACTATTGAGTGATGGTGACAAACGTTTTGCTATCCATAATTTGGAACATCCCCTCTTCAATGTCATTAATGGTGGGACTATTAAGAACATTAACTTTGAAAATGTAGATATTAATCGTTCTGGTCAAAATCAAATTGCTACGGTTGGATTTAACCTTAAAAATAAAGGTCTGATTGAAGATGTTAAGGTGACTGGTTCGGTTACTGGTAACAATGATGTTGCAGGTATTGTCAATAAGATTGATGAAGATGGTAAGGTTGAAAATGTCGCCTTTATTGGTAAAATCAACTCTGTAGGAAATAACTCGACAGTTGGTGGCATTGCTGGTTCAAACTATATGGGCTTTGTCAATAGAGCCTATGTAGATGCGACTATTACGGCGCAAAATGCAAATGCAAGTATGCTAGTGCCATTTGTCACTTACATGCTAAATAGTTGGAAATCAGGTACAAAAGCAAGATTAACAAATTCTGTTGCCAAGGGTATCCTTGATGTTAAAAATACTAGAAACGTTGGTGGTATTGCCTCTAAAACATGGCCATATGGAGCTGTACAAGATAACGTAACATATGCTAAAGTAATCAAAGGTCATGAAATATTTGGTTCTAACGATGTTAACGATGAAGATGGTGGCCCACATATTAAAGACCTTTTTGGCGTAGTTGGCTATAGCTCAGCTGAGGATGGTACTGGTAAAGATACCAAGAGTCCTAAAAAACTCAAACATTTGACTAAGGAAGAAGCTGATAAGCGTGTTGCTGGTTACAATATTACAGCTGATAAATTCATAAGTGAATCTTATGAATTGAACAAGTTGAACAATGTAAGCACCCGTGAAGCAGCTTATGAGTCTATTCAAGACTACAATCCAGACTATAAACTTGCTTATAAGAATATTGAAAAAATACAACCATTCTATAACAAAGATTTTATCGTTAATCAAGCTAATAAATTAGATAAGAACCACAAGTTAAATACTAAAGAAGTTATTTCTGTTACTCCAATGAATGATAATAACTTTGTAACAGATCTAAGTGTTGCAAACAAAATTATTGTTCACTATGCTGATGGAACAAAAGATTACTTCAACCTATCTTCTAGTGATGAGGGTCTAAGTAATGTTAGAGAATACACTGTAACAGACTTAGGTATTAAATATACACCTAATATCGTTCAAAAAGATCATAGTGCTTTAATTAACGGTATCGTAAATATCTTAAACCCTATCGAGCTTCAATCTGATCCAATTTACCAAAAACTTGGCAGAACAGGACCTAATAAAGTAAATGCGATTAAAAATCTATTCTTAGAAGAAAGTTTCGACTATGTAAAAGCTAATCTTAATACATTAGTAACTAAACTAGTTGAAAATGAAGATCACCAACTTAATAATTCTCCCGCAGCTCAACAAATGATTCTTGATAAAGTTGAGAAAAATAAAGCTGCCCTATTATTAGGTTTAACATACTTAAACCGTTACTACGGCGTTAAATTTGGTGATGTTAATATTAAAGAATTAATGTTATTCAAACCTGATTTCTATGGTAAAAACGTTGATGTTCTTGATAGATTAATTGAAATTGGATCTAAAGAGAATAATATCAGTGGTTCAAGAACATACGATGCTTTCGGTGAGGTTCTAGCGAAATACACTAAATCTGGAGATTTAAATGGTTTCTTAGACTACAACAGAGGATTATTCACTAATATCGATAATATGAATGATTGGTTCATTGATGCGACTAAGGATAAGGTCTATGTAGTAGAAAAAGCTTCTCAAAATCCAGGAGTTGGCGAACATAAATATCGTGCTTATGACAATTTGACTCGTGGTCTTCATAGAAAAATGATTCTACCTTTGTTGAATCTAGATAAGACAGAAATGTTCCTCATTTCTACTTACGATACGATGTCTTATGGTACAGCTAATAAGTACAATACTACTTTGGAAAAACTTAAACCGGAGATTGATCTAGCCGCACAACGTCAGATTAATTATCTTGATTTCTGGCATCGATTGGCCTTGGATAATGTGAAGAATAGATTGTTCAAAGATATCGTCTATCCAGTTTGGGAAGGATTCTATGTTTGGGGTCACGGTTGGCCAGGCTGGCCTGAACGCTATGGCCAATTCAAAAATAGTACGGAAGTATATGCCCCAATCCGTGAAATCTATGGACCTGTAGGAGAATACTACGGTGATAATGGAGCTGTTGCTGGAGCATATGCAAGTATTTACGATAATCCAAATGATAATCGTGCTAAAGTAACTTTCGTTATGTCTAATATGATTAGCGAATACGGAGCTTCTGCGTTCACACACGAGACTACACACTTAAATGACCGTCTTGTTTACTTCGGTAATTTTGGTCGTCGTGAAGGTACAGATGTTGAAGCCTTTGCCCAAGGTATGCTTCAATCACCTGCAACACAAGGCCACCAAGGTGAATATGGAGCTCTAGGATTAAACATGGCATTTGAAAGACCTAACGATGGTAACCAATGGTATAATACGAATCCAAATGATCTTAAATCACGTGAAGCTATCGATAACTACATGAAAGGTTATAACGATACTCTGATGATGTTAGACAATCTTGAGGCTGATGCAGTTCTTGGACAAAATAGTCAAGAATTGAATAATGCTTGGTTCAAGAAAGTTGATAAGCAAATGAGAGGAAACTCTAAGAACCAATACGATAATGTTCGTGCTCTAAATGATACTGAAAAAGCTATTCAACTTCATTCCGTGAACGACCTAGTAGATAACAACTTTATGACTAACCGTGGACCAGGAAATGGTATCTATAAACCAGATGACTTTAGTTCTGCATATGTCAACGTCCCTATGATGACAGGTATCTATGGTGGTAACACAAGTGAAGGTGCTCCTGGAGGAATGTCATTTAAACATAATACATTCAGATTATGGGGTTACTACGGCTATGAAAAAGGCTTCCTAGGCTATGCTACTAATAAGTATAAACAAGAGGCTAAGGCTGCAGGTAAGAACACCCTAGGTGATGACTTTATTATCAACAAGATTTCTGAAGGAAAATTCAACAATCTTGAAGATTGGAAGAAAGCTTACTATAAAGAAGTGAAAGACAAGGCTACAAATGGTTTGACAACCTTTGAAGTAAATGGAACTAGCATTTCATCTTACAGTGATCTTCTTCGCTTGTTCAAGGAAGCTGCTGCTAAGGATGCTGCAACCTTAAAAACAGAGAAGAATGGTAATAAGTCTGTGTCAACAAATAATGTAACCAAACTTAAGGAAGCTGTTTATAAGAAACTTCTTCAACAAACAGATAGCTTTAAAACTTCTATCTTTAAATAATCCAAAGCTCTCATCTGCTTAGCAGGTGGGAGTTTTTTGGTAATCAAGAAGATTATTGATTTTCCAAACAGATTCTAAGTATTTTTAGCAAGGTAGGTATATAATAGAACTACAAAGCCAATATCTATATTCATATAACAAAAAAGAAGGTGATGAAGATGAAAACATGGCAAGCAACTGTATTGGTCTGCACTAGTCAGGTTTGTCTATCGGCTTGTAACAATCAGATGGAGAACCAAGCTGATAAGCAAAATAGAGACAAAAATGCGCAAGTTAGTTCTCAAATGGCAAAACAAGGTGAAGCAGTTCCAGACTTTGAGCTTATGGGAGTTGATGGTAAAACCTATCGCCTATCAGATTACAAAGGCAAAAAGGTCTATCTCAAATTTTGGGCTTCATGGTGTTCTATTTGTCTAGCCAGCCTCCCTGATACCGATGAACTGGCAAAAGAAGCTGGCGATGACTTTGTAATCTTGACAGTCGTTTCTCCTGGTCAAAAAGGCGAGCAAGCAGAAGAAGGCTTCAAGAAATGGTATCAGGGCTTGGACTATAAAGATTTACCAGTATTGTTAGACCCTTCGGGACAACTTTTGGCGAGTTACGGAGTTCGTTCTTATCCGACTCAGGCCTTTATTGATAAGGAAGGTAGACTCGTTAAGACCCAACCAGGTTTTATGGACAAAGAAACTATTTTACAGACGCTAAAAAGCATAGATTAGAGGCTCATCATGAATGATAAATTAAAAATAATTGTATTCATTGGAATCATCATTTGCATTATTATCGGAATTTTATTTCTTTTGGAAAAAAGGAGCGCAAGCTACACAGATACCACTCAAATCGAGAAGGCAGCAGTTAGTCAAGGACAAAAGGCCAAGAAAAAAACTGATTCAAGTAAAGATGCTGACTTGCATGAAATCTATCTAGCTGGAGGTTGTTTCTGGGGAGTCGAAGAATATTTTTCACGAGTAGCAGGTGTGACAGATGCTGTCTCTGGTTATGCTAATGGTAGAGGAGAAACAACCCAGTATGAATTGATCGGCCAAACTGGGCATGCTGAGACTGTTCATGTGACCTATGATGCCAATCAAATCTCTCTAAAAGAGATCTTGCTTCATTATTTCCGCATTATCAATCCAATCAGTAAGAATAAGCAGGGAAATGATGTGGGGACTCAGTACAGAACAGGAGTCTACTATACAGATGAGAAAGATTTAGAAGTCATCAATCAAGTTTTTGACCAAGTTTCTAAGAAGTACGACCAACCTCTAGCGGTTGAAAAGGAAGCCTTAAGCAATTTTATCGTGGCTGAAGATTACCACCAAGACTATCTCCAGAAAAACCCTAATGGCTATTGCCATATCAATGTCAATCAAGCATCCTATCCTGTTATTGATGCAAGTCAATATCCAAAACCGAGCGACGATGAATTGAAAAAACTTTTGTCTCCAGAGGAGTATGCCGTGACACAAAATGGTCAAACAGAACGTGCCTTTTCAAATCGTTACTGGGATAAATTTGAAGCAGGTCTTTATGTGGATGTTGCGACTGGCGAACCTCTCTTTTCTTCGAAAGATAAATTTGAATCGGGCTGTGGTTGGCCAAGTTTTACCCAGCCTATCAGTCCAGATGTTGCGACCTACAAGGAAGACAAGTCATACAATATGGTCAGAACGGAAGTCAAAAGTCGAACAGGGAATTCTCACCTAGGACATGTCTTTACAGATGGACCTAAGGACAAGGGAGGTCTACGCTATTGTATCAATAGTCTGTCCATTCGCTTTATTCCTAAGGATCAAATGGAAGAAAAGGGCTATGGCTATTTGTTGGATTATGTTGAGTAATCTTGAGATTATTAAAAAGTGTTTACTTGAAATATATTTTAATTCATAAGAAGTGTAGAATTTGGATTATAGAAGCGATTGGGCAATTTAATCGAACGTGTTGGAATCACTCCTGAAAATTTTTGATTTTGAAAACAAGTAAGGTGAAAGCTATCCGTTTTTCAACCCTGGAAGCTATTTGTAAAGAACTGGGGTGTCAGCCAGGTGATATATTGGAATATGTACCAGACTAAAAATGTGGTTCAGCCAATGCTGATCCACTTTTTTATTTAAAAAATATCAATTTATCTCGAAAATATTTTGTAAAAAAATCAACAAAATATTATAATAAGATTATGAAAACGGAATAAAGGAGATGTCTTTAAGGACAAGAACGAAGCTGATATGGAAGATAGAAAAAAGCTACAAAAATTTGCCATTCGTAAACTGAGCATGGGAGTGGGCTCGGTATTGATTGGACTTGCCTTCATTGGAGGAACACTTGAACCGAAACTGGTTCAGGCTGATGAAACCAAGCAAGTTTCCTTTCATTACTTAGCAGAATCGGAGTTGACAGCTGCTGAACGTGAACTCATTCATCATGAATTGCCACAAGATCTTAGTCAAGAGAGCTATTATCTAGTTTATCGCAAGCAGGGACAAGCCGTCTTACCTCAAACAGGATCCGTCACCTTCCCCTTGGCTGGTCTTGGTCTTTTGACTGCTAGTTTGGTGGTTTTCCTATTTTCCAAGAAAAAACCTTCTAAGATAGTTGGAGTGTTATTGATTGCTTCTGTAGGTAAGAGTTTATTACTACCTTATCAAGTATTTGCTTTTGAACACAAGGACTTACTAGCTTATGATCAGACTAAAACCCTTGTGTCTGCTGATGGTTTATCACAAGGGATTATAGACATTAAAGGCTATGACTATGTCGGTTATTTATTAGAGTCGGATTTAAGAGGAACAGGCCAAAATCTAACGTCTAGTGGAAATCCAGAAATTCCTGCAAAGCCAGTAAATCAAGCAGCCGTTCATGAAATTTCCGAATTTACAGGTGGGGTATCAGGCGAATCCTTGGTTGAGCCAACAAAACCAATATTTGAAGGTGGCGTCAATGGCCCAGGAGCAGTAGCTGAATCCTTACCAGAGTATACACCAGAATTTAGCAGTCAAAGTGGCATCCCAGAAGTCCATGACAAAGCAAGCTTTACAGGAGGCGTATCAGGCGAATCCTTGGTTGAGCCAACAAAACCAACATTTGAAGGTGGAGTCAATGGCCTAGGTACAGTAGCAGAAAGCTTACCAGAGTACACACCGGACTCGAGTAGTCAAAATGGCGTCCCGGAAGTCCATGACAAAGCAGACTTTACAGGTGGGGTATCCGGCGAATCCTTGGTTGAACCAACAAAACCAACATTTGAAGGAGGAATCAATGGCCCAGGTACGGTAGCTGAAGCCATACCAGAGTATACACCAGAATTTAGCAGTCAAAGTGGCATCCCAGAAGTCCATGACAAAGCAGACTTTACAGGTGGCGTATCTGGTGACTCCTTGGTTGAGCCAACAAAACCAACATTTGAAGGTGGAGTCAATGGCCCAGGAGCAGTAGCTGAAACCTTGCCAGAGTATACACCAGAATTGAGTAGTCAAAGTGGTATCCCAGAAGTCCATGACAAACCAGACTTTACAGGCGGCGTATCCGGCGAATCCCTAGTCGAGCCAACAAAACCAACATTTGAAGGAGGCGTCAATGGTCAAGGTACAGTAGCCGAAACCTTACCAGATTATGAAGGAGGCGCAGTCCCAGTTGACACTCTGAAACAGGAACATCCTGAGTTCACAGGCGGTGTATCAGGCGAATCCTTAGTTGAGCCAACAAAACCATCATTTGAGGATGGCGTCAATGGCCTTGGAGCAGTAGCTGAAACCTTACCAGAGTATACACTCGACTTTAGCAGTCAAAGTGGCCTTCCAGAAGTCCATGACAAACCAGACTTCACCGGTGGCGTATTCGGCGAATCTTTAGTTGAGCCGTCTAAACCAATATTTGAAGGAGGCGTTAATGGTCCGGGTACAGTAGCTGAAGCCTTGCCAGATTATGAAGGAGGCGTAGTCCCAGTTGAAACCTTGAAACAGGAACGCCCAGAATTTACAGGTGGGGTATCCGGCGAATCTTTAGTTGAGCCGTCTAAACCAATATTTGAAGAAGGCGTTAATGGTTCGGGTACAGTAGCTGAAGCCTTGCCAGAGTATGAAGGAGGCGCAGTCCCAGTTGATACTCTGAAACAGGAACTCCCTAGCTATAGTGGTGGTGTGAATGCCACTGAAGCGCTCGTTCAAGATGCAAAACCGACTCTACATGTTGAAGTCCGAAAAGAGTTGATTCCTAAACAAACTAGGGAAAAGATTGATCCAGACATGCTTGTCGGTGAAACAAGAATCGAGCAAGTCGGTCAAGATGGTGAGAAAGAGATTGTTACCAGCTATGAGGAAAAAGATGGGAAACGTATCTCAGAGCTGAAAGAGACAACACGGATTTTAACAGAAGCTAAAGATCAGGTTATCATCCGTGGCAGCAAGGAAAAAGAAGAAATTAAACCTGAACCTGTCCTAACTCTTTCAAATATTACTGGAAATTCGATGGGCCGTTCAGCTCGCTTAAGTTATAACTTGGAGAAGGCAGATGGTGTTTCCGTTTCAAAAATTAGTGCCACTATTAAAGCCAAGGGGCTAGAGGATCAGACCATTGACTTAACGAGTGATCAGCTGGAAGCAACAGTTGATAATCTAAAACTTTATACGGATTACACCATATCTACAAAGATGGTCTTTAATCGTGGTAAGGGTGAGGAGAGCACTCTGCTTGAGGACCAAAAGCTCCGTCTAGAGCTTAAAAAGCTGGAAATAAAAGATATCAAGGAAACAAGCCTTATCAAGGTTGACAATGGCAGAGAGACTGAGATTCAGTACTTAACGGAAGCACCAAGGAATTTGGAAAACTACTATCTCAAGGTCAGCTCTAAAGATCATAAGACTAGCCGTTTAGCCATCAAGTCTATTCAAACTGAGAGAATAAACGGAAAAGAGTACTACAAGGTAACTGCTGAGGCAACTGACTTGATTCAACGAAATGCTCAGAAAACCTTTGAAGCAGGCTATAGCTACTACCTGGCTAAGTCAAGTGCTGATTCTCCTACGATTGCTGGTGTAAAAGAGTACACTTATCAGGATATCCAAGATTATGATAGTCGCCATGATCAGGCCTATCGCAACCTTGAAAAATTGCAACCTTTCTATAATAAAGAATGGATCGTTAATCAAGGGAACAAGCTGGATCTTGATCACAATCTATCCAAGAAAGAGGTCGTCTCTGTTATTGCTATGAAGGGGCAAGAATTTGTGACGGACCTGTCAGCGGCAGATCATATCATGGTTCATTATGCAGACAAGACCAAGGATGTGTTTGAAATCACCTCGCAAAATTCTGGCTTGACTGCTATCAAGGAATACAAGATTGCTGACTTGGATGTACTTTATACTCCAGATATGCTGGTTAAGGACCGTTCAGCCCTAGCCAAGGACCTGACCTCAATCCTGAAAACAGTGGACTTACAGTCTGATGGGGTTTATCGAATCCTAGATGATCAAACCACCAGCCTTGATAAGAAGGTTGAGGCTGTGAAGAATTGGTATCTAGAAGAAAGCTTTGCAGAGGTCAAAGCGCAGCTGGGAAGTCTGGTTGATAAGTTACTTACTAATCTAGACTACCAGTGGAATGATTCACCTGCTAGCATGGCTTCCTTGAAGCAAAAAGTTCAGGATAATCAGTCTGCTATCATGCTTGGTCTGGCTTATCTCAATCGTTATTACGGTATCCGATTTGCGGATTATAATCTGAAAGAACTCATGCTTTTTAAACCAGATTTTTATGGCAAAAATGTGGATGTCTTGGATCGATTGATTGAACTCGGTTCAAGAGAAAGTAACCTAAAAGGCGATCAGACTCATGAAACTTTTGCCAGAGTCCTAGCCAAGGATACAAAATCTGAAGATTTACATGCCTTCTTAAACTACAACAGACAGTTGTTGACGACTGACAAGGATATGAATGACTGGTTTGTGAATGCCACTAAGGGCCATGTGTACATAGCAGAGCGAGCTTCGAAGAATCAAGAAATTGCAAATCGGAAGCATCGGGCTTATGACAATCTGAATAACTGGTTGCATCGCAATATGATTCTGCCTTTGTTGAATGTCAAGAAGGCACAGATGTTCCTGATTTCCAACTACAATACCATTACCTTCGGGTCAGCTGATAAATCTGGCAAAACCATAGACCAGATGAAAGCTGACATTGATCTAGTAGCGGACCGTCAGTTGACTTACTTGGACTTTTGGTATCGTCTTGCCGCTGATGATGTCAAAGACCGTATGGTTAAGAGTGACTTTAATGTAGCTACACCAGTTTGGGAAGGCTATCGCGTTGATGGACGTGGCTGGATAGAGCGTTATGGACATACTAGTGGTATGGCAGACTATGCGCCAATTCGTGAAGTATTTGGGCCAGCAGGTCGCTACTATAAGGACAATAAACTAGGAGCCTATGCCTCTATCTATCCTAATATCAATGCCAGAGATGCTGTGCACTTTGTAGAAATAGATATGATGAGTGAGTATGGCTTGTCTGTCTACACCCATGAGACAACGCACGTCAACGATCGTATTGTCTATCTGGGGGGATACAAACATCGTGAAGGAACCTATGTAGAAGCCTATGCTCAGGGTATGCTCCAGTCACCGGCTGAGGAAGGCCATCAGGGTGAATATGGCGCTCTCGGGCTCAACATGGCTTACATGCGACCAAATGATGGGGATCAATGGTACAATCCAGATCCAACCAAGTTGCAAACACGTCAGCAGATTGACCACTACATGAAGGGTTATAATGAGGCTTTGATGCTTCTAGATTATCTGGAAGGAGAACGAGTTCTCGCTAAGAATGATCTGGCTTTGAAGAAGGCTTGGTTCAGCAAGATGACCAAGCAGATGCGCTATCAGGACAAGGACAATAAACTCCTTGCTCCTAATCAGTGGGACTATGTCCGTCCATTGACAGATGAGGAAGCCAAGACTCAGCTAAATTCTGTAGATGATCTAATCAAAAATAACATCATCACCAATAGGCATTATCAGGGAACTTACCGACCAGAAGAACTCAAGACAGCTTATGTCAATGTTAAGATGGTGGATGCTATCTACGGTGGAAATACAAGTCAGGGAGCTCCTGGAGCCATCTCCTTCAAGCATAATGCCTTCCGTATGTGGGGTTATTATGGTTACGAAAATGGTTTCCTAGGATATGCTTCTAATAAATACAAGGATGAGGCGCTGAGCGAGGGACGTGACACCCTTGGCGATGATTTCATTATCCAGAAGGTTTCGAAAGGCAAGTTCCAGAACTTGGAAGAATGGAAGAAGGCCTGGTTTGACGCTATTATTACCAAGGCAAAACGAGGAATCCATAGTTTTGAAATTGATGGTCAGCAAATTGATTCTTATGAGAAATTGCAATATTTGTTTGACCAAGCAGTAGAAACGGATTACCGAAACTTCAAGTATGGAGGCTCAGTTGCCAATTATACAGTAGCTCTGAAGAAAAAAGTCTTCCAAAAACTATTGCAGGTGACAGATGCCTTTTCATCCGAACTTTTTCCTAAAGGATAGATAAAAGTTGAAGTGATAAAAGAGTCTACTATTTTTAGATTTTCTTAGAAAGTCACATCTACTTTATCATTCTCAAAGAATAAAATTGCCAGATCTCCTGTTGGGGTCTGGCTTTTATGGTATACTTAGGATATGCATAGAAAAACAGTGATTGATTTTAGGGCTTTGGGTGAGCGATACACCTTTACCCAGCCTATCAAAGAGTTAAAAACCAGAGATTTAGCAGAAGTGACAGACTTGTTAGCTCAAGTGGAAAGCTACCAAGAACAGGGCTATTATGTGGTGGGTTATGTCAGCTATGAGGCTGCGCCAGCTTTTGAGGAGAAGTTGGTGGTTCACGAGGGTCCCTTGTTAGGAGAGTATCTCCTCTATTTCACTATTCATGACAGCGTTGAAAAATCTAGCATTCCTCTGACTTATGAGGAGGTGGATTTGCCTTCAAATTGGCAGGAAGTAACATCTGCAGAGGACTATGAAAAGGCCATTGCTCAGATTCACCATCATTTACGACAGGGCGATACTTATCAGGTCAATTATACGGTTCAACTCAAGCAGGAGTTGTCTGCTAATCCTTTTGCTATCTACAATCGTATGGTGGTAGAGCAGGAAGCAGGTTACAATGCCTATGTTGAACATGACGACATGGCAGTAATTTCCATGAGTCCAGAACTCTTTTTTGAACAAAATGATCGTGAATTGACAACTCGTCCTATGAAGGGGACGACTAAACGTGGTCTGACTGATGCAGAAGACTTGAAAGAGGCCGCTTGGTTGGAGCAAGATCCCAAAAATCGTTCAGAAAATATGATGATAGTGGACCTCTTGCGCAATGATATGAATCGTCTGTCTGAGGTGGGAAGTGAGCATGTGGAACGTTTATGTCAGGTGGAACAGTATTCTACAGTTTGGCAGATGACTTCGACCATCAAGAGTCAGTTACGACCGGATGCTGACCTAGTTGAAATTTTCCGATCGCTCTTTCCATGTGGCTCCATCACAGGAGCTCCCAAGATAGCGACTATGGAAATTATCAAGAACTTGGAACCACAAGCGCGTGGAGTTTACTGTGGAACTGTTGGACTCTTACTTCCCAATGGACGAAGGATTTTCAATGTGGCTATTCGAACCATTCAGCTTCATAAAGGGAAAGCCATCTATGGAGTTGGTGGTGGCATCACTTGGGATAGTACTTGGGAGTCAGAATACCGTGAAGTCCAGCAAAAGGCAGCTGTTCTTTACCGAAAACAGCCTCGTTTTCAACTGATTACGACAGGAAAAATCAGCCAGAAAACCTTGCTCTTTGAAAAGCAACATCTAGAAAGACTACAAAAGGCTAGTCGTTATTTTGCCTTTCCATTTGACCAAGAAGTTTTGAGACAAAATCTAGAGAAGGAGTGCCAAGTTTGTGACCTCCATCAAGACTACCGTTTGCGAATCAGTCTCAGCAAGTCTGGAGAAATAGAAATTGATCGACAAGTATTAACACCACTTAGTCCAACTTTTTGTCAAGCTAAACTTTGTCTGCAAGAAGCTGATTTGCAGCAGGCCTTTACCTACTTTAAGACGACACACCGACCACATTTGACAGTGGGAGAGCAGGAAATCATCTATCACACTGCTGATGGAAAATTGCTTGAAACCTCTATTGGTAATCTGGTCTTAAAAATGAATAGCAAGTTCTATACCCCGCCTAGTAGTCTTGGCATTTTACCAGGGATTTATCGCCAGCATTTACTTGAAAGCGGGCAGGTAGAAGAGAAGATCTTAACCATAGAAGATTTGAAACAGGCAGAAGTCATTTATGCTTGTAATGCAGTTAGGGGCTTGTATGAGTTATCCTTGAAGGAGAACTAAATGAAACTAATATTTTTACACGGCCTAGGTCAGTCAGCGGAGAGTTGGAAAGAAGTGCAAGAGTTGCTTGCAGATTATCCCTCTGAAGCCCTAGAGTTATTTCCTTCCGGAGTTGCTAGCTATCAAGAAGCTAAGGAGCGCATTTATCAGCGCTTAACAATGGAAACAGAACCTTTTGTCCTAATCGGTTTGTCCTTAGGGGCTGCACTTGCATTGGAGCTTTCAAGTTATGATATACCAAATCTTCAAGCCTTGGTTTTGTCAGGTTGTCCATTGAAACTGGCGGGCAATATCCTTTTTTACATTCAGTTGCTGATATTTAAATTGCTTCCCAAAAGGATATTTGAGAAACAGGGAGCAGATAAAGCTTTTATGGTTGGAGTTTCTGAGGAATTAAAAACACTTGATTTAAGAGAGATTGCACGGAATTGTCCCTATCCAAGCTTGTTAATTTGTGGTAGTCAGGATAAGCCAAATCTTAGTTCAATGAAAAGTATTCATGAACTGATGCCAGATTCCCAGTTTCAGATCATCCCTGAGGGACCTCATGTCCTAAATAGGGCAAAACCAAAAGAGTTTGCAGAAATAACTAGAAGTTTTCTTGAATTGCTGAAATAAGTTTGATAAAATAATATTGAGATTGATATTATAATTTTAGGAGAAAATCATGAACAAACGTCATTTATTAAAACTAGGCCTAGCTTCTTTACCTGCCCTAGCTTTGTTTTTACATCCTGTTGTGGCGGATGAAAGCATTCATTTTTCGAGCTGTACAGAAGCTTGGGAGAATGGTTATGCAGATATTCATAAGGGGGAACCAGGTTATTCTGCTACTCTAGATAAGGATCATGATGGGATCGCTTGTGAGTCTAAGAACGCGCCTAAGGGTGTGTTAAAAAAGAAAAAGACAAGTGCCTCTCAAGCTAACAACAATGTAGCACCTGATAGTGTAGCGCCAAGTAGTGCAGTACCTGCTCCTAGTGTAGCAGCTGAAAGTGGCTGGGTTCGTCAGAATGGATCTTGGTACTATTTTTCTGAAAATGGGAAACCAGTAACGAACACATGGCAGGGTGCTTACTACCTCAAATCAGATGGAAGAATGGCTGAGAATGAGTGGGTATACGATAACTATTACCAAGCCTGGTATTACCTCAAATCAGATGGTTCTTATGCACGCAATACTTGGCAAGGAAGTTACTATCTCAAATCAGATGGTAAGATGGCTCAGGGTGAATGGCTTTATGATTCTTACTACAAAGCTTGGTATTACCTCAAATCAGATGGATCTTATGCGCATAATACTTGGCAAGGTGCATATTACCTCAAGTCAAATGGGAAAATGGCTCAGAGTGAGTGGGTCTATGATTCTTCTTACCAATCTTGGTACTACTTAAAATCAGATGGATCTTATGCTCGTAATGCATGGCAAGGAAATTACTATCTCAAATCAGATGGCAAAATGGCAAAGAATGAGCGAGTGGATGGTGGACGCTATTATGTAGATGCTTCTGGTTTGTGGAAACCATAGAATAGAAAAAAATCTGGAAAGTTAATGCAAACCTTTGCACTGATTGGCAGATTTTGTTATACTAGTACTGTAAGCATTTTCAATTAAGGATAAGGAGAAGACGATGAGTCAAAAGATTATTGGGATTGACCTTGGTGGAACTTCTATCAAGTTCGCTATTTTAACGCAAGAAGGAGAAATCCAAGAAAAATGGTCTATTAAGACAAACATTTTGGATGAAGGAAGCCATATCGTAGACGATATGATTGAAACTATTCAACACCGTTTGGGCTTGCTTGGATTGTCTGCTGAAGATTTCCGTGGAATTGGTATGGGGTCACCTGGTGTGGTTGACCGTGAAAAAGGGACTGTTATCGGTGCCTACAACCTCAACTGGAAAACTCTTCAACCAATCAAAGAAAAAATGGAAAAAGCCTTGGGGATTCCATTCTTTATCGACAATGACGCCAACGTGGCAGCTCTTGGTGAGCGTTGGATGGGTGCTGGTGACAACCAACCAGATGTTGTCTTTATGACACTTGGTACAGGTGTTGGTGGCGGTATCGTAGCAGAAGGTAAATTGCTTCACGGTGTTGCAGGTGCTGCTGGTGAACTTGGACACATCACAGTTGACTTTGATCAACCAATCGCATGTACTTGTGGTAAAAAAGGCTGTCTTGAGACAGTAGCTTCAGCGACAGGTATCGTTAACTTGACTCGTCGTTACGCAGATGAATACGAAGGCGATGCAGAGTTGAAACGCTTGATTGATGATGGAGAAGAAGTAACAGCTAAAACTGTCTTTGATTTGGCAAAAGAAGGAGACGACCTTGCCTTGATCGTTTACCGTAACTTCTCACGTTACTTGGGTATTGCATGTGCCAACATCGGTTCAATCCTAAACCCATCAACAATCGTTATCGGTGGTGGTGTATCAGCTGCGGGAGAATTCCTCCTTCAAGGTGTGCAAAAGGTTTATGATGAAAATACCTTCCCACAAGTTCGCACAACAACTAAACTAGCTCTTGCAACTCTAGGAAATGACGCTGGAGTGATTGGTGCTGCGTCACTTGTCTTGCAATAAATAAACATAAAAAGGAGAAAATTGCTTTCTGTAAGCGAGTGATTTTCCTCCTTTCTTTTTTTATGCTATACTAGTTAAGACAATGAATGAGGTGATAGTAAATGACAAAAGCAGATACGATTTTTAAAGAAAATATCGAGCGAATCCTGAATGAGGGTGTGTTTTCTGAGCAAGCTCGTCCAAAGTACAAGGATGGGACTGTTGCTAACTCCAAGTACATCACTGGAGCCTTTGCAGAGTATGATTTGTCCAAGGGTGAATTTCCCATCACAACCTTGCGTCCTATCGCTATCAAATCAGCTATTAAAGAAGTGCTTTGGATCTACCAAGATCAGACCAATAGTTTGGAAGTTCTAAATGATAAGTACAATGTTCACTACTGGAATGACTGGGAAGTAGGAGATACAGGGACAATCGGTGAGCGTTACGGGGCTGTTGTTAAAAAGCACGACATCATTAACAAGATTCTCAAACAGTTAGAAGCTAATCCTTGGAACCGTCGTAATATCATTTCACTTTGGGATTATCAGGCTTTTGAGGAGACAGATGGACTTCTCCCTTGTGCCTTTCAGACTATGTTTGATGTCCGTCGAGTAGATGGGGAAATTTATCTGGATGCAACCTTGACCCAGCGTTCTAATGATATGCTGGTGGCTCATCATATCAATGCCATGCAGTATGTAGCTCTTCAGATGATGATTGCTAAACACTTTGGTTGGAAAGTTGGGAAATTCTTCTACTTTATCAACAACCTTCACATCTATGACAATCAATTTGAACAAGCTCAGGAATTGCTTCGTCGTGAGCCTTCAAATTGCCAACCACGTTTGGTCTTGAATGTACCAGATAAGACTAATTTCTTTGATATTAAAGCAGAGGATTTTGAGTTGGTTGACTATGCTCCAGTCAAGCCACAGTTGAAGTTTGACTTGGCCATTTAATACTCTCTGAAAATCTCTTCAAACTACGCTAGATTCCTTTTCCTATTTGGTTTTTATTAAGTATAAAAGAATAGAAAAAAAAGAAGTTGAGAAAAAATCCCAACTTCTTTTGTTTATTAACGTGATACGCGACGGCGAGCTGCCTTCTTACGATTTTCTTCGATGAAAGCTGCTTTTTGTTCTTCTGGTTCGATCACTTTCTTTTTAACTGCGTATACTGCACCTGCAACTGCAGCAACAGTTCCTGCGACACCTGTTACAAGACCTTTAGCGAATCCTTTAGCCATGAGTATTCCTCCTTTAACTTATAAATCAGCCAGCTACCTCAAGAGGTCGCATTTTTCTGACTGACCTTTTTGTGATATAATAATAGTAACGAAAAAATGGGAATTTTTCAAGGAAAAAAGATGAAAACAAAAATAATTGTGATTGTTGGACCGACTGCAGTTGGAAAAACAGCTCTAGCCATTGAAGTTGCTAAGCATTTTAATGGTGAAGTAGTTAGTGGAGATAGCCAACAAGTCTATCGAGGACTGGATATTGGGACAGCCAAGGCAAGTCCGGAGGAGCAGGCAACTGTCCCTCATCACTTGATTGATGTGAGAGAAGTAACCGAGTCTTACTCGGCTTTTGATTTTGTTTCAGAAGCTAAGGCAGCCATTGAGGATATTCAAAGTCGAGGTAAGCTCGCTATTATTGCAGGTGGGACAGGACTTTATATCCAGAGTCTGCTAGAAGGATATCATTTAGGTGGGGAGACACCTCATGAGGAGATTTTAGCTTATCGTGCTAGTCTAGATCCTTTTTCAGATGAGGAGTTAGCCCATCTTGTAGAGCAAACAGGCCTTGAAATTCCCCAGTTTAATCGTCGTCGTGCCATGCGTGCTTTAGAAATTTCCCATTTCGGTCAAGATTTGAAAAATCAAGAAAGTTTATATGATCCGCTGATTATTTGCTTGGATGATGAGCGGAGTCAACTCTATGAGCGAATCAACCATCGAGTGGACCTGATGTTTGAAGCTGGACTTCTAGACGAAGCCAAGTGGCTGTTTGACCATTATCCAGATGTGCAGGCTGCTAAAGGGATTGGCTACAAGGAACTCTTTCCTTATTTTCGAGGGGAGCAGAGCCTGGAGGAGGCTAGTGACAGTCTCAAACAGGCGACCCGTCGTTTTGCTAAGCGTCAGCTAACCTGGTTCCGTAATCGTATGCAGGTGATCTTTTATCAAATAGGAGAATCTGGTGTGACAGACCGTATTTTAAACCAGATTGAGGAGTTTTTAAATGATTGAAACGGAGAAAAAAGAGGAGCGAGTCCTGCTGGTTGGTGTTGAACTCCAGGGCATGGATAATTTTGACCTCTCCATGGAAGAGCTGGCTAGTCTGGCTAAGACAGCTGGTGCAGTCGTAGTGGATAGCTACAGACAAAAACGAGAAAAATACGACTCTAAAACCTTTGTCGGCTCTGGTAAGTTGGAAGAAATTGCTCAAATGGTGGACGCAGAAGAAATTACGACGGTCATCGTCAATAACCGTCTGACACCTCGACAAAATGTCAATTTAGAGGAAGTATTAGGTGTTAAGGTTATTGACCGTATGCAGTTAATCTTAGATATCTTTGCCATGAGGGCTCGAAGCCATGAAGGCAAGCTCCAAGTTCATCTTGCCCAGCTCAAGTACCTCTTGCCTCGTTTAGTCGGTCAGGGGATTATGCTCAGCCGTCAGGCAGGGGGGATTGGTTCCCGTGGACCTGGTGAAAGCCAGTTGGAACTGAACCGTCGTAGTGTTCGCAACCAGATTACAGATATCGAACGTCAACTCAAGGTAGTTGAGAAAAATCGAGCGACAGTTCGAGAAAAACGGTTGGAGTCAAGTACTTTTAAGATTGGCTTGATTGGCTATACCAATGCTGGTAAGTCAACTATCATGAACACCTTGACTAGCAAGACCCAGTATGAGGCAGATGAGCTTTTTGCAACTCTAGATGCAACGACTAAAAGCATTCATCTTGGTGGCAATCTACAGGTAACCTTGACAGATACCGTTGGATTTATCCAAGATTTGCCGACAGAGTTGGTGTCCAGTTTCAAGTCAACCTTGGAAGAAAGCAAGCATGTGGACCTTCTAGTTCATGTTATCGATGCCAGCAATCCTTACCATGAGGAACATGAAAAAACAGTTCTTTCAATTATGAAAGACTTGGACATGGAGGATATTCCTCGCTTGACCCTTTATAATAAAGCGGATTTGGTGGAGAACTTTACGCCTACTCAAACGCCATATGCATTGATTTCTGCTAAATCTAAGGATAGTCGAGAACAGTTGCAGGCTTTATTGTTGGATAAGATTAAGGAAATTTCTGAAGCATTTACCTTGCGCGTGCCTTTTGCTAAGTCCTACAAGATTCATGATTTGGAGAGTGTCGCTATCCTAGAAGAACGTGTCTACCAAGATGACTGTGAGGTCATCACTGGCTACATTGCAGATAGAAACAAATGGAGATTAGAGGAATTTTATGACTGATATCAAAACTTTGGCACTCAAGTATGGTGGCTATACAAGTCTAGACAAGGTCTATCTGGATCAACTTTTAGCTGGTAGGTCTGAAGAGGAGCAACTAGCCCTTATCACACCTCCACCCAGCGTAGTGAATGCCTACTTTGCAGAGCTTTACCAGAAAAAGAGTCCTCAGGCTGCAACAGATTATTTTGCTGAATTGACTCAGGAGCTAAACCTCTATAATACTGAACCAAGTTTTACTGAAGAAAGCAAGCCATTTATTCGCCTTAACCTATCAGGCAAGTCTTTTGGTTTTTGCTATGAGAGTATAGGTCTTGGCCGTATTTTCTCTGAATATGAGGAAGCAATTACGGATGAATTACTCTTTGAGATTGCGCAAATTTTTCCTCATCAGCTAGTTTTTGTGGAGTCTGGTAAGATTTACATGAAGGCGATTGGAGAAGAGGATATTGTTAACGTGGAAAATCTCACAGCTTTGACAGATTTGGAAAGCTTGGCAGATGGAAGAAAGCGACTCAAAGGCTACAGCCAAGAGGATTTACTACAAGAAGCTAAATCTTTCTCTGGCAAGTTTTATTACCGCTCGGAAAATAGAACTGCTATGTTATATATTGATTAATTAGAAAGTATCGAATGGATATTCAATTTTTAGGAACGGGGGCTGGTCAGCCCTCTAAAGCCCGCAACGTTTCAAGTCTCGCCCTGAAACTCTTGGACGAGATTAACGAAGTCTGGCTCTTTGACTGTGGAGAAGGAACGCAAAATCGCATTCTGGAAACCACAATTCGACCACGTAAGGTCAGCAAAATCTTTATTACCCACCTACATGGAGACCATATTTTTGGCTTGCCAGGTTTTCTTTCTAGTCGTGCCTTTCAAGCCAATGAAGAGCAAACAGATTTGGAAATCTATGGTCCCCAAGGCATCAAGTCATTTGTCTTGACTAGTTTGCGTGTCTCTGGTTCACGCCTACCCTATAAGATTCATTTCCATGAGTTTGACCAAGATTCTCTAGGGAAAATTCTTGAAACAGATAAATTCACGGTGTATGCGGAAGAGTTGGATCACACTATTTTCTGTGTGGGTTATCGTGTCATGCAAAAGGATCTAGAAGGGACCTTGGACGCTGAAAAACTAAAGGCTGCTGGTGTACCATTTGGACCGCTTTTTGGAAAAATCAAAAACGGTCAGGATGTTGTATTAGAGGACGGCACCGAGATCAAGGCAGCAGACTACATCTCAGCTCCACGTCCAGGTAAGATTATTACTATCTTGGGTGATACTCGGAAAACGGATGCCAGTGTGCGTCTGGCTGTCAATGCGGATGTCCTTGTCCATGAATCAACTTATGGCAAGGGTGATGAGAAAATTGCCCGCAATCACGGTCACTCAACTAACATGCAGGCAGCGCAGGTCGCAGTAGAAGCAGGTGCCAAACGGCTTTTGCTCAACCACATCAGTGCCCGTTTCCTCTCAAAAGATATCAGCAAGCTCAAGAAAGACGCTGCTAGTGTCTTTGAAAATGTCCATGTGGTCAAAGACTTGGAAGAAGTGGAAATCTAGAATCTCGAGAAAGGAAAAGTATGTCTACTATTCTCATTACGGGTGCCAGTGGTGGTCTAGCCCAAGAAATGGTCAAACTCTTGCCTCAAGACCAACTCATCTTGCTTGGTCGAAATAAGGAAAAATTAGCTCAACTATACGGAAATCATCCACAGGCAGAATTGATTGAAATTGATATTACCGATGCTCAAGCCATAGAAGAACTAGTTGCTGAACTCTATCAGCGTTATGGCAAGATTGATGTTTTAATTAACAACGCTGGCTACGGGATTTTTGAGGATTTTGACAAGATTTCTAATCAAGATATTCATCAAATGTTTGAGGTTAACACCTTTGCTCTCATGAATCTATCACGTTTGCTTGCAGCTCGTATGAAGGAGACTCGAAAAGGCCATATTATCAATATCGTCAGTATGGCAGGATTGATAGCGACTAGCAAGTCCAGTCTATACTCTGCGACCAAGTTTGCAGCCATTGGTTTTTCAAATGCTTTGCGCCTTGAACTCATGCCCTATGGTGTCTATGTGACAACGGTTAATCCAGGCCCGATCCGTACAGGATTTTTTGACCAAGCAGACCCAGATGGGACCTATCTCAAGTCGGTCGACCGCTTCCTACTCGAGCCAGATGCAGTAGCTAGAAAAATTGTTAAGACCATAGGTAAAAACAAACGCGAGCTCAATCTCCCAATCTTGCTCAATCTAGCCCATAAGTTTTATACCCTATTTCCCAAGCTAGCCGATAAGTTGGCTGGAGAAACCTTTAATTATAAGTGAGAAAGCTGTTCCCTTGAGGAATGGCTTTTTATTTTTTTCGGTTGCTAATTTGTAGAAAAATACCACATGATAAACAGGCAGTTTATAACGATTAAGCTCATTTAAGGTATAAATAGAGATAAGAAAGCAGAAAAGAGAGGATAAACTTCGAGTCTAACATAACTGAAAGTATATCTATAGCCGAAGCTTATGAAGTCAAGATAAAATAGGATTAAAAGAACTTGCCCTTTGTCAGATTGACTAGGCTGTAAATTGGAGTTAGGAATATTCTTAGAATAGATGAAGAAAATAAAAAAATTAAAAATGTTAAAACATCTTGACATTTCATCGATTTAGAGTATAATAAAAAATGTAAAGAGCTCTTGACATTGTTTTGACAGATTGGAGGAACAGGACTATGAGAAAAATGGATGAAATGGACAGAGCGATTCAGCTACGTTCTGAGGAATGGGGTTATAAAACGGCTCTATTTGGCTTATGTGGATGGACAGTATTTAATATTTATCAATCTATTACAAAAGGCATTGAACTTGAAATGTTACCATGTCTGATTTTATGTTTATCTATTTCTGTTCAAGGATTTACACAAATTGCCATAAAACAGAAAATGGTTGATGGTGATGAAGATTTTAAAGAACCTAATAAACTTGTTCAAGGAGTAATTTTGATGGTTGTTATCCTTATCGTAGTTTTGGCAATTGGCATTTATTGTTTTCAGAAAGACTAATGCTGTATGAAAAATAATATCAAACAGCTAAGAAAGTCTGAAGGACTACGTCAGGAAGATATGGCAAAAATATTAGGCGTTAGTCGACAAACCATTATTGCTATCGAGAATGACAAGTACAATCCTACACTTGAACTAGCAATGAAAATTGCAAGGTTGCTACAACTACATGTTGAAGAAATTTTCATTTTAGAAGATTAAAGATATCAGATAGCATTTATTCTAATCATCTGATTCGTAATGATGGAGAGTTTTCCGGTTCATGGAAACTCTCTTTTAAAGCTCATAAAGAGTCTACTCAATTTTACCCTTGTCCATCTATATATCTATCGTAAAACTGGTATAAAAATTGCAAATCGAATCTTAAAATAGTATACTAGAACTAGCAATTATGAAAATGTTTGCACTTTTGTTGATGATGATTATTTAGGAGACAAGACATGGAATTAACAGCCATTTATCATAGACCAGAATCAGAGTATGCTTATCTTTATAAGGAAGGTCAGCTACATATTCGAATTAGAACCAAGAAAAATGATGTCCAGCAGGTCATTCTACACTATGGTGATCCCTTTATTTTTATTGAGGATAAGTATGAAGCTAAGAATGAAATGACCAAAGTAACCTCAGACGCCTTGTTTGATTATTGGCAGGTTACAGTATCGGTTGATTTTGCACGGATTCAGTATCTCTTTGAACTTCTTGATAAGGAAGGTCAGGGAGTCTTCTACGGAGATAAGGGTTGTGTAGAACATACTCAAGAAAACTTGGATGCTGAAGGAAATGGCTTTAAACTTCCTTACATTCACGAAATCGATGGTTGCCAAGTTCCAAGCTGGGTTTCAAATACCGTTTGGTACCAGATTTTTCCAGAACGCTTTGCTAATGGAAATCCTAATTTGACTCCTGATGGAGCTCGAGCGTGGGATGCAGAGATTTCTCCTGAAAGGGATGATTTTTTTGGTGGAGATTTGCAAGGGATTATTGACCATTTAGACTATCTTAAAGATTTGGGAATCACTGGACTTTATCTATGTCCGATTTTTGAAGCTACAACCAATCACAAGTACGATACGACGGATTATTTTGAAATTGACCGTCACTTTGGAGACAAGGAAATCTTTCGTAATCTAGTCGAGGAAGCCCATAAACGGGGCATCAAAATCATGTTAGATGCAGTGTTTAACCATATCGGAGATCAGTCAGCCCAATGGCAGGATGTTCTAAGGAATGGAGAAAATTCCCCTTATAAAGATTGGTTTCATATTCAAGAATTTCCAATTACTGAGGATAAGCTTAAGAAGGCCAGAGAATTACCTTATCATACCTTTGCCTTTGCTAGCTATATGCCTAAGTTAAATACAGCTAACCCTGAAGTCAAAGACTATCTTTTGAGGGTTGCAACCTACTGGATTGAAAATTTTGATATCGATGCTTGGCGTTTGGACGTTGCAAATGAAATTGACCACCAGTTCTGGAGAGATTTCAGAAAGGCAGTTCTTGCTAAAAAGCCTGATTTGTACATATTAGGTGAAATCTGGCATACCTCACAACCTTGGCTACAAGGAGACGAGTTCCATGCTGTTATGAACTATCCACTCTCTGAAAGTATCAAGAATTATTTCTTGCGTCAGCATAAAAAGACAGAGCAGTTTATTTCAGAAATCAACAGCCAGTCTATGTACTACAAGCAACAAATTGCTGAAGTTATGTTTAACCTTTTAGATTCTCATGATACAGAGCGTATCCTCACAACTGCAAAAGGAAATGTGCAGCATGTCAAGGCAGCCCTTGTCTTCCTCTACCTTCAAAAAGGGACCCCTTGTATCTATTACGGAACAGAGCTGGCACTTAAAGGGGGACCAGACCCTGACTGCCGTCGTGTCATGCCTTGGAACCGTGTTTCTGAGGACAATGATATGCTGAATTTCATAAAGCAATTAATCAAGGTCCGTAAGGAAGTGGCAAGCATGATCCAGCATGGTTCCTATAGCTTGCAAGAAGTGAAACCAGATGTTCTAGCATTAACGTGGAACTACGAAGGGAAAGAAGTTCAGGCTATCTTTAACCAGTCTCCTGAGAATTTTGTTTTAGAAAGAGACTCTGTTGATTTAGCGAGTCATTGCCAGCTTGAAGATGGACATCAAGTCATCTTACCAGATGGATTTGTGGTCTATATTTCTGAGTAAAAAAGGATTAAAATAATGGCACTAAAGGAAGTTTATGATTATTTTCGTCACTATGATAAGGAAACTTATCAAGTTGTCGCCTGCATGGGCAATGAACCATCGGAAGAAGATGTTCAGGATTTTGAAAATCAATACGGCATTCGTCTGCCAGAAGATTTCAGGGAATTCACCATGTCATCTCTGGGAGGTCTCTTTATGGAAGTCAGGGAAGAGCTATGGTCAAGAGCCAAGGCTTACGATGTAGCCCCTTTTTGGACCTTCTGCCGAGGTATCAAGGTCTTGGGGATCGCCAATGGCATCCCAGACTTCTTAGACATTCGAATAAAAACCAAGGAATTACATGATTTAGGGTTTGTTGACTATATTCCATTTCTGTCTATCATCGGGGATGGAGATGTGATTTTCTGCTTTGATAAGGACAATCATATAGTAGCTCTAAATTGGTATAATAGTGGCGAAACTGAAGAGCTTGAATGTGATTTTTCAGAGCTTTTGCTTCAGCAAATTGCCGAGTTAGAAGAACGTAAAAATGAGATGGTCAAGCTACTGGAAAAGGGGAAAACAAGTCAATAATCTAATAGGAAATGTTAGTTTGATAGACCGTAAAAGAGGTTGGGATAAAAGATCCCGACCTCACTTTTTATTAGCAATCAAACTTTGACGCGGTAGCTGATTGAACTTTCTGTTCGTCTTTTATACTCTTCGAAAATCTCTTCAAACCACGTCAGCGTCGCCTTGCCGTATATATGTTACTGACTTCGTCAGTTCTATCTACAACCTCAAAGCAGTGCTTTGAGCAACCTGCGGCTAGCTTCCTAGTTTGCTCTTTGATTTTCATTGAGTATTAGACTCCAAAAATCTCCTAATCATCCTCGCGGGGCTGGGACTACGAAATCGAGACTTTGTCTATCGATTTCTGTCCCACTGCCTTTTTTAGTAAAATCATTCACTAAATGTACATTCAGATTTTCAAAGTTTTCTACTAATTATAGAAAAAAGAATCAAAAGTATGATTTTTATGCTGCCAGTATTGAAGTTTCTTATATTATTTTATAAAATAGAAGCAAAATACTACTGAAAAGTAGAGCGCTTACACAAAAATGGAAGCGGTTACGAATATAAGGAGGATCTTATGAGAAAAGATCATTGGAATCGAAAAAGAGTGTATAGTATCCGAAAATTTACCGTTGGAACTTGCTCTGTAGTCATCGGTACTTGCTCAGTCTTATTTGGAGCAAGTGTAGCTGGTGCAAACCCAGTTTCAGCTGATGAAACTCCAATTGCAGTTGCTACAGAAAAAGTAGAGGATGATTCTCATAAAGAGGAACTTGGTGAAACAAGAAGTCCAGAACAGCCAGCATCAACCGAATCAGCTGCAAGTGAAGTTGCTACACCAGCTCATGAAGCTGAAAAAGCACAGGACGACCAAACTCTACAATTAGACTCTGACAAAAAAGAGGATTCCATGCTAGATAAGAAACCTCAAGTAATTACTCAAGATCAATCTTCTCAAAAGGAAAAACCGGACCTAAAACCGGCTACCAGCGAGGAGGTAAATCAATTGGTTGAGGACCGTAAAGTAGAATTTAACCAAAACTGGCATTTCAAACTCAATGCTAATGCCAAAGATGCTATCAAGCCAGATGCTGATGTATCAAGCTGGAAGAAACTAGACCTACCTCATGACTGGAGTATCTATAACGACTTCGACCATCAGTCACCTGCCCAAAACGAAGGTGGACAACTGAATGGTGGGGATGCTTGGTATCGCAAGACCTTTAAACTAGACGAAAAAGACCTTAACAAGAATGTTCGTTTGGTCTTTGACGGAGTTTATATGGATTCGCAAGTCTATGTAAACGGTCAGCTAGTCGGTCACTATCCAAATGGTTACAACCAATTCTCTTATGATATCACTGACTATCTCAACAAAGACGGTCGTGAAAACGTCATTGCAGTTCATGCAATCAATAAACAACCAAGTAGCCGTTGGTACTCAGGAAGTGGTATCTACCGTGATGTTACTCTTCAAGTGACAGACAAATTGCATGTTGCCAAAAACGGTACAACCATCTTAACTCCAGAGCTTGAAAAACAACAAAATGGTAAGGTTGACACTCACGTATCAAGTAAGATCGTCAATACTGATGATAAAGACCACGAAATCGTAGCTGAGTATCAAATCATCGAACGTGGAGGACAAGCAGTAAGTGACCTAGTTCGTACAGCTAGCCAAGTCTTGAAGGCTCATCAATCAACTAGTCTAAATGCTATTTTGCAAGTTGAGAAACCAAAACTTTGGACAGTTCTTAACGACAAGCCTGCCCTTTATGAGTTGGTGACTCGTGTTTATCGTGATGGTCAATTGGTTGATGCTAAGAAGGACTTGTTTGGTTACCGTTACTATAACTGGACACCAAATGAAGGCTTCTCTTTGAATGGTGAACGCATTAAATTCCATGGAGTTTCTCTTCACCATGACCATGGAGCTCTAGGAGCTGAAGAAAACTATAAGGCAGAATACCGTCGTCTGAAACAGATGAAGGATATGGGTGTGAACTCTATCCGTACAACCCACAACCCAGCTAGTGAGCAAACTTTGCAGATTGCTGCAGAACTAGGTTTGTTGGTCCAAGAAGAAGCCTTCGATACTTGGTACGGTGGGAAGAAACAGTATGACTACGGACGTTTCTTTGACAAAGACGCCACTCACCCAGATGCTAAAAAAGGTGAAAAATGGTCTGATTTTGACCTACGTACAATGGTCGAGAGAGGCAAGAACAACCCTGCTATCGTCATGTGGTCTATCGGTAATGAAATCGGTGAAGCAGACGGTAAGGCTCGTTCTCTAGCGACTGTTAAACGCTTGGTGCAAGTGATCAAGGCTGTTGATAAAACACGCTATGTCACTATGGGAGCAGACAAGTTCCGCTTTGGTGATGGTAGTGGTGATCATGAAAAGATTGCGAACGAACTTGATGCGGTTGGATTTAACTATTCAGAAGACAACTACAAGAAGCTGCGTGCGAAACATCCAAATTGGTTGATTTACGGTTCAGAAACTTCTTCAGCAACTCGTACTCGTGGTAGCTATTTCAGCCCAGAAAGTGAACTAGTCCACAGCAACCAAGCTTACCGTCACTATGAGCAATCAGACTATGGTAATGACCGTGTTGGTTGGGGTAAAACAGCCACTGCATCATGGACTTTTGACCGTGACAATGCTGGTTATGCTGGTCAGTTTATCTGGACGGGTACCGACTATATCGGTGAGCCTACTCCATGGCACAACCAAAACAACACACCAGTTAAGAGTTCTTACTTCGGTATCGTAGATACAGCCGGCATTCCAAAGAATGACTACTACTTGTACCAAAGCCAATGGGTTTCTGCTCAGAAGAAACCAATGGTTCACCTCCTTCCTCACTGGAATTGGGAAGACTCTAGTCTAAAAGAGAATGTAGCGGACGCAGATGGTAAGATTCCTGTTCGTGCATTTTCAAATGCTGCCAGTGTGGAACTGTTCTTGAATGGCGAGTCTCTAGGTAAGAAAACCTTTAACAAGAAACAAACTAGTGATGGCCGTACTTACCAAGAAGGTGCCAATGCTAAGGAACTTTACCTTGAGTGGAAGGTTGCTTATCAACCTGGAACCTTGGAAGCAGTAGCTCGCGATGAGGCTGGTAATGAAATTGCTCGTGATAAGGTTACGACTGCTGGTGAGCCTGCAGGTGTTCGCCTAGTCAAAGAAGAAAATGCTATCGCAGCAGACGGAAAAGATCTCACTTATATTTACTACGAAATCGTTGATAGCGCTGGTAATGTAGTTCCAACTGCTAATAACCTTGTTCGCTTCCAGTTGCATGGACAAGGTCAGATTGTCGGTGTGGATAACGGTGAACAAGCAAGCCGTGAACGTTATAAAGAGCAAGCTGACGGTTCATGGGTTCGTAAGGCCTTCAATGGTAAGGGTGTTGTCATTGTCAAATCAACTGAGCAAGCTGGTAAATTTACCTTGACTGCTCATTCTGATCTCTTGAAATCTGATCAAACTACTATCTTCACAGGTAAGAAAGACCAAGCAGAAAAAACTGTCTTAGGTACAGAAGTTGCTAAAGTCCGTACCGTTATCGGGCAAGCACCAAAAATGCCTAAGAAAGTAGCCTTTATCTACAGTGACGGCAGTCGTGCAAAACTTCCAGTAGAATGGTCAGCAGTTGATGTCAATGAACCAGGAATTGTAACTGTTAAGGGTGTAGCAGATGGACGTGATGTAGAAGCGCGTGTTGAAGTCTTGGCTCTCGAAGCAGAATTGCCTATAGTCAAGAGAATCGCTCCAAATACAGACCTAAATTCAGTTGACAAATCTGTTTCCTACGTATTGTCAGATGGTACTGTAGCAAGCTATGATGTTAATAAGTGGGAAATTGCAGCTGAAGATCAAGCTAAACTAGCAATCCCAGGATCTCGCATCCAAGCAAAAGGTATTTTAGAAGATGAAGAAATCGCTGCGACCTTGGTAGTGGAAGAAGGTCAAGCTGCTAATCCAGTAGTTCCAAGTGTAACTGTGGCAGATCAAGCGGTTGAAGGTCTTTCAACTGACCAACCTGTAAAATACCACAAGCTTGCTTATGGCGTAGCTTTGCCAGAGGTTAAAGCTACGGCTGAAAATGCTCAAGTGACAGTTATTCAAGCTAATGAAGCAAATGGTATGCGTGCAAGCATCCATGTTCAACCCAACGATGGTGGCCCACTACAAACCTATGCTATCCAATTCCTACAAGAGGCTCCACAAATTGAACGTTTGAGCCTAGAAGTTGAAAATGCAGCTGCTTTGAAAGAGGACCAAACGGTCGGTATCAAGGTCTTGGCTCACTACCAAGATGGTACTCAGGCAGTCTTGAAAGCTGACAAGGTTACCTTCTCAACTACAGGTGAGGGAGATGTAGCCGTTCGTAAAGGTATGCTTGAATTGCACAAACCAGGTCAAGTAACTCTGAAAGCTCAATTTGAAGGAGCAGAAGGTCAGATTGACTTGAACATTCAAGCAAATACTGAAGATAAAGTCGTCCAAGCCATCCGTCCAGTTAGTGTCGTGACAGGTTTGAACCAAGAACCAAGTCTCCCAGCTACAGTAACTGTAGAGTATGACAAAGGATTTCCAAAGGTTCACAAGGTGACTTGGCAAGCAGTTGCTAAGGAAGACCTTGCTAAATACCATAGCTTTGATGTTCTTGGTAAAGTAGAAGGGCTTGAAAAAGAAGCTCATGCTAAGGTATCTGTTGAAGGTATCATTGCTGTCGAGGAAGTGAGCGTAACAACTCCAGTTGCAGAAGCTCCTCAATTACCAGAGAGTGTTCGGACTTATCACTCAAATGGCCAAGTCTCTTCAGCTAAAGTAACTTGGGACGCAATTGAACCAAGCCAATACGCACAAGAAGGCAACTTTACTGTGACAGGACATGTCGAAGGTACTCAACTACCAACCAAACTTCATGTTCGTGTATCTTCACAGACAGAAACTGGTGCTAATATTTCTGACCAGTGGACTGGTTCAGAATTGCCACTTGCCTTTGCATCAGACTCAAATCCAAGTGATTCAGTAGCAAATGTCAATGACAAACTAATTTCATATAACAATCAACCAGCAAACCGCTGGACAAACTGGAACCGTACAAGTGAAGCATCAGTGGGAATTCTCTTTGGTGACTCTGGTATCATGTCTAAACGTTCAGTTGATAACCTCAATGTCGCCTTCCACGAAGACCACGGTGTTGGTGCACCTAAATCCTATGTCATCGAATACTATGTCGGTTCAGCAACTCCAACAGTTCCTAAGAATCCAAGCTTTGTAGCACGTGAAGATCATGTCTTTAATGACGATAAAAACTGGAAAGAAGTAACAAATCTCAAGGCTCCAGATCAAGTAAGAGCTGGAGAAATGACCCACTTTAGCTTTGATAAAGTCAACACTTACGCAGTTCGTATCCGCATGGTTCGACCAGATGGTAAATGGGGTACTTCTATTACAGAAATGCAAATCTTCTCTAAACAAGTAGCTGCAGCTAAGAAAGCTCAAGCACAAATCCAAGTAGATGGAAAAGATTTGCCAAACTTTAATCCAGGCTTGACTGACTACTATCTTGAATCAAGCCAAGGAAAAACTCCAGCTGTGACAGCAAGTGTTACTGAAAATGGTATTGCAACAGTTGTACCAAGCGTACGTGAAGGAGATCCAGTTCGTGTTGTTGTCAAGGCTGAAAACGGTGATATCTTGGGTGAATATCGTCTACACTTCACAAATGATAAAGATTTGCTCGCAAGTAAACCTGTTACTGTTGCCAAATCCTCTCGCTTGGTTGCTAAAGGACAAACTCTTGAGTTACCAGCAAAAGTTCCTGTCTACTTCACAGGAAAATCTGACTATGAAGTGAAAGACTTGGCTGTTGACTGGGAAGCAGTTCCAGCAGAAAATCTAACAAAAGCAGGTGAATTTACAGTTCATGGTCGCGTTTTGGGTACTGATTTAACTGCTGAAGTGGCTGTACGTGTGACAGACAAACTCGGTGAAAACCTTTCAGACAACCCAGACTTCGATGACGATAGCAACCGTTCATTTGCCTCAGCAACTAACGATATTGATCCGAACTCTCATGACCGTGTAGATTATGTTAACGATGGTTCAGATGATGAAACCCGTCGTTGGACCAACTGGTCTGCAAGTCCATCTGAAAATCCAGAAGTCTCAGTAGGGGTTATCTTTAGAGAAGCTGGTAAGATTGTTGAACGTACAGTAGCTGAAGGAAGCATTCGATTCTTTGCAGATGGTGGAACAGACGCCCCTTCTAAACTCGTCCTAGAACGCTATGTTGGCCCAGAATTTGATTCACCAGAATATTACTCTAACTACCAACCATACGATCCAGAACATCCATTTAACACTCCTTCTAACTGGGAGAAAGTTGAATACCGTGCTGATCAAGAGGTTCAAGTAGGAACTGACATCCATGTAACCTTTGCACCGGTCAAAGCTAAAGCTATGAGATGGCGCATGGACAGAAAAGCAGACAAGAAGGGTGTGGCTATCACTGAAATGGCCTTTATCGCACCAAGTGAAGCTCCTAAAGACAATACAGCTTCTAAACTTCTAGTAGATGGTAAAGAGCTTGCTGACTTCTCTGAAGCCCGTGTAGATTACCAAGTAACCTATAGTGGAACTCGTCCTAAAGTGACAGTGGAAGCTGGTGAAAACGTAGCAGCGACAGTTGTTGATAGTGGGAATGACAAACTTCCAGTCTTGGTACGTCTCGTTTCAGAAAGTGGTAAACACGTCAAGGAATACCGTATCCAATTGACCAAAGAAAAGGTTGAAACTGGAAAAGTTGCCCCAGCTGTTCAGGAAGAGCTTCCTAGCCTAGAAGTGGTAGAAGAAGCTATCAGCTTCAAGACAGTGAAGAAAGAAGATCCAACTCTAGCAGAAGGTGAAACTCGTGTAACTCAAGCAGGTCGTGAAGGTAAAGAACGTATCCTGACTGAAGTAGCACTAGATGGAAGCCGTACTGAAAAACTTCGCGAAACTATTGAAGCACCGCAAGATGAGATTGTCTTAGTCGGAACTAAGAAAGAAGTATCTGGTAAAACAGATCCAGCTATCCATGAAGTTCCAGAATTTACAGGCGGTGTCAATGGAGCAGAAGCAGCTGTTCATGAAGTCCCAGAGTACTCAGGAGTCATTGGCACAGCAGGTGATGAGCCAGCACCAGTAGTAGAGGTTCCAGAATTTACAGGTGGTGTCAATGGCACAGAAGGTGCTGTTCATGAAGTACCTGAGTTCACTGGTCATGTAAATGGTTCAGAAGGAACTACCCACCAAGTTCCACACTTTGAAGGTGGCGTTCCTGGTGGAGAAGGAACTAGTCACCAAGTACCGGAATTTACTGGACGTGTGAATGGTTCAGCCCCAACTACAGGTGAAACACCAGCATACAGAGATGAGCAGTCACAAGTAGCTCTTGCTATGTCACAAGACAAGACTTATCAAGCGCCTGCAAGTCATCAAAATATCCTCCCTGAAACAGGTACAAAAGAAAATGCAACCCTTGCAACAGCAGGTGTTATAGGAGCACTTCTTGGTCTCTTTGCAATGGGAAAGAAAAAAGAAGACAAATAAGATGATGTAAAAGCATCCAAGTCATAGAGAGTGGGACAGAAATCGGTAATTCGTTAGAATTAGATTTCGTCGTCCCGCCTCCGCACAGTTGAGTAGGGCTGTAAAAGCTGATGAAATCAGCGTAGTAGAGCCCACTCAACCACTGCGTCTTGCTCGACAATCCAAAGACTATTGAGAGGCTAGGACTTTTGTCCCAGCCTCAATCATAAAAAGCGGACAAAACTAGTTTTCTGATAAACAGAATCTGGTCTTGTTCGCTTTTTTGCTCATACATCAGTTGCTAAAAGAAGACCAGAGATGATATTCGACAAAAAACTAAAGTAACAAACTAGAGGAATTGCATCGGAAACATGGTGAGTAAGAAATGGCTATACTGACCTGGATTCAGCGCATTTGAGGACTTTGAAAATCTCTCTATAGTCTACAGGGATAAGCTTTCTTTCTATCCTCAAAAGAGTTATAATAAAGATGAAAAAAGGAGAAGAGGAGGAGATAGGATGGCTTATATTGAAATGAAAAACAGCTATAAAAGGTATCATACTGGAGATACGGAAATCGTGGCCAATCGAGATGTCAGCTTCGAGATTGAAAAGGGAGAACTAGTCATTATCCTTGGGTCATCTGGTGCAGGGAAGTCAACAGTTTTAAATATTCTTGGTGGTATGGATACAAACGATGAAGGGCAAGTCTGGATTGATGGGACCAATATCTCGAATTTCACTTCTCATCAGAGAACTAACTATCGTAGAGATGACGTTGGCTTTGTCTTTCAGTTTTACAATTTGGTTTCTAACTTGACTGCTAAGGAAAATGTTGAGCTAGCTTCAGAAATTGTTGTCGATGCCTTGGATCCTGAGCAGGTTCTCAAGGATGTAGGCTTAGGTCACCGTCTCAATAACTTTCCAGCCCAGCTATCAGGTGGTGAGCAACAACGGGTCTCCATTGCTCGAGCTGTGGCTAAAAATCCTAAAATTCTCCTTTGTGATGAACCAACGGGAGCTTTGGACTACCAGACTGGTAAGCAGGTTCTGAAGATTCTGCAAGATATGTCACGTAAAAAAGGAGCCACCGTTATCATCGTGACCCATAATGCTTCGCTAGCTCCCATAGCTGATCGCGTGATTCAGATGCATGATGCCAGTGTCAAGAGTGTTGACCTCAATCCTCAACCACAGGATATTGATGATTTGGAGTATTGAGATGAAAAGAAAGACATATTGGAAAGACCTGCTCCAGTCTTTCACAGGTTCAAAGGGACGGTTTTTATCCATCCTAACTCTGATGATGTTAGGTTCTTTAGCCGTGGTTGGTCTCAAAGTAGCCAGTCCCAATATGGAGCAAACAGCATGGGATTATATTCAAAAAGCCAATCTGGCTGATATTACTGTCATAGCAGATTATGGTCTAGATCAGGCAGACCAGGCAGAATTGCAAACTCTATCAGGAGCAGATGTCGAGTTTGGTTATATGACAGATTTGACTCTGGCAAATAGTGAAGATGCCATACGAATCTTTTCAAATACTGATATGATTTCAAAATTTCAAGTAACCCAAGGTCGTTTGCCTGAAAAAGAAGATGAACTAGCCTTGGCGGACTTTTGGAAAGATCGCTATCAGATTGGTCAAGTCATTTATTTGAGTCAAAAGAAGGGCAGTAATTCTCAATTAAAGCGGGATAGTTATACCATTACAGGCTTTGTCCACTCTCCAGATATTTTTTCAAAATCAGATATGGGGAGTTCAGCCAGTGGTAATGGGAACTTGGTTGCTTATGGTGTCGTAACTGAAGAAAATTTTAAGAGCTCTGTATACACGATTGCCCGCCTGCGTTTTTCTAGCCTAACAGATGTCAATCCTTTCTCTAGTGCTTACGAAAAGAAGCTAGAGGAAGAAGAGGAGACTTTAAAGGACCTAGTTGCTGATAATGGACAAGCGCGGCTAGAGAAAATGAAGAAGGATGCCCAAGAGTCCCTTGATGAAGTCAAGAAACAACTGGATGAAGCAGAGACTAATTTGACAGCTGGCAAGAAACGCCTACAGGAAATCGAAAGGCGTCTACAAGCTCAAGAAAATCAAGTGAGCCAACTACCAGAACCACAAAAAAGTCAAGCGTCTAGTCAGTTAGGAGAAGCAAAGAAGCAACTGAAACAGGAACAGGAAAAGCTGAGCCAAGCCGAAACAGATCTTACTAACGAAAAGGCTAAATGGCAGACCAGTCAGGATGAAGTCAATGCTCTGACAGAGCCAAGCTATCATGTCTACAATCGAAAGAGTTCTCCTACTGGTCAAGGTTATCTCATGTATAGTAACTCGGCCATGAGTATTCGGGCTGTTGGCAATATCTTTCCAGTTGTTCTCTATGCTGTAGCAGCCATGGTTACCTTTACCACCATGACACGATTTGTAGACGAGGAAAGGACCAATGCAGGGATTTTCAAAGCTCTAGGCTACCATAGCAAGGATATCATTGCTAAGTTTGTGATTTACGGTCTAGTTGCTGGTACTCTTGGCACTCTACTAGGAATTCTGATTGGTCACTACATCCTAGCACCTACTATTTCGCATATCATCACTAAGCGAATGATCGTTGGTGAGAGTCAGCAGTATTTCTATTGGACCTATAGTTGCTTGGCTTTGGGACTAAGCTTAGTAGCTAGTGTCCTACCTGCCTACCTTGTATCTCATAGAGAATTGCATGAAGAAGCAGCACAATTATTACTACCCAAGCCGCCAGTCAAGGGCTCAAAGATTCTCTTGGAGCGGATAACCTTTATCTGGTCTCATTTGAGCTTTACCCAAAAGGTAACTGCCCGCAATATTTTCCGATACAAACAACGCATGATGATGACCATTTTTGGGGTTGCAGGTTCAGTAGCTCTCCTCTTTGCAGGGCTTGGTATCCAATCTTCTGTGGTAGGAGTTGCTGACAGACAGTTTAAGGATCTTCAACAATATCAGATGATTCTCTCTGTCAATTCTCGAGCTTCAGATTCTGATAAGGCAAAGCTAGAAGAAAAATTGCAGAGTGATGAAGTTGAAAACTATCGTTTAATTTCTTCCAAACAGGTTGAGGAAAAGTATGCTGGCAAGGCAGGTGTTCAAACCGTGACCATGATGGTAACGGATCAAGATGATCTGGATCCCTTTGTCCATTTAGAAAAAAATGGGGAAAAACTGAGCTTATCTAACGGACTTGTTCTGACTGAAAAATTAGCCCAGTTGGCAGGAGTTTCCCTAGGTGACAACTTTACAATAGATGGAAAAACCTTTAAGGTTGGAGCCATTACCGAACACTACGTAGGCCATTTTGTTTATATGAATCAGGCGACCTATGAAAAAATTTACGGTCAAGCTCCCAAGATGAACACCTATCTGGTCCAACTTAAGGATAAAAGTGAAGGGAATACTGAAAGAGTCGCAGGAGAATTTATGGACCAGGCGGCTGTTAGTGGCCTCGTTCAAAATGCCTCAACCATTCAGCTCTTTGAAAGTTTTGCTAATTCTCTGAATCATACCATGGCGATTTTGGTGCTGGTATCGGTGCTATTAGCCATCGTGATTCTCTATAATTTGACCAATATCAATGTTGCTGAACGGATTCGGGAACTCTCAACCATCAAGGTTCTTGGTTTTCATAACAAAGAAGTGACCCTTTACATCTATCGGGAAACCATCCTATTGTCACTAATTGGAATGATTGTAGGATTGGTATCAGGCTTTTATCTCCATCAATTTCTCATTCAGATGATCGCACCCGGTACCTTCCGTTTTCAACCGAAGGTCGGCTGGGAAGTTTATCTCATCCCAGTTCTAGCCGTCAGTGTCATTTTGACCATCCTAGGAGTTTTTGTCAATCATTATCTCCAAAAGGTGGATATGTTAGAAGCCCTCAAGTCTGTAGAATAATTAGTAGAGGACAAAAACAAATAAGAAAGCCCTTTGTGGCTTTTTTATTTTCATAAAAATGGTAAAATAGTAAGAGTAGAAATGGAGTTCTAGATATGAAACGAATTGATCAATTTGAAAATAAGAAAGTATTAGTCCTAGGTTTAGCTAAATCAGGTGAATCTGCAGCTCGTCTCTTGGACAAGTTGGGCGCCATTGTAACGGTGAATGATGGCAAACCTTTTGAGGAAAATCCAGCAGCTCAGAGCCTTTTGGAAGAGGGAATCAAGGTTGTCACTGGTGGACATCCTTTGGAATTATTGGATGAAGATTTTGCCCTCATGGTAAAAAATCCAGGAATTCCTTATAGCAACCCGATGATTGAAAAAGCTTTAGAAAAAGGCATTCCAGTCTTGACAGAGGTTGAGTTGGCCTACTTGATTTCTGATGCACCGATTGTTGGTATTACTGGTTCAAATGGTAAGACTACGACCACAACCATGATTGGAGAAGTTCTGACTGCTGCAGGACAAAATGGGCTTTTATCAGGTAACATTGGTTACCCTGCAAGCCAGGTAGCTCAGACAGCAACAGATAAGGATACCCTTGTCATGGAACTTTCTTCTTTCCAATTAATGGGAATTCAGGAATTCCATCCTGAAATTGCTGTTATCACCAACCTGATGCCAACACATATTGACTATCACGGTTCTTTTGAAGCCTATGTCGAAGCTAAGTGGAATATTCAAAGCAATATGACAGCGGCTGATTACTTAGTATTGAACTTCAACCAGGAATTAGCTAAAGAGCTTGCTACAAAGACAAACGCGACTGTAGTACCATTCTCAACCCTTGAAAAGGTTGACGGTGCTTATCTTGAAGATGGTCTTCTTTACTTCCGTGGTGAAAAAGTCATGGCAGCTGATGAAATCGGAGTTCCTGGTAGCCACAATGTGGAAAATGCTCTTGCAACCATTGCTGTAGCTAAACTTCGTGGTGTGGACAATGAAATCATTAAGGAAACCTTGTCAGCCTTTGGTGGTGTGAAGCACCGTCTCCAGTTTGTAGACCAAATCAATGGGGTGAAATTCTACAACGATAGTAAGTCAACCAATATCTTGGCAACTCAAAAAGCCTTGTCTGGATTTGACAATAACAAGGTTATCTTGATTGCTGGTGGGTTGGACCGTGGAAATGAGTTTGATGAATTAGTGCCGGATATTAAAGGACTCAAGAAAATGGTCATCCTCGGTCAGTCTGCAGAGCGTGTCAAACGTGCAGCAGATAAGGCTGGTGTGGCTTATGTGGATGCAACAGATATTGCTGACGCAACTCGAAAGGCTTATGAAATTGCGGAAGAAGGAGATGTGGTTCTCCTCAGTCCTGCTAATGCTAGCTGGGATATGTATGCCAACTTTGAGGTACGTGGAGATCTTTTCATCGACACTGTAGCGGAGTTAAAGGGATAATATGAAAAAAATAGTATTTACAGGTGGGGGAACGGTTGGACACGTTACCCTCAACCTTTTATTAATGCCTAAGTTCATCGAAGATGGCTGGGAAGTCCACTATATTGGTGATAAAAATGGGATTGAGCATCATGAAATTCTCAAGTCAGGTTTAGATGTTACCTTCCATTCGATTGCAACAGGGAAATTACGTCGATATTTCTCATGGCAAAATATGGTTGACGTCTTTAAGGTTGCTTTTGGAATTCTTCAATCGCTCTTTATCATGCTTCGAGTTCGTCCACAAGCCCTCTTTTCTAAGGGTGGATTTGTATCTGTTCCTCCTGTTATTGCAGCGCGAGTATGTAGAGTACCAGTCTTTATCCACGAGTCTGACCTCTCTATGGGCTTGGCCAATAAAATCGCCTATAAGTTTGCGACTAAGATGTACTCTACTTTTGAACAAGCGTCTAGTCTCACTAAGGTAGAGCATGTAGGAGCTGTGACCAAGGTTTCTGGCCCAATCATGGAAGAACCTGAAGAAATGGTGGACATCCGAACTTATTTTGATAGCAAACTACCAACTCTTCTCTTTGTTGGAGGTTCTGCTGGAGCGCGTGTCTTTAACCAACTAGTTACAGACCACAAGGAAGAGCTGACTAGTCGCTACAATATCATCAACCTGACAGGTGAGGCTAGTTTAAATGAACTAAGTTCAAACCTCTATCGTGTTGACTATGTGACTGACCTCTATCAACCACTCATGAATATGGCTGATGTAGTCGTCACTCGTGGTGGTGCCAATACCATTTTTGAGCTCCTTGCCATGGCTAAATTGCATGTCATTGTCCCTCTAGGGCGTGAAGCTAGCCGTGGAGACCAGATTGAAAATGCAGCTTACTTTGTGAAAAAAGGCTATGCTGAGGAGTTGCAAGAGAGCGATTTGACCTTGTCTACTTTAGAAGAAAAAGTAAGCAAGCTTTTGACCCACAAAGAAGACTACCAGAGCACGATGAAAAATTCTCATGAATTAAAATCTGTGGCGGATTTTTATGCGCTACTAAAAAAAGATCTATCATAAGGAAAATCGATGTCAAAGGATAAGAAACAAGAGCCAACTCAAGGCAAGGAATTGTCAGAGTGGCAAAAACGAAATCAAGAATATCTTCAAAAAAAAGCTGAAGAAGAGGCCCAACTAGCCAAAGAAAAGGCCCAAGCAGAGGCCAATAAAAAAGAAGTTGCAAAAGCTCCGGAAGACGAAGAAACCACCTTATCAGAGTGGCAGAAGCAGAACCGTGAATATCTGCGTAAAAAGGCTGAAGAAGAGACCAAGGAAGAACAAGAGTCAGACTTATCTGAAGATACTGAGGCAGAAGAGACCTCAGATTCTAATCCTGAAGAGCAGAAGGAGAGTTCAGAAGACCAGTCCTCTCCAGAGAATGAGGAGGAAACTACTGAGACAGAACAAGTAGAAGAAGAGGACGAAGAATCTCAAGAAAAATCTGAAGAAACAAAAGTAGAAGAAAAGAGATCTAAGTCTAAGAAAAAGATTGCTAATCCTTCTATTCCAAGTGTTCATATCTGGCGTGCTGTTACGATTCTAATCCCAAGTTTGCTTGTCTTGTTCTTTTCCATCTATCTTTTGACGCCATACTCAACTTTGAAAAACATAGAAGTCACTGGTACGGTAGAGACCAATGCAGACCAAATCAAAGAGGCTTCAGGGATTCGTGATAGTGACTATACCTTTGATCTGCTTCTCAATAAAGACAAACATGCTGAGATGATTAAGTCCAATCACTGGATTGAATCTGCTAGCATTCACTATCAATTCCCGACCAATTTTACCATCCAGGTCAAGGAATACGGGATTGTAGCCTATTATGTTTCTGGAGAGGATCATTATCCGATTCTTTCTAGTGGGACGGTGGAAACCAGTCCAGTTAGTCTAGTCAGTCTTCCTGAAACCTATATGTCTGTACTCTTTAACGATGAGCAGCAAGTCAAAATCTTGATTGAACAACTGGCTGAAGTCAGCCCAGAGATTAAGCAGGCTATCAAAACGATTGAATTGGCTCCAACTAGTGTAACCAGCGACCTTCTCAAGATTACCATGTATGATACCGATGAGATTTTGGTTCCCTTATCAGAATTAGGTAAAAAATTGCCTTACTATAGCAAGATTAAACCCCAATTAACAGTTCCAAGCGGTATTGATATGGAAGTTGGGATCTATAGTTATAGCTTGAAGGATAAGGCTTTAGAAGAAGCAAGAATCAAAGCTAAAGAAGAGGAAAAGAAGAAGCAGGAAGAAGAAAAGAAAAAACAAGAAGAGCAAGGAAATCAAACTCAGAATCAAACTCAAAATCAAACAACCCAACAATCACAGAGTCGTTAAGTTTGAGATGATTCTATTGACTTGATGATGAGTCATGTTTTCTACAAGTTCAATTACTGTTTTTTACTTGACAACTACCGCTTTAAATAATAGAATAGTAAAAAACCTTTAAAGCAGTCCAGAGAGGCAGCTAAGGTTAGACGGTGAAAGGGTGGATTCTACCCATTTTTCGTGGAACCTTGCTGTAGGCAGGTTCCTTTTTTCATGCTCTCTAGCTAACAAAGGTAAAAGGAGAAAAGTATGCGCGAATCTCGTCCAGTTATTGCTCTTGATTTTCCAAGTTTTGAGGCAGTCAAGCAATTTTTAGCTCTTTTTCCAGCGGAAGAGAGTCTCTATCTAAAGGTAGGTATGGAGCTCTATTATGCTACAGGTCCGGAGATTGTTTCTTATTTGAAAGACTTAGGTCACAGTGTCTTTCTGGATCTCAAACTTCATGATATTCCCAATACGGTTAAGTCAGCCATGAAGGTTTTGTCTAATCTGGGTGTTGACATGACCAATGTTCATGCGGCAGGTGGTGTAGAGATGATGAAGGCTGCGCGAGAAGGTCTTGGGAAAGAAGCAAAATTGATTGCTGTTACCCAGTTGACTTCAACTTCTGAAGAACAAATGAGAGACTTTCAAAATATCCAAACCAGTCTTCAAGAATCGGTCATTCATTATGCCAAGAAAACTGCTGAAGCCGGTTTAGATGGTGTGGTTTGTTCGGCTCAGGAAGTGAAACTCATCAAAGAAGCTACCAACCAAGACTTTATCTGCCTGACACCAGGTATTCGACCAGCAGGCGCTGCAGTTGGAGACCAAAAACGAGTTATGACACCTGCGGATGCTTATCAGATTGGTAGTGACTATATCGTAGTTGGACGCCCAATCACTCAAGCCACGGATCCAGTAGCAGCTTATCGTGCTATCAAGGATGAGTGGACACGAGACTGGAAATAAGAATATAGTTTAAAATACAAAGGAGAATCCCATGACACTTGCTAAAGATATTGCTAGCCATCTATTGAAAATTCAAGCCGTTTACCTCAAGCCAGAAGAACCCTTTACTTGGGCATCAGGTATCAAGTCACCGATTTATACGGACAACCGTGTGACACTTGCTTATCCAGATACTCGTAGCTTGATTGAAAATGGTTTTGTGGAAGCTATTAAGGCAGAATTCCCAGAAGTAGAAGTGATTGCAGGAACAGCGACTGCAGGTATTCCTCATGGTGCCATCATCGCTGACAAGATGAACTTGCCATTTGCCTATATCCGTAGCAAACCAAAAGACCATGGTGCTGGAAATCAAATCGAAGGCCGTGTAGCTCAGGGGCAAAAGATGGTCGTTGTTGAAGATTTGATTTCAACTGGTGGTTCAGTTCTCGAAGCTGTTGCAGCAGCCAAACGTGAAGGAGCTGATGTTCTTGGTGTTGTGGCTATTTTCAGCTATCAATTACCAAAAGCAGATAAGAACTTTGCCGATGCTGGTGTCAAACTAGTAACCCTTTCAAACTACAGCGAACTGATTCATCTAGCTCAAGAAGAAGGCTATATCACACCAGAAGGACTAGACCTCCTAAAACGTTTTAAAGAAGACCAAGAAAATTGGCAAAAAGCTTAAGGTATATAAAAATCAGGTAATCACTAGGATTACCTGATTTCTTTTTGTGATTTCATTGAGTATTAGTCGACTTTTTCACCTTCAACAACAAGGTCATCTGCTTTAGCAGCATCACCGTAAGTTGGGTGAAGTGTTTTCTCATAAGCCTTGTGGAAGAAGTTTTCCTTACCTAATTTTTCGATTTCTTGGTTGATGTAGTCGAGTAGTTCTTGGTTACCTTTTTGAACTGCTGGTGCAATAGTATCTGGATTACCAAGAGAAGTAATTCCTACTTCATATCCTTTGTTTTCAAGCGCCCAAGCTAGAACTTCAGTATTATCAGTAGAGAAGGCATCTCCACGTCCATCAAGAAGGGCTTGGTAGGCATCGCTATATTGGTCGTATTTTTGAAGTTTTACTTCTGGGTGATTTTTCTCAAAGTAAGTTTCAGCAGTAGTTCCTTTTGTAACGATCAAGGTTTTGCCTTCAAGTTCTTTAACGTCCCTGATGACTTTATCTTTTGGTGACACAACACCGAGAGAAACTTTCATGTAAGGAAGGGCAAAGTCAACTTGTTTCTTACGTTCGTCAGTAACTGTAAAGTTGGCAAGGGTAATATCCACCTTGTTTGAAATCAAGTATTCAGCACGGTTGGCAGCATCAACAGAAACGTATTTGACCTTTACACCAAGGTCTTGTGCTAATTGGTTACCTAGTTCGATATCGTAACCTTGGTAAGAACCATCGTTGTCAACATAACCAAATGGTTTTTTATCTCCAAATACCGCGATTCGAAGTTCGCCACTTTTCTTAATTTCATCAATAGTACGAGCTTTGGCAGTTGCCTTAGTAGATGAAGCATCAGAGCTTCCGCCTGAACTACAAGCTGTGACAAAGATAAGCGCAAATGCTAGAGCAAAAACAGTTAGAATTGGTTTTAGTAGTTTCATAATAATCTCCTTTAGTTATTATAAGTATGAGCCAAACTGGCTAAAGTCAAAGACGTTTAAAAATTCTTGTGCTCGTTTGGTTTGTGGATTTGTGAAGAATTCCTGAGCAGTTCCTTCTTCAGCAATTTTCCCTTGGTCAAGGAAGATAATGCGGTCCGCAATGGCTTGGGCAAACTGCATTTCATGGGTTACCAGAATCATGGTACGCCCTTCTTGAGCCAAGTCATTGATAAGTTCCAGAACCTCACGCACCATTTCTGGATCCAGTGAAGCCGTCACCTCGTCAAAAAGAATGATTTCTGGATGCATGAGAAGGGCACGAACGATGGCTACCCGTTGCTTTTGTCCACCAGATAATTGACGAGCGAAGCTATGTTGTTTATCTAGAAGTCCAACACGCTCTAGTAGTTGCAGAGCTTCTTCAGTGACTTCTTTTTTGTCTCTTCCTTGAGCCTTGATAGGGCCTAAGATAAGGTTTTGAAGGACATCTAAGTGAGGAAAGAGTTCATAACTTTGAAAGACCATGCCGATTTTTTGGCGAACCAAGTGAAAATCTTTTTTATTTTCAACGATGGACTGGCCATCCAGCAGGATATCTCCTCCTTGAATACTTTCTAAACCATTGAGGCAACGAAGTAGGGTACTTTTCCCACAACCAGACGGCCCTAGGATGACGACCACTTCCCCCTTTTTAACATCTAGGGAAAGTCCTTGGAGGATAGGATTGTCTCCGAAGGATTTTTTTAGTTCCTTGATTTCTAAAATAGTTTCAGACATTTAGTTCCTCCAATGTTTTTCTAAGTGAGTAGATAGTTTGGAAATAGGGAAGCAAACCGCGAAATACAAGACTAGGATGGTTCCATAAATCCAAAAGGAAGCGGTTGGGATAGTCAAACGATTGCTATCTATAATTTGTTGTCCAACTTTGGTAACTTCAACAACCCCAATCAAAACAACCAAGGAAGTCGTTTTAATCATCCGAGTGACAAGGTTGATGGCTTGTGGGAGCAATCTTCTTAAGACCTGAGGGATGATGATGTAGTAGTAGAGTTGAAATTTAGTTAAGCCAAGTGCTTGTCCACTCTCAAATTGATGTTTAGGCAGGGAAGTGATAGCTCCACGAACTAAGTCACCCATCTCAGCTGTTCCCCAGAGGGTGAAAACGATAATAGCAGAAGTCTCACCAGAAATATTGATATTAAAGTTTCGAGCTAAACCAAAGTAAACGATGAAAAGGAGCACCAGCTGGGGCATGATCCGGATAAATTCTAGATAAAAACGAGTCAAGAAACGAATCACTCTAGAATGAGAAGTCATGATAATTCCCATCACCGTTCCGAAAATCATGGATAAGAGGACAGACAGGATAGAAATCCCAATCGTGACTCCCAATCCTTGTAAGATTCTCAGGAGATTATTTCCCTGAAAGAGTACTTGCATTCCCGAATCCTGCATGACGGAGCCTCCTTTCTATCCAGCTAAAGACTAGTGAAATAGGTAGAAGCATGATGAGGTAAGCAACCACCAACATAGCCAGCGCAATATCTGTCTCATAATAGAGTCCAATCAAATCCTTAGCAACGTACATAAGGTCAGCAAGGGCAACTGCTGAGAAAACAGATGTTTCCTTGATGAGGAAAATAACATTGGCACTAAAAGATGGTAGAGCCACCGCAGTCGCTTGTGGCAGAACCACGTAGCGAAAGACCTGAAAAGGAGTAAGGCCAATGGCTAAACCTATTTCATGCTGGGTTTGGCTAACTGCTTCTAGCCCGCTTCGGAAGGATTCTGCCATGTAGGAACCACCTAAAAAGATGAGTCCGACCGTTGCGCAGACTTCTGAAGAAAGAACAATCCCTATTCGAGGTAGACCGAAGTAGAGAAAGAATAGCTGTATCAAAAGGGGTGTATTTCGTGAAAGCTCGATATAGGCTGTTGCCAACTGTGAGAAAACAGGAACTCGGTAATGCCGGATGACGCTGACGATGAGCCCCAGCAAAAAAGAACCTAGAATTCCCCAAACTGCAATATGCAAGGTCAGAAAGAATGCCTTTTGATAGAGTGGTAGATATTGTTCAACAATGGACCAATCCAAAAGTAGAACCTCCCATCTAGGAAAATGATACAGTTATTGTAGCATTAAAAGAGAGCTTTGGATAATATGTATTTTTTATTGTGGTGATAAAAAATATTTATAGAGGCGATAAATTTTAAAAATGTGATGTTATGATTGACAAATGTAGATTATAGGTGTATAGTAATAATTGTAATTTACAAATGTAGATTTAGGAGGAATAACAATGCAGATTTCGGATGCAGAATGGCAGGTCATGAAGATTATCTGGATGCAGGGAGAACAGACTAGTACTGATCTCATAAAAGTATTAGAGAAAAGGTTCAGTTGGTCCAAATCCACGATCCAGACACTCTTGGCCCGTTTGGTGGAGAAAGAATGTTTGACTCGGGAAAAACAGGGCAAGTCCTTTGTCTATTCGGCCCTTTTAACGCTAGATGATAGTAGGGGCTTAATGGTTCAGGATATCAAAGACAAGCTTTGTTCCCGCAGAATAAAGCTCTTGCTAGCTGATTTGATTGAAGAATGTGACTTTACCCTAGCTGACTTGGAAGGTTTGGAAGAAGTGATTTCAAAGAAAAAAGCAAGTGCTGTAACAGAAGTAAGATGTAATTGTATGTAAAGGAGACGCTATGTTAAATCTATTTGTATCTATTGTTGTTTTAGGAATGATTGCTTTTATCCTCTTTTGGTTTTTCAAAAAACCGCAAGAAGATGCTAAGAGAGCCCAGCAAAAAAATGGCTATCAGGAGATTCGAGTGGAGGTCATGGGAGGATATACTCCAGAAACCATTATCCTCAAAAAATCGCAACCTGCTCGCATTATTTTTGATCGAAAAGATCCTTCACCTTGCTTGGACCAAATCGTTTTCCCAGACTTTGGAGTGCATGCAGATCTGCCTATGGGAGACCAATATGTGGTTGAAATCACACCTGAAGAAGCAGGTGAGTATGGTTTCTCTTGTGGCATGAATATGATGCACGGTAAGATGATTGTAGAATAGGAGAATGATATGACTGAAATTGTAAAAGCAAGTCTTGAAAATGGTGTTCAAAAAATCCGTATCACGGCAGACAAAGGCTACCATCCAGCCCATATTCAACTACAAAAAGGAATTCCTGCTGAGATTACCTTTCACCGTGTGACACCATCAAACTGTTATAAAGAAATTCTCTTCGAAGAAGAAGGAATTCTAGAACCAATCGCCCAAGATGAGGAAAAGATCATTCGTTTTACTCCTCAAGACTTGGGTGAACATGAATTTTCATGTGGCATGAAGATGCAAAAGGGGACCTACACCGTTGTTGAAAAAACTAAAAAGTCTCTCAGTCTTTTACAGCGTTTTTGGATTACTAGTATCTTTACTGTGCCTCTTGTGATTCTCATGATTGGGATGTCTACAGGAGGAATTAGTCACCAAGTCATGCGTTGGGGCACCTTTTTAGCCACAACACCCATTATGCTGGTAGCTGGAGTTCCATATATCAGAAGCGCCTGGGCTAGTTTTAAAAAGCACAATTCCAACATGGATACCTTGGTTGCTCTGGGAACCCTAGTGGCCTATTTCTATAGCTTAGTTGCCCTCTTCACTGGTCTGCCCGTTTACTTTGAAAGTGCTGCATTTATCCTCTTCTTCATTCTTTTGGGAGCAGTTTTTGAGGAAAAAATGCGAAAAAATACTTCGCAGGCAGTCGAAAAATTATTAGACCTACAAGCAAAAACAGCAGAGGTTTTGCGTGATGATGTTTATGTTCAAATCCCTCTAGAACAAGTCAAAGTTGGGGATCTCATTCGCGTTCGACCAGGTGAAAAAATTGCCGTTGATGGGACTGTGTTAGAAGGTGAAACGAGTATTGATGAATCAATGGTGACTGGGGAAAGTATTCCAGTCGATAAATCAGTTGGAGATGCTGTCATTGGTTCAACCATCAATAATAGTGGTACGATCATCTTTAGAGCTGAAAAAGTTGGTTCTGAGACTATGCTGGCTCAGATTGTGGATTTTGTGAAGAAAGCTCAAACGAGTCGTGCTCCTATTCAAGATTTGACAGACAAGATTTCTGGGATTTTTGTACCAGCAGTTGTCATTTTAGGACTCCTTACTTTTTGGATCTGGTTTGTTTTTCTTGGTGAAAGTTTTGTAAAGTCGCTTCTCTATGGTGTTGCAGTCTTGATTATTGCCTGCCCTTGTGCTCTTGGACTTGCGACACCGACAGCACTCATGGTTGGAACAGGACGAAGTGCCAAGATGGGGATTCTTCTCAAAAATGGTACAGTTTTACAGGAAATCCAAAAAGTCCAAACGGTTGTTTTTGATAAGACAGGAACCTTGACCGAAGGGAAGCCAGTAGTGACAGATGTTATTGGTGATGAAAGAGAAGTGCTAAGTTTGGCTGCTTCACTGGAAGATGTATCTCAACACCCGCTAGCTCAAGCTATTGTTAATCGTGCATCTGAACTAGGAATTAGCCTTTACCCAGTGGAAAACTTCCAAGCCTTACATGGAAAAGGTGTAACTGGGATTATTAATGGTAAACAAGTCTTGCTTGGGAATGCCAAACTCTTAGATGATCTTGCTATTCCACATGATTATCAAGAACGATTTGATTTGCTTGAGAAAGAAGCAAAAACAGTTGTCTTCTTATCCGTAGATGGTCAGTTAAAAGGCTTAATTGCCTTGCAGGATGTCCCTAAGGAAAATGCCAAAGAAGCTATTGCTAAATTGAAAAAACGCGGCCTTAGAACGGTCATGCTTACCGGAGATAATGCTGGAGTAGCGCATGCGATTGCAGAGCAAATTGGAATCGAAGAAGTGATCGCAAATGTCTTGCCAGAGGAAAAGGCACATGAAATTCACAAGCTTCAAAAGAATGGCAAATTGGCCTTTGTTGGAGATGGTATCAATGATGCGCCAGCTCTTAGTGTGGCCGATGTCGGAATTGCCATGGGTTCTGGGACAGATATTGCCATTGAATCAGCAGATCTTGTCCTTACAACCAACAATTTATTAGGATTGGCACGTGCTTTTGATATGAGTAAGAAAACCTTTAATCGTATTCTACTCAATCTTTTCTGGGCCTCTATCTATAACCTCATTGGTATTCCGATTGCAGCAGGAGTCTTTTCAAGTCTTGGTTTAGTACTCAATCCAGAACTTGCAGGATTGGCCATGGCCTTTAGTTCAGTATCTGTTTTAATCAGCTCTCTTATGCTTAATTTTACTAAAGTCGATTAATACTCTTCGAAAATCAAATTCAAACCACGTCAGCTTCACCTTGCCGTACTCAAGTACAGCCTGCGGCTAGCTTCCTAGTTTGCTCTTTGATTTTCATTGAGTATAAAAAGGCGGTCTTAACCGCTTTTTTTGCTATTCTAAAACAGATTTTCAAAACGTTTTCAATCTGTACTGTAATAGAGAATGAAAGTTTCTGAGCACATTCTTATGAAACTATAAGTAAATGTGATAAATTAGGAGTGTAAATTTACTGAATCGTTTTCAAAAAACATATAAAAGCGCTTTTATCATTCATCAAATTAACTTTTAAGGAGAGTTATCATTATGACTCAAGGGAAAATTACTGCATCAGCAGCAATGCTTAACGTATTGAAAACATGGGGCGTAGACACTATCTACGGTATCCCATCAGGAACACTCAGCTCACTTATGGACGCTTTGGCTGAAGACAAAGATATCCGTTTCTTGCAAGTTCGTCACGAAGAAACAGGTGCTCTTGCAGCGGTTATGCAAGCAAAATTTGGCGGATCTATCGGTGTGGCAGTTGGTTCAGGTGGTCCAGGTGCGACTCACTTGATCAACGGTGTTTACGATGCAGCTATGGATAACACTCCATTCCTCGCTATCCTTGGATCACGTCCTGTTAATGAACTCAACATGGATGCCTTCCAAGAATTGAACCAAAACCCAATGTACAACGGTATCGCTGTTTACAACAAACGTGTAGCTTACGCAGAGCAATTACCAAAAGTTATCGACGAAGCTTGCCGTGCTGCCGTTTCTAAAAAAGGTCCAGCCGTTGTTGAAATTCCAGTAAACTTTGGTTTCCAAGAAATCGACGAAAACTCATACTACGGTTCAGGTTCTTACGAGCGTTCATTCACCGCTCCTGCTTTGAACGAAGTTGAAATCGACAAAGCTGTTGAAATTTTGAACAACGCTGAACGCCCAGTTATCTACGCTGGTTACGGTGGTGTTAAAGCTGGTGAAGTGATTACTGAATTGTCACGTAAAATCAAAGCCCCAATCATCACTACTGGTAAAAACTTTGAAGCTTTCGAATGGAACTACGAAGGTTTGACAGGTTCTGCTTACCGTGTTGGTTGGAAACCAGCCAACGAAGTTGTCTTTGAAGCAGACACAGTTCTTTTCCTTGGTTCAAACTTCCCATTTGCTGAAGTATACGAAGCATTCAAAAACACTGAAAAATTCATCCAAGTGGATATTGACCCTTACAAACTTGGTAAACGTCACGCCCTTGACGCTTCTATCCTTGGTGATGCAGGTCAAGCAGCTAAAGCTATCCTTGATAAAGTAAACCCAGTTGAGTCTACTCCATGGTGGCGTGCAAACGTGAAAAACAACCAAAACTGGCGTGATTACATGAACAAACTCGAAGGTAAAACTGAGGGTGAATTGCAATTGTACCAAGTTTACAATGCAATCAACAAACATGCTGATCAAGACGCTATCTACTCAATCGACGTAGGTGACACTACTCAAACATCTACTCGTCACCTTCACATGACACCTAAGAACATGTGGCGTACATCTCCACTCTTTGCGACAATGGGTATTGCCCTTCCTGGTGGTATCGCTGCTAAGAAAGACAATCCAGATCGCCAAGTATGGAACATCATGGGTGACGGTGCATTCAACATGTGCTACCCAGACGTTATCACAAACGTTCAATACGACCTTCCAGTTATCAACGTTGTCTTCTCAAATGGTAAATATGCCTTCATCAAGGACAAATACGAAGACACAAACAAACACTTGTTTGGTTGTGACTTCCCTAATGCTGACTATGCGAAAATCGCTGAAGCTCAAGGAGCTGTTGGATTTACAGTTGACCGTATCGAAGACATCGATGCAGTTGTTGCTGAAGCTGTTAAACTCAACAAAGAAGGTAAGACAGTTGTCATCGATGCTCACATCACCCAACACCGTCCACTTCCAGTAGAAGTACTTGAGTTGGATCCAAAACAACACTCAGAAGAAGCAATCAAAGCATTTAAGGAAAAATACGAAGCAGAAGAACTCGTACCATTCCGCCTCTTCTTGGAAGAAGAAGGATTGCAATCACGCGCAATCAAATAATTTCTTCGTGGAACTTGAAAAGATCGGAGCAATCCGGTCTTTTTGTGGAGGACAGTAAATGAATTTAAATCAATTGGATATTATCGTTTCAGATGTTCCCCAAGTCTGTGTTGACTTGGAGCGTATTTTTGATAAAAAGGCCGATTATGTTGATGACAGTTTTGCTCAGTTTACGATTGGCAGTCACTGTCTTATGTTGTCCCGAAATCATTTAATTCCTTTGGAAGATTTTCAGTCAGGAATCATTCTTCACATCGAGGTTGAGGATCTAAATCAGAATTACCAACGATTAAAAGAGATTGGTGTCGAGATTTTACATGGGCCGTGTGAAACGGATTGGGGAACGGAGTCTTTATTGATTAAAGGCCCTGCCGGTCTAGTGATTGATTTTTATCGAATGAAGTAGGACACTTAGTTATTTGAAGTTAACCTTAGCTATTTTTAAAACAGAAATTGAGAACATAAACTATTAAAAGATCGGAGCAATCCGGTTTTTTTTCTGTTATGCGATTTTCAGTCCGTCTCGTTCCATTAGGTGCGAGACAAAAAACCACCCGCTGACGGGTGGTTATGATTTCTACACTTATTGTTTGGCTTCCTGTTTTAATTGTTGCACCTGTTCCTTGTACTGGAGAAGCTCCTTGTCTTTTTTATGGATAGTCGTTTCTGCTTCAGCAATGCGGCTTTTCAGCTCTTGAGTCTTGCCATGGTGATAGCTAAAACCAATAGCACTACCAACAATGATCCCGATTACTAGACAAGTAAAAATCACCAAAATCAAGGGAGCAGATAGTTGTGTAAAGACAAGACTGACAGTTACTGTTTGACGATTGAGCAGACCAAAGGAGATCACAATGACTAATAAGATCAAACCGCCAATTAGATAAGCCTTATCTTTCAGTGACAATTCATTAAATTTTTTTAGCATAAGTTCCTTTTCTCCTGACTATGTTGATAGAAAATTACACACCATTTAGGTATTAACAAAATTCATTTTACTAGAAAATTTCGATACTGTCAATAATTTCTAACAGCTTATTTACCATCAATCGATTCATTGAAAAGGAGTATTCATTTTCTAATATTTGATTGACTAAACAGATCGGAGCAATCCAGTCTTTTTTCTGTTCCCTCTTTCTTCTCACAAGATTGTGATAGTTTACATCTTTATAACAAAAGCTTCAAAGTCTTGATTGTTTTGAAAGAAGATTATAAAATAAGATTCAGTAAAAATGAAATAGGTTTTGAAAATAACTGAAAAACAAATGAAAATGTTAGGTTGGGTAGCGACCTTTATGTCTGTTATGATGTATATGTCTTACTTCCCACAAATCATGGACAATCTGGCTGGTCAAAAAGGAAATTTCATTGAGCCCTTGGTTGCAGCGATCAACTGTAGTCTATGGGTCTACTACGGTCTTTTCAAAAAAGAAAGAGATATCCCCCTTGCAGCAGCGAATGCACCAGGTATTATTTTTGGCCTAGTAACCGCTATCACAGCTTTGATTTAAAAGGAACAGAGGAGACTAGTTTTCAGTCTTCTTTTTTTGTTTCCGGGGAGGCTATTTGCTTTTTCGAGAGGATAATTTTTTAAAAAACAATCTGATCAACTTAAATAGTAGAATAGTATCAGTATGTCACAGTATTTTATAAGAAAAGGTTTCAGAATGAGCTATAATATAAGTAAATGAACAAGCAAATAAGAAAGTTGAGTAGACTTATGACCGAAAAACTGACTTTTCCGGATGGTTTCGGCTGGAACAGGCGAAATGAACAAGCGCTATGGCTTTATCTATGTGGATCGAGATAACGCAGGAAATGGGACTCTCAAACGTAGCAAGAAGAAATCCTTCTACTGGTACAAGGATGTCATTGCCAGCAATGGTGCAAGCATTGAGTAGAGCACATTTGTTCACTATTTTTATAAAATCTTCTCCCTAATTTATAAGATGTGAAAAAGAGTTCAATTCGAACTCTTTTTTTGCTATAATGAGGGGAGAAAAATCAGACAGGAGATTGACATGTCAGAACCATTATTTTTACAATCAGTTATGCAAGAAAAAATTTGGGGAGGTACCAAGCTACGTGATGAGTTTGGTTACGACATCCCAAGTGAAAAAATCGGAGAATACTGGGCCATCTCAGCTCATCCAAATGGCGTTTCAAAGGTTGCAAATGGACGCTACGAGGGAACAGACCTAGCTACTTTGTATGCGGAACACCGTGAATTGTTTGGCAACCGTCCAGAACCTGTATTTCCACTTTTGACCAAAATACTCGATGCTAACGACTGGCTTAGCGTCCAAGTTCACCCAGACGATGCTTATGGACTAGAGCATGAAGGCGAACTTGGAAAAACAGAATGTTGGTACATCATCTCTGCGGATGAAGGTTCAGAGATTATCTACGGGCATAATGCCAAGTCAAAAGAAGAACTCCGTCAGCAAATCGAAGATAAGAACTGGGATGACCTGTTGACAAAAGTACCAGTTAAGGCTGGAGATTTCTTCTATGTACCAAGTGGCACCATGCATGCTATTGGTGCAGGCATCTTGATTCTTGAAACCCAACAGTCTAGTGATACCACCTATCGCGTCTACGACTTTGACCGCAAGGACGATAATGGAAACTTGCGTGAACTACACCTTGAAAAATCTATCGATGTCTTGAATATTGGTGAGCCTGCAAATAGCCGTCCTGTGACTGTCAAAGCTGATGATTTACGCTCAACTTTACTTGTCTCTAATGATTTCTTCGCAGTCTACAAGTGGGAAATCACTGGAAAAGTTGACTTCGAAAAGACAGCTGACTATAGCTTGTTGAGTGTCTTAGCTGGTCAAGGTCAACTGACTGTTGACGGAAAAAACTATCCAATCCAAAAAGGCAGCCACTTTATCCTACCAAGTGATGTTGAATCTTGGACCCTAGAAGGGCAAGGTTTGGAATTAATTGTTAGTCATCCATAAAAAAGAAAGGGCCTGAGTTCATTACTCAAGTCCTTTTTGATTACATAAATTGGGCAATAAAGACCACAATGATGATGATGGGGATGATGAAACGAAGAAGGAAAAGCCAGACTTGGAAAAGTCCCTGTTTCCATGCTGTTTTATCGAGATGGAGTTCCTCCATGGCAAGTGTCTTCTTAAAGATGTAGCCTGTAAAGAGTGAAAGGCAGAGAGCTCCAAATGGCATGAGGAGATTGGAAACCAAGAAGTCCATAGCGTCAAAGAAGGTCTTCCCAAAGATGTGAACATCCGCCATAACACCGTAAGATAGGGCTGAAGGAATTCCAAAGACAAAGGTCAAGATTCCTAAAATAGCACTCCACTTGGCACGTTTGCTGTTGTCTTGATTGGTGATATTGCCGACATTGATTTCCAGCATCACGACAGAAGAAGTGACCGTCGCAAAGAGGAAGAGCAAGAGGAAGAGGATGTAGAAAATGGTTCCAAAAGGCATCTTGTCAAAGAGCTGAGGCAAGACGATAAAGAGCAAGCTTGGTCCCCCTTCAGACTGGATATTGAAGGCTGACATGGCTGGGAAAATAGCTAGTCCTGCCATGATCGATACAGAAATGTTCATGGCAACGATAGACATACCTGATTGGACCAGATTGGTTTTCTTATCCAAGTAGGATGCATAGGTCAACATGGCAGTAACACCGAGGGACAAAGCAAAGAATGACTGTCCTAGAGCATAGAGGAGTCCAGCACTGGTCAGTTTTGAAAAGTCTGGTTTGAGGAAGTAAAGAACGCCTTCCATGGCATTTGGCAAGCTAAGAGAGCGCCCGATGATGACAACAAAGATGATAAAGAGGAGAGGCATCATAACCTTAGATGCTCTTTCAATCCCTTTTTGAACCCCACGTGATACAATAAAGATATTCAACAGGATAAAGGCTGCTTGAGCTCCTAGGGCAATGACTGGATTTGAAATGATGGAAGTAAATAACTGAGCGTAATCACTAGTTGCACCAAGTTGGAACAATTTTCCAAACTCAATACCCAGATAAACTAGAATCCATCCACCAATAACACTGTAAAAAGATAAGAGGATGAAGAGAGCGAAGGCTCCAATCCAACCAATAAAGTTATATTTGTTATTGTTGCCAAGCTTTCCAAAGGTTTTAATACCAGAGACACCAGCGCTTCGGCCGAGGGCAAATTCAGCAAGGAGAAGTGGAAAACCAATTAAAATAGTGGAGATAAGAAAGACAAGTAGAAATCCTCCACCACCATTGGCAGCCGTCATATAAGGGAATTTCCAAACGGCACCAAGCCCGATGGCTGAACCAGCAGATGCTAGGATAAAGCCCAGTTTAGAACCCCATTGTGATTTTTCAGACATCGTTAAACTCCAATCTATTTTTAAAATAAGAAAAGGCTACTTGAGTTGTCAAATAGCCCTCTCTCAATTGCTCTTTTGAGCTTTTTATTTGATTGATAGACTTGACTATCCTATCATGTTTTCTAAGGTCTGTCAAGAAAACCATTTTCAAGCTTTCACACCTTCCTCAAAAAGATTAAAAAATTTCACAAAAACGCTTGACTCTGACCTAAGGGGAGGGGTTATACTATCAATGTAAGGAGGAAATCATGTATCATATAAAAGAAGCTGCCCAGCTTTCAGGTGTCTCTGTCAAGACCTTGCACCACTACGATAAGATAGGACTCTTGGTCCCCTTAAAGTCGGAAAACGGCTATCGAATCTACAGTAAAGAGGATTTGGAACGCCTTCAGGTCATTCTTTATTACAAGTATCTAGGCTTTTCTTTAGAAAAAATAGCAGAGCTATTGAAGGAAGAAAAGACGGACTTGTTACCACATTTAACTAGACAGTTAGACTATTTAACCCAGGAGAGGCAACATCTGGATACCTTAATTTCAACCTTACAAAAAACCATTCAAGAACAAAAAGGAGAAAGAAAAATGACCATTCAAGAAAAATTCACTGGATTTAGCTACCAAGACAATCAAAAATACCAGCAAGAGGCGGTAGATAAGTATGGCCAAGAAGTCATGGATCAAGCACTTGAGCGTCAAAAAGGACGAGAGGATGAGGCTGCAACAGCCTTTAATCAAGTCTTTCAAACCTTAGCACAAAATCTACAAGCTGGTCTGCCGACAACAGCATCAGAAAACCAAGAGGAAGCAGCCAAGCTTTTGCAAGCCATCCGTACTTATGGATTTGACTGCTCTATCGAGGTCTTTGGTCATATCGGAAAAGGCTATGTCTATAATCCAGAGTTCAAGGAAAACATTGATAAGTTTGGACAGGGGACAGCCCAGTACACATCAGATGTCATTACCCACTATGTAAGCACACAAACTCGATAAAACTTACAGACTAAGCTAGAACTGACAAAGCCAGTAACAGAATTTTAGTAGGAAGACACAGACTTAGATAAGATAAAAATCGGCGGAGTGACCTCTGCCGATTTACTGTTATTTGAGTTGGTAAGACCAGTCTTCTCCATCCTTGTAGTAAAAGAATTCACTGAGGTCCTCTTCGAGAAAAACACGAATCATGTCAGACATATCCTCGGTAGCTAATTTTAGATGAGATAGATTTTCAAAATCCTCCCACCAGACTTTTCCTTCGTCTGAAGATTGGAGCTCACCAGTAAAGTGTTCTGTTTTGTAAAAGAGGACAACATAGCGATAATCTGCATCATCATACCAGTCTTTGATACCACAGAGTTGGGGTTTAGAAATGGTTAGACCAGTTTCTTCCTTCACTTCGCGAATGACAGCATCGACAAAGGATTCGCCACGTTCAACATGGCCACCAGGAAAAGTAATGCCAGGCCAGTTAGGACTAACTCGGTCTTGAACTAGAACCTTGTCTCCGTTTTTAATCATGCACATGTTGACAAATTCAACTGATTCTCTTCTGCTCATATTATTTTTCCTATTTCGTTAGTAATTTTTCCACCACGTTTAACTTTCGCATGGTCAGATCAACTCCGAACAGCTTTTCAAGATAGTTGGTATTAAGCTTTTTTCGTTTTGCAGTTCTAGGGAGATAGAGGTAAAGACAATGGTTGCCGATACAAATTTCTTCTTCACCATAGTCACTATCCAATTTTTCTAATGGTAGACTTTGGATATCATTTTGAAAAAGGATCACATGTATTCGGTCAAAAAGATAGTGTTTTCCAAATGGGTTTTCTTGGACAATTTTTGCAAAATCATTTTTGTTCTTGATTACCATTTTTAAATCAGCACCAATTTTTTCCTTTATTAGAGTGTGAACCTGTTCTCGTATTTCTTCCAGAGATAAGTCACTTTCAAGAATGATATTCCCACTTTGAATATAGGTTCGAACGTGTTGAAAATCAGCCTCTATCAAGATATCTACTAGATAAGACATTTTAGGGATAGCATTTTTTCCATTAGGAGTAACTCCCCTTAGTAAGATAATATGTTCCAAAGTAGTTCCTTTCTTATCTAACATCCTTAGATACTAAATCATTTATAGATTAAGTTTGAGCCTGCCACCCAGCCAGTACAGAGGGCAGAAGTGATGTTAAAGCCACCCGTGTGGGCGTTGATATCTAGGACCTCTCCTGCAAAGTGAAGGCCAGGAACCAGTTTGCTTTCCAGCGTTTTAGGATTGATTTCCTTGAGACTAACACCTCCTTTGGTAACAAAGGATTTAGCCAAGGACATTTTTCCTGTCACAGGGATTTTGAGTGCCTTGATAGTCTGGAGAAGTTGGTCGCGTTCTCCTTCAGTTAGTTGTTTGACTTTTTCAGGATATCCTTGGACAAAAAATTCTGCCAAGCGTTCAGGGAGTATAGCTTTTAAGGCATTTTTCAAGGATTTTTCACGGTTCTCTTCTAAAAAGTCAACTAAATCACCTTCTGACAGTTGTGGCAAGACATCTAGAGAGAGAATTTCCCCACCCTTGACAAAGCTAGACATGCGTAGCGCAGCAGGACCTGACAAACCAAAGTGGGTAAAGAGCAGGTCATGAGTGATGACATGCTTGCCATAGCTTAGGGTCACATCGTCTAGGGAAATCCCCTGCAAGGCCTTATGTGGGAAATCAGTCAACAATGGACTTTCAGCAGCCTCAAGCTCGGTAATGGTGTGTTTGAAATGGCGAGCAATCTCATGACCAAAACCAGTAGAGCCAGTAGAAGGATAGGATTTTCCACCTGTTGTGACAATGAGTTTATCACAAGTGAAGGTTTGATCTGTAGACTTAAGGACAAACTGGTCGTCAATCTTTTTAACCGAAACAATCTCTGTTTGAGTGGCAACCTGCCCACCTAGCTCCATGATTTTCTTTTCCAGTGCTTCGATAATGGTCCGAGATTTGTCACTGGCTGGAAAGACGCGGCCATGGTCTTCGACCTTGAGTTTTACGCCATTTTCAGTAAAAAAGTTGATGATATCATGGTTATCAAACTGGGAAAAGACACTGTATAGAAAGCGGCCATTTCCAGGGATGCCAGCTAATAGGTCATCTAGAGTTCCATTGTTGGTCACGTTGCAGCGACCCCCGCCAGTTCCAGATAATTTTTTTCCAAGTTTTCGATTTTTTTCGATGAGTAGTGTTTTCTGCCCATAAAAGCTACTTGAAATCGTAGCCATCATACCAGCCGGGCCTCCCCCAATTACAATAGTATCAAAATGTTTCATAAGAGTATTGTACCATAAAAAAGACGGAGGGACAGAAATCGGTAGATCAAGTTTTGCATGATAGTACCTAGTCCCGTGAATCTTTATCAAACCCGTGGCTTCTTCAAGCTTATGTATTGACAAGATGAAATTGTCAGTACAAAAGTCTACTCAGCTACAGTAGAAAAGATAACTGCTGATAAAAATTGAGGTCGGGACATTGAATCCCGACCTCTGTCTTATATAAATTAGTCAATTTCATATCCCATGAGGAGTCCACCCTCTTCTGCATAAAAACTGCAGAGGCCAGAAGTTGGGAGAACCTTAATATCAGCTTGTGGGAATTTTTCACGCAAGAGTTCTGAGAGCTGTTGGCAGAATTTATCATTACTGCGGTGAGCCATGACGATACGCCCACCAGCGTAGCCAGCCTTGATTAACTCTTCATAGGCAGCTTGAAGAGATTTTTTAGCACCACGAGCCTTTTGGAGGAGTTCCAAGGTTCCAGTTTCACTTGCTTCTCCAACCATACGAATATTGAGGAGCCCAACAACTGTACCGATCAGTTTACTCAAGCGACCATTCTTAACCAGATTATCAACCTTAGCGAGAACGAACAATAACTTAGTTTTTTCTTGGTAAGCAGTAATAGCATTAACCACTTCTTCAAAAGAAAGTCCTTGGTCAATCAAATCATTGATTTTCTCAACGATTAGATCAACTTCCCCACCAGCAGACAAGCTGTCAATAACATGAATCTGAGTATCAGGATGTTCTTCGAGATAGAGATTCTTAGCTAATTGAGCGCTGTTTTGACTACCAGAAAGAGTTCCGGTAATGGTCACTACAAAAATATGTTTTGCCCCTTCAAATGCTCGCAAGTAATCATCAGGACTAGGACAAGCTGATTTTGAAGCTTCAGAAGTTGCATACATGGTTTCCATCATTTTGTCAATATCAAGACTAGCATCATCAATAAAGACTTGATCAGCCACTTGAATGGTTAAAGGAACACTGATGAATTCAGTATCAATTGCTGGATTTGCCAGTTGATGATAATCACAACCAGAATCTGCCACAATCTTCCAAGTCATAGAAATTCTCCATCTTTGTCACTTATACATTGACAAAGGTTCTGTCTTTTTTTACAATTATATCATGAAAAATCTTAAAACAAAAGTCTCGTCACTCTGTTGTCACAAGTAGAAAGGAAGTGTTATGGCCGAACGAAGAATTTCTGAAAATTCGCTTGAAAATCTCAGAAAATCCAATCAAGAATCCAATTTACTGACCAGAGAAGCTATCGAAACAGCTCTCTTACAACTTTTGGAGAAAAAGGAATTAACAAAGATTAGCATTTCCGAATTGGTAAAACGAGCTGGTGTTTCCCGTGCGGCCTTTTATCGAAACTATGACTCCAAAGAAGAGATTTTAGAAAGTGTCTTTAAACGAAGCGTCCATAACATTATGGAGCAATTGAGTCATTACGATGTTAAAACGGACCTCTATCTGGTTTGGGTTCGCCTCTTTAGAGAAGCCAAGAAAGAGGCGAAGGTTATTCAGCTTGCCTTGGACTACCACTTGGAAAAAATCTTTGTGCAAGCCATGCAAGAATTTTTAGAAAAATACTATGGAAAATCAAAAGGAGTCAGCTCTTACTTGCATTCTTTTTGGAGTTCTGCCATCGTATCAGTTTTGCTTAAATGGATTAAGGATGGAATGAAGGTTCCTGCTGAAAAAATTGCAGATTTACGCCTACCATTTTTCAAAAAATAAACCAAGAGGAGAGAAGATATGACAGAAAAAAGACTGGCTTGGGATGAGTATTTTGCTGCTCAAGCTCTATTAATTGCCAATCGTTCAACCTGTAAACGCGCTAAGGTAGGAGCTGTTTTAGTCAAGGATAATAAGGTGATTTCAACAGGATACAATGGTTCTGTATCAGGAACGGAGCACTGTATTGACCACGACTGTCTGGTGATTGAGGGCCACTGTGTGCGCACTCTTCATGCAGAGGTAAATGCTATACTACAAGGAGCCGAACGTGGCGTTCCAAAAGGATTTACAGCCTACGTTACACATTTTCCATGCCTCAACTGCACCAAGCAATTGCTTCAGGTAGGTTGTGAGCGTGTCGTGTATATCAATCAATACCGTATGGATGACTACGCCCAGTATCTCTATCGTGAAAAAGGTACCGAGTTGACCCATTTATCGCTAGAGACAGTACAAGCAGCTCTTCAAGAAGCAGATTTGATTTAGAAATTATAAAAAAATAGATGGTTTAGAAGGATTTTTAAACCATTTTTTGATATAATAAGAAGAATAAATTGAAAGAAGGAATTCAGAAAATGGGAAAACTTGAAGTCATTAATCATCCACTCATTCAACACAAATTGTCAATCTTGCGTCGCACAGACACTTCTACAAAAGCTTTTCGTGAGTTAGTAGATGAAATTGCTATGTTGATGGGATATGAAGTGCTTCGTGATCTTCCGCTTGAAGACGTTGAAATCGAAACACCTATCACAAAAACAGTCCAAAAACAATTGGCTGGTAAAAAATTGGCAATTGTTCCAATCTTGCGTGCGGGTATCGGGATGGTCGATGGGCTGTTGAGCTTGGTTCCAGCAGCCAAAGTTGGACATATTGGTATGTACCGTGACGAAGAAACTCTTCAACCAGTAGAATACTTGGTTAAATTACCTGAAGATATCGACCAACGTCAAATTTTTGTGGTTGACCCTATGCTTGCAACAGGTGGTTCTGCAATCTTGGCTGTTGATTCCCTCAAAAAACGTGGAGCATCAAACATCAAATTTGTCTGCCTTGTATCTGCTCCAGAAGGTGTAAAAGCTCTTCAAGAAGCTCACCCAGATGTAGAAATCTTTACAGCAGCTTTGGATGAACGCTTGAACGAACATGGCTATATCGTTCCAGGTCTTGGTGACGCTGGAGACCGTTTGTTCGGAACTAAGTAAAATTCTAAGCTTACCCTAAAACTGTTCATTAGTTTTAGTCTAGAAAGGAGGTTGAATTTTTGTGTCTGTTTTTAGGATAGAGCAAAAATTTGACCTTTTTTGACCAAAAAGATATAATAGTCCTGTATCAAGTCGCTTGACTAGGAAATTTAGAAATCAGAAGGAGAAATGAATGATTCCTGTAGTTATTGAACAAACAAGTCGTGGAGAACGTTCATACGACATTTACTCACGTCTTTTAAAAGATCGTATCATTATGTTGACTGGACCAGTCGAAGACAATATGGCAAACTCAGTTATCGCCCAATTGCTTTTCTTGGATGCCCAAGATAGTACAAAAGATATCTACCTTTATGTGAATACTCCAGGTGGTTCTGTATCAGCTGGTTTAGCAATCGTTGATACTATGAACTTTATCAAGGCAGATGTCCAAACCATTGTTATGGGGATGGCTGCTTCAATGGGAACAATCATCGCTTCAAGTGGAGCAAAGGGCAAACGTTTCATGCTTCCAAATGCCGAATACATGATTCACCAACCGATGGGTGGTACAGGCGGTGGTACACAGCAAACAGATATGGCGATTGCTGCTGAACACTTGCTTAAAACTCGTAAGACTTTGGAGCAAATTCTTGCAGATAATTCTGGTAAATCAGTTGAGCAAATCCATGCAGATGCTGAACGTGATTACTGGATGAGCGCTCAAGAAACTCTTGACTACGGTTTTATTGACGAAATTATGGCTAATAATTCTTTGAATTAAACTACTAAAGCAAGCTCGACTGAGCTTGCTTTTTTTGATATAATAGTAAGAAGATTGTTAGAAGGAAGTTGTAATATGTTTCAAAAAGAGAATCGGTCTGGTCTGATTATCTACCTATACTATAATCGTGATGCAAAAAAAATCGATAATTATGGTGATATTTGTTACCACTCAAAAAAACACCGTTATCTGCAACTTTATGTCCCAACAGAAGAAGTGGAAGAACTGGTTAGCCGTTTAGGAAAAGAGAAATTTGTCAAAAAAGTGAGACGATGTCATATCCAAGAATTGGAAACTCCCTTTGTTGGTAGTCTCTACAGAAATAACGAAAACGTTATCATGTAAAAATTCAGATAAATGTGTTGACAATTTTCTGATAATTCGGTATATTCTTAACATGTAATTTAAATTAAGAAATTAAAAGGAGATAAACATGAAGAAAAAATTTGCCTTGTCACTTGTAGCTCTTGCAAGTGTGGCTGTTTTAGCAGCTTGTGGAGAAGTGAAGTCAGGAGCTTCAAACTCAACTGGTAACCCAGTGGATGAGAAAGTCGTTAAAATTGGTTTCAACTTTGAAGAAACTGGTGCTGTAGCATCTTACGGTACATCTGAACAAAAAGGTGCCCAACTTGCAGTTGATGAAATTAACGCAGCAGGTGGTATCGATGGAAAACAAATCGAAGTAGTAGACAAAGATAACAAATCTGAAACTGCTGAAGCTGCTTCAGTTTCAACAAACCTTGTTACTCAATCTAAAGTAGCAGCTATCGTAGGACCTGCAACTTCAGGTGCAACTGCAGCAGCAGTAGCAAATGCTACACAAGCTGGAGTTCCATTGATTTCTCCAAGTGCTACTCAAGATGGTTTGACAAAAGGTCAAGATTTCCTTTTCATCGGAACATTCCAAGATAGCTTCCAAGGGAAAATCATTTCTAACTATGTTACAAACAAGTTGAACGCTAAGAAAGTAGTCTTATATACAGATAACTCAAGTGACTACGCTAAAGGAATTGCAAAATCATTCCGTGATTCATTCTCAGGCGAAATCGTAGCAGATGAAACATTTGTATCAGGTGACACTGACTTCCAAGCAGCTTTGACAAAAATCAAAGATAAAGACTTTGATGCAATCGTATTGCCTGGTTACTACACAGAAGCTGGTAAAATTGTAAACCAAGCTCGTGGTATGGGAATTGATAAACCAATCATTGGTGGTGATGGATTCAACGGTGCAGAGTTTGTTCAACAAGCAACAGCTGAACGCGCATCAAATATCTACTTCATCTCAGGATTCTCAACTACTGTAGAGGTTTCAGATAAAGCAAAAGCCTTCCTTGAAGCTTACCGTGCAAAATACAACGAAGATCCTTCAACATTTTCAGCTCTTGCTTATGACTCAGTTTACCTTGTAGCTAATGCAGCAAAAGGGGCAAAAACTTCAGTTGATATCAAGAACAATCTTGCTAAAACACAAAACTTCGAAGGTGTTACAGGTCAAACAAGCTTTGATGCAGAACACAACACTGTGAAAACAGCCTTCATGATGACCATGAATAATGGTAAAGTAGAAGCGGCAGAAGTCGTAAAACCATAATTATAGATACAGGAAATGGGGAATGAGCTTTTACTCACTCCCTGTTTCAGTGTTTATGAAAGGATTATTTTTTTATAAAAATCCTAAAAAATAAAACTTAGAAAGAGTGAACCATATGCTTCAACAACTTGTCAATGGTCTAATCTTGGGGAGTGTCTATGCGCTGCTAGCCCTAGGTTATACTATGGTTTATGGAATTATCAAGCTCATTAACTTTGCCCACGGTGATATTTATATGATGGGTGCTTTCATGGGTTATTTCTTGATTAATTCCTTGCAATTAAATTTCTTTGTTGCCTTGATCTTATCGATGATCGGTACTGCAATTCTCGGTGTTATCATTGAGTTCCTAGCTTATCGTCCATTACGTCATTCAACTCGTATCTCTGTACTGATTACAGCTATCGGGGTATCCTTCTTACTGGAGTATGGGATGGTCTATCTGGTAGGTGCCAATACACGTGCCTTTCCTCAAGCAATCCAAACAGTGCGTTATGATTTGGGACCAATCAGTCTAACAAATATTCAATTGTTGATTTTGACTGTCTCACTTGTTTTGATGGTTCTTCTACAACTCATCGTACAAAAAACTAAGATGGGGAAAGCCATGCGTGCCGTTTCTGTAGATAGTGATGCTGCTCAGCTGATGGGGATTAACGTGAACCGTACAATCAGTTTCACCTTTGCATTGGGTTCAGCTCTAGCTGGTGCAGCGGGTGTCTTGATTGCACTTTACTATAACTCTCTTGAACCATTGATGGGAATGACTCCAGGTATTAAATCATTTGTGGCTGCCGTTCTTGGTGGTATCGGAATTATCCCTGGTGCAGCTCTGGGTGGCTTTGTTATTGGTCTTTTGGAGACATTTGCTACCGCCTTCGGAATGTCAGATTTCCGTGATGCCATCGTGTATGGAATCTTGCTCTTAATCTTGGTTGTTCGCCCAGCTGGTATCCTCGGTAAGAATGTGAAAGAGAAGGTGTAAACAATGAAAGAAAATTTAAAAGTTAATATTCTATGGTTATTCCTTTTGTTGCTTGGATATGGTTTGATTAGCCTATTGGTTTCTGTAGGAGTCTTGAACCTTTTCCATATTCAGATTATTGAACAAATCGGTATCAACATTATTCTAGCAGTAGGTCTTAACCTTATCGTTGGGTTCTCTGGTCAGTTTTCACTTGGACATGCTGGATTTATGGCTATTGGTGCCTATGCAGCAGCCATTATCGGATCAAAATCTCCAACCTATGGTGCATTCTTTGGAGCTATGTTGCTCGGTGCTATCATTGCTGGTCTGGTTGCCTTGGTCGTTGGAATTCCTACCCTACGTTTGAAAGGGGATTATCTTGCGGTTGCGACACTTGGTGTTGCTGAAATTATTCGTATCTTCATTATTAATGGTGGAAGCCTTACAAACGGTGCAGCTGGTATTTTGGGGATTCCTAACTTTACAACTTGGCAAATGGTATATTTCTTTGCTGTGATTACAACGATTGCTACTCTCAATTTCCTTCGTAGTCCTATCGGGCGTTTAACCTTATCTGTTCGTGAAGATGAGATTGCTGCTGAGTCAGTAGGAGTAAATACTACAAAAATTAAAATCATCGCTTTTGTTTTTGGTGCTGTTACTGCAAGTATCGCTGGTAGTCTTCAGTCAGGATTTATCGGATCAGTCGTACCAAAAGATTATACGTTCATCAACTCTATCAATGTATTGATTATCGTTGTATTTGGTGGTTTAGGATCCATTACAGGGGCAATTGTTGCTGCAATCGTGCTTGGAATCTTGAACATGCTCCTTCAAGACGTGGCCAGCGTTCGTATGATTATCTATGCTTTGGCCTTAGTACTCGTTATGATCTTCAGACCAGGTGGTCTTCTTGGGACTTGGGAATTGAGCCTATCACGTCTCTTTAAAAAAGGTAAGAAGGAGGGACAAAACTAATGGCATTGCTTGAAGTAAAAAATTTAACCAAACATTTTGGTGGTCTGACAGCCGTTGGGGACGTCACTCTCGAATTGAACGAAGGTGAACTTGTTGGTTTGATTGGACCGAATGGTGCTGGGAAAACAACCCTCTTCAACTTGTTGACAGGTGTTTATGAACCAAGCGAAGGGACAGTAACCTTGGATGGTCACTTGTTAAATGGCAAGCAACCCTATAAAATCGCATCTCTTGGTTTAGGGCGTACCTTCCAAAATATCCGCCTTTTTAAAGACTTGACAGTTTTGGATAACGTTCTGATTGCATTTAGCAATCATCATAAACAACATGTTTTTGCAAGTTTCTTGCGCTTACCAGCTTTTTATAAGAATGAAAAAGAATTGAAAGCTAAAGCCTTAGAATTACTAAAAATCTTTGATTTGGATGGAGATGCTGAAACTCTAGCTAAAAATTTAGCCTATGGTCAACAACGTCGTTTGGAAATTGTTCGTGCTCTTGCTACAGAACCTAAAATCCTCTTCTTGGATGAGCCTGCAGCGGGTATGAATCCACAAGAAACTGCAGAATTGACTGAGTTGATTCGTCGTATTAAGGATGAATTCAAAATCACCATCATGCTGATTGAACATGATATGAACTTGGTTATGGAAGTTACGGAGCGTATCTATGTTCTAGAGTACGGTCGTTTGATTGCTCATGGGACACCAGATGAAATCAAGAGTAATAAACGTGTTATCGAAGCATATCTTGGAGGTGAAGCCTAATGTCTATGTTAAAAGTTGAAAACCTCTCAGTACACTATGGTATGATTCAAGCTGTACGTGATGTGAGCTTTGAAGTAAATGAAGGAGAAGTTGTTTCCCTTATCGGTGCAAACGGTGCTGGTAAAACAACCATCCTTCGTACCTTATCAGGCCTTGTTCGTCCAAGTTCTGGTCGGATTGAATTTTTAGGGCAAGAAATCCAAAAGATGCCTGCACAAAAAATTGTGGCATCAAGACTTTCTCAAGTACCAGAAGGACGTCACGTCTTCCCTGGTTTGACAGTTATGGAAAACTTGGAAATGGGAGCCTTCCTTAAGAAAAATCGTGAAGAAAATCAAGCAAATCTGAAAAAAGTATTTTCACGTTTCCCGCGTTTAGAAGAACGTAAAAACCAAGATGCAGCTACCCTATCAGGTGGTGAACAGCAGATGCTTGCTATGGGACGTGCGCTTATGTCAACGCCTAAACTTCTTCTCTTAGATGAACCATCAATGGGGCTTGCTCCAATTTTTATCCAAGAAATTTTTGATATCATCCAAGATATTCAAAAACAAGGTACGACCGTTCTTTTGATCGAGCAAAATGCCAATAAGGCACTTGCCATCGCAGATCGAGGCTATGTACTGGAAACAGGAAAGATTGTCCTATCAGGAACAGGTAAAGAGCTCGCAGCATCAGACGAAGTCAGAAAAGCATATCTAGGTGGCTAAAACAATCCAGTGGATTGTTTTAGTCGGCAGATAAAGATTGCAAAGCAATCCACATTAGTCCGGGGGACCTTTTTAGTCGGCGGATAGAGATTGCTTGGCAATCATCAGAACCAGTGGATTGTTTTAGTCGGCAGATAAAGATTGCGCAAGCAATCCACATTAGTCTGGTGGAGCTTTTTAGTCGGCAGATAAAGATTGTCTTAGTCTGCGGGAAAGATTGCCAAACAAATTACATAATCATAAGATTGAGGGCCCTAATATAGGGCTCTTTTTATAGTATTTCAGAGTTTTCAGAATCTTGAAAAAGAGATGAAAGCGTTTGATTGATTTTCGTAAAAAGTGTATAATAAAGCTATAAACATAAAGGAGAGTTCCTATGGCAGTTAAAGATTTTATGACACGAAAGGTCGTATATATTAGCCCAGATACGACTGTAGCACATGCAGCAGACTTGATGCGCGAACAAGGTTTGCATCGTCTTCCTGTTATTGAAAATGATAAATTAGTTGGTCTAGTAACAGAAGGAACAATTGCTGAAGCCAGTCCATCAAAAGCAACGAGTCTTTCAATCTTTGAGATGAATTACTTGCTTAATAAAACAAAAGTAAAAGACGTCATGATTCGTAATGTTGTAACTGTCTCCGGTTATGCAAGTTTGGAAGATGCAACCTATCTTATGCTGAAAAATAAGATTGGAATCTTGCCAGTTATTGATAATGAACAAGTTTATGGTGTCATTACTGACCGTGATGTATTCAGAGCATTTCTTGAAATTTCTGGTTATGGCGAAGAGGGAATCCGTGTTCGTTTTATCACAGAAAATGAAGTTGGGGTACTTGGTAAGATTGTTTCTTTAATCGTTGAGGAAAATCTTAATATCTCTCATACTGTTAATATTCCACGTAAAGATGGTAAGATTGTTATCGAAGTTCAAATTGAGGGAACGGTTGATCTAGCTACCTTTAAACAGAAATTTGATTCTGAGAATATTCAGGTTGAAGAAATTGCACAAACTTCTGCAAAAAAACTGTAAAAAATAAAATAGAAGCAGTTTTCACTTGCGAAAAAAATTTTTTTCTAGTATAATAATTTATTGTGAGCAAACCTCACTTACCCCTTGCAATGTCTTGGGGTCATTAGACCAAAAGGAGGAACATATCAATGGCTAAATACGAAATTCTTTATATCATTCGTCCAAACATTGAAGAAGAAGCGAAAAACGCTTTGGTAGCACGTTTTGACTCTATCTTGACTGACAACGGTGCAACTGTTGTTGAATCAAAAACATGGGAAAAACGTCGTCTTGCATACGAAATCCAAGATTTCCGTGAAGGACTTTACCACATCGTTAACGTTGAAGCAAACGACGACGCAGCTCTTAAAGAGTTTGACCGTCTTTCAAAAATCAACGCTGACATTCTTCGTCACATGATCGTCAAACTTGACGCGTAAGAAGGTAGATTATGATTAACAATGTTGTACTTGTAGGGCGTATGACTCGTGACGCTGAGTTGCGTTATACCCCATCAAATGTAGCAGTTGCGACTTTTACTCTTGCAGTAAACCGTACATTTAAGAGTCAAAATGGTGAACGTGAGGCTGATTTTATCAATGTCGTTATGTGGCGCCAACAGGCTGAAAATCTTGCTAACTGGGCTAAAAAAGGCTCGCTTATCGGGGTGACAGGTCGTATCCAGACTCGTAGTTACGATAACCAGCAAGGACAACGTGTCTACGTAACAGAAGTCGTGGCTGAGAATTTCCAAATGTTGGAAAGCCGTAGTGTGCGTGAAGGACATACAGGTGGAGCTTATTCTGCACCAAGTTCAAACTACTCAGCACCTACACAATCAGTACCTGACTTTTCACGTGATGAAAATCCATTCGGAGCAACTAATCCTTTGGATATTTCAGATGATGATTTACCATTCTAATGGACAATTAATACTATAAAGGAGAAAAAACATGGCTCAACAACGTCGTGGCGGATTCAAACGCCGTAAAAAAGTTGATTACATCGCAGCAAACAAAATTGAATATGTTGATTACAAAGATACTGAGCTTCTTAGCCGTTTCGTTTCAGAACGTGGAAAAATCCTTCCTCGTCGTGTAACTGGAACTTCAGCGAAGAACCAACGTAAAGTAACAACAGCTATCAAACGCGCTCGCGTAATGGCTTTGATGCCTTTCGTAAACGAAGATTAAAAAAGAGGTCCGGGGGACCTCTTTTTCAGACCCCAATGGGTCTTTTTTTCACGAGCATGGAAATGGGATAGCGAGTTGAGGTCCAGTGGACCTCTTTTTCATGATCTTGAAAACAAGAAAGTGAATTAAGATCCCGACGGTTTTTTTTCACGAGCTTTGAAATGAGAGAGGGAGTTTGGGTCCGAGTGGACCTCTTTTTCAGACCCGAGTGGGTCTTTTTTCACGAGATAGTTTTTTTCTGACCTTGGCATGCTATAATGGTAATAGAAAGAGTAAAGGTGGGTAAGTCAAAGATGAATTGTACGATTAGAAATATGATTAAGTCTGATATTGAATCCTTATCTCATGGATTTATGAATCAAGGTTGGCCTGGTAGAGAGGAAATTTTGGCTAGATATTTTCTGGAACAGGAAAGTGGGGAGAGAGAAGTCTTAGTTGCAGAGATTGATGGTGCTGTAGCGGGCTACGTTACCATTTTGCCCTCTGCTAAACATGGTCCTTTTGCAGAAGTCTATCCAGAATTATCAGATTTTAATGTGTTTGAGCCTTTTCGAAATCAAGGAATTGGGAATCAACTGCTAGAAGAAGCAGAAAAACGAGTCAAGTTTGTTTCGAGTAAGGTCACTCTTGGTGTAGGTTTGCACTCAGGCTATGGACCTGCCCAGAGATTGTATATCAGAAGGGGCTACATTCCAGATGGTTCAGGTGTCTGGTATCGAAATCAACCCTTGGAAATGAATGCAACTAGCCAAAATAATGATGATTTGGTTTTGTATCTAGTAAAGGAATTCGGATAAGAGACAAGGATTTTATTGGGGATGTGGGATTTCTCTACTTTATGGTATAATGGAAAGAGTGAATTGAAGGAGGAAAGGTGATGGATGCGAAATTAAGATATAAGGCAAAAAAGATAAAGGTTATTTTTTTTGATATTGATGATACGTTGAGAAACTCAAAGACTGGTTTTATCCCCACCTCAATTTCAACAGTATTTCAACAATTGCGTGAAAAAGGTATTTTGACTGGGATTGCGACTGGTCGTGGGATTTTCGGTGTCGTGCCAGAGATTCGCGAGCTTAAACCTGACTTTTTTGTTACCTTGAATGGTGCCTATATTGAGGATAAAAAAGGCAATGTGATTGATAGTAACAAAATCGCTAAAGATAAGGTTGAAACCTATATTGCTTGGACTAAGGAAGTGGGGATTGACTATGGTTTAGTTGGTAGTCATACTGCTAAACTCTCCACTAGAACTGAGTTGATTAGTGAGGCCATTGATCCAATTTATCCTGACTTGGATGTTGATCCTGATTTTTATGAAAAAGAAGACATCTATCAGATGTGGACTTTTGAGGATCAGGGAGATGACCTGACTTTGCCTGAAAGTTTAGCATCGACTTTGCGTATGGTACGCTGGCATGAACATTCGTCAGATGTGGTACCAATTTCAGGTTCAAAAGCAGCTGGTGTAGCAAAAGTTGTAGAATATTTAGGTCTTAAACCTGAGAACGTGATGGTTTTTGGGGACGGACTTAACGATTTAGAGCTCTTTGATTATGCAGGCATTAGTATTGCTATGGGCATTTCTCATGACAAAATCAAAGAAAAAGCAGATTATATTACAAAAACATTAGAAGAAGATGGCATTTTCGATGCCTTAGAAGGATTTGGTATGGTAGAAAAAGAATTACAGTTTCCACAAGTAGACATTGAAGCAGTAGAAGGTCCGATTGCGACTATTAAGACCAATCACGGAGACTTGCGTATTAAGCTCTTCCCTGAACATGCTCCTAAAACAGTAGCTAACTTTGTAGCTCTTTCAAAAGATGGTTACTATGATGGTGTCATTTTCCATCGTATTATCAAGGACTTTATGATTCAAGGTGGAGATCCAACTGGTACTGGTATGGGTGGCGAATCAATCTATGGTGAGTCATTTGAGGACGAGTTTTCAGAAGAACTTTACAATATCCGCGGAGCCCTTTCTATGGCTAATGCTGGACCAAATACAAACGGTAGCCAGTTCTTTATCGTGCAAAATCAACACTTGCCATACTCTAAGAAAGAAATTGCTCGTGGTGGTTGGCCAGAACCAATTGCGGAAATTTATGCAGAACAAGGTGGAACTCCTCATCTAGACCGTCGTCATACTGTATTCGGTCAACTTGCGGATGAAGCTTCTTATGAAGTTCTGGATGCAATTGCAGGTGTAGAAACAGGTGCAATGGACAAGCCAGTTGAAGATGTCGTTATCGAAACGATTGAAATCGAGGACTAGGATGAAAATAGGTGATAAGCTAACAGGGCGAATTACAGGGATTCAGTCTTATGGAGCCTTTGTGGAGTTAGAGACTGGTATTACAGGCTTGATTCATATTTCTGAAATTCGTACAGGATTTATTGAGAATATCTATGATATACTGAAAATCGGTGAAGAAGTTCAAGTCCAAGTTGTCGATTTGGACGAATATACAGGGAAAGCAAGTCTTTCTATTCGGACTTTGGAAGAAGAGAAACATCAATTACCGAGACGGAGACGTTTTTCAAGTGACCGTGTCAAATACGGATTTGCTCCTTTGGCTCGCATGATGCCTATCTGGACCAAGGAAGCTATCTCTAATCTAAATAAGAAAAAGTCTTAATTGATTTTTTCTCTCTTGAAATGTTAATATAGTTTGTTATAATAGAAGTATGGTAGAAGAATTATTAAAATCAGGAGAGAGAATCAATCAGCTCTTTTCTACAGATATCAAGATTATTCAAAATAGAGAGGTTTTTAGCTATTCGGTGGATAGTGTACTTTTGTCACGCTTTCCTCGCTTTCCTAAAAATGGCTTGATAGTGGATTTTTGTGCGGGTAATGGAGCTGTTGGACTTTTTGCCAGTAGTCGTACTAAGGCGAAAATTCTGTCTGTTGAAATCCAGGAACGATTGGCGGATATGGCAGACCGGTCAGTCCGATTAAATGGCTTAGAAGAACAGATGCAGGTCATTTGTGATGATTTGAAAAATATGCCTGCTTACATTCAGGGGAGTAAGGTTGATTTGATTTTATGCAACCCTCCCTATTTTAAAGTGGATCCAAATTCTAATCTGAACGAGAGTGAGCACTATTTGTTGGCTCGGCACGAAATTACGACCAATCTTAAGGAAATCTGCCGTAGTGCCCAAAGTATTCTCAAATCCAATGGGCGTTTAGCCATGGTTCATCGTCCAGATCGATTGTTAGATATTTTAGAAACGCTTCAACAACACAATTTGGCTCCAAAGCGTCTGCAATTTGTTTACCCTAAACGGGAGAAAGAAGCCAATATGCTTTTGATCGAGGCTATCAAGGACGGCTCCACTAGTGGTTTTAAGGTTTTACCACCACTCATTGTTCATAATAGTGATGGTACTTATACACCAGAAATTCAAGAGATTTACTATGGATCATAAGGCTTATATGTATGTGGTAGAGTGCCGTGATGGTTCCTACTATACAGGCTATACAACAGATGTGAAGAAACGGATTGCCGTTCACAATAGTGGTAAGGGAGCCAAGTACACACGAGCTCGGTTGCCAGTAAAACTTATTTATGCAGAAGGTTTCGATAGTAAAGAAGAAGCCATGTCAGCCGAAGCGCTTCTAAAACGTAAGAAGAGGCCACAGAAGGAAAGATTTTTATCTGACAACCAAGAAAAAAATTTAATCAATCATTTTGAAGAGTAGAGGGGAGTTCTTTGACTCCTCTTACTTTTGTCAAAAATTGAAAAAAATGCTACAATAGAGTGAATAAAGAAACGAGGTATTATCATGTCTAAGATTCTAGTATTTGGACACCAAAATCCAGATTCAGATGCTATTGGTTCATCTGTAGCCTTTGCTTATCTTGCAAAAGAAGCTTATGGTTTGGATACAGAAGCGGTGGCTCTAGGAACTCCAAATGAAGAAACAGCTTTCGTATTGAACTATTTTGGTGTGGAAGCACCGCGCGTGATCACATCTGCTAAAGCGGAAGGTGCAGAACAAGTTATCTTGACTGACCACAATGAATTCCAACAATCAGTTTCAGATATTGCTGAAGTAGAAGTTTACGGTGTGGTGGACCACCACCGTGTGGCTAACTTTGAAACTGCAAGCCCACTTTACATGCGTTTGGAACCAGTTGGATCAGCATCTTCTATCGTTTACCGCATGTTCAAAGAACACGGTGTAGCTGTTCCAAAAGAAATTGCAGGTTTGATGCTTTCAGGTTTGATTTCAGATACCCTTCTTTTGAAATCTCCAACAACACACCCATCTGATAAGGTGATTGCGCCTGAATTGGCTGAATTAGCTGGTGTGAACTTGGAAGAATACGGTCTTGCCATGCTCAAGGCTGGTACAAATTTGGCAAGCAAATCTGCTGAAGAATTGATTGATATCGATGCAAAGACTTTTGAATTGAACGGTAACAACGTACGTGTTGCCCAAGTGAATACAGTTGATATTGCTGAAGTCTTGGAACGCCAAGCTGAAATCGAAGCAGCCATCCAAGCCGCAAATACAGCAAATGGCTACTCTGACTTTGTCTTGATGATCACAGATATCGTTAACTCAAACTCAGAAATCCTTGCTCTTGGATCAAACATGGACAAGGTAGAAGTAGCTTTCAACTTCAAACTTGAAAACAACCACGCTTTCCTTCCAGGTGCTGTTTCACGTAAGAAACAAGTAGTGCCTCAATTGACAGAAAGCTTTAATGCATAATCATAGATGGGGAAACCCATTGTTAAAAAGGAGTCTTGACTCCTTTTTTGCTAGGAGAGAAAGATGTTAGAAATTGGCGATTTGATTTTTGTGAAAGATGATTCGGATATAGGACAGGCCATCCAGGAATCTACTGGTAACTATAGCCATGTGGCCATCTTTTTGGACGGACAGGTCTATCATGCTACGGTGGAAGGTGGTGTCCTTGCCCAGTCCCCTGAAGATTTCTTTGAAGCTGAGAAAGTATATGACCTTTATCGCTATCCAAAAATGGATCAAAAAGAAGTCAAAAAGCTGGCAGAGAGCCTTTTAGGGGCTCCCTACAATGCTTCCTTTTATCCCGACGGAGCTGGTTTTTACTGTTCTCAGTTCATTACTGAACTACTCCCTATTTTTGAGACCATTCCCATGAAGTTTGGGGATGGGACGAAGGAGATTAGTGATTTCTGGAGAGAATATTATCGAGATTTGGGGCTTCCTGTACCTCTGAATCAGCCTGGCACTAACCCGAGTCAATTAGCAGCATCACCACTTTTAGTTTGTAAAGAAAGGAATCTTCATGATTCAGATTTTTAATCCATCTCGTTTGACGCGACAACCATTCTTTAGAGATTTGGTAGACTATCTTTATCAGCATGATGATGTTATCCTCCGTGAAATCAAGGCTCAGTTTACAGAGGTCGCAGTTGACAAGCTCTTGGAGGAATACATTAAGGCGGGTTTGATTTTGAGAGAAAATAAACGCTATTATCTCAATCTTCCCTTTCTAGAATCTACAGAATCTCTTGAACTGGACCAAGAAGTCTTTGTGAGAGATAATAGCCCAATCTATCAAGAAATCCTGGAGAAACATTTTCAGACCGAATTGCGCAATCAAACCAATGCAGCAATCTTAAAAGAATATACCGATTTTGCAAGAGAAAAGATGACACTGTCTAATTATTTTTATAAGGTCAAGCATCAGTATCCTTTGACGGAAGAACAGCAGGCGCTCTACGGAATTTTAGGGGATGTCAATCCTGAGTATGCCCTCAAGTACATGACTACCTTTTTACTCAAGTTCCTCAAAAAAGATCAACTCATGCAGAAACGACGTGATATCTTTGTTGATAGTTTAGTCTTATTAGGTTATATCGTTCAAAATGAAGATGGAAAATATGAGTTGACTGTAGAATTTGATAAAGAAAGACTCATCTTTATAAAATAATAGAAGAAGACTAGGAAATTTCCTAGCCTTCTTTAAATTTACTATAGATAACGTTCAGCGATGGCTGCATCACCTGGATAGTCTTCTTTCTTACCTTGGATGATTTGGTAGCAGTCAGCTCCTTTACCAGCGATAATGACAGCATCCAGTTCTTGATTTGTGATAGACATCGCAGCCTTGATAGCTTGCTCACGGTCAGCAATCTTTTCAACAGGATGATGGATATAGCTACTGATTTCATCTGCAATGGCCATCGGATCTTCATAGTTTGGATCATCAGCTGTTAGAAAGACTTGAATTTCAGGATGTTGATCGAGGAGAAGTCCGAAGTCCTTACGACGGCTTTCTCCCTTGTTTCCAGTTGAACCAAGTACTAAAGCAATCTTTCCAGTTTGATGAGTTTCAACGACAGAAATAAGTTTTTTAAGACTGTCACCATTGTGGGCGTAGTCGATGAAAACTTTTGCACCATTTTTCTGAGTGAGAACTTCCATACGACCAGGTACGCGAGTAGTCGCAATCCCTTTTTTGATGTCTTCAAGACTAGCACCTAGACGAAGACAAGCAAGTCCTGCAGCAACAGCATTCTCTTGGTTGAAATGTCCAATTAGTTGGATGTCATAATCTCCTGCTAATTTACCAGTAGCTGAGAAGTTAAAGGCTTTGGAGTTTTCAATCTGGTTATTTGACTGGCTACCGTAGAAGTCATGCTCTTGGTTCACAACTTGTTCTTTCAGAATAGAGAAGTGGTCCATATCGCTATTAATGACAACTGCTCGGCTATTTTTCATTAAGAGGCGTTTATGATAGAAGTAATCTTCAAAAGTCGGATGTTCAATAGGACCAATATGGTCTGGTGTGATGTTGAGAAAAACTCCCACGTCGAAAGTTAAACCATACACTCGATTTACCAGATATGCTTGGCTGGAAACTTCCATTACCAGATGGGTTCTTCCATTCTTAACTGCTTGAGCCATCATATCAAAGAGGTCGATATTTTCAGGTGTTGAGAAGGAAGATTTGAAGAAAGTCTTGCCATCTAAAGTGGTATTCATTGTCGATAAGAGGGCTGTTGGGTAGCGTTGGGACAAGATATGATAGGCAAAGTAAGCCGCTGTTGTTTTTCCTTTAGTGCCAGTGAAAGCAAGGATTTTCAGTTTCTCCTGAGGGTTGCCATAAAATTCCATGGCAATCAAACTCATGGCCTTTTTGATATTGTTAACAACAATAACAGGAATACCAACTTCATAATCCTGTTCAGCCACGTACCAATTAAGCCCTTGTGCGATAGCTGAAAATAGATATTCTTTTTTAAAGGCAGCTCCTTTTGCAAAAAATAGAGTATTTTCTTTGGTTGTTCGGCTATCGTAACTGATGCTGTCAAAAATAACATCGTTGTAGTTGTAGTGGTAATGTCCTTGGTCGATAATCTCACGGAAGAGACCATCTTTCTTTAAAATATCTAATATAGTTTCAATCTTTATCATACTTTCTATTGTAAACCGAAAGTCTGAATTTTACAAGTAACAAGGAAAAGTTTATAATGGAAGATAAGGAACATTTCCGTTATTAAAATTAAATGAGGAAGTTATGTCTAACGAAAATAATCATCAGCAGGCCCAGATGTTACGCGGAACTGCCTGGCTAACGGCTAGTAACTTTATCAGTCGCCTGCTCGGGGCCATTTACATCATCCCTTGGTATATCTGGATGGGGACTTATGCTGCTAAGGCTAATGGTCTCTTTACTATGGGTTACAATATCTATGCTTGGTTCTTGTTAATTTCGACAGCGGGTATTCCTGTTGCAGTCGCTAAGCAGGTCGCTAAATACAATACCATGCATGAGGAAGAGCATAGTTTTGCCCTGATTCGAAGCTTCTTAGGCTTTATGACGGTATTGGGACTTGCCTTTGCTTTGATCTTATATCTCTTTGCACCTTGGTTGGCAGATCTTTCGGGTGTCGGGAAGGATTTGATTCCCATTATGCAGAGTCTAGCTTGGGCTGTCTTGATTTTCCCGTCTATGAGTGTTATCCGTGGATTTTTCCAAGGGATGAATAATCTCAAGCCTTATGCCATGAGTCAAATCGCTGAGCAAGTTATCCGAGTTATTTGGATGCTCTTAGCAACCTTTATCATCATGAAGCTTGGTTCGGGAGACTATCTAGCAGCAGTCACCCAGTCTACCTTTGCAGCCTTTGTGGGAATGGTAGCTAGTTTTGCAGTCTTACTTTATTTCCTCTATAAAGAAGGAATGCTTCAAAAAGTCTTTGAAACACGAGATAAGATTGATAGCAAACATCTGTTACTGGATACGATTAAGGAAGCTATTCCTTTTATCATAACAGGTTCAGCTATTCAACTCTTCCAAATCTTAGACCAGATGACCTTTATCAATAGTATGAAGTGGTTTACCAACTACAATAATGAAGATTTAGTTGTCATGTTTTCTTATTTCTCTGCCAATCCTAATAAAATCACCATGATTCTCATTTCTGTTGGAGTTTCGATTGGTAGTGTGGGATTACCACTTTTAACTGAGAACTATGTCAAGGGGGATTTGCCAGCAGCTTCTCGCTTAGTGCAAGATAGTATTACCATGCTTTTCCTATTCCTCTTACCTGCAACGGTTGGAGTAGTCATGGTAGGTGAACCACTCTATACAGTCTTTTACGGTAAGCCAGATGGCTTGGCTATGGGCTTATTTATCTTTGCGGTCTTGCAATCAACAATTCTAGGCTTGTACATGGTCTTGTCACCAATGCTTCAGGCTATGTTCCGTAACCGTAAGGCAGTCTTGTATTTTGTTTATGGCTCAATTGCTAAGATTGTTTTACAATTACCATCAATAGCGCTTTTTCATAGTTATGGTCCTCTCATTTCAACGACTATCGGTCTTATCATTCCAATTGTTTTGATGTATCGCGAAATCTGTCAGATTACAGGAGTTCGTCGAAAGATCATCCTTAAACGAACCATCCTAGTGACTATTTTAACTCTTGTCATGTTTATTCTGGTAGGCTTCTTACAATGGATGATAGGATTTGTCTTCCAACCAACTGGACGTTTCTGGAGTTTCATTTATGTCGCTCTAATCGGAACAATCGGTGGAGGACTCTACGGATTCATGAGTCTCTATACTCGTCTCTTAGATAAGGTTATTGGACAGGCAAAAGCTGACCAGTTACGAGCACGATTAAAATTATCATAATGCTTTATAAATAAAATGAACAGTTTGAACTTTTAAGGGAAAAAAGTTTAAATTGTTCATTTTTTATTTAAAAAAGAGAGAAAAAAATAAAAATTGTAGAAAAATATAAATTTTTAACACATAAACGCTTGACTAAAAAAAACTTTAACTGTATAATGATACAAATATTTAATTTTGGAGGTTCTGGAAATGAAAAAGTCTAAGGCAAAATATCTGACGCTAGCAGGCCTTGCCCTAAGTGCCGGTCTACTATTGGCGGCTTGTAGCAACTCAGCTAGTTCAACTAAAACATACAACTATGTCTATTCTAGCGATCCGTCTAGTTTGAACTATCTTGCAGAAAACCGTGCAACAACCAATGACATCGTTACCAATTTGGTAGATGGGTTGATGGAAAATGACCAATACGGTAACTACGTTCCATCCTTGGCAGAAGATTGGACTGTTTCTCAGGACGGTTTGACATACACTTATAAACTTCGTAAAGATGCTAAGTGGTATACCTCTGAAGGTGAAGAATATGCTCCAGTAACTGCCCAAGATTTTGTAACTGGTTTGAAATATGCTGCTGATAAAAAATCCGAAGCTTTGTACCTGGTTCAAGATTCTGTAGCAGGTTTGGATGACTATATCAACGGGAAAACAACTGACTTTTCAACTGTCGGTGTTAAGGCGATTGACGACCAAACAGTTCAGTACACTTTGACACGACCAGAATCTTATTGGAATTCTAAAACAACATCAACCATTCTCTTCCCTGTCAATGCAGACTTCCTGAAATCAAAAGGGGATGATTTTGGTAAGGTAGACCCTTCTAGTATTTTGTACAATGGACCTTTCTTAATGAAATCTTTTGTTTCAAAATCTGTTATCGAATTCAAGAAAAATCCCAACTACTGGGATGAAAAAAATGTCTTTGTGGATGATGTGAAATTGGCCTATTATGATGGTAGTGACCAAGATGCACTAGCACGTAACTTTGTAGAAGGAGTCTATAGCTACGCGCGTCTCTATCCAAATAGCTCAAGCTTTGAAGGAATTAAAGAGAAGAACAAGGATAACATCATCTATAGTATGCAAAATGCAACTTCTTATTACTTGAACTTCAACTTGGACAGAAAATCTTATAACTTCACGTCTAAGTCCTCAGATATCGAAAAGAAATCAACCCAAGAAGCAGTTCTGAATAAAAACTTCCGTCAAGCCTTCAACTATGCATACAACCGTACAGCCTATGGAGCACAATCTCAAGGGGAGGACGGAGCAACGAAGATTATTCGTAACCTAGTTGTACCTCCAACATTTGTAAGTATCAACGGAAAAGACTTTGGCGATGTTGTTTCAGAAAAGATGGTCAACTATGGCCAAGAATGGCAAGGAATCAACTTTGCAGATGCGCAAGACCCATACTACAATCCTGACAAGGCTAAGGCTAAATTTGCGGAAGCCAAGAAAGAATTGGAAGCTAAGGGTGTGCAATTCCCAATCCACTTGGATGTAACAGTTGACCAATCAGCTAAAAAAGGTGTACTTGAAGCAAGCTCTTTGAAACAATCCATCGAATCTGTTCTAGGAGCTGAGAATGTGGTGATTGATATCCAACAATTATCAACAGACGATTACGATAATTCTGGCTACCTCGCTCAAACTGCAGCCCAAAAAGACTTTGATATCTATAATGGTGGTTGGAGTGCAGACTACTTAGATCCGTCAAGCTATCTTGATATCTTAAATGTCAATAACGGTGGTATGTTGCAAAACATTGGTCTAGAACCAGGTGAGGTCAATGACAAGGCTAAGGAAGTTGGTCTGGATACTTACACTCAAATGTTGGAAGAAGCGAACAAGGAGCAAGATCCAGCAAAACGTTATGAAAAATATGCTGAAGTTCAAGCTTGGCTCGTTGATAGCGCCCTTGCTATTCCAAACGTTTCTCAAGGTGGAACACCGACCTTGAGAAAGACAGTTCCATTCTCATCGCCATTCTCACAAGCTGGAAATAAGGGTGTCGAATCATACAAATATCTCAAGTTGCAAGATAAAACTGTAACGGCTGATGAGTATGAAAAAGCTAAAGAAAAATGGTTAAAAGAAAAAGAAGCATCTAATAAAAAAGCCCAAGAAGAATTAGCAAAACATGTTAAATAATCAGTCTATTCAACAGGAAAAACGATAGTTTCTCAGGAAGCTATCGTTTTTATATAGTTTGAAACTATAACTAGCTCTTGAAAACAAGAAAACGAAGGATACAAAATAAGTGGTACAATAGTTACTATAGATTTGGAGGTATTGTATGAGTAAATCATTTCACATCAACACAATTTTAGCACAAGCAGGGATTAAGTCTGATGAGGCAACAGGTGCTTTGGTTACACCAATTCACTTTTCAACGACTTATCAGCACCCAGAATTTGGTCAATCAACGGGATTTGACTATACCCGTACCAAAAACCCAACTCGTAGCAAGGCAGAGGAAGTCTTAGCAGCTATTGAATCAGCCCATTATGCTCTAGCAACTAGTTCAGGTATGTCTGCGATTGTGTTGGCCTTTAGCATTTTTCCAGTAGGAAGTAAGGTTTTGGCTGTCCGTGACCTTTATGGTGGTTCTTTCCGTTGGTTCAATCAAGTTGAGCAGGAAGGACGTTTCCACTTTACCTATGCTAACACAGAAGAAGAACTAATTGCCGAGCTAGAAAAGGATGTGGATGTACTCTATATCGAAACGCCAACCAACCCTTTGATGTTGGAATTTGATATTGAAAAATTGGCTCAATTAGCTCATGCTAAGGGTGCTAAAGTTGTCGTCGACAATACCTTCTATAGCCCGATTTACCAACGTCCAATTGAAGATGGAGCAGATATTGTCCTTCATTCGGCGACAAAATACCTTGCAGGCCATAATGATGTTCTAGCTGGTGTAGTTGTGACAGATAATGCTGATTTGTACGAAAAACTCTTTTACAATCTCAACACGACAGGGGCTGTCTTGTCACCATTTGATAGTTATCAATTGATTCGTGGTCTCAAGACCTTGTCACTTCGTATGGAGCGCTCAACAGCTAATGCTCAGGAAATCGTAGCCTTTTTGGAACAATCACCTGCAGTCAAAGAAGTTTTGTATACAGGTCGTGGGGGAATGATTTCCTTTAAAGTGGCAGATGAGAAGCGCATCCCTCATATCTTAAATACTTTGAAAGTATTCTCTTTTGCTGAAAGTCTGGGTGGTGTAGAAAGTCTAATTACATATCCAACCACTCAAACCCATGCAGACATTCCTGCAGAGGTTCGTCATTCTTATGGACTGACCGATGACCTCTTGCGCTTGTCTATTGGTATTGAGGATGCTAGAGATTTGATTGAAGATTTGCGTCAAGCCTTGGAAGGATAAGACTATGGGAAGATATGATTTTACGACCTTGCCCAATCGTTTTGGACATCATACTTATAAATGGAAAGAAGCAGAGACTGACCGAGAAGTATTACCAGCCTGGATTGCTGATATGGACTTTGAAGTGTTACCTGAGATTCGTCAGACTGTCCATGACTATGCGGAGCAATTAGTTTATGGCTATACCTATGCTAGTGATGGCTTGATTGAAGCTGTTCAAAACTGGGAGGAAAAACACCATGGTTATCGCTTTGAAAAGGATGCTATAGTCTTTATCGAAGGAGTAGTGCCAGCTATTTCAACAGCCATTCAAGCCTTTACCAAAGAGGGTGAAGCAGTACTCATTAATACACCCGTTTATCCACCTTTTGCTCGGAGCATTAAGCTCAACAATCGTCGATTAATCACCAACTCTCTAGTAGAAAAAGATGGACTTTTTGAGATTGACTTTGTCCAACTAGAAAAAGACTTTGTCGAAGAAGATGTGAAGCTCTACGTTCTCTGCAATCCTCATAATCCTGGTGGACGCGTTTGGGAAAAGGAAGTCTTAGAGAAGATTGGACAACTGTGTCAAAAACATGGAGTCTTGCTGGTATCTGATGAGATTCACCAAGATTTAGCTCTATTTGGAAACAAGCACCAGTCATTCAACACGGTAAATGAAGATTTTAAAGAATTTTCACTAGTTTTAAGCAGTGCGACCAAGACCTTTAACATTGCTGGAACGAAAAATTCTTACGCCATTATCGAAAATCCCAAGTTGAGAGTGGCTTTCCAAAAACGCCAGCTGGCTAATAATCAACATGAAATCTCAGGTTTGGGATATTTAGCAACAGAAACTGCCTATCGCTATGGGGAGGATTGGTTGACAGAACTCAAAGAACTGATTGAGAAACACATCAATTATGTAGTGGATGTATTTGGCAAAGAAACTAAAATCAAGGTCATGAAACCTCAAGGGACCTATCTCATTTGGCTTGATTTTTCAGCCTATGATATTAGCGATGAAGAATTAAAAGGACTCTTAAGAAATGAAGCCAAGGTTATCCTTAATAGAGGCTTAGACTTTGGTGAAGAAGGAGCTCTACATGCTCGCTTAAATGTAGCTATGCCGACATCTGTCTTGGAAGAAGTTTGCCAACGAATTCTAACCACTTTCGCTAACCTTTAACAAGCTAGCCTTCTGGGGGAAAAGTACCCTAGAAGGCTATTTTCATAGGAAGAAATGTGGTATAATTAGGAGATAAAGAAAAGGGGAACATATGGCTAAATTGATTCCAGGGAAACTTCGGATGGAGGGAGCTCAACTCTACGAAACTAGTCAGATTGAAATTATCAAAGAGAAAGACCATCGTCTCTATGCGCGTGTAGCAGATGAAGAAATTCGCTATAGCCTGGATGATGATTTGGTTTTTTGTGCTTGTGATTTTTTCCAAAAAAGAGGGTTTTGTGTACATTTGGCAGCACTAGAACATTACCTTAAAAATGATCCGATTGGTCAGGAACTCTTAGGAAATCTGGAAAATGTGCACGAAAAGAAAGAAGAAGTTGAAACTCAGGTTACTTTTGGAGGAAAGTTTTTAGAATCCGTCCAAATTCCGAAACTTTCTGAAATCTATCAGTTGTCTGCTCAAGGGCAGGTTGAAGCAGGGACTAATCGTATTATTTGGACTTTGAGAGTCGGTCTTATTCAGACACAGAAATTCTATGTAATCCGAGATATACCCCTTTTTCTGAAGGTTTTAGAAACTAGCAAACCCTATATGATTGGGAAGTTATATGAAACTTCCTTGAATATTCGTCAGTTTGATGAAAGTAGCCAATTTGTTCTAAATTTCCTTCAGGGAATTGTAGAAGATGAGGCTGAAAATGCCCTCTTTTTCCAGAATCAAGGTCGTCATCTCTATTTCCCGTTGTCTTTTTTTGAGCAGGGTGTTAGTTTGCTGATGGGTTTAGATGAATTTCAATTTGACCATCAGATTTCGAATTATCACCACCTTGTATTTCAAGATTTTGATGGTCAAGCAGGTTTGTTTACCTTTCAAATTGAAGAAAAGTCCAACTATTTTGAGATGGAAATTGTTCAACAGGTAGGGCTTAATTCGTTTTATAAGGGGCAAGTCTTGTTTACTAAAGGTACATTTTATCTTCTGTCTAAAGAACAAGCTAGACTTATAGAAAAATTAAAAAAAGTAACTATCGATAAAAGTGGTAGAAAGATTTTACAATTTGATACCAGTGATCGAGATCTTCTAGCTTCGACCTTATCCCAGTTCAAAAACGTAGGAAATGTAGAGGCTCCTGATGGGCTTCGAATTCAGTCTTTCCGTCCTTCTTTCTACATGGAAGGAGAAGAGGATGGCTCTATTCGCTTGGATATGCAGTTTCAGTATGAAACTTGCCTAGTAAGGAATCGTAATGAACTAGAGAATCTTCCTTTTGCTAGCGATATTCAACTAGAGAAAGAGATTTTTCAACTAGCTCTATCAGCTGGATTTGAAGCAGATTTTCGTTCATGGCGTCAAAGTTTGAAAGCTGATGCAGTCCATGCCTTCTTCCATGAAGTTTTGCCAGCCTTTGCAGCACTTGGAGAATTAAAGATTTCTGAAAGCTTGCAAGACCTTTATCAGGTTCAGAAGCCTCAAGTTCACATCTCATCCAAGGGAAGCCTATTAGAAATTCAATTTGATTTTCAAGATATAGATCAAGAAGAAATCGATCGAGCGATGAAAGCGCTAGTTGAGAAGCAGGATTATTATATTTCGTCCTCTAACCAGGTTTACTATTTTGATGATCAGACCAAGCGTATCCGTCAGGATTTAGAAGAATTAGGGATAGAGGACCTACAAGATGGAGCTTTTCGAGCTCGTAAATCCCTAGCTTATACCCTATCTCATCTATTTAAGGACCAGGATCAAATTTCTTTCACCGAAGAATTTCGCAATTTGGCCCATGATTTGACGCATCCAGAAGATTTTCCGATGAAAGTGCTGAATATCAAAGCAGATCTCAGGGATTATCAGAAAAAGGGAATTCAGTGGTTTCAGATGCTTCACCATTATGGATTTGGTGGGATTTTAGCAGACGATATGGGACTTGGGAAGACCTTGCAAACCATCGCCTTTTTAAGTAGTCAGGTTCAAACAGATACTAGTGTCCTGATCCTTGCTCCATCTGGCTTAATCTATAACTGGGCTGATGAATTTCAAAAGTTTGCTCCAGATTTGGATGTAGCGGTTGTGCATGGCTTAAAATCTCATCGAGAGTCAATTTTGGCAGAAAATCATCAGATTTATGTTACAAGCTATGCAACTTTCCGTCAGGACAGTGAGATTTATCGAAACCTATCTTTTGATTTTCTTTTTCTAGATGAAGCTCAAGTGATGAAAAATGCACAAACGAAGATTGCTCAAAGTTTGCGACGATTTGTGGTTCCATCTGTCTTTGCACTATCAGGAACACCGATTGAAAACCATCTGGGAGAACTATGGTCGATTTTTCAGATTGTCTTACCAGGCCTCTTACCTGCTAAGAAGGAGTTTATGAAACTATCAACTGAGAGAGTGGCTCAATTTATCAAACCCTTTGTCATGAGACGCAAGAAAGAAGAGGTTTTGACAGAGTTGCCTGACTTGATTGAAGTCGTCTATAAGAATGAACTGGAGGATCAACAAAAAGCTATCTATCTTGCTCAACTGCAACAGATGCAGGAGCGTCTGGGACAGGTAAGCGATTCGGAATTTCAACGAAATCGCGTCGAAATTTTGACTGGTCTCATGCGTCTGCGTCAGATTTGTGATACACCTGCGCTCTTTATGGATGACTACCAAGGAGAGAGCGGGAAGCTGGATAGTTTACGAGATTTGCTGGTTCAGATTGCTGAAGGTAGACACCGTGTACTTATCTTCTCACAATTTAGAGGTATGTTGGATCGGATTGAGCAAGAGCTACCTGACTTAGGCTTGACTTCCTTTAAAATTACGGGCTCAACTCCTTCTCAAGAACGTCAGGAAATGACTAAGGCTTTTAACCAAGGAGAGCGCGATGTATTCTTGATTTCTCTAAAAGCTGGTGGGGTTGGACTAAATCTCACTGGTGCGGATACGGTCATTCTAGTAGACTTATGGTGGAATCCTGCAGTTGAATCTCAGGCTATCGGTCGAGCTCATCGTATGGGACAAGAGCAGGCTGTTGAAGTTTATCGCCTTGTGACTCGAGGTACAATTGAAGAAAAGATTCAAGAATTACAAGAGAAAAAGAAAAATCTTGTTTCTGAAATCTTGGATGGAACAGAGTCTCGAGGAAGTCTGAGTCTAGCTGAAATACGAGAAATTTTAGGGATTTCATGAGCCTATACTTGAAAAATCAAGACATTACGCTATAATGGAGTATTGAAAGGAAATAAATATGACACAAAAACGATTTCCAATAGTGGCAGATGATGAAGTCATGTTGACAGAAATGCCAGTTATGAATCTCTACGATGAGTCTGATTTCATCAGTAATATCAAAGGTGATTATCAAGATAAAAACTACTTAGAATGGTCTCCAATCACTGAAGAAAAAAAGCAAGAGAAAGCCAAGCCTCTTGTAAAACCGATTGAGAAAAAAGAAAAATCCTATGCTGAATTAGCGCGTGAAGAAGCTCGTGCGGATTTGAAAAAGAAGCGCTCGGCTCGATATTTGACTCAGGATGTGAGTCATACGAGACGTCAAACGAAAACAAGCCAGGTGCGTTCAGCAAATCAACCGACAGCACCTTTTCAAAAAGAAAATCCAGGAGAATTTGCGAAATATAGTCAGAAGTTAGGTCAATCTCACTATATTTTGGCAGAAACAGTTTCTCAAGTGGAACATCCAATTTCAGACGGTGAAACAAGTCGTTCCAAGAAAAACAATTATGACTTTTTAAAGAAAAGTCAAATTTATAACAAAAAAAGTAAACAAAAAGAACAAGAACGTCAAGTGGCCCAAGAGCTTAACTTGACTAGAATGAGCGAATAGAGGGGAAGAAAATGGCAAAAACCTATCATTTTATCGGAATCAAAGGATCAGGTATGAGTGCCTTGGCTTTGATGTTGCATCAAATGGGGCACAAGGTGCAAGGTTCTGATGTTGAAAAGTACTACTTTACACAACGTGGACTAGAGCAAGCAGGAATTACAATTTTACCTTTTGATGAAAAAAATCTTCAAGGTGATTTAGAAATTATCGCTGGTAATGCCTTCCGTCCAGATAACAATGTTGAAATTGCTTATGCAGACCAAAATGGTATCAGCTACAAACGTTACCATGAGTTTCTTGGTAGCTTTATGCGTGACTTTATCAGTATGGGAGTTGCAGGTGCACACGGTAAGACGTCAACGACAGGGATGCTTTCTCACGTCTTGTCACACATCACTGATACAAGCTACTTGATCGGAGATGGTACAGGTCGTGGTTCTGAAAATGCCAAGTATTTTGTCTTTGAATCAGACGAGTATGAGCGCCATTTCATGCCGTATCACCCAGAATATTCTATTATTACGAACATTGACTTTGACCATCCTGACTATTTCACAAGCTTGGAAGATGTCTTCAACGCCTTCAATGATTATGCTAAACAAATTACCAAAGGTTTGTTTGTCTATGGTGAAGATGCTGAGTTGCGTAAGATTACAGCAAATGCCCCAATCTATTATTACGGTTTTGAAGCAGACAACAATGACTTTGTAGCCAGCGATTTACTTCGTTCTAGTACAGGTTCAACCTTCACCATTCACTTCCGTGGTCAAGAGTTGGGCCAATTCCACATTCCAACTTTCGGCCGTCACAATATCATGAATGCCACTGCAGTAATTGGTTTGCTTTATACTGCTGGCTTTGATTTGAATTTGGTGCGTGAACACTTGAAGACTTTTGGAGGAGTGAAACGTCGCTTTACAGAAAAGATTGTCAATAACACGGTTATCATCGATGACTTTGCGCATCACCCAACTGAAATCGTAGCGACTCTTGATGCTGCACGTCAGAAATATCCAAGCAAGGAAATCGTGGCTATCTTCCAACCGCATACTTTTACTCGTACAATCGCCTTGTTGGACGATTTTGCCCAAGCCTTGAATCAGGCTGATGCAGTTTATCTAGCACAAATCTATGGATCTGCTCGTGAGGTGGACCATGGTGATGTCAAAGTAGAAGACCTTGCCAATAAAATCAACAAGAAACATCAAGTTATCACAGTTGAAAATGTTTCTCCACTCCTAGACCATGACAATGCTGTCTATGTCTTCATGGGAGCTGGCGACATCCAAACGTATGAATATTCATTCGAACGTCTCTTGTCTAATTTGACAAGCAATGTTCAGTAAGGAAGATCATGGAATTTCCAATTAAAATCAGGGAAGCTCAGCAATCAGATATTGATCAGATTTGCTTGATACAAGAAAGTATTTCAAGCTCCCTAGAAATAATGAATAAAGAAATAATAGAAGAACGTATCCGCAACCATGCGGGTACGTTTCTCTTAGCTAGCCTGGATGATCAGGTGATTGCTTATATTTTAGCGACAGATTTTGCTACATCCTCAGTAAGTAGATGGATAGTAGAGATGGCAGATGGAGAAGCTATTAGTAATAGAAATCTCGTTATTGATGCTTTATCTGTTCATCCGAATTATCAGAGGCAAGGGTTTGGAACCTTGTTGCTAGCAGCTTTGAAGGAAGTTACTCGTCAGCAAGATAGACCAGGTATTTATCTGCTTTGTGAGGATGAGTTGCTGGCCTACTTTGAAATGAATGGATTTGTAGAACAGGGGATCGTAGATGGAGAAAGGGGCAGTGAAGTTGCCTTTCTCATGCGTTGGCAGAATCCCTATTTTCAGGAGGAAATATGATTATTAGACCAGCGAGATTGACAGATTTAGATCGTATCTTTGAAATTGAACTAGAGAACTTTTCAATTGAAGAAGCCATTCCTCGCCCTGTTTTTGAAGCTCATCTGAAGGAAATTAAGACTAGTTTTTTAGTGGCTGAAAAAGAGGGGGAAATACTAGGCTATATTGAGGGACCAGTAGTCCCTCATAGACATTTACAAGACCAGTCCTTTACAGAAGACATTAAAGATTATAGCCATCAAAAAGGTGGCTATATCTCTGTGACTTGTCTATCCATTGCTAAGAAAGCTCAAGCTTTAGGTATCGGACGAAAATTATTGACCGCCTTAAAAGAGATCGCTCTTGAGCATGAGCGTGAGGGAATCAATCTGACCTGTCATGACTATCTCATTGGTTATTATGAGAAACATGGTTTTGTGAATGAAGGAAAATCTAAGTCGACTTTTGCTGGGGAAGAATGGTATGATATGATCTGGGAAAACACGAATTAGGCATCAGAAAGGCATCTATGGTTGCTTTTCTTTAGTTTTTAAGATATAATATTATGGATTATCAACAAGGAGGTAACACCTTTGAGCGAAAATTCTCGAGAAGAAGAAAAGTTAAGTTTTAAAGAACAAATTTTAAGAGATTTAGAAAGATTAAAAAGAGAAGACGGCATCGCGAATACTAAAAGTAGTAACGATGATTTGTTTTCAAATTTAAGTAATAGTTCAGAAGCGGAAAAACCAGTGGAAGAACCTTCTGTAGAAGACTTGATGGCCAATTCTGTTTCACTAGTGGATGAATTGCTTGCTAATGCTCCAGCAGTTCCACCACGTCCAGTTTTACAAGATGATTCAGTTGAAACTTCTGTAGCTTCAGAGCCAACTGTAGCTCCAGATCCTCTACCATCAACGGAAGCTGTTGAATCCGTCAAGCCTCTTGAACCTGCTCAACCAGCGGAAGAAGAGAAAGAGTTCAATGCTATTTCGACAAGGATTCCAGTTTCTTATCGTACGAATCAGGCCAAACCAAGTCCTGCTAGAAAGAATATTAAACCTCAACCGAAACCAACAGTTCTTGCAAAAGAAACTCCAAGTCAAGAACCAGTTGCTCCAGTTGAAACTGGAACTGAACTTCCTAGAAGAAGTCGTAAAGAGTCAGTGAAACCAATCAAGAAAAAGAAAAAATCACGCTTGAAAGGATTTTTCGTAACAGTATTTGTTTTATTGGTTTTACTAGGTGTGGGTGGTTTCTTTGGTTACCGTTATGTCGAATCTGCACTCCAACCAGTTGATGCAAATTCAAAACAGTATGTCACGGTTCAGATTCCAGAAGGAGCTAATCTTCAGCAAATTGGTGATACATTAGAGAACTCTGGATTGGTAAAACACGGGTTTATCTTTAGCCTTTATGCTAAGTATAAAGACTATTCTGATTTAAAATCTGGTTACTACAATTTGCAAAAGAGCATGAGTACAGATGATATCATCAAAGAATTACAAAAGGGTGGAACTCCTCAACCTCAAGAGGTTGCACTTGCAAATCTTACAATCCCTGAAGGTTATACCCTTGATCAAATCGCACAAACGGTTGGTCAGCTTCAAGGAGAGTTTAAAGAACCCTTGACTGCGGATGCCTTCCTGGCAAAAGTTCAAGATGAAACCTTCATCTCTCAATTAGTTGCTAAATATCCAACCCTTCTCGAAAGTCTACCAACTAAAGAAAGTGGTGTTCGTTACCGTTTAGAAGGTTATCTTTTCCCAGCAACATATAGCATCAAAGAAAGCACAACTGTTGAAAGCTTGATTGATGAAATGGTGGCAGCTATGGACCAAAACTTGTCAGGGCATTATACTGCAATCAAAGAAAAGAATTTGACAGTGAATGAACTCCTCACCATTGCATCACTTGTGGAAAAAGAAGGGTTGAAAACTGATGATCGTAAGCTAATTGCTGGAGTTTTCTATAATCGTTTGAACCTTGGTATGCCACTTCAGAGTAATATTGCTATTCTCTATGCAGAAGGTAAGCTAGGACAAAATATTAGCTTGGCAGATGATGCAGCAATTGATACAACAATCAATTCACCATATAATGTTTATACAAACCTTGGCTTAATGCCTGGCCCAGTAGACAGTCCAAGTCTTGATGCAATTGAAGCAAGTATCAATCAAACTAAGAGTGACAATCTCTACTTTGTAGCCAACGTACAAGATGGCAAGGTTTACTTTGCAACGACACGAGAAGAACATGATCGAAACGTTGCAGAGCATGTCAACAGTAAACTAACACAATCAAGTAGTTCAAACTAACTCTTGGAACAAGATTTGCTATTAAAGCCGTGAATGTAGAAGAGAATCTCTTCTTTTTACAGGAATAGCAAGTCACACCAGTCTTTCCTCTATGATCAGAAACGCCTGAAATCTATAAGTTTTAGGCGTTCGGAAATTGCGAAAGTAAAAACTTACCTCTTATTTGAACCTGAGTCTAGAAGTGATAGAATCATTAGGTTTAGGCACAGGTTTTAAAAGATCGATACTGACTAAAATCATTTAAGGAAAGCTCTAAAAAGACTTTGTCTTCATTGTAAAATTATGTGGTTTACCACATAATTTTGCTTTACTACCTAAAGAAATTTAAATTTATTCAAAAGAAAGTTGAGAAAAATGGCAGAAAAAACATATCCAATGACCCTTGAAGAAAAGGAAAAACTCGAAAAAGAATTAGAAGAGTTGAAACTAGTTCGTCGTCCAGAAGTTGTAGAACGCATCAAGATTGCGCGTTCATACGGTGACTTGTCAGAAAATAGTGAGTATGAAGCAGCTAAGGACGAGCAAGCCTTCGTTGAAGGACAAATCTCTAGCTTGGAAACAAAAATTCGTTATGCTGAAATTGTCAATAGCGATGCGGTTGCTCAAGATGAAGTTGCTATCGGGAAAACAGTCACTATCCAAGAAATTGGTGAAGACGACGAAGAAGTATATATCATCGTGGGATCAGCGGGTGCCGATGCCTTTGCAGGTAAAGTATCAAATGAAAGCCCAATTGGGCAAGCCTTGATTGGTAAGAAAACAGGTGATACTGCTACAATTGAAACACCTGTAGGAAGCTATGATGTTAAAATCTTAAAAGTAGAAAAAACAGTTTAATAGGAATGAAAAGAAGGAGTAGATATAGGGAAAGCGCTTCCCATCGCTCCTTTTCTTAATTCTAAAAACTAGAGGAGACTATATGAATTCAGAAAATAAGTACAAAAAGAAAAATAAAATGGAACGTGGGTTAACCAATCGCCATGTTCAGGTTATGGCCATTGCTGGTACAATCGGGACAGGATTATTTCTCGGGGCAGGTCGCTCCATTAGTTTAACAGGACCCTCGATTGTATTGGTATATATGATTACGGGTGGCTTCATGTATCTTATGATGCGCGCTATCGGGGAAATGTTGTACCAAGATCCGGAGCAACACACCTTTATCAACTTTATTACGCGTTATCTTGGTCAGGGATGGGGTTACTTCTCAGTCTGGTCATATTGGCTCTCAGTAGTCTTTATAGGAATGGCCGAGATTACGGCTATTGCTCACTATGTTCAGTTTTGGTTTCCATCTTGGCCATCTTGGTTGATTCAGGTTGTATTTCTGACAATACTCGGATTGGTGAACTTGATTGCTGTTAAAATCTTTGGTGAGGTGGAATTTTGGTTTGCTATGATTAAAATTGTGGCCATTCTTGCCATGATTGCAACAGGTGTTTTTCTAGTTTTGACTGGCTTTGAAACGCCTTATGGTTCAGCAAGCCTTGCCAATATCAGTGATCATTTCTCCCTTTTCCCAAATGGAGGTATGAACTTTGTCATGGCCTTTCAAATGGTTTTCTTTGCTTACTTGATGATTGAGTTTATCGGTGTTACAACATCTGAAACCAAGGATCCTCGAAAAGTATTGCCTAAGGCTGTTAAGGAAATTCCTTTGCGAATTATCTTTTTCTACGGTGGAGCTCTCTTAGCCATCATGTCTATTATTCCTTGGCGTGAACTTTCTGCAACAGATTCACCATTTGTGACAGTGTTTGAACTTGTTGGTCTTAAGTGGGCTGCAGCTTTAATTAACTTTGTAGTTTTGACTTCAGCAGCGTCAGCCTTGAATTCAACCCTTTACTCAACAGGTCGTCACTTGTACCAAATTGCCCATGATTCACCAAATCGTTTCTTGAAAGCTATTAAGGCAGATACACTTTCACGCCACAACGTTCCTCAGAATGCTATCATTGCTTCTGCCGTATTGATTGGTTTTGCTGCCTTCATCAATGTACTTCCTGGCGTATCAGACGCCTTTGCTTTGATTACAGCTTCTTCATCAGGTGTTTATATCGCCATCTACATCTTGATTATGGTAGCCCATCTCAAGTATCGCAAGTCTAAAGACTTTATGGCAAATGGCTATCTCATGCCTCAATACCGCTTGCTAAATCCTCTGACCATGCTCTTCTTTATCTTTGTATTCGGAACACTCTTCTTACAAGAATCAACTGTAATGGGAGCTAGAGGTTCAGCTATCTGGATTGTCGCATTTGGTATTTATAGCCAATGGAAATTTAGAAAATAAGTTTTACTCTCATCAACCTAGGTTGGTGAGTTTTTTTAGTTTGACAGTTCTTCAAAATAGGAATATAATCAAGGCGTGAGTGTCTTTGAGGAGGTTTTGATGCACATTAGATTGGATAATACAGAGTCTCAGAAAGCGCAGGAAATAGGGGATTTGATTCGCTCCTATAATCGTTCTAAGAGAGAAGCAGCTGATAGTGAGCCACTAAACCTTTATGTCGAAAATGATCATGGTCAACTTATGGCTGGCTTAGTAGCAGAGACTTTCGGGAATTGGTTAGAAATTGAGTATTTATTTGTGAAAGAGGATTTGCGAGGACAAGGAATCGGCTCCCAACTATTGCAGCAAGCAGAGAGTGAAGCTAAGAAGAGAAACTGTCGCTTTGCTTTTGTGAATACATATCAGTTTCAAGCGCCAGCCTTTTATCAAAAGCAGGGCTACAAGGAAGTCTTTACCTTAAAAGATTATCCCTACACTGGACAAAGACACTATTATCAAAAAGATTTGTAAACATAGAACTCTCTATCATGTAAGTGGTAGAGTTTTTTTGTAAAAAAAAACACAAAATGACATATATATATTGCATAATGTAAAATATATGATATAATAAAGTTGAAAAAGAAGCGCGACTTTTAAAATTAAGGAGGAGGTAAGAAGTGGCTAAGAATTTAAAATTAAAACTCGCTCGAGTAGAGCTTGATATGACACAAGGTGACTTGGCAGAAGCTGTGGGTGTCACTAGGCAGACTATCGGCTTGATAGAAGCTGGAAAGTACAATCCTTCGCTTTCACTTTGCCAATCCATTTGTAGATGCTTAGGGAAAACTCTAGATCAATTATTTTGGGAGGAAGAAGATGAAAAATAGATTTTATTATTATCAATTACTAGACGAAAGAGAAGAACAACTGATGAATAAAGCATGGGCAGAGAGTTTTCATATCTCTATCGGATTGTTGTTTCTAGCTTATATCATATCGGTGTTAGCACCAAGCCTTTTTAATCCCAGCATGCTTCTCGTTATTATCATCATAGGGAATTTTTACTTTTTCGGCCGTGCTCGAGATTTGGGTGTGACCTACTATAGTCGCTTTCATTTTAGGATTTTGGGATGCCTGTTATTAACTCTAGTGATTACAGCTATCTTAATGCTACAAAACTACCAGTTCAACATAGAAATTTATCAGCACAATCCTTTGAACGTTAAATACCTTTCTGCTTGGGTATTTACTTATATCTTTTATCTTCCTTGGGTCTTTATTGGAAATTTAGGCTTGAAAAGCTATGGTCAATGGGCTCAGAAGAAGTATGAAAAAGATATGGATGAGCTCGAGAGCATAGAGTAGCTTGTTAGCTTTTTATCAATATCGATAAAATGTGTTATAATAGTACTAATTTATGAGAAAAGAAGAAACATTTTCATCTTTTTACAAATAAGGAAGAAGGACAGTATATGTACCCAGATGACAGTTTAACATTGCACACAGATTTGTATCAGATTAACATGATGCAGGTTTACTTCGACCAAGGAATTCATAACAAGAAAGCAGTTTTTGAAGTTTATTTCCGCCAACAACCGTTTAAAAATGGTTATGCTGTATTTGCAGGTTTGGAACGAATTGTAAAATACCTTGAAAACTTGCGTTTCTCAGATAGCGATATAGCTTATTTGGAATCACTTGGTTATCATGGCGCCTTCTTGGAATATCTGCGTAGTCTCAAGTTGGAGTTGACGGTACGTTCTGCTCAGGAAGGGGACTTAGTATTTGCTAATGAACCGATTGTTCAAGTGGAAGGACCTTTGGCGCAGTGTCAGTTGGTTGAAACAGCACTTTTAAATATCGTCAACTTTCAAACCTTGATTGCGACCAAGGCTGCTCGTATTCGTTCAGTCATTGAAGATGAACCTTTGATGGAGTTTGGTACACGTCGTGCGCAAGAGATGGATGCAGCTATCTGGGGAACTCGTGCCGCTGTCATTGGTGGTGCCAATGGAACTAGTAATGTACGTGCTGGTAAGCTCTTTGGAATTCCGGTTTTAGGGACTCATGCTCATGCTTTAGTTCAAGTTTATGGCAATGATTATCAGGCTTTCAAGGCATATGCCTCAACTCACAAAAACTGTGTCTTCCTAGTGGATACCTACGATACTCTTCGGATCGGTGTTCCAGCAGCAATTCAGGTTGCGCGTGAACTTGGTGACAAGATTAATTTTCTTGGTGTTCGTATTGACTCTGGAGATATCGCCTATATTTCTAAAAAAGTTCGTCAACAACTGGACGAGGCAGGATTTACTGATGCTAAGATTTACGCATCAAATGACCTTGATGAAAATACCATTCTTAACCTCAAGATGCAAAAAGCTAAGATTGATGTCTGGGGTGTAGGAACTAAGCTCATCACAGCCTACGACCAACCAGCACTTGGGGCAGTATATAAGGTTGTTGCCATCGAAGATGAGAATGGTCATATGCGCAATACAATTAAACTTTCAAACAATGCAGAGAAGGTTTCAACACCAGGTAAGAAACAAGTTTGGCGCATCACCAGCCGTGAAAAAGGCAAGTCTGAAGGTGACTACATTACATACGATGGTGTAGATGTTACTAGTATGACAGAGATTAAGATGTTCCATCCGACCTATACTTACATCAAGAAAACTGTCCGTAATTTTGATGCTGTTCCTCTCTTGGTAGACATTTTCAAGGAAGGTAAGCTAGTCTATGATTTACCAAGTTTACCTGAAATTCAAGCCTATGCTCGTAAGGAATTTGACAAGCTTTGGGACGAATACAAACGTGTTCTTAACCCACAACATTATCCTGTCGACTTGGCTCGTGATGTATGGCAAGATAAGATGGACTTGATTGATAAAATGCGTAAGGAAGCTCTAGGTGAAGGAGAAGAAGAATGACCTTACAAGAAAGTATTATTCAACAATTAGGAGTAAAACCTGTGATTGATCCACAGGAGGAAATTCGTCGTTCTGTTGATTTTTTAAAGCGATATCTAAAAAAGCATCCCTTCCTTAAAAGTTTTGTATTGGGCATTTCTGGTGGTCAAGACTCGACTTTAGCTGGTCGCCTTGCCCAACTAGCTATGGAAGAAATGCGAGCAGAAACTGGAGATGATTCTTATAAATTTATCGCTGTTCGCCTGCCGTATGGAGTGCAAGCTGACGAGGATGATGCGCAAAAAGCACTAGCTTTTATCCGACCAGATGTGAGCTTGGTCGTTAATATCAAGGAATCTGCTGATGCTATGACAACAGCAGTGGAAGCAACAGGCAGTCCTGTTTCAGATTTTAACAAGGGAAATATCAAGGCTCGTAGTCGTATGATTGCCCAATATGCACTCGCAGGAGCTCATAGTGGAGCAGTTATCGGGACTGACCATGCTGCGGAAAATATCACAGGTTTCTTTACCAAATTTGGTGACGGTGGTGCAGATATTCTCCCACTTTATCGCCTCAATAAACGCCAAGGAAAACAACTTTTGAAGGAGCTTGGAGCTGATCCAGCCCTCTATGAAAAAATCCCAACAGCAGATTTGGAAGAAGAAAAACCAGGTATTGCAGACGAAGTAGCATTAGGAGTTACTTACGCAGAAATTGATGACTACCTCGAAGGTAAACAAGTCAGCCCAGAAGCCCAAGCAACCATTGAAAAATGGTGGCACAAAGGCCAACACAAACGCCATCTACCAATCACAGTGTTTGATACGTTTTGGGAGTAAAAAGGTCCGGGGGACCTTTTTACCTTCTTGCCTAGAAATTAGAAAGCAAGAATAACCTCTGGGGGAGGTTTTTACCCCGAGCCTGAAAATAGAAAAGCGAGGAGAGTCCAGTGGACCTTTTTACCCTCTCATCTAGAAATGAGAAAGAGAAGAAGGTCCAGTGGACCTTCTTAGCTTGAACATTCAAATAGAAAGCGAGTTACGATTATGAAAGCACTAGGTACACAAACTATAGAAACTGAACGATTGATCTTGAGGAGATTTGTGGAAGGTGATGCTCGAGCCATGTTTGATAATTGGGCTTCACGCTCAGAAAATCTAACTTATGTGACTTGGAATCCACACCTGAATATCGAACAGACTCGAAACTCTATTGGCAATTGGGTAGCATCCTATGACAATCCTAACTATTACAAATGGGCCATTTGTCTCAAAGAAAATCCAGACTATGTCATTGGAGATATTAGTCTGGTCAGTGTGGATGAAGAAAACTCTAGCTGTGAGATTGGATATATCTTAGGGATGGACTACTGGGGACGAGGACTCATAACAGAAGCTTTGAAGGCAGTTTTATCATACTGTCTAGATGAGATTGGATTTGAAGAGGTTGATGCTTGCTATGTAAGTCTAAACCCAGCATCTGGTCGTGTTATGGAAAAGGTGGGTATGACTTTTTGGAAGACGATTCCAAATGCAGTTGAACGAAAAGATTATATAGCTGATAAAATTTATTATCAAATCAAAAAATAAGATGGAAAAGAATAACTTTTCCATCTTATTTTTTATAATATACTTTTTAATCAAAATAAAGCAAATCTTTGCTGGTACTTGTAAAGAGGTCGAAGCCATCCTTAGTTACAACACCACAATCTTCGATGCGGACACCAACTTTACCAGGAATGTAGATACCAGGTTCAACTGAGAAGCACATGCCTTCTTCGATGACCATGTCGTTTCCTTCCATGATAGATGGGAATTCGTGGACATCCATACCGATCCCATGACCGAGACGGTGGTTGAAGTACTCACCGTAGCCAGCTTTTTCAATCACTTCACGAGCTGCACGGTCAACCTCATGGGCTGTTACGCCAGGTTTGATAAAGTCAAGAGCTGCTTGTTGGGCCTCAAGAGTTAGGTTGTAGATATCCTTCTTGAACTGGTCAGGTTTACCAACAGCGACTGTACGAGTCATATCTGATGCATAGCCGTTGACCATAACTCCGAGGTCAAAGAGGAGAAGGGCATCTTTTTCAACCTTGTTAGCTCCAGGGATACCATGCGGATTTGCAGCGTTATCTCCTGTTAAGACCATGGTGTCAAAGCTCATTTCATAACCTTCACGTTTCATAGTAAAGTCAATCTGCGCGATGATATCTGTTTCCGTATTATCAAGAGAGATATTGTCAAAACCAACCTTGACAGACTTATCAGCATAGACACCTGCAACCATCATCTTTTGCACTTCATCTGCTGATTTGATCAAGCGCATGCGTTGGATCAATGGAGTTAAGTTCTCAAACTCAGCACTTTCAAAGACAGTTTTCAAACCGTGGTATTTAGTCAAGATGAGATTGTCAAACTCAACTGCTACACGTTTGAAATCAAGCTGTGGCAAGGCGTTTTGGATCTTCTTCCAAGGATTTTCAGAGTCCACGTAGCCCACTACTGGGAAAGAGACAGTGCTAGTCGCACGTTCAACCTCAAGTGCTGGAACGAAGAGAAGCGGTTCCTGATCTGCAAGGACAAAAAGGAACATTTGACGTTCGTGTGGATCACTGTAAAAGCCAGTGAGGTAATTAATAGTGACGGGGTCAGATACGACAGCGACGTCTAGCTTTTCTGATTCAAGATAAGTTAAGATTTGTTGTAATTTAGACATATGCTACCTTCTTTCTACCCCTCTATTTTTGCAAAAATTAGTAGAAAATGCAAGGGAGAAGGGGAAAAGAGCCTAAAAAAATTCCAACAGCTAATAGCATGTTGGAAATGGAAGTTTAGTTAAATTCTGCCTTGCTTTTCACATCGCTGTATTCTTCAGCGACTTCTTGGCTCAGAATATCCTCATAAGCTGGAAGGACGATGTCCTGACCGTATTTTTTCTTGAGGGCAGTAGTGACCAAACGATAGGCAAGGTTGGCATTACGAGATAGGATAGGCCCGTGGAAATAAGAACCGAAAACATTTTTATAGTGAACACCTTCACCGACCTTTTCTTCGTTGTTGCCATTTCCATAGACAACCTGGCCGAGTGGTTTTTGGTCATCTGAGAGGAAGGTGCGGCCTTGGTGATTTTCAAATCCATAATAAGTTTCATTAAACTCTTCATTATGAATCTTAATGTCACCGATAAAGCGGTTGTTGGTTTGATTAAGGGTATAGTGTCCCATGACACCTAGACCTTCTATGCGTCTTCCGGAAGCTTCAATATAATACTGACCCAATAGTTGGAAACCACCACAGATAGCAAGGACGACACCATCATTTTGGATAAAGTTGTTAATGCTTTCTTTTTTTGCAGGCAAATCACCAGCAATGATACTTTGTTCAAAGTCTTGGCCACCACCGAAAAAGGCGATATCGTAATGATTTTCATCGAAATCATCATGAAGTGAAACGATATCAACTGTTACATGGGCCCCAAGTTTTTCAGCTACGTACTTGAGCATAAGGATATTCCCGTTATCTCCGTAGGTATTCATGAGGTTACCATAGAGGTGGGCGATATTTAGCTGGTAAGGATAGTTGCCGTCTTTTGAGGAAAGTGAAGTATAAACCATTAATTCATCTCCTTTCTAACAAGCTGACGATTGGCTAGTAATTCTCGGAATTCCAGCATGGCCGTATAAGTCGCAAGGATATAAGCATGCTTGCAGTCTTGAGCTTCAATCGTTTTAAGAACTTGTTCCAGACTGCTTGTTTCAGTGATTTTATCAGCTGGATAACCAGTTACTCGAAGACGACGAGCAATTTCAGAATGACGAACGCCACCGGCGTTGATTTCTGGGATATCCATCTCAGTAATTTGTTCAAAATCAGCATCCCAAATCCAGCTGGTATCAATCCCGTCTGCATAATTCGCATTGAGGAGAACAGATAGAATAAATGGATAAGGAGCTAGTTTTATCATTTCAATAGCTTGGGTAGCACCAACAGGATTCTTGATGAGAACCAGTGTGCATTCCTTGTCACCGATATGGAATGTTTCTTGGCGTCCAAAAACAGCTCGACTCTTGTCAAAACCTTGTTTGATCAGTTGAGAATCAGCGCCTAGGTAACGGGCGATAGCAACTGCAGCCAGAGCATTGTAGATGTTGTAGAGACCACCGATTTGAATACCATATTCCTGACCATCGATAACGAAGCGAGAACGATTGTTGGTTAACTCAACCAATTCTGTCAGACGGTAGTCCAAGTCAGGACGTTTACATCCACAGTTTTCGCAGATATAAGCTCCTAAGTTGGCATATGTATTTAGCTCATATTTCAAAATACTTTGACATTCAGGGCAGAGGATACCTTCAGTATTGTAGTGAGCAAGCTTTGCTGGACCTTTTTCTAGATCAAAACCAAAATACTGAACAGGATTTGGAATTGTAGGTTTGTAGAAAAGAGGACTGTCACCATTCAGCAGAACAGTAGCAGTAGGAACTTTTCGAATAGCGTCCAAAATCATGTTGTAGGTCGTATAGATCTCACCGTAGCGGTCCATTTGGTCACGGAAGATATTGGTGATGACGAAAAGGCTAGGCTGGATATAGTCACAGATACGAGATAGACTGGCTTCGTCGATTTCTAGAACGGCAATATTTTTTCCAGTTTTTGAAGATTTTGCAGTCAAAAAGGTAGTTGTAATCCCTGTGATCATGTTGGCACCACTTGGATTGGTCAAAACTTGACCATAAATTTCCTTTAGGATACCAACAGTGAGAGCGGTCGTCAAGGTTTTTCCATTGGTACCAGTTACTACAACAATCTCGTAGTTCTTCGCTAAATGTTGTAAAATATCTTTATCAAATTGAAGGGCAAGTTTTCCAGGGAGCGTACTTCCACGTCCAAGACGACTCAAAATAAAATGAGAAGAACGCCCAGCAAGAAGACCCAAAGTAGTTTTTAATTTCATGTTTCTATTATATCATAAAAGCTGAAAAAGACAGATTTGAGATTTTAGAAAAAGAAAAACAGCCCAAGGAGGGCTGTTTGATGCGATGAAATTTCAACTTAAATCGCAAACAAGTCATTCAAGTTCTCAGCCAAGGTTGGGTGAGTGAAGATTTGTTTTGTGAAGTAAGTGTATGGGATTTTGTTGTCCATAGCAACAGTAATAATGTTGATGATTTCTTGTGATCCTTCAGAGAAGATAGTTGCACCGAGAATTTCTTTGGTTTCAGTATTAACCACAGCTTTGAAAGCTCCACGAAGGTCACCATTTACATGACCACGAGGCATAGCAGCAACAGGGATTTCCTTGACAGCGTATGGAAGTTTCAAATCAGCTGCTTGGCTTTCAGTCAAACCAACTTGTGAAAGTGCAGGTGTGATGAACATGGTGTTTGGAACATTGAGACGGTTTTCAAGTGTGTAGCTGCCATCACCAGCAAGGTAGCTGTAGACAACACGGAAGTCATCAAGTGAAATGTAAGTGAATTGAAGTCCACCATTGACATCTCCAACTGCAAAGACACCAGGAACGTTTGTTTGACAGTGTTTGTCCACCTTAATCGCACCACGTTCAGTTAGTTCAATATCTGTATTTTCAAGTTGAAGTGGTTCAACATTTGGTTTACGTCCTGTTGCATAGAGAAGGGCATCGAAACGATAGGTTTCATTTTCAGTCACAACAAGAACTTGGTCACCATCGTTTTTGATTTCAGTAGTATGGATGTTTTGAAGTAATTCGATGCCGTCTTCTTCCATGTATTGTTTAGCAAGAGCTGCGATGGAAGGTTCTGCACGAGGTAAGAAGGTGTCCATTGCATCTAAGACTGTTACCTTGCTTCCGAGTTTATTGTAGAGACCAGCAAACTCAAGACCGATATTTCCACCACCAAGAATTCCAAGTTTTTCTGGCAATTGTTCCAAGTTTTGGATGCCTGTTGAGTCAAAGACATTCTTACTAGTTGCAAGACCTGGAATTGGCAAAACGTTTGAAACAGCACCAGTATTGATAACGATAGTTTCAGCAGTTAGTTCTTGTTTTTCATCTCCAGCTTGAATTTCGATTACCTTGTTTGAAACAAAGTGGGCTTCGGCATCAATGATATCAACTCCAGTACCAGCGATCGTAGCATAGTTTTTACCATTGAGGCGGCTGGTAATCGTATTTTTTGTTGCCATAACCTCGTCAAATGACAAGTCCTTTTCTGCAGCAACTAACAAGGTTTTAGTTGGAATACAACCGATGTTGATACAAGTTCCACCGTACATTGCTTTGTTGCGTTCGATAAGGGCAACTTTTTTACCAGCTGAAGCTAGTTTGGCAGCAAGAGTTTTACCTGCCTTACCAAATCCAATAACAATTAAATCGTATGTTAACATTTTTAAATCCTCCTGTTTGATTTCATTCTAGCATAAGAAAAAATTTTTTTCACAATTCTGCTACGGAAAAAAATATTGGACTAAATTAGTCTCACGAAGCTTTTGAGAATTAAGTTCAAAAAATAGAAAAATCGTTTACATGATTTAATCAAGTGGTTAGACTATCTTTTGGTCCTCTCTTGTGTTATACTAGATAAGTTGCAAAGAAAGCAGTACTTTTCTTTAGTGGAAAAGAAGCAACACGGTCTTTCATAAAAACTGAAAGTACGTCATGACAAGAAAAGTATAAACTAAGCGCTATAGGATGGCTTCGCACCATCTTTAGAAAGAAGAATAACGTGAAATTTAATGAATTTAATCTTTCTGCTGATTTGTTAGCAGAAATTGAAAAAGCAGGATTTGTAGAAGCAAGTCCTATCCAAGAGCAAACTATTCCTTTGGCTCTTGAAGGAAAAGATGTTATCGGTCAAGCACAGACTGGTACAGGGAAAACAGCAGCCTTTGGCTTACCAACCCTTGAAAAAATTCGTACAGAAGAAGCAACTATCCAAGCTTTGGTAATTGCCCCAACTCGTGAACTGGCTGTTCAAAGCCAAGAAGAGCTTTTCCGCTTTGGTCGAAGCAAGGGTGTAAAAGTTCGTTCAGTCTATGGTGGTTCAAGTATTGAAAAACAAATCAAGGCTCTTAAATCAGGAGCTCATATCGTAGTAGGAACACCAGGACGACTTCTTGACCTCATTAAACGCAAGGCCTTGAAATTGCAGGACATTGAAACTCTTATCCTTGACGAAGCAGATGAAATGCTCAACATGGGATTCCTTGAAGACATCGAAGCAATCATCTCTCGTGTACCAGAAAATCGTCAAACCTTGCTCTTTTCAGCAACTATGCCAGATGCTATCAAACGTATTGGTGTTCAGTTCATGAAAGAACCTGAGCATGTGAAGATTGCTGCTAAAGAATTAACAACAGAACTGGTAGACCAGTACTATATCCGTGTTAAAGAACAAGAAAAATTCGACACCATGACTCGTCTTATGGATGTTGATCAACCTGAGTTGTCAATCGTTTTTGGTCGTACCAAACGTCGTGTAGATGAGTTAACTCGTGGACTTAAAATCCGTGGTTTCCGTGCAGAAGGGATTCATGGAGATTTGGACCAAAACAAACGTCTTCGTGTCCTTCGTGATTTTAAAAATGGCAATCTTGATGTCTTAGTTGCAACAGACGTGGCTGCTCGTGGTTTGGATATTTCAGGTGTAACTCATGTTTACAACTATGATATCCCACAAGATCCTGAGAGTTATGTTCACCGTATCGGTCGTACAGGTCGTGCAGGTAAGTCAGGTCAGTCTATTACCTTCGTTTCACCTAATGAAATGGGTTATCTACAAATCATTGAGAACTTGACTAAGAAACGTATGAAAGGTCTCAAACCTGCAAGTGCAGAAGAAGCCTTCCAAGCTAAGAAGCAAGTAGCTCTTAAGAAAATTGAACGTGATTTTGCGAATGAGGAGATTCGTAGCAACTTTGAGAAGTTTGGCAAGGATGCTCGTCAATTAGCCTCAGAATTCAGCCCAGAAGAATTGGCTATGTATATCCTCAGCTTAACTGTTCAAGACCCAGATAGTCTTCCTGAGGTTGAGATTGCACGTGAAAAACCTTTACCATTTAAACCATCTGGTGGTGGCTTTGGTGGCAAAGGTAAGGGAGGTCGTCGTGGAGATGACCGTCGCGATCGAGATCGCCGTCGCGACAATCGACGTGGTGAACGTCGAGATGACTTCAAAAAAGGCAGTCGCAAAAACGACCGCTTTGAGAAGGAAAAACGTTACCGTAAGGATAATAAAAAACCACGCAATACTTCAAGCGAGAAGAAAACTGGTTTTGTAATCCGTAACAAGGGTGATAAATAATAAAAAAGCGGTTCGCTGAGGTGGAACGCTTTTATATATAAGGAGACCGAGAGTCAAGAAAAGTTTCATACGAGAAAATAGATTTATATATTTGTTATCTTGTAATATTATATTATCAAAAATTTAGGGACTTGTCAATAAGAAAATTTAAAAAACTAGTAAAAATTTTCGAACAGTCATGAATTGCAATTCAATAAACAATTTTCAGATAATTATTGAAATAATGGGCATTTTATGATATAATGGGAGCGATTAAATACGAGGTGAAAAATGGCACATTTATTAGAAAAAACGAGAAAAATTACGTCTATCCTGAAGCGTTCGGAGGAGAAATTACAAGATGATCTTCCATATAATGCCATCACACGCCAATTAGCGGATATTATTGATTGCAACGCTTGTATCCTAAATAGTAAGGGACGTCTTTTAGGATATTTTATGCGCTACAAGACTAATAATGATCGTGTAGAGCAATTTTTCCAATCAAAAATTTTTCCTGAGGACTATATTCAAGGTGCAAATATGATTTACGATACAGAAGCAAATCTGACTGTAGATCATGAATTAAGCATCTTTCCAGTTGAGAGTCGTGCAGATTTCGCAGAAGGTTTGACAACCATTGCTCCAATCCATGTTTCTGGGATTCGTTTGGGATCTTTGATTATCTGGCGTAATGATAAGAAATTCGAAGATGAGGATTTGATTCTTGTTGAGATTGCTAGTACGGTGGTTGGTATTCAGCTTTTGAACTTCCAACGTGAAGAAGACGAGAAAAATATCCGTCGTCGTACAGCCGTAACGATGGCAGTCAACACCCTTTCTTACTCTGAGTTACGAGCAGTATCAGCTATTTTGGGTGAATTGAAAGGCAATGAAGGACAATTAACTGCGTCAGTCATTGCAGACCGTATCGGTATTACGCGTTCTGTGATTGTCAATGCCCTTCGAAAACTCGAATCAGCAGGAATTATTGAAAGTCGTTCACTGGGGATGAAGGGAACTTATCTTAAGGTCTTGATCCCAGATATCTTTGAAGAAGTGAAAAAGAGGGACTATTAATGGCTAAGGCTTTAATTTCGATTGACTATACAGAAGATTTTGTAGCGGATCATGGAAAATTGACAGCAGGAGCTCCTGCTCAAGCAATATCAGAAGCAATCAATCAGGTAACTAGATTAGCATTTGATCGTGGAGATTATATTTTCTTTACCATTGATGCTCATAAGGAAAATGATGTCTTTCATCCAGAAAGTAAACTATTTCCCCCTCATAATCTGATTGGGACTAGCGGGCGTAATCTATATGGTAAGTTAGCTGAATTTTATCAGGAACAGGCCCAGGATAGTCGTGTTTTCTGGATGGACAAACGTCACTATTCAGCTTTTTCTGGCACAGATTTGGATATCCGTCTGAGAGAGCGTCGCGTGGATACAGTCATCTTAACAGGTGTTCTTACAGATATCTGTGTATTGCATACGGCTATCGATGCCTATAATCTTGGGTATCAGATAGAAGTTGTCAAGCCAGCAGTCGCATCCATTTGGCCTGAAAACCATCAGTTTGCACTTGGACATTTTAAGAATACATTAGGAGCGAAACTCCTTGATGAAAACCTAATTGAAATCAAAGAATAATGTATTCAAAAAAACTGAAAAAATCTGAAAAAAGTGTTGACAAAGTTTGTGAAAGTTGATATACTAGTAAAGTAATCGACGCGGGGATGGCGGAATTGGCAGACGCGCAGGACTAAGGATCCTGTGACCGCTTTAGGTCGTGAGGGTTCAAGTCCCTCTCTCCGCATAGGAAAAGAGTTAGCTTCGGCTAGCTCTTTATTTTTATATAAACAAGGGCAAAGATTTTGCTCTTTTTTTGTGATTTCATAAACATTTCATATTTGGATATTATAATAGTCTTACAAATATGGAGGTGCTATATGAATCCCACTCAAAGAGCCTGGGCTTACGTCAGCAGAAAACGACTGAGAAGTCTCATATTATTCTTGATTCTATTTGTCTTATTGGCAGGAATATCGGCTTGTTTGACGCTTATGAAGTCCAACAAAACAGTAGAAAATAATCTCTATCTCTCATTGAATACATCTTTTTCTATTAAAAGAATAGAAGCAGATCAGACTTTTCAATTGTCTCAACTAGACGAGCTTAAACAGATAAAAGGGCTTGAGAGGATTTCACCTGAACTAGAAACAATAGCCAAGTTAACTGACAAAGAAGTGGTAACTGGAGAACAAAGTATCCAAAGGGATGATTTGACAGAGGCTGAAAAAAATCTTATCAGTTTGATTGCATTAGAAGACTCTTCCAAGGATGTTTCTTTTACAAGTTCCGCCTTTACCCTTAAAGAAGGAAGACATATCGAAAAAGGGGATCGAAAAAAAATCTTAATCCACGAAGATTTAGCCAAGAAAAACAATCTAAAAGTAGGAGATAAGATTAGCTTAAATCCTGGTCAAGTAGAAGAAAATAGTGGACAAATGCTAGACTATGAAATCGTAGGTATTTTCTCAGGTCAGAAGCAAGAGAAATTCACCGGTCTATCATCAGACTTTAGTGAAAATATGGTCTATACAGACTACGAAAGTAGCCAAACTCTTCTTAGAAATAAGGAAGATCAAGTCACTGCAGCTCGTTTCTATCTCGAAAATCCAAAAGATATGGATGGCATCATTCAAGAGGTTGAAAAACTATCTCTGGGAAACCAAGGGTTCCAAGTTGAAAAGGAAAATAAGGTCTTTGAACAAATCAAGGATTCAGTTTCGACCTTCCAAACCTTCCTACAGATTTTCCTCTATGGCATTATGATTGCTGGTGTAGGAGCGCTGATCTTGGTCTTGTCACTTTGGTTACGAGAGCGAGTCTACGAGGTTGGTATTTTATTGGCACTAGGTAAAGGGAAAATAGCAATCTTTAGCCAATTCTGCCTAGAAGTCATCCTAGTTTCATTGGCATCTATTTTGCCGGCATTTGTAGCTGGGAATGCTATTACTTCCTATCTCTTGAAGACTGTACTTGCAAGCGGCGACCAAGCTGCATTACAAGATACGCTAGCAAAAGCAACGAATCTTTCAACAAGTCTTCTATCATTTGGAGAATCTTATATTTTCCTACTTATCATCAGCTGCTTGTCAGTTGCACTTTGTTTCCTATTTTTATTTAGAAAATCACCGAAAGAAATTTTATCATCCATCAGTTAATAAAGGAGAAATCATGACTTTACTACAATTACAAGATCTTACTTATCGTTATAAAAACACTGCAGAAGCAGTATTATATAAAATCAATTACGATTTTGAACCTGGTAAGTTTTATAGTATTATCGGAGAATCAGGAGCTGGGAAGTCAACACTCTTATCTCTCTTAGCAGGACTTGATAGCCCAGTCGAAGGTGCTATCCTATTCAAAGGCAAGGATATTCGTGAACAAGGATATTCTTATCATCGCATGCACCATATCTCGCTAGTATTCCAAAACTATAACCTGATTGATTATCTTTCTCCATTGGAAAATATCCGCTTGGTTAATAAAAAAGCTAGCAAGGATACCCTTCTTGAACTTGGTTTAGATGAAAGTCAAATCAAGCGGAATGTTCTCCAATTATCAGGTGGACAGCAACAACGTGTTGCCATTGCTCGTAGTCTGGTATCTGAGGCGCCAGTGATTTTAGCGGATGAACCAACAGGAAACCTGGATCCTAAGACTGCTGGGGATATCATCGATTTGCTCAAATCTCTCGCTGAGAAAACAGGCAAGTGTGTGATCGTTGTGACCCACAGTAAGGAAGTGGCACAGGCGTCAGATATTACACTTGAATTGAAGGACAAGAAACTGACTGAAAAATAGAGTCTACTTCTTAAACTTTTGGAATTGCTTTAGTAAACTATTAAGGAATTATAAACGAAGTGATTCTTAAACAGTTATTTCCCGCTATAGTGGTATCCTAGATAATAACTTTGTTATTATCTAGGACGGGATTTTTGAGACAGATGGCTCAAAAATTAGGGATGAAATTCTAAAATGAAGTTGCTCCCGTCCGCACTATTTAAGGGAAATAAAGAAATATAAAAACATATAAGCGAAGTAAATCTAGAAAGGAATCTTATGTTACACAACGCATTTGCCTACGTCACAAGAAAATTCTTTAAGTCTATTGTGATCTTTCTTATCATTCTCTTGATGGCTAGTTTGAGTTTGGTCGGCTTGTCTATCAAGGGTGCGACAGCCAAGGCTTCTCAAGAAACCTTTAAAAATATCACCAATAGTTTCTCCATGCAAATCAACCGCAGGGTCAATCAAGGAACTCCACGTGGTGCGGGGAATATCAAGGGTGAAGATATTAAAAAAATTACTGAGAATAAGGCTATTGAATCCTACATCAAACGGATTAATGCTATCGGTGATTTGACAGGCTATGAACTGATTGAAACGCCTGAAACCAAGAAAAATCTAACTGCAGATCGAGCTCAACGTTTTGGAAGTAGCTTGATGATAACAGGAGTCAATGACTCTTCTAAAGAAGACAAGTTTGTGTCAGGCTCTTACAAACTAGTCGAAGGTGAGCATTTAACAAACGATGACAAATACCAGATTCTCATGCACAAAGATTTGGCTGCTAAACATGGCTGGAAGGTAGGAGATAAGGTCAAACTGAACTCCAATATCTACGATGCAGATAATGAAAAAGGAGCCAAAGAAACAGTAGAGGTAACGATCAAAGGACTTTTTGATGGACATAACAAATCTGCTGTAACCTACTCACAAGAACTCTATGAGAATACAGCTATCACAGATATTCACACAGCTGCCCAACTCTATGGTTATACAGAAGATACAGCTATTTATGGAGATGCTACCTTCTTTGTGGCTGGAGATAAGAACCTAGATACTGTCATGCAAGAACTAGGGTCTATCAACGGCATCAACTGGAAGATGTATAGCTTGATTAAGAGTTCATCTAACTATCCTGCCCTTGAACAATCTATCTCAGGCATGTACAAGATGGCTAATCTGCTTTTCTGGGGTAGCTTGAGCTTCTCTGTTCTTCTACTTGCTCTCTTACTGACACTATGGATTAACGCCCGTCGTAAAGAGGTTGGAATTCTCCTTTCAATTGGTCTAAAACAAGCAAGTATTCTAGGACAATTTATCACAGAAGCAGTTATGATTGCGATTCCAGCACTTATTTCAGCTTACTTCTTAGCCAACTATACAGCTCGTGCCATTGGAAATACTGTTCTTGCAAATGTCACATCAGATGTGGCTAAGCAGGCTAGTAAGGCAGCCCAAGCCTCTAATCTTGGTGGTGGTGCAGAAGTCGACGGCTTTAGCAAGACACTTTCAAGTCTGGATATTTCCATTCAACCTTCTGACTTTGCTATCATCTTTGTACTTGGATTAGTTCTAGTGGTACTAGTTATGGCACTTGCTTCAAGCAATCTCCTCTTTAAACAACCAAAAGAACTCTTGTTGGATAGTGAATAAAAAACCTGCTACCTATTCTCACTCAAATGAGATATAATATAGGTAGCATTTTTGATAGAAAAGGATTTATATGAAAATTCTAATTGTAGAAGATGAAGACATGATTCGCGAGGGAATTAGTGATTATTTGACGGATTGTGGCTATGAAACCATTCAGGCAGCAGATGGCCTTGAGGCCTTAGAACAATTTTCCAATCACCAAGTTGCCTTGGTTCTCTTAGATATTCAAATGCCGAAACTCAATGGTTTAGAGGTTTTGTCAGAAATCCGAAAAAGTAGTCAAGTACCAGTCTTGATGTTGACAGCCTTTCAGGACGAAGAATATAAGATGAGTGCCTTTGCTGCATTAGCAGATGGTTATTTGGAAAAGCCTTTTTCTCTATCTTTGTTAAAAGTACGAGTGGATGCCATCTTTAAACGTTATTATGATACTGGTCGTATTTTTACCTATAGGGACACCGAGGTAGACTTTGACAGTTATAGCGCCAAAGTAGCTGGTCAAGAAGTTGCAGTGAATGCAAAAGAACTGGAAATTTTAGATTATCTGGTTAAAAATGAAGGACGGGCCTTAACTCGGTCGCAGATTATCGATGCTGTATGGAAGATGACAGATGAGGTCCCTTTTGACAGAGTGATCGATGTCTATATCAAGGAACTACGGAAAAAATTGGATTTAGACTGTATTTTTACCGTGCGCAATGTTGGTTATAAATTGGAGAGAAAATGAGACATTCAGGTTTATTTAAAAAGATTTTTATCTATACCTTCTCGGTATTTTCTACCTTGGTCATTTGTTTGCATTTGGCCATCTATTTTCTCTTTCCTCTGACCTATCTCAGTCACCGTCAGGAAAGCATCGGGCAAAAGTCTACAGAAATTGCCCAATCCCTCCAAGGAAAGGATAGTCAGTCTATCCAAGAAGTCCTTGAACTTTATTCTAAAAGCAGTGATATTAAGGGAGCTGTTAAGGGAGAGATGACTCAGGATAAGTTGGAAGTCAAGGACAATCTTCCCATTGATAAACAACGACAGACAGCTTCCTTGGTTATTGAGGAAAGAGAAGTTCAAACTAAGGATGGTCAGACCATGACCTTGCAATTCTTGGCATCTATGGATTTGCAGAAAGAAGCAGAAGACATCAGTCTTCAATTTCTGCCTTATACTTTATTAGCGTCTTTCATCATTTCGCTCCTCATCGCCTTTATCTATGCTAGAACCATTGTTGCTCCTATTTTGGAAATCAAACGAGTGACTCGACGGATGATGGATTTGGATGCAGAAGTGAGGTTGCGCGTGGATTCTAAGGATGAAATTGGCGATCTCAAAGAACAAATCAATAGCCTTTATCAGCATCTCTTGACGGTCATTGCAGACTTGCATGAAAAGAACGAGGCCATCCTCCAGCTGGAAAAGATGAAGGTTGAGTTTTTGCGAGGTGCTTCCCACGAACTGAAAACACCTCTAGCTAGTCTAAAGATTCTTCTGGAGAATATGAAAGCCAATATAGGACGCTATAAGGATCGGGACCATTATCTGGGAGTTTCTCTGGGTATTGTGGATGATTTGACTCACCACGTTCAGCAAATCTTATCCCTTTCTTCAGTGCAAGAATTGCGAGACAAAAAAGAACAAATCAACCTTCTTGAAATGACAGATTTTCTCTTAAAGGATTATGATTTATTAGCCAAAGAGAGGGGAATCTCAGTTGTGAATCAACTGACTGACCAACAAACTTATCTAAATCCTTCGGTACTAAAGCTGATTCTTTCCAATCTTATCAGTAATGCTGTGAAACACTCTGTTCAAGGAGGCTATCTAAAAATTGGGACAGAAGATGGCTGGGTTTTCATTGAGAACGCCTGTACACCTGAGGAGCAAGATAAGTTTGAACAATCCTTTACGGTTTCTAGTCGACAAAGTAAGGGAGCTGGCTTGGGACTATTCGTAGTTAAAAGTTTATTGGAAAACGAAGAAATTGACTATCGATTTGAACGCTATGAAGACCACTTAGCCTTTTATATGAATCTACCTAAAGACCTGTAAGATTAGGACTTTGAGGAGAGTTACATATTTTAAGATAGAAGAAATTCAATCTAAACTACAGGAAAAACTAGCTTTTTTTGTTAAAAAGTGATAAAATGAACAATGTAAATGGGATGTCCCATAAAAATATACAGGAGGCCTGATAAAATGGCAATCGTTTCAGCAGAAAAATTTGTCCAAGCAGCTCGTGACAACGGTTATGCAGTTGGTGGATTTAACACAAACAACCTTGAGTGGACTCAAGCAATCTTGCGCGCAGCAGAAGCTAAAAAAGCTCCAGTTTTGATCCAAACTTCTATGGGTGCTGCTAAATACATGGGTGGTTACAAAGTTGCTCGCAACTTGATCGCTAACCTTGTTGAATCAATGGGTATCACTGTACCAGTAGCTATCCACCTTGACCACGGTCACTACGAAGATGCACTTGAGTGTATTCAAGTTGGTTATACTTCAGTTATGTTTGATGGTTCACACCTTCCAGTTGAAGAAAACCTTGAAAAAGCTCGTAAAGTTGTAGAATTTGCTCACGCAAATGGTGTATCAGTAGAAGCTGAAGTTGGAACTATCGGTGGTGAAGAAGACGGAATCATCGGTGATGGTGAATTGGCTCCAATCGAAGACGCTAAAGCAATGGTTGCAACTGGTATCGACTTCTTGGCAGCTGGTATCGGTAACATCCACGGTCCTTACCCAGAAAACTGGAAAGGTCTTCACCTTGATCACTTGCAAAAATTGACTGAAGCTGTACCAGGCTTCCCAATCGTATTGCACGGTGGATCAGGTATTCCTGATGACCAAATCCAAGCAGCTATCAAACTTGGTGTTGCGAAAGTTAACGTTAACACAGAATGCCAAATCGCATTCGCTAACGCAACTCGTAAATTTGCTCGTGACTACGAAGCAAACGAAGCAGAATACGACAAGAAGAAACTCTTCGACCCACGTAAATTCTTGGCTGACGGTGTCAAAGCTATCCAAGCATCAGTTGAAGAACGTATCGACGTATTCGGTTCAGAAGGTAAAGCTTAATTAGGCTATAGATAGAAAATCTCGCTACGGCGGGATTTTTCTTGTATAATGAATCTAGGAAATGTCATACGGAGGCAATGAAAAGATGAAATTCAAAGAGAGAATATTTAGTGGTGTCATTGATCGGCCGGTGGGGTTTGAAGATTCTTTTGGGAATGTCTATCCGATTAACTATGGCTACATACCTGAACTGATGGGGGGAGATGGCGAAGAGCAAGATGTTTATATTGTTTCCCGTGATCAGCAACAGCCTCTGGAAGTCTTTACTGGAAAGTTGGTTGCTATCATTCGACGTCGTGATGATATAGAAGACAAGTGGGTTTTAGCGCCCTTGGATGAGAAGGTTAATAAAGGTTTGATTGCAGAGCAGACCTATTTTATGGAGCAGTATTTTGATTCTTGGATTGAAATGGTGGAGGAGAATAATGATTCAAGTAAGGGAGGTTATAAATAAGGATGAAAAATCTTTTCTTACGGCAGAAATTCTAACTGATTTGCAAAGTTGTTTGGAATTCATGAAACCTCCGGAGCATATATTGATGACTCTTTAATTGCAGTTTTAGCTACACTAGGTTCATTTGGAAAGCTTGTTGACATTGGATTGCTAGCGATTATAGGTTTTTCGATGTTTAGGTGTGAGAAGATTACAGTACTTGTGAAAGGAAAAATAGATATGATATTCGATCAGTCCTTGCAAGCCTACCTACATGAAGTAGATGATGTTCTTGTAGCTTGGGAAGAAAAACCAAGTGGAAATTTTGAGATAGAAGCTCAGTTGCTTGCAGCTAATTACCATAAAAATAGAACTCGTATTCTTGCTTTTATACTGCCTCATTTACAAGAATTTTATGGGTATTTCACAGATGAAGAAGCTACTGAAAAATTGGGTAAACCCATCATCGAGCCAGAAAGACAAACCGTTACTTTCTGCGATCAAACTTTTGATGATATTCATATCTTTTCTTTTGACTATCAGGGTCAGGCATTTGAGAGTCTGGAGAATTTTGCCATTGATGGTTAAGGTCTGTTTTCAGTTTTAAAAAGAAGGAGAGAGACTGATGAGTACTGCTGATTTTGTCTTTATTGAGAGTAAAGACCCCATATTCCTAGATTTACAAGCCTTTTGTACTGCTTTGAGAGAAAAATTCCCAGGTATTTTGATCAGAGAAAGGACGAATCCTGAAAAAGCTTACTCGCTTTCTTGGGATTATCAAAGTCCTCAGCTTACCTTGGAAAGTTCTTTAAGTAGCAAGAAAAATGTTTTTGTGATTGATTACTTTGATTCAACAAATAGATTACAAGATTATGCCTCCTATATCATCTGGCTTCGGAAATGGTTTCCACCTGAAGAGAAAGTTTCCTTTTGTGATGAAGGTTATGAGTATGTGTTTGAACTTCCTAGTGATTTATCCCAAAAGGAGTTGGAAAACTACTTACGAACAAGGTTTGATGAGTGAAGAAGAAGTTCAAAAACGAATAATGATATGGAAAAGTTGAAAAGGAGAATCAGATGCTTACCAAAGATGATATGTTAGTTGCTTTGCATGATGCAATTACTGAAGACCAAGAATTTGAGTTGGCAGACGAGATTGTAGATGCCATGGAGGCTTACCCTCAACCCTTTGATTTGGTTGACCCCGTCTTAGACTTTATTTCCAAGCATCCAGAAGTAGATTTTGGGGCTCCAGGTGAGTTGGTTCACTTTGTGGAGCGATTTTATCATCAAGGCTATGAGGAATTATTGATGGAGTCAGTTCTAAAAAGTCCAACTGTACATAACATCTGGATGCTTCATCGATGCTATAATCACAATGATCCAAATCTAGTCCGGCAAATTCAGACTTTGGTTGGAGAACTGAAGAAGGATAAGACTCTTGATTTACAAGTAAGAAGCATGATTGAAGACTTAACTTGGTAGAGGGAGGTGATGCAGCATCACCTTTTTATCTTTTCTTAGAGTTAAAAATTTTCAATTTCACAATCCATAAGCAAACGCTTGCATTCTAGTTTTTATTGGACTATAATAGGTTGGTATAAAGCCTTCTGTAAGAATAAAATGTAGAAGGTGTAGAAAGTAAGGATTTAGAATATTTGTAGTCAAAAATACAATGTTGTTTCTTACGATAGGGAGATAGATATGGCAATGATAGAAGTGGAACATCTTCAGAAAAATTTTGTGAAGACTGTTAAGGAACCGGGCTTGAAGGGAGCCTTGCGCTCCTTTATTCATCCTGAAAAGCAGACCTTTGAAGCGGTCAAGAATTTGACTTTTGAAGTTCCAAAAGGGCAGATTTTAGGATTTATCGGGGCAAATGGTGCTGGGAAGTCGACAACCATCAAAATGCTGACAGGGATTTTAAAACCCACATCTGGCTTTTGTCGGATTAACGGCAAGATTCCGCAGGACAATCGCCAAGATTATGTCAAGGATATTGGAGTCGTTTTCGGACAACGCACCCAGCTATGGTGGGATCTGGCCCTGCAAGAGACCTACACGGTTTTAAAAGAGATTTATGATGTGCCAGACTCGCTCTTCCATAAGCGTATGGACTTTTTGAATGAAGTTTTGGATTTGAAGGAATTTATCAAGGATCCTGTGCGGACTCTTTCACTGGGTCAACGGATGCGGGCGGATATTGCGGCTTCCTTGCTTCACAATCCCAAGGTTCTCTTTTTAGATGAGCCGACCATTGGCTTGGACGTTTCGGTCAAGGATAACATTCGTCGAGCCATTACTCAGATCAATCAAGAGGAAGAAACAACCATTCTCTTGACCACTCACGACTTGAGCGATATTGAGCAACTCTGTGATCGGATTTTTATGATTGATAAGGGGCAAGAGATTTTTGATGGGACGGTTAGCCAGCTCAAGGAAACCTTTGGCAAGATGAAGACTCTCTCCTTCGATCTGACGCCAGGTCAAAGTCATCTAGTCTCCCATTATGAAGGCTTGCCTGATATGATCATTGATAGACAAGGAAATAACCTGACTATTGAATTCAATAGTTCCCGCTACCAATCAGCTGATATTATCAAGCAAACCCTGTCTGATTTTGAAATCCGCGATTTGAAGATGCTGGATACAGATATTGAGGATATTATCCGTCGCTTCTACCGAAAGGAGCTCTAAGATGGTCAAATTGTGGAGACGTTATAAACCCTTTATTAATGCAGGGATTCAGGAGTTGATTAGCTATCGAGTCAACTTTCTACTTTATCGGATTGGCGATGTCATGGGGGCTTTTGTGGCCTTTTATCTCTGGAAGGCTGTCTTTGATTCTTCGCAAGAGTCTTTGATTCAGGGCTTCAGTATGGCAGATATCACCCTCTACATCATTATGAGTTTTGTGACCAATCTTCTGACTAGGTCAGATTCGTCCTTTATGATTGGGGAGGAGGTCAAGGATGGTTCCATCATCATGCGCTTGTTGAGACCAGTGCATTTTGCTGCCTCTTATCTCTTTACTGAGCTTGGTTCCAAGTGGTTGATTTTTATTTCAGTTGGACTGCCATTTTTAAGTGTCATTATTTTGATGAAAATCTTATCTGGTCAAGGTATTGTAGAAGTGCTGGGATTAACTGTCCTTTATCTCTTTAGCTTAACTCTGGCTTATCTGATTAACTTTTTCTTTAATATCTGCTTTGGATTTTCAGCTTTTGTATTTAAAAACTTATGGGGTTCCAATCTACTTAAGACTTCAATAGTGTCCTTTATGTCTGGAAGTTTAATTCCCTTGGCTTTCTTTCCGAAAATCGTTTCAGATATTCTGTCCTTCTTGCCATTTTCATCCTTAATTTACACTCCGGTCATGATTATTGTTGGGAAATACGATGCCAGTCAGATTCTTCAAGCTCTTTTGCTTCAGTTTTTCTGGCTCTTAGTGATGGTGGGCTTGTCTCAGTTGATTTGGAAACGAGTTCAGTCCTTTATCACCATTCAAGGAGGTTAGTATGAAAAAATATCAGCGTATGCATCTGATTTTTATCAGACAATACATCAAGCAAATCATGGAGTACAAGGTAGATTTTGTAGTTGGTGTCCTGGGAGTCTTTCTGACTCAAGGTCTGAACCTCTTGTTTCTCAATGTCATCTTTCAACACATCCCCTCGCTAGAAGGCTGGTCCTTCCAAGAGATTGCTTTTATCTATGGATTTTCCTTGATTCCCAAGGGCTTGGACCATCTCTTTTTTGACAATCTCTGGGCGCTAGGGCAACGCTTGGTGAGAAAGGGAGAGTTTGACAAGTATCTGACTCGTCCCATCAATCCCCTCTTTCATATCCTAGTTGAAACCTTTCAAATTGATGCCTTGGGCGAACTCTTTGTCGGTGGTATTTTACTGGGAATAACCGTAACTAGCATTGCTTGGACTCTCCCAAAATTCCTGCTTTTCCTAGTTTGTATTCCTTTTGCGACCTTGATTTATACTTCCTTGAAAATCGCGACAGCCAGTATCGCTTTTTGGACCAAGCAGTCAGGAGCCATGATTTACATTTTTTATATGTTTAATGACTTTGCCAAGTATCCGATTTCTATATACAATTCACTTCTTCGTTGGTTGATCAGTTTTATCGTGCCTTTTGCCTTTACGGCTTACTACCCTGCCAGCTATTTCTTGCAGGACAAGGATGGACTCTGGAATATTGGTGGTTTGATTCTGATTTCTCTTATCTTCTTTGGAATCTCTCTAAAACTCTGGGATAGGGGCTTAGATGCCTATGAAAGTGCGGGTTCTTAATAGCAAAAATTGGACCAAATCATGAAAGGATTTTATGATGTTTGTAATTGAAGAAGTGAAAGATGCCAATCAAAAAATGGCAGTTGTCGCTGAAGTTTTAAAGGATTTGCCAGAATGGTTTGGAATTCCAGAAAGTACGCAAGCCTATATCGAAGGTGCCAAGGACTTGCAAGTGTGGGCTGCCTATCAGGAGAGTGATTTGGCTGGATTTGTAAGTTTATCATATTCTAGTGAAGATTGTGCAGAGATTGATTGTCTCGGCGTAAAAAAAGCTTATCAAGGTAGAGAAATTGGGAGTCAATTACTTGCTACTTTAGAAAGTGAAGCCAACAAAAATGTTGATTTTTTGCAGGTGAAAACAGTGGCAGAAGGATCTAATAAAGATTATGACCGAACAAATGTCTTTTATCGCAGTCTTGGCTTTAAAAAGTTAGAGATTTTTCCTCAACTATGGAATCCGCAAAATCCTTGTCAGATTTTGATTAAAAAGATGGGTTAAGAATCCCTTGACATCCTTTCTTATAGTGCTATACTATAAGTGGAATCGCCGATTTAGCTCAGTTGGTAGAGCACCGCATTCGTAACGCGAAGGTCACAGGTTCGATCCCTGCAATCGGCATTTTTAGTAATGTAAAGAAACATAGAGAATATTTAATGTGTTTATTTACAGGCAATCATCATAATTTAGTTTTTTAAAATAGGATAGTATTTTTAGTTTTTTTGACCAAAACTTGACCGAATTTTGACCAAAAAGGGAAGATTGAATAAAGTAGATTAGATTGATTTACTCTTTAGTAATATTCAAAAAAGTTTCTATAAAATTTTTTATCTGTATTTGAAGAGTGGTATAATCTATGTGATAGATTACCTTTATACAAATATTATAGATTGGCATCAGAAAGAGTAAAACTCCAATAGCTGATTAGAATTATCAATATATTAAAAAGAGGAGGAGTATCATGAACAAGAAAGAACGGATAAAACATGTTGAGAAGACCCATGGTCGAAAAGGAACTTCATCTAGATTGGCAGAAACCCTTTCTACAATTAATAATATAAAAATGTATATCGGTCTTGCCATAACAGCTCTAGTTATAATCATTGTTGCTAGCATCTTTTTAAATTCACCTAATCTCAAGCAAGAAGCAAATCAAACTTCTTCCTCATCTAAGACTGAAGAGACGACAAAAAGTCAGGGGAAAGAGGATGATAAGGATAAGGTAAAGGAAGAGGAAATTCAAAAGCTAAAGGAGCAATTGGCTAACTTGGATACCAAGATCTCAGAAGCGGAGCAGCATGTTAGTCAATTAAAAAAAGAAGCTTCTGTTCCCAAATTAGATATTGAAGCCCTCAGAAATAATGATTTATCAAGTTTAGAGGGTACTTGGCGGACACAGTCTGGTAATGAATATATCATTAATGATTCAGGGGAAGTCCAATCTTCTTGGATATACAATGATCAAAAGCATGAGTCTATTGTTGAATTGAAAGTATCAAAAAGTCAGAATGATCGCAACCCAGAAACAGTAGCCCTTGGTGCTTGGGCAAAAGGTTCTCAGGCGGGAGGGTTTGTGGTAGTCGTTGTACCAAGTGCTGTTGTCATGGAACCTGGTGGTGATGGTAAAATAACAGACAATTCCAATCACACTGAGGATAGACTCTTTGCAGGACAACAATATGAAGGAATGTTGATGCATCCAGAAAATGTTTACTATCGTGTTAAACCGGATACGAGTCAATTAGAATCTGAAGAGAAAAATTTAACGAAATTGAAAGTTGACCGTGATGCCATCAAATCAGCTTTAGAGTCTAAAGAAAAATGAATGAAAAGAAGCCAGCAATGGCTTCTTTTTTAGAAAAATTCTGACCACATAGTCTATCATGTCTGCCACATAGACAAAAGCTATTGTTTGTGATTTTTATTTCTGTTATAGTTGTAATTGTTAAAGGGAGATAAAACTTCCTAACAAAATAGAAAATGAGGTCGTATCATGAAAAAAGTAGTAGGTATCGGATTTTTAGTCGTTGCAGCAGCAGTCTTGTATTTTGGTTTAGTTGGATGGCCAAGTTTGGATGTTAATATCTGGGCCCTCTTTCCAGTAGGTTTATTCCTATTTTTTACTCTTGAGAATTTGGTGAAAAAAGATTACAAGGCCAGTCTCATGAGCTTGATGATTGCCTTTATCATCGCCAATGCTATTCTTGATATCTTGCCACTTTCAAGCGGTTTGGTTATCGGTGCTGGAGTCTTGGCTTGCGTTGGAATTGGATTTCTTTTTCCTGAAGCCAACAAGTAAGAAAAATAATACAAAAAAATCTCGAGATTTCCTCGAGACTTTTTCTTTATTGACCTGCGTAATATTTTTGAATCCCTTTTACAATACCTGCAACCAATCTGTTTTGGTAGGCATCACTGCGGACTTGTTGATTCTCATTGAAATTGTCAATATATCCCAATTCCAATAGAACGGCTGGTTTATTAGTTTCTCGAAGGACAGCAAAGCTCCTTCGTAGACGACCTGCATCCTTAGCACCAGTTTCAGCTAATAGTGAAGAGTGGATGTCTGCCGCAAGTCGATTACTTTCACTGATACGGTCAGGATGGTTATGCCAGTATTGGTTAATCTTAGAAGGATAACTAGAGTCTGCTTCATAAGAATAAGTCTGAATCCCAGCCGTATTTGAAGCTGGATTTCCAGTAGCATTGAAGTGAATACTAATAAAGATATCTGAATCAGTCTTATTAACCATTCTTGAACGTTCGGTGACATAGTCTACAAAGACATCACTGTCTCTTGAAGAAAGAACTGTATAGCCAAGTCCCTCGAGTTCCTTGCGAAGTTTCTTGTAAACTAGCATAGTGAGGTCTTTTTCATTAGTGTTATAGTAAACGGCACCAGGGTCTTTACCACCATGACCTGGATCTAGGAAGATGATATTGTTGTATTTCCCTTTTTCAAACCCGTGGCTTGTAGAAGCTTCGCCAAGCCATTTTCCATCACTTTGAAATTGCTGGTTTTTTCCATCGATTTTATAGGTCCCTGTAACATAGACTCCATTTTCATCTACATAGTAACGGGCTTTATAGTAGCTGTCATCAATCCATTCGCTCTTAGCCATGTAGCCACCTGACTTGAGGTAGTAGGAGCCAATCCATTGACGCTCTGCATAAGCACCACCAGATTTTAAGTAGAACCAACTATCATAGTTATTATCGAAAATCCATTCTTTTTCAGCCATAGCTCCACTAGCTTTTAGGTAGTAGCTACCTTGCCATTGGTTGCTTGCCATAGTAGCATCTTTGTTAAAGTAGTACCAGGTACCACTAATTTTATCCCACTTATTTTTAATTAGCTTACCAGAAGCAAGGGCATAGTACCATTGTCCATCTTGTTTGACCCAAGAATTTTCAGCCATTGCCCCACTATTAGTAAACAGATAATCATCAAAAATTGTGTTGCTGAGCATGACACCTTCTTGATCAAAATAGTACCAGACCCCACCGATCTTTTCCCATTTTTGTTGGGAAATTTTTCCATAAGCGTTAGCGTAATACCATTTTTCTTGGAGTTTACTCCAACCAGAATCGACCATGGCCCCGCTACTAGTAAGGATATATCCGTCAAAAATAGTATCACTCAGCATGATTCCATTTTTGTTGAAGTAGTACCATTTTCCTTGAATTTTTTTCCAGTTAAGAACAGGGGCATTATTTTCATAGAAGCGCCAGTGGTTTTCCTCTAATACCCAACCTTCTTTTTGGACTTCAGGAGCCTTGTCTTCTTCTTTCTTAGCTGGATTTGTCGTTTGATTGGCATTTGCTTCAGTTGAAGGTTCAGCTTCCTTAGCTGGGAGACTGTTTTTCTCCACTTTGTCAGTAGAGGTTTCACTGTGTGTTGTTTCTACTGGGGTTGACTGTACTTTGTTCTCCTCAGCATAGCTAAGGTTGGTTGTTAGACCAAATACTGAAAGCGTAATGGCGCTTGCCAAGAGCGTTTTTTTCACTTGATTAATCTCCTATTTTTATTTTTTTATAATTTTATCAGAAAAGTGCCTCATATAGAACATTTAGTGACCAAGATTGAGGTGTTGGTGGGCTGTATTGCTATAGTTGACTATTTCATCACGAAAATTTGAACAATCATGATGATATAGATGAGCAGTGTTAGTAAAAATCCAGCTCGCCAAAAGAATTTAATAAATTTTGGATAATAAAAACTACGTTTTTTATTTAAGAAGAAAAAGACTAACACAATTGCTAGTATTGATAAGGCCGTTCCCAATACTGGAAGTTGATTGTGTGTGAACATCTTAGCCGTAATCAAATAGTATTCAAAAATTAGAAAAGGAAAAGCTAAATCAGCAGCATTGATGCCCCTTTTTTTTAACTTAAAGAGTCTGCTTAAAATAATCGCCAGAGCTAAGGTTAGTACCAAAAGCAAGATGGAAGCAAGTTTCATTAAAATCATACCATTATTGTATCATAAAATTTTGAGAATAGAAACGTAAATTCCTTGATTTATCACTGTTTTAGCAAAAAATCATTGATAAGAAACAGATTTTATAATTTCTGCTTGATCAGAATAAATCATGTGTTCGATACAATGATAGTTTGAGTCCTCAATATAAATCTTTTTTATGTTCACTATAGAAAATATATATTAGTCAGAAGTGAAGAATAGTAGTAGAATGAGTAGCAAATAAAACAAAGGAGTTTCTTATGAAATTAGTTACTTTATGGTCAAAACTCTCACTTGGTATCCAATTATTGGTGGCTTTGGTCTTGGGTGTGATTGCTGCGGTCATCTGGCCACAATTTGCAGGCTTTTATCAATTTTTAGGTCAAGCCTTTATTAAATTGATCAATATGGTTATCATTCCTTTAATCTTCCCAACCATCGTTGTTGCAGTAGCTGGAGTTATCGGGAAAAAATCTTTTGGAAAAATCTTAACCAAGAGTTTGGTTTACTTTTTCGCAGTAACAACTGCTATTACTCTTTTGTTTGTATTTGCTAGTTACTATTTAGGGTTTGGTCAAGGAGTGAATATCGGTCAAACTGGTGGTAACCTTGATGGAATTGCCAATAATGTAAAATTTAGCGAATTTTTGCTTGGTTTTATTCCATCAAATATCGTCAAGTCTCTTTCAGAAGGTGCCCTCTTACCAATTATCGTGTTTGCCATCTTTCTTGGTTATGGAATCGGTAATCTTAAATCAGAGAAATCTCAGAAAATTATCCAAGGTTTCCAAATCTGGATTGAAGCCATCTACAAGATTGTTGCAGTAATAATCAAATTATCACCGATTGGAATTTTTGGATTTATCGCCAAAGATGTTGCAACTACTGGCCTTGATAAATTGATTGGACTTGGTCAATTTGTCATTGGAACTTATTTGGTTTATGCTGTTTTGGTTCTCCTTATTTTCCCTTTGATTGCAGTCTTCTTTAAAGTTCCGTATTTGTCAGCCTTTCGTGAAAATTGGAGCCTCTTGGCCCTGGCCTTTGTTACGGGTAGTTCTAGTGTTGTCTTGCCATCACTACTTAAAGATTTGAAAAAACAGGGGCATGACGAGCATACAATTGATTTAGTTGTTCCTTTAGGATATACTTTTAACTTAGAAGGAGCAGCAGTTTATTTCTCAGTAGCGACAATCTTTATCGCCCACGCCTATGGCATTCAATTTTCTTTATCAAGTCTCTTGTTTACTGTTTTACTCTTGACCTTGATTGGAAAAACTGCAGCAACCGTACCATCAGGAGCTATCGTAGTTCTACTAGCTGCAGCACCTCAATTGGGCTTGCCAGTTGAAGGAGTGGCCTTGATTTTTGCAGTTGATTTCTTTGTCAATGCCGGCCGTACCATGATCAATGTTCTGGGTCAAATCTTAACAGTCAGCGTTATCGAAAAAACAGAAGGATATATTTTAGAAGAAGAAAAGGAAAGCCAATTATCAGTCAGCTTTTCTTAAGGAGTTTATAAGTAATGAGTGAAGCAAAAGTTTATGTAATCCATGAGAATCTTGAATGGACCCAGCATTTGGTCAAATGGTTGGAAGAACTAGAAGTCCCTTATGAACTGTGGGATTTGTCTAGTGGGATTTTAGATTTGCAAAGCCCACCGCCGCAAGGTATCTTTTACAATCGTATGTCTGCCTCTTCTCACACAAGAGGACATCGTTATGCGCCAGAATTTACAGAGCAAGTGATTACTTGGTTAGAAGCACACGGACGCAAAGTTGTGAATGGTACCGGTGCTATCAACCTTGAAATTAGTAAAATCAAACAATATTTGAAGTTAAACGAATCTGGTATCGAGACTCCTGCAACAGTTGCAGTTTTGGGTCAAGAAAACATCATTGAAGCAGCAAGAAAACTAAACATTTATCCTTTGATTACCAAGCACAATCGAGCAGGTAAGGGTTTAGGCGTTCAACTCTTCCAAAATGAAGAAGAACTTGAAGCCTATGTCAATAGTCCACTCTTTGAGCCTTCCGTGGACGGGATTACCTTGTTACAAGCCTACATCAAACCAAGTGATGGACGTATCCGTCGTTCAGAGTTTATCAATCAAAAGTTTCTCTACACTGTTTCAATCGACTCTTCAGATGGTTTCCAACTTTGTCCAGCAGATGGTTGTCAAATCGGCAAGAGACCAGAACAACTAGAAACGTCTGAGAAATTCCAGATTACAGAACCTCTACCAGATGACCGAAGAGAAGCTTATGAGAATTTCTTGAAAAATGCTCAGATTGAAGTTGCGGCGATTGAATGGGTTCAATCAGAGAGTGGAGATATTTATGTCTATGATGTAAATACCAACACCAACTACAATCCTACTGCAGAAAAAAATGCCAATATTTTTGCTCACCAACATTTGGCTCAGTATCTAAAAACAGAATTGCAAGCCCTGACTAGTGGACAAGAAAGTAACTAATTCAAAAATCCCCCAGTATCTGATGACTGGGGGATTGATTTGTTTATACTCTTCGAAAATCAAATTCAAACCACGTCAGCTTCGCCTTGCCGTACTCAAGTACAGCCTGCGACTCGCTTCCTAGTTTGCTCTTTGATTTTCATTGAGTATTAATCGATAAAAAATTATTGATTTGCTTTAAAGTCCGGGTCTTTTAGGCTTTGAACACTGGCATTGATCACAGCACCGATAATTAATATCTTGGCAATAATTATAAACCAGAACATCATAACAACGACGACGATTGAACTGAAAAATCTGACGTCAACGAGATAATTGACATAATTGTTGAAATAGGCTGCAAAGATGTTTAATAAAGCAATCGTCGTAACTAGTACAAAGAGACTTCCAGGTATGACGTAGCGAATCTTACTTACTTTAACATTTGGTAGGAAATAATAGAGCATGATTACGATTGCAAAAAGAAAGGCATAAATCAGCGGCCCCGTAAAATCTTGTAGATAAGAAAACAGAGCACTCTCAGATTTCCAGTAGTTTTTAAGCAAGTCCAATAACATATGGCCGAACATACTGAGGAATAAGGCAAGGGCAAAGAGAATTTGAAGGCCAAAGCTAACCAGGAGACTCATCAGCTGGTGTGAGATAATTCCTCTATTTTTTGCAACTCCATAGGCTTTATTAAAGGCCTTCTGAAGAAAATTCATGGATTTGGAGAAAGTCCAAAGAGCTGATAAGATAGCAAAACTTAGTAAACCTGTTGATGGTTGAGTCAGAACTTCTCTGACAATTTTTGCAACAACTTCATAGATTGTATCTGGTAAAAATTCCTTGATTGTTAATAGAAAGTTTGAGATTGGAATTTGAAAATAAGGCAAGATATTGACGGCTATCATAAGTAAGGGGAAGATTGAAATCAACCAATAATAGGCCACAGCTACACTGGTTAATTCAATATCTGAAACACGATAGTAGTGCAAAAAAGCTTTCAATAAAGGCCTATTGGTTAGTTGTTTCCACAACTTTTTCATTGCATAATCCTCCACAATAATAACCTAAATCTTAATTTCTGCGAACTAATTCCATCATATCATAAGGTAGTGTGTTAGCTGCTTCTTTTAGAGAATAGGTTTCTAGGTTGTTTACATTTTGTCGTAATTTTTTGGCATACTGGGCTGAGATGAGTTTTTGTTTTTCGTATTCAAAGATAGACTTACGCTCTAGATAGTAGCCTCTTAACATTTCGTCGATATTATTGGGTTTGATACGATTGATAACCCGTTCCACAAAGGCACCACTGGTAATATGACTGGTTTCACGGAGACGTGATTCCTGCATAAAGCTAATCAAGGAACTCTTATAAATCCCTTTCAGGTTTTCCAAACTTTCGATGATGATTTCAGTGTTGGCTAGGTAGAGTTCAGCAATCTGGTCATAATCAATGGCAAGAAGTCTCTGTTTTTCCTTGTCTTTCCATGAACGGAATGTTTTCCCAAATGTGAGCAATTCATGAAGTAGAAAACGAAGAATGCGTATGGAGACAAGGAAGTAGTAGGTTAGTCGAGAAGCAAAGTTTCGCTTAATATTTTTCTCCATGCTTTTCAAGTAGCGTTGGTAGACACGATAAGCACGATCTCCAATCTTTCCTTCTTCATAGGCTTGTTCCAAGCCATCGCTTTCAACACTGAGAATCAAGAGTTTAAGAGCTTCCCAGTCCTCCTGAATTTCTTTGTTTTCTTGACTAAGAATAAGATTTTCAATACGTCCATGATAATTGTCAATAGCCGCATAGAGTGGAACCTTGTTTTTTGTGTTCTTTAAATCCTTCTCTAATTCCATGGCGACATCGTTTAAGATAGCGATGTGCATGAGCTGATCCTTAGATGGTTCTTTCTCTTCAGAAAGGTGTGGGAGTACTAGTAATCCCGTCAGGAAACTTACCAGGGTTACACCAGCTACGAGGAAGAGAAGAAGAGGGTATTCTTGTTCCAGATTAGACGGTATCAAAAGGATAGTGGCAATGGATACAGTTCCCTTAACACCAGAAAAGGTAAGGAGGAGCATGTCTTTGACATATTTGTCTAAACTTTTATGAAGCTTCTTAATCCGAAATGCGTAAAATCCATAGATCATGACAAAGCGGATAGCAAAAAGCAGGAAGGTCAAGAGAAAAACACTGAGTAAGAGAAGTACTTTATTGTAGAAAGCACTCTTAAGAATTGGTTCCGCGATCATTTCCAGTTCCATCCCAAGAATGACAAAGACTGAACCATTGAGCATAAAGGTTACAGTCTGCCAAACAGTCTCAGTAACTGTATCAACTTGCGCTTCAAGGAGATTTATTTTCTTGAAACGACTGGCTTTCAGAATCCCAGCAACAACAACGGCGATGATGCCTGAAACATGAATTTCTTCGGCTATGAAAAAAGTCAAGAGAGGTAAACTAAGTTCCAATAAGAGCTCACTTGCGATATCTGTTGCTCGGACACTGAGTAGAAAAGTATGGAGGAAGCGATTGATTAGGGCTGTTATAAAGCCGACTGCAAATCCTCCAACGATGGAAATGGCTAATGAAGTTCCGGCTTGGGTAAGGGAGAATGTTCCTGTTGTCCAAGCGATGAGAGCCATTCGAAAGGCTACTAGTCCAGAAGCATCATTCAGAAGACCTTCCCCTTTTAGGATATTAGAAACCCGCTTTGGGAATGAAAAGCGTTGAGAAAGGGATGCGAAGGCTACTAGGTCTGTAGGCCCTAAAGCGGCACCAACTGCTACGCAGGCGGCTAATGGAAGGCTAGCCCAAAGGACATGAGCGACTCCCCCCATGCTCAGAGCTGAGATAAAGATAACTGGAAAAATCAAGTAGAGGACAATCCGCCAGTGTTTTAGGATAGAAGTAATGTCTGCTTCTTGAGCCTCTCGAAAGAGAAGCGGGCCAATGACTAAAGCTAGGAATAACTCAGTATCTAAATGATATTGGTTGTTGGGTAAACAAAGTCCAATTCCAATCCCTAACAAAATTTGAATCAGAGGCATGGGTAAAAAGGGCAGAAGCTTATTGGTCGTACTAGAAACAATAAGAACTAGTAAAAACACCAAGAGATAAAAAAGTAAATTCATTTTCCACCTCCCTATTTTTGTTTACGACAATTTTCAAAAAGTTCCTTTTGTTCTTGGATTTTTTGATCAATCTTCGAGCAATCCTTGTGCTCAATTTTCTTTTGACAGCGCTCCATTTCAAGTGTTATCATTTTTTTCTTGATTTTTAACATCTTCTTGCTCATATGAGCTTCATCTAACATACCAACTGCTCGTTCATGTTGGGTTGATTCAACGAATTTTTGGCGAAGACCTTCTATTTTATCTCGTAGGTATTGTTTATCCATGGCGATACCTTTCTAATTTTTCAATCATGACTAAAAACGGTGGATTGTTGATTTGGTTGAGAGTGCGATAGATCGTAGCAGTATATTCTTGTTGTGGTAAGTGACTGACAAAATCCATGACTGCATCCCGTTCTATATCTCCGCCTTCATGCCCGTAATAAATCATGATGGCTATTCGTCCACCTTTAACGAGCATCTGACAGAGTTTGTCTAGTGCCTCAAGGGTTGTATGGGGTTGAGTGATAATGCTTTTATCAGCAGAAGGAAGATAACCTAGATTAAAGATAGCTGCCTTGACTTCGCCTACAAATTGGTCCACAGTCTCATGGCCTTGTAGGATTAATTCTGCATTGGCCAAACCAGCTTCTTGTAGGCGTTGACTAGTTTTTTCCAGAGCTTGTTCCTGTATATCGAAAGCATAGACTTGTTTAGCTAACTGAGCTAGAAAAAGGGTATCATGGCCATTTCCCATGGTCGCATCAACGACAATATCCTCTTGGGTGATGACTTGGGCAAGAAAATCATGCGCCATTTCAAGTGGTCTTTTCATTCATAAACTCCTGTTTTACAGCCTTGCATCCTTGGACGCTACCGCGTCGTCTCATTTCAGCCTCAATGCTATTTAGAACTTCCCATTTATTGAGACTCCACATAGGACCAATCAACATATCCCTAGGCGCATCACCCGTAATCCGATGGATAACGATATGCTTGGGAATAATTTCTAGTTGATCACAGATGACCTTGACATATTCATCCTGACTCATGAGTTGCAAACGACCTTCATGATAATCCCTTTGCATTCGAGTGTTGGTCATGAGGTGAAGTAGGTGAAGTTTAATCCCTTGGATATCATTGTCCCTTACACAACGCTGAACGTTTTCCACCATCATGTCATGAGTTTCACCGGGCAAACCATTGATCAAATGGGCAACAATCTCGATCTTCGGATACTTCCGAAGTCGTTTGACTGTATCTACGTAGAGTTCATAGGAGTGGGCGCGGTTAATCAATTCTGAAGTTTCTTCATAAGTAGTTTGTAAGCCTAACTCTACGGTGACATGCATGCGTTCCGACAATTCGGCCAAATATTGGATAGTCTCGTCGGGTAAACAGTCTGGGCGTGTTCCGATGTTGATACCGACAACCCCAGGTTCGTTGATAGCTTGTTCATAGCGTTCGCGAATCACTTCCAATTTTTCATGGGTATTGGTAAAGTTTTGAAAATAAACCAGATATTTTTTGACATCTGGCCACTTACGATGCATAAAGTCAATTTCCTTATAAAATTGTTCGCGAATAGGGGCATCAGGAGCAACGATTGCGTCTCCAGAACCAGAAACCGTACAAAAAGTACAGCCCCCATGTGCTACAGTTCCATCACGGTTTGGACAGTCAAAGCCAGCATCAATAGGAACTTTAAAAGTTTTTTCTCCGAATAAATTTCGATAATAATCATTCAAGGTATTATAGGATTTCATAGCTAATATTATAACAAAAAATGGCAGTAAACTCAAAAATGGTCAGTAAGAGATAGCCTACCAGAAAGTGAAGCGAAAGAAAAAGTCAAATTTTTTTTATAAAAGCCTTTACAAAAAAATAAAAAGTGGTAAAATTAAAACATAAACATGCGCAAACGTTTTCGTAAAACGTTTGCCGAATAAATATAAAGGAGATTTGAATGATGAAAGATACATTCAAAAATGTCTTGTCTTTCGAGTTTTGGCAGAAATTCGGTAAGGCTCTAATGGTGGTTATCGCTGTTATGCCAGCGGCTGGATTGATGATTTCAATCGGTAAGTCACTTGCAATGATTGACCCAAACCTTGCTCCCCTAGTTATTACTGGTGGCGTACTAGAGCAAATTGGTTGGGGTGTTATCGGTAACCTTCATATTTTGTTTGCCCTTGCTATTGGAGGAAGCTGGGCTAAGGAACGTGCTGGTGGTGCTTTTGCGGCAGGTCTTGCATTTATCCTTATTAACCGTATCACTGGTACAATCTTCGGTGTATCAGGGGATATGTTGAAGGATCCTAACGCTATGGTTTCAACAATCTTTGGTGGATCTATCAAGGTTTCTGATTACTTCATTAGCGTACTTGAGGCACCAGCGCTTAACATGGGGGTATTTGTAGGGATTATCTCAGGTTTTGTTGGAGCGACTGCTTTTAACAAATACTACAACTTCCGTAAACTTCCTGATGCACTTTCATTCTTTAACGGGAAACGTTTTGTACCATTTGTAGTTATTCTTCGCTCAGCAATCGCTGCAATTCTTCTTTCAGCTTTCTGGCCACTGATTCAGACAGGTATCAACAACTTCGGTATCTGGATTGCCAATTCACAAGAAACAGCACCAGTACTTGCACCATTCTTATATGGTACTTTGGAACGCTTGCTCTTGCCATTTGGTCTTCACCACATGTTGACTATCCCAATGAACTATACAGCTCTTGGTGGTACTTACGATATTTTAACTGGTGCAGCAAAAGGCACTCAAGTATTTGGACAAGATCCACTTTGGCTTGCATGGGTAACAGACCTTGTAAACCTTAAAGGTACTGATGCTAGTCAATACCAAACATTGCTAGATACAGTTCATCCAGCTCGTTTCAAAGTTGGACAAATGATTGGTTCATTCGGTATTTTGATGGGTGTGGCTGCTGCTATTTACCGTAATGTTGAAGCAGACAAGAAACACCAATACAAAGGTATGATGATTGCGACAGCTCTTGCAACTTTCTTGACAGGTGTTACTGAGCCAATTGAATATATGTTCATGTTCGTTGCAACACCTCTTTACCTTGTCTACGCTGTTGTTCAAGGTGCTGCCTTTGCTATGGCTGATATTGTTCACCTTCGTGTGCACTCATTCGGTTCAATTGAATTCTTGACTCGTACTCCACTAGCTATCAATGCTGGTCTTGGTATGGATATCATTAACTTTATCTGGGTAACAGCACTATTTGCAGTTATCATGTACTTTATCGCCAACTTCATGATTCAAAAATTCAACTATGCTACTCCAGGACGTAACGGAAACTACGAAACTGCTGAAGGTTCATCAGAATCTGCTGCTTCTGGTGAGTCAAAAGTTGCAGAAGCTTCTCAAGCTGTTAACATCATTAACCTTCTTGGTGGACGTGCTAACATCGTTGATGTGGACGCATGTATGACTCGCCTTCGTGTTACTGTAAAAGACGCTGAAAAAGTTGGAACAGAGGAACAATGGAAAGCTGAAGGAGCTATGGGACTTGTCATGAAAGGACAAGGTGTCCAAGCTATCTACGGACCTAAAGCTGACGTTTTGAAATCAGATATTCAAGACCTTCTTGACTCAGGTGAAGTGATTCCTGAAACTCTTCCAAGTCAAAAGGCAGCAGCTCAACAAGATGCTGTTGTATACAAAGGTGTGACTGAAGAAGTATACTCAGTTGCTGACGGTCAAGTGATTGAATTGGACCAAGTGAAGGATCCTGTATTCGCACAAAAAATGATGGGTGATGGATTTGCAGTGGAACCAGCAAACGGAAACATTGTATCTCCAGTATCAGGTACTGTGTCAAGCATCTTCCCAACTAAACACGCTCTTGGTCTTGTAACTGAAGCAGGCCTTGAAGTACTTGTTCACATTGGTTTGGACACAGTAAGTCTTGAAGGAAAACCATTTACAGTTCGTGTTACTGAAGGACAACAGGTTGCTGCTGGTGATCTTCTTGTCACAGCTGACTTGGGTGCAATCCGTGAAGCTGGTCGTGAAACTACAACTGTGGTTGTCTTCACAAATGGTGACGCGATCAAATCAGTTAAATTAGAACAAACAGGTTCTCTTGCAGCTAAAACAGCAGTTGCAAAAGTAGAATTGTAATATTTAGGAGGTTGGAAGCTGTTTCCAACCTCTTGTTTATAGGAGAAAAGCATGAAGTTTTTAACACTCAATACCCATAGTTGGATGGAAAAAGATCCTGAACAAAAGTTTCAACTTTTACTTCAAGATATACTTGAAAACAGTTATGATTTGATTTGTTTTCAGGAAATTAACCAGGAAATTACTTCAGCGCAAGTAGAAGCTGGTGCACTTTATCAGCCATTACCATCTGCTGAGCCGATTCATCAAGACCACTATGTGCGACTTTTGGTAGAGAAGTTGGCTGAGCAAGGTCAAAACTATTATTGGACTTGGGCCTATAACCATATCGGTTATGATCGTTACCATGAAGGTGTTGCAATCCTATCTAAAACACCAATTGAAGCGCGTGAAATTTTGGTTTCAGATGTAGATGATCCGACAGATTACCACACTCGTCGAGTTGCTCTAGCAGAGACAGTAGTTGAAGGTAAAGAACTTGCAGTTGCGAGTGTCCATCTCTCTTGGTGGGATAAAGGCTTCCAAGAGGAATGGGCGCGCTTTGAAGCAGTTCTGAAAGAATTGCACAAGCCACTCTTGCTAGCAGGTGATTTTAATAATCCTGCAGGTCAAGAGGGCTACCAAGCTATTTTAGCTAGTCCACTAAACTTACAAGATGCATTTGAAGTTGCAAAAGAAAGAAGTGGTAGTTACACTGTTCCGCCTGAAATTGATGGTTGGAAGGGAAATAGCGAACCTCTTCGAATCGATTATATCTTTACAACAGAGGATGTGCAGGTAGAAAAACTTCACGTGGTCTTTGATGGTAAAAACAGTCCACAAGTTAGTGATCATTACGGTCTGCAAGCAATACTATCTTGGAAAGACTAAATAAGCTATTTTAGTAAAAATAATCAAGCCCCCTTCTACAAACAGAAGGGGGAATTTAATTTAAAGAGTTAATATAGTTAAAGTTTTTTATTGAATAACTTGTAAAAAAAGATAAAATCCTTTAAAATAAAAAGTGTTGGAGGAATTTATGATTGTAAATCAAATAAAGCGTATGATCCCGACGCTAAAGGTAAATAATAGAAATTTAAATGAGTTGTTTTATATTGAGACTTTGGGGATGAAACCCTTGCTTGAAGAGTCAGCCTTCTTATCACTAGGAGACCAGTCAGGCATTGAAAAGTTAGTTTTAGAAGAGTCACCAAGTATGAGGAGCCGTAAGGTTGAAGGAATTAAAAAATTAGCTAGATTACTTGTAAAGGTAGAGAAGCCATCTGAGATTGAAGCACTACTAGCTAGAATGGAAGCAATCCCTCAACTCTATAAAGGAAATAAGGGATATGCTTTTGAGGTTCTTTCTCCAGAAGGGGATTGTATTCTTATTCATGCCGAAGATGATATCAAGGATTTGAAAAAAGTTGAGGAAGAAGTCACTTTTTCAAAAGATGAGAAACTGAGATATTTGACAGCCTTTGAAATCTCTGTGGAAATTAACTTGCCAGAAAAGACAGCTAGTCTGCTTGAAAAAGAAGAGATCGAAAACCGACTAGCTTTTAATCAAGCTCAAGGTAGTGATTTGCTGGTTGAAAATAATGTAACTTGGGACTTGTCCATGTTGAAATTTCAAGTAGAGAATCTGGATCTTGCTGTATTGCGTCAGCGTTTCGAAGAAGCTGGTTACTTTATTCCAAAAACTGAGAAGTTTTTCCTAAGTAAGGATACCAACAACATCGAATTGTGGTTTGAAGAAGTATGAAACAAGAAATCATTCAAAAAATAAAGCAACAAATTGAGGCAGGGATTTATCCTGGTGCCTCTTTTGCATATTATCAGGATGGCGCTTGGTCTGATTGGTATCTAGGAGAAGCAAATCCAGAAATTGGCGAGCAGACTCGTGAGGGTTTGGTCTATGATTTGGCCAGTGTGAGTAAGGTTGTTGGAGTAGGAAGTGTCTTAATCTTCTTGTGGAAGGAAGGTAAGATTGAGCTAGATAACTCCATAAGAGACTATCTTCCAGAGGTGGATTATCCAGACATCACTCTTCGACAACTCCTAACGCATGGGACGGATTTAGATCCTTTTATCCCAAATAGGGATCAGCTTTCAGCTGACCAGCTAAGAAAAGCTATGTTTCATTTGAATCGACGAGAGAAGAGGGCTTTTCTATACTCAGATGTGCATTTCCTCTTATTGGGATTTTGGCTGGAAAACTGTTTTAAAAAGGACTTGGATCAGATTTTACAGGAGCAAGTTTTGGATCCGTGGAAGTTGAAGGAAACACAGTTTGGTCCAGTTAGCAGTGCTGTTCCAACCGTTCGTGGACAGAAAGCAGGAGTGGTCCATGATCCCAAAGCTCGTATGCTTGGGAAACATGCAGGTAGTGCAGGTTTGTTTTCAACAGTTCATGATTTAAAAATCTTTCTTGAGCATTATTTGCAGGATAATTTTGCTGCAGACTTAAGTCAGAATTTTTCGGTTCTGAGTGATAAAGAACGCTCATTGGCCTGGAATCTTGAAGGTGACTGGCTAGACCATACAGGCTATACTGGGACCTTTATCATGTGGAATCGTAAGAAGCAAGAGGCGGCAATTTTTCTATCTAACCGAACCTACGAAAAAGATGAGCGTGCTCAGTGGATATTAGATCGTAATCAGGTCATGGACTTGATTCGAGATAGAGACTAGGGGGAAGTATGTCAAAAGCTTTAAAAGGAACTCTTTTTACAGTGATTGCAGGTATTGCCTGGGGCTTGTCTGGCACCAGTGGTCAGTACTTGATGGCTCATGGGATTTCTGCTCTTGTTCTGACCAATATCCGTTTGATAATTGCTGGATTACTCTTGGTTCTTCTGGCCTATACTAAATCGAGGGATAAATTTGTGGCCTTTCTGAAGGATAAATCAAGTCTGATTTCTCTCTTGCTATTTTCTTTATTTGGTCTTTTTCTGAATCAATTAGCTTATCTATCGGCTATTCAGGAGACAAATGCTGGGACAGCGACAGTCCTCCAGTATGTCTGTCCAGTTGGGATTCTTGCTTACACTTGTATCAAGGATAAGGTGGCTCCGACGCTTTCAGAAATCATCTCTATGTTTTTAGCTATAGGTGGGACCTTTCTCATTGCAACCCATGGGCAATTGGATCAACTCTCGATGACTCCATCTGGTCTATTTTGGGGTTTGTTCTCGGCCCTGACCTATGCTCTTTATATCATTTTACCCATAAAATTAATTCAAAAATGGGGGAGCATATTGGTTATTGGTGTTGGAATGACCATCTCAGGTTTTCTAGCAGTACCTTTTACAGGCCTTATTGGGGCCAGTATTCCCATATCTTTTGATATCTTTCTAGCTTTTGCTGGCATCATTCTGATTGGAACGGTCTTTGCCTATACAGCCTTCCTCAAGGGAGCCAGTATGATAGGACCAGTCAAGTCTAGCCTTTTGGCTTCGATTGAGCCTATCTCGGCAGTATTTTTTGCCTTCATGATTATGGGGGATATCTTTTATCCAGTAGATTTTCTTGGTATGGCAATGATTTTATTAGCCGTGACTATCATTTCATTGAAGGATTTAATGCTTGAAAAGAAACATCATTCCGTTTAATGGATTAAAACAGTCTTTGATAAGGCTGTTTTTTAATCTTCCAGCAAGTTGGTTCATATAACTTTAAGAATGAATGTTTATAATCAATTCATACATTTAAAGATAAGGAGGAAATATGAATTTGCTACAAAGTATTCATCCAGCTAAACCTTTAAGATACTTAAAATGGTTCGATATCCTCATCATCACTGTTTTAATGTTTGGAGAGTTTATCATTCGTTCTACTCAACGATTTATGGAGAGTTTATCGCCCTCAACTCTTACTAGCGTCGCAGAAACTACGACAAATCTAGCAAGTGATGGGGCAGCTTATTCTAGTAATTTCAATTTTCAATTGATGATGTTAGGGATTACCTTCCTTTATCTTGTGATTCGAAATTATGATTTTAAACAGCTTCCTATACGTTGGAGCTGGTCTGTTTTAATTTGGATTCCCCTTATCTTTGCTGTAGTTGGTATCTTTGGTGATATCATTACAACCCTTAGTGGTGAGTATAACTACTTCAACCCCTAACTGCTTCCTTTTTATAGACCCTATGGAAATCATTCGAAAATTCATGGCTTTAACGCCGATGGCGATTTGCTATGCTTTATTAAATGGTTTTTACGAAGAATTTTTCTTCTTAGGCTTACTGACTTCAGTAAAAGAAAAGCACAAGTGGTTGGCTCTAGTCTACTCGGTAATTATACGGATTTCTTTCCATACCTATCAAGGCTTACTCTGGGCCTTGGTGATTGGGCTTGTTTATGGTCTCTTTTATTATTTCTTGTACAAGTATGTAGTCAAGAATTTACTGCCATTTTTTCTCATGTATGCTCTGGCAGATATGTTTGGTTCAAGTCTCTTGTATCTTTTGATCGCTTGGGGAAATTAAGAAATCAAACTTTTTGACAACAGTCCAATGAGTCACTGTATCAAAGGCTTCTTGTTCATAAAAACGAGGTCGGGATTTTTGGTCCCGACCTCTTGTTGATTCTATATGGATTAGTCTTTGTTTTCGTATGGCAAGATCAAGTTTAGGATGATACCTGTCATAGCTGATAGGGCAGTACCTGAAAGGGTAACTGGTCCAAGTTTAAGGATAGCACCACCAAGTCCAAGCACCAACATAGCACTTGCGATGATAAGGTTGCGCATCTGACCGAAGTCAACACGTTCTTTGATCAAGACTTTCAAACCGTTACTTGCGATAACCCCGTAAAGAAGGATAGACATACCACCAAGTACAGAGTTTGGAATTGTTGAAATCAATGCAGTGAATTTACCAAGGAAGCTAAGGGCAATTGCGATAAAGGCAGCGTTACGGATAACTGAGACAGAAGCGATACGAGTCATTCCGATAACCCCTGTATTTTCACCGTAGGTTGTATTGGCTGGTCCACCGAGGAAGGCAGAAACAGATGTTGCAATACCATCACCAAGAAGGGTACGGTGAAGACCTGGTTCTTTCAAGAATTGGCGTCCACAGATTTGACCTAGAACGGTGTGGTCTCCGATATGTTCAGAAATGGTTACGATTGCGATTGGTAGGATGGCAATTGTTTCAGGACCGAAGTAAAGGTCGTATTGTTTGAAGGCACCACCTGTATTGAATGGTAGGTAGAAACCAGGGATTTCAAACCAGTTAGCTTCAAGAACAGGAGTGAAGTCAACCAATCCAAGTGCTAGGGCAAAGAGGTAACCACCGATAATGGCAAATAGGAATGGGATAATTCGTAGGAAGCCTTTTCCTTTTGTATTGATAAAGGCAGCAATCAAGAAAGTAACAACTGCTACAAGAGCGTTTTTCCAATTTCCGTCCGCTACAAGACCAGCGTTGGTAACAGCTGAACTAGCAAGTCCAAGACCGATAACGATGATCATAGGACCGATAATGATTGGAGGTAAGAGTTTGTCGATCCACTTTGTACCTGCAAAGCGAACACTTGCAGCAACAAGGACATAGACAAAACCTGTAAGAATAACCCCAGTTTGAGCGGCAGATACATCGCCACCCATTTCTTTCATAGCAAGTGACATGGCTGTGATAAAGGCGAAAGAAGAACCCAAATAAACTGGAACTTTAAAGCCAGTACAAACCATGTAAATGAGTGTTCCTACACCTGATGCAAAAAGGGCAACCGATACAGGCATTCCCAAGATTAAAGGTACCAAGATAGTAGCACCAAACATGGCGAATACGTGCTGGAAGCTAAGAAGAATTCCCTTTCCAGCTGAAGGACGTTGGTCAACGTCTAAAAGCAAATCAACAGTTGATTCCTGTTTCATAAATACCTCACTTTTTGGGCATCAAAAAAGAGCCCATTATTTTATAGCAATAGGCTCCCAGAGTAAGACCTCTCTAAAACAAGACTCCTTCATCAAGTTTTAAAGAGTTTTATATAGATCTGCGCCTTCGTCACCTCACGGGATGACATTAAAAACCTTTGCTTAGGATAGTATAGCAGAAAAAAATGATTTTGTAAATCATTTTTTCCTGAGCCTTGAAATGAGAAAGCGAGGTATGATTTTGTAAATCATTTTTTCCCGAGCCTTGAAATGAGAGAGCGAGGCATGATTTTGTAAATCATTTTTTCCCGAGCCTTGAAACGAGAAAGCGAGGTATGATTTTGTAAATCATTTTTTCCCGAGCCTTGAAACGAGAAAGCGAGGTATGATTTTGTATATCATTTTTTCCCGAGCCTTGAAATGAGAGAGCGAGGTATGAGTTTGCAGATTTTTAATTTTTCTAAAGTGGACGTTTGTTAGGCATGCCAGCCTTTCTTGGGTATTTATTTGGAGTTTCTTTTTTCTTTTCTACAATAGTAATGTAGCGAGGGTCTCCGTTAGGAAGTGTGTAACTGAGATTATCTTCAACCTTACTAAAGAGAAGGTTAAGGGCATTTTTAGCCTCAGTTAATTCCTCTGGGGCATTGCTAGCCTTCAGTGCTAGCAATTTTCCACCGACTTTTAAGTAGGGAATAGTCAACTCGGACAAGACCTGCATACGGGCAACAGCACGAGCTGTAACGATATCAAACTGAGCACGGAAATTCTTATCTTGGGCAAAATCTTCGGCACGTCCATGATAGAAGTGAACATTTTCTAAGCCTAGTTCTTGGGCTAATAGATTCAGAAAGTTAATTCGTTTATTAAGGGAATCAATAATGGTCACATCTAGCTGAGGATAGAGAATCTTCATAGGGAGGCTAGGAAAACCTGCTCCAGCACCAATGTCTAAGAGTTTAATGGGCTGGTTTTCAATCAATCCCTGTAAAATAGGAGCGATGGAATCATAGAAGTGTTTGAGATAGACTTCTTCTTTTTCTGTAATAGCAGTTAGGTTGATTTTTTCATTCCATTCGACCAAGAGTTCAAAATAACGCTCAAATTGAACTTTTTGCTGGTCAGAAAGATGGATATTTTGTTCAGCTAGTAGTTGATAAAATGTTTCTGGTTTCATAGTAGTTTCCTTCTTTAGTATCATCTTATTTTACCACAAAAAGATGGAAATTTGATATACTGGTACTAATCTAAAAGCAGAAAGGAATTATATGATGACTTGGATTATTCTTGGAGTTCTTGCTCTTATTGTTACTTTCGTAATTGTTAGTTATAACGGTTTGGTTAAAAATCGCATGCAAACTAAGGAGGCATGGAGTCAGATTGATGTTCAGTTGAAACGTCGTAACGATCTCTTGCCAAACTTGATTGAGACTGTAAAGGGATATGCAAAGTATGAAGGTTCAACACTTGAAAGAGTTGCAGAGCTTCGCAATCAAGTAGCCGCTGCAACATCACCGGCAGAAGCTATGAAAGCTAGTGATGCCCTTTCACGCCAAGTATCAGGAATTTTTGCTGTTGCAGAAAATTATCCAGACCTAAAAGCGAGTGGCAACTTTGCACAATTGCAAGAGGAGTTGACCAATACTGAAAATAAAATTTCTTACTCTCGCCAACTTTATAATAGTGTTGTTAGCAACTATAATGTTAAATTGGAAACTTTCCCTAGCAACCTAGTTGCTGGACTCTTTGGTTTTAAAGTGGCTGATTTCCTTCAGACTCCTGAAGAAGAAAAGGCAGTACCAAAGGTTGATTTTAGTGGTTTAGGTGACTAGGATGTTGTATGATCAAATCGCGAGTAATAAGCGAAGAACTTGGATTTTACTACTAGTATTCTTTTTACTTTTGGCTTTGGTTGGATATGCAGTTGGTTATCTCTTTATGCGATCTGGTCTTGGTGGCTTAGTTATCGCTCTGATTATCGGCTTTATCTATGCCTTGTCCATGATTTTTCAATCAACAGAGATAGTCATGAGTATGAATGGTGCGCGTGAGGTGAATGAGCAGACTGCACCAACCCTCTATCATGTTGTGGAAGATATGGCTATGGTGGCGCAAATCCCTATGCCACGTGTCTTTATCATCGATGATGCTAGTTTAAATGCCTTTGCTACGGGTTCAAATCCCCAAAATGCAGCTGTAGCCGCAACTTCAGGACTCTTAGCGGTTATGAATCGTGAAGAGTTAGAAGCGGTTATAGGTCATGAAGTCAGTCACATTCGTAACTATGATATTCGTATTTCTACTATCGCGGTTGCCCTTGCCAGTGCCATTACGCTTTTATCAAGTATGGCTGGACGCATGATGTGGTGGGGTGGTGCAGGTCGTGGTCGTAGAAGTGATGACCGTGATAGTGGTGGACTTGAAATTATTATGCTAGTTGTTTCTCTCCTAGCAATTGTTTTGGCTCCCCTAGCAGCAACCTTGGTACAACTAGCCATCTCTCGTCAACGAGAATTTTTAGCAGATGCTTCCAGTGTGGAGTTGACTCGTAATCCTCAAGGGATGATTAATGCTCTACGTAAGTTGGACAATAGTAAACCCATGAGCCGTCATGTAGATGATGCTAGCAGTGCACTTTACATCAACGATCCTCAAAAACGAGGTGGGTTGCAAAAACTCTTCTATACCCATCCGCCAATCTCAGAACGGATTGAGCGTCTGAAACATATGTAAAAACATCCAGAGATTTTCCTCTGGATGTTTGCTATTTTCTACAGTTATAAATCTTGTAAATCAACTATTTCCAAACCATGTTCTGTCAAACGATAGATATTCGTACAGACTTCTTTTAAGAAACGTCGATCATGCGAAACAGTAACCAGACCACCGGGATAATTGGCAAAGAGTTTTCTGATTTCTGGTTGAGAAGTTGGAGAAAAATTTCGTGTGGGTTCATCCAGAAGGAGAAAATTTGGTTTTCGCAGCACTAAATTCAAAAGAAGAAGTTTACCTTGTTGACCGCCCGATAATGAGCGGATATGGTGGTGCATCTCTGGATAGCTGAAGTTGAGGCTAGCTAAGTGAGATTGGATTTTCTGTAATTCCTCTTTGTGTCCAGTCTGGCTAAGAAATTCTACTGGAGATAGATCCAAATTCAATGTTTCTTGGTAATCTTGTGGCATAAATCCAAGCGAAATCTCTCTTTTGTCGCTTAGTAGTTGCTGCAACTTGCCTAACAGAGTGGATTTGCCAACACCATTTGGCCCGATGATACCGATTTTTTCTTGACCACGGACAGTTAATTGTAGCCCTTGAGCTAAAACACGCTGGCCAATGGATAAAGTCTCATTTTCCAGTCGAACCAAGACTTTTGAAGCAGCTAATGGCTCTATATCTGAAAAGAAAAGTTGGATTTCTTCCTCTTCAAGTGGCTTTTGGGTCATGGACTGAGCTTCCTTTTCAAAGCGTTTTTCTTGAGAGAGAACATTTTTCATCTTTTTAGCCAGTAGGCGCCCGGCAACATCATTTTTAGTGTTTCGCAAGGTATTTTCTACATTTTGCTTAACTCGGCGATGTTTTTCCATGGTTTTGTCATAGGCTCTCTGGTCGTTAGCAGCTTGCTGACTTTGTCTTGCAAAATTAGCCTTTCTCTGCTCACTATAGCGATCATAATCTAAGTGCTCGACTAGGGTTTCAGCCTCCTTCCGATGCTTGACCAGTCGCAAGTGGATAATGGTGTCTGCCGTTTGAGAGAGGAAGTCTTCATCATGAGAAATGAAAATAACGGTCTGCCCAATCTTCTGAACCTGCTTTTTTAGCCAATTAACTGTCTCAAGGTCCAGGTCATTTGAAGGTTCATCTAAAAATAGAATCTCAAAGGGCTTAGCCAATTCATGGATGAGCTGAATTTTCAAAGCTTCACCACCCGATAGGCTACCTATCTCTTGGTCACTAGCAAAACGACTGCTATCAAATTGCAATTCCTCAGCTAAACGATAGAGAATACTGTAGTCCAAATCAGCAGACTCTAAAAAGAAGTAGTCCTGTAGAGATTTTATCTTCAGTTCTTCAGGGAGGTGTTGGGGAATGTAGGCCAGGGACTGAAGGTCAGATTGGATTTCTCCTCTGATAGTGAAATCAGCTAATCTTTCCCCCATTAAAGCTCGAAGCAAGGTTGATTTGCCATTTCCTTCTTCCCCAATAATAGCAACCTTCTCCCCGTCTTGGATAGTCATGGTTAGGTCAGATACAAGATCTCGGAGATCTTTGTTTTGTGTAATGGTTAGATGATTGATTTTTATCATTTTGTTGCCCTTTCTAGAATGTCCATATTGCATAACAAAAAGCTCTACTTTACCTAGTAGAGCCAATGTCTATGTCAAAAAAACTCTATTAATACTCTTCGAAAATCAAATTCAAACCACGTCAGCGTCGCCTTACCGTACTCAAGTACAGCTTGCGGCTAGCTTCCTAGTTTGCTCTTTGATTTTCATTGAGTATAAAATGCCAGAAAAAGAGCATAAAAGAGCACACAAAAAGAGACAAAAACAAAATCTACTAAATAAAGTTTCTTTATTTGATAGACTTAGTTGTTCATGTCTCCCTTACCTCCGAGTATTGTTGCAATCATCATACTCTTTTTGAGAAACTTTGTCAAGATTAAGCCAGAAAATCCTCTATTTTTAAAAACCAAAAACAGGTCCACAGAGTGTCAAAACGTGCTTTACTTGATCGTAGTGGAATTTGTCATAGTTTCGCCAAGCAGTGCGGGCTTGGTCATTTAATTTCAGTGAACCAAGTCCAATCAAAAGACTAGTCCGTTGGTAAAAAGATTCCAGTTCAATTAAGATGGCGTTGTCTACTTTCTCAGCCTTTTTGAGTTGATTGAGAAGCTCGTCAATATTTTGCTGCAAGCGTATATCATCAGGCAATCCTTGTTTGCAGGTCTGATAGGCTTTATTTAACTCGGAAATGAGTTGATAAGCTTCTAAAATTAGTTCTTTGTCTTCCATATGAGCGTCCTCCTTTGCTCATGTATTGATGTCTATAGTATAGCACTAAAAGCAAAATATGTCATAGTAAATATATCAAAAATTCATTAATATTTAAAACAAGGTCTGCAGCGATTAAATTAGGTGATTTCATGGTATAATCAAGATAGAAAATCTTTATGGAGGAAGTATGAAATTAAATATTCAAGAAATCCGTAAGCAGCCTGAAGGCTTGCACTTTGAGCAGACTTTAGACTTAGCAGCTGACTTGCGTGCCCGTAATCAAGAAATTTTAGATGTAAAAGATATTGTTACGGTAGGGAAGGTTCAGTACGAAGACCGTATGTTTTTCCTAGACTATCAATTGTCTTATATAATCGTTTTAGCTTCTAGTCGTAGCATGGAACCGGTAGAATTGAAAGAGTCTTATCCAGTAACGGAAATCTTTATGGAAGGTGCTACCAATCAACTGGACCAAGAAGTTCTAGATGATGACTTGGTTTTACCGATTGAAAATGGGGAAATCGACTTGTCTGAAAGTGTTTCAGATAATATCTTGCTCAATATTCCAATCAAGGTCTTAACAGCTGAGGAAGAAGCTGGTCAGGGATTTGTTTCTGGAAATGACTGGCAAATTATGTCTGAGGAAGAGTATCAAGCTCAACAGGCAGTCAAGAAAGAAGAAAATAGTCCTTTTGCAGGTTTACAAGGGCTGTTTGATGGAGATGAATAGATGGTTTTATCCAAGAAACGTGCCCGTCATGTCATTGAGGAAATCATCGCTCTTTTTCCAGATGCAAAACCTAGTCTAGACTTTCGCAATCATTTTGAACTTCTGGTTGCTGTTATGCTGTCAGCTCAGACGACAGATGCAGCAGTCAACAAGGCTACACCTGGACTTTTCGTGGCCTTTCCAACCCCACAAGCTATGGCAGATGCAAGTGAGAGTGAGATTGCCTCGTATATTTCTCGTCTTGGGCTTTATCGAAATAAAGCTAAGTTCCTTAAGAAGTGTGCCCAGCAACTACTGGATGATTTTGATGGTCAAGTCCCTCGGACTAGAGAAGAATTAGAGAGTTTGGCAGGAGTTGGCCGAAAAACTGCTAACGTAGTTTTGAGCGTAGGCTTCGGTATTCCGGCCTTTGCAGTTGATACTCACGTAGAGCGAATCTGTAAACACCACGATATTGTTAAAAAATCAGCTACACCCCTTGAGGTCGAAAAACGTGTTATGGATGTATTGCCACCAGAAGAATGGTTGACAGCCCATCAGGCTATGATTTACTTTGGTCGTGCTATTTGTCATCCGAAAAATCCAGAATGCGATCAGTATCCGCAATTATATGATTTTAGTTCGTTATAAGGCTTAGCATTGAATGTTTTTACTTGCTTTGAACTAGGCTTTGTGATATAGTAAGGACAATAAAATATTCCTTTAAACCTGTCCCGTGAGGCAGGCAAGGAGCTCGATTAAGTAGAAGGGTAAGTCTATACTGTTTACAGTAAGGCTCGCTTAGTTATACATTCTCAAGTCTCCTTGAAAAAGGAGACTTTTCTTTTTGGAGGTTTGTCATGAAGACAAAAGAAGTTGTAGACGAATTGACCGTCAAACGAGCGATTACTCGGATTACCTACGAGATTATCGAGCGCAATAAAGATTTAAACAAGATTGTATTGGCTGGGATAAAAACACGTGGTGTCTTTATCGCCCACCGCATCCAAGAGCGCTTGGAACAATTGGAAAACATTTCTGTTCCTGTTGTAGAATTAGACACAAAACCTTACCGTGACGATGTCAAAAGTGGTGAAGATACTTCGTTAATTTCTGTTGATGTGACAGATCGCGAAGTCATTTTGGTGGATGACGTACTTTATACAGGTCGTACAATCCGAGCTGCTATCGATAACATTGTCGGACATGGTCGCCCAGCGCGCGTGAGTCTTGCGGTACTGGTTGACCGCGGGCATAGAGAATTACCGATTCGTCCAGACTATGTAGGGAAAAATATCCCAACCAGTCGTTCAGAAGAAATCATCGTAGAGATGACTGAACTAGATGGACAAGATCGTGTTCTTATTACCGAAGAAGCTTAGATAGCCAAAGGAGTTAGACATGTCAGAAAATCAACAAGCCATTCAACATGTAGTCTCAATGGAAGACCTTACTGTAGAACAAGTCATGAAATTGATTAAACGCGGGATCGAATTTAAAAATGGAGCAAAGGCTTCTTATGAAGACCAACACATCGTCTCTAATCTCTTCTTTGAGAGTTCGACTCGTACCCACAAATCTTTTGAAGTAGCAGAGATTAAACTGGGCCTTCAGCTACTGGACTTCGATGTGAAAACAAGTTCAGTCAACAAGGGTGAAACACTCTACGATACAATTTTGACCTTGTCAGCCTTGGGAGTAGATGCCTGTGTCATCCGACATCCAGAGGTAGATTACTACAGAGAGTTGATCGATAGTCCGACGATTACGACTTCGATTATCAATGGTGGCGATGGTTCGGGGCAACACCCAAGCCAGAGCTTGCTTGATTTAATGACGATTTATGAAGAATTTGGACACTTTGAAGGACTCAAGGTAGCCATTGCTGGTGACCTTGACCATTCGCGTGTGGCCAAATCCAATATGCAAATCTTAAAACGCTTAGGAGCAGAACTCTACTTTGCTGGGCCTGAGGAATGGAGAAGTCAAGAGTTTGCAGACTATGGACAGTTTGTAAGCATTGATGAAATCATTGACCAAGTTGATGTGATGATGTTTCTCCGTGTTCAGCATGAGCGTCATGAAAGTGGAACAGTCTTTTCAAAAGAAGGCTATCATGCCCAGCATGGTTTGACTCAAGAACGCTATGATCGCTTGAAAGATAAAGCTATTCTGATGCATCCTGCTCCTGTAAATCGCGATGTTGAAATTGCTGATCACTTGGTCGAAGCACCAAAATCACGTATTGTTCAACAAATGACCAATGGTGTCTTTGTCAGAATGGCAATTTTAGAATCTGTATTGACTTACAGAAACGCAAAATAAGACACAAAACGTTAAAAGATGCCTGAGAGCATCCACGAGAGGTGAATTTATGACTAAACGACTTCTAGTTTTAGAAGATGGAACAATTTTTGAAGGAAAAGCCTTTGGGGCTGACATCGATGTAACTGGTGAAATTGTCTTTAATACCGGGATGACTGGCTACCAAGAATCCATTACAGATCAGTCTTACAATGGACAAATCCTAACCTTTACCTATCCCTTGGTTGGAAATTATGGGATTAACCGTGATGACTACGAGTCTATCAGTCCAACCTGTAAAGGTGTAGTAGTATTTGAAGAAGCTCGTAGAGCCAGCAACTGGCGCAACCAGATGACACTGGATGAATTTTTGAAGTCTAAGAAAATCCCTGGTATTTCAGGTATTGATACACGTGCTTTGACAAAAATCATTCGCAAACATGGGACTATGAGAGCGACTCTGACACATGTGGGAGATAGTATCGATCACATCACAGATCAGCTACAAGCAACTGTTCTACCAATTGACAATATCAAACAGGTTTCTACAAAAACTGCTTACCCAGCTCCAGGAGTAGGTTTGAGCGTGGTACTTGTAGACTTTGGTCTTAAGCATTCAATCTTAAGAGAGTTGTCTAAGAGAGATTGTAATGTAACGGTCGTTCCTTATACTACAACAGCAGAGGAAATCCTCCACCTAAATCCAGACGGAGTTATGTTGTCAAATGGACCGGGAAATCCAGAAGATGTACCAGAAGCACTCGAAATGATTCGTGGTATTCTCGGGAAAATTCCAATCTTTGGTATTTGTATGGGGCACCAGCTCTTTGCAATGGCAAATGGTGCCAAGACCTATAAGATGAAGTTTGGTCACCGTGGATTTAACCACGCTGTACGCGAAATTGCGACAGGGCGCGTGGACTTCACGAGTCAAAACCATGGATATGCAGTGAGCCGTGAAGATTTTCCAGACCATTTGATGATTACTCATGAAGAAATCAATGACAAGTCAGTTGAAGGTGTACGTCACAGATACCAACCAGGTTTCTCTGTGCAATTCCACCCAGATGCTGCACCAGGTCCGCACGATGCAAGTTATCTATTTGACGAGTTCATCGAGATGATGGAAGCCTTCAAACAAACAAACTAAAGACGAGTGTGAAATCGTCGGAGAATTTATTTAATGGCAACCCGAGAGTTGCCGAATAGAAAGGCAGGTCGTTTCTTTTAGTCGCTATTAGGCGAACTAAAAACTCCCTGCACTAGATTTTTTACAGAAAAGTATCGTTTCGCTAAAAAATCGTCGGAGAATTTATTTAATGTCGCCCTGTGAGGCGACGAATAGAAAGGAGAAGGGTGAGCCGTATTTGCTGAACTGAATACGGGCTACGGACGGTGCTAAAAAGATAGTTATTCCTAGAACTGACAGTTCTTCGTCATAACTCCTATTTTAGCTTTGTCCACTTGACGCCCTTAATATCTTATAAATGCCTAAACGTACTGATATTCAAAAAATTATGGTGATTGGTTCTGGTCCGATTATTATTGGTCAGGCTGCTGAGTTTGACTATGCTGGGACTCAGGCTTGCTTGTCTTTGAAAGAGGAAGGGTATGAGGTTGTCTTAGTAAACTCAAACCCTGCAACTATCATGACTGATAAGGAAATTGCAGACAAGGTTTATATCGAACCGATTACACTTGAGTTTGTGACTCGTATTCTCCGTAAAGAACGTCCAGATGCCTTGCTTCCAACTCTTGGTGGTCAAACAGGGCTTAACATGGCCATGGAATTGTCTAAAAATGGCATTCTTGATGAATTGGGAGTAGAACTTCTCGGGACTAAATTGTCTGCCATAGACCAAGCTGAAGACCGCGATCTCTTTAAACAATTGATGGAAGAATTGAATCAACCTATTCCAGAATCTGAAATTGTTAACACTGTGGAAGAAGCCGTTGCCTTTGCAGCGACAATTGGCTACCCAGTGATCGTCCGTCCAGCCTTTACCCTAGGTGGTACTGGTGGTGGTATGTGTGCCAACGAGGAAGAATTGCGTGAAATCGCTGAAAATGGGTTGAAGCTATCACCTGTTACTCAATGTTTGATTGAGCGTTCGATTGCTGGTTTTAAGGAAATCGAATACGAAGTCATGCGTGACTCGGCTGACAATGCCCTTGTTGTATGTAACATGGAAAACTTTGACCCAGTCGGGATTCATACAGGGGATTCCATCGTATTTGCCCCAGCGCAAACCATGTCAGATTATGAAAATCAAATGCTTCGTGATGCCAGCTTGAGCATTATTCGTGCCCTCAAGATTGAAGGTGGATGTAATGTTCAGCTAGCACTTGATCCACATAGCTTTAAGTACTATGTCATCGAAGTAAATCCTCGTGTATCTCGTTCTTCAGCTCTTGCCTCTAAGGCAACAGGTTACCCAATCGCCAAATTGGCTGCCAAGATTGCGGTAGGGTTGACCTTGGATGAAGTTATTAACCCAGTTACAGGTTCAACTTATGCAATGTTTGAGCCAGCCCTTGACTACGTAGTTGCCAAAATTCCGCGCTTCCCATTTGACAAGTTTGAAAAGGGTGAGCGCCGTCTTGGTACTCAGATGAAGGCGACTGGAGAAGTTATGGCCATCGGTCGTAACATCGAGGAGTCACTTCTTAAAGCTTGTCGCTCTCTAGAAATTGGTGTCCATCACAATGAAATGCCTGAACTTGCAGATGTTTCAGATGATGCCTTGATTGAAAAAGTTGTTAAGGCTCAAGATGACCGTCTCTTCTACGTATCAGAAGCCATTCGTCGTGGTTATACACCTGAGGAAATTGCTGAGCTTACAAAAATTGATATCTTCTATCTGGATAAACTCTTACATATCTTTGAAATTGAGCAAGAATTGGTCTCACATCCACAAGATCTTGAAGTTTTGAAAACTGCAAAATTGAATGGTTTTTCAGACCGTAAGATTGCTGAACTCTGGAATACTACAGCTGATCAAGTTCGTCAACTTCGTTTAGAAAACAAGATTGTTCCAGTTTACAAGATGGTTGATACCTGTGCGGCAGAGTTTGAATCAGAAACTCCATATTTCTATTCAACCTATGGTTGGGAAAACGAGTCTATCAAGTCTGATAAGGAATCCGTTCTAGTTCTAGGTTCTGGTCCAATCCGTATAGGTCAAGGGGTTGAGTTTGACTACGCAACTGTTCACTCGGTTAAGGCTATTCAGGCGGCTGGCTATGAAGCTATCATTATGAACTCAAACCCAGAGACCGTTTCAACAGACTTCTCTGTATCAGACAAGCTTTACTTTGAGCCATTGACATTCGAAGATGTCATGAATGTCATCGATTTGGAGAAACCAAAAGGTGTTATCGTTCAGTTTGGTGGTCAAACAGCTATCAACCTTGCTGAGCCATTAGCAAAAGCAGGTGTGACTATCCTTGGTACGCAGGTTGCTGACCTAGACCGTGCCGAAGACCGTGACCTCTTCGAACAAGCCCTAAAAGATTTGGATATCCCACAACCGCCTGGACAGACTGCTACAAACGAAGAAGAAGCAGTACTTGCAGCCCGCAAGATTGGTTTCCCAGTCCTTGTTCGTCCCTCTTATGTCTTGGGTGGACGTGCTATGGAAATTGTAGAAAACGAAGAAGATCTCCGTTCTTACATGCGCACAGCCGTTAAGGCAAGTCCAGATCATCCAGTTCTTGTAGACTCTTATATCGTCGGTCAAGAGTGTGAAGTAGATGCTATCTCAGATGGACAAAATGTCCTCATCCCAGGTATCATGGAACATATCGAACGTGCCGGTGTCCACTCAGGTGACTCCATGGCTGTTTACCCTCCACAAACCTTGTCTCAAAAAGTGCAAGAAACGATTGCAGACTACACAAAACGCCTAGCAATCGGCCTTAACTGTCTTGGTATGATGAACATTCAGTTTGTCATCAAGGATGAGAAAGTCTACGTTATTGAGGTCAATCCACGTGCCAGCCGTACTGTTCCATTCCTATCAAAAGTAACCAATATCCCGATGGCTCAGGTTGCAACTAAGTTAATTCTTGGTCAAAGTCTTGAAGAACTTGGTTACCAAGATGGACTTTACCCAGAAAGTAGTCGTGTTCATATTAAAGCACCAGTCTTCTCATTTACCAAGCTAGCGAAAGTAGATAGCTTGCTTGGTCCTGAAATGAAGTCAACAGGGGAGGTTATGGGTTCTGATACGACTCTTGAAAAAGCTCTCTACAAGGCCTTTGAAGCTTCTTATCTTCACTTGCCAACCTTTGGAAATGTTGTCTTTACTATCGCTGATGATGCCAAGGAAGAAGCTTTGGATTTGGCTCGTCGTTTCCAAAATATTGGTTATGGTATCCTTGCGACTCAAGGAACAGCAGCTTTCTTTGAAAGTCATGGCTTGAAGGCTCAACTCGTTGGTAAGATTGGTGATGATGAACATGATATCCCAAGCTATGTTCGTAAAGGGAAAATCCAAGCTATCATCAACACAGTTGGTACTAAGCGAACTGCTGATGAAGATGGTGAACAAATCCGCCGTTCAGCTATTGAACACGGAGTTCCTCTCTTTACAGCTTTGGATACAGCGGATGCTATGCTTAAGGTACTTGAAAGCCGTAGCTTCGTTACAGAAGCCATTTAGTTTCTTGTTAAATGATCTAAGTAGCTTTTATCCAGCGTCAAAAGACGCTGGTTTTTCCTCTTTTATAGAGAAATCGAGTTAGAAATAATAGTTACAGTTCACCATTAAATGTCAAAGTTTATCAATAGATTTATCATTATCGTTAATGAGTAGACTTATTCTGACTTTCCCTAAAATTTTGTTGAATTTTCTTAAGTTTTTATCATATTTTTTATAATTAAGGTGCCTTAAGAAAAATAATGAAAAAACTAAATGTTTTTCATATAGTTTTCATTTTTTGTGTTATAATTAAGGTGCCTTAAGAAAAATATTAAGGTGACTTAAGAAAAATAATGAAAAAACTAAATGTTTTTCATATAGTTTTCATTGTTTTAATAGTTTAAAGTCAATCTTATTTTTCTCTAATAGAAAATAATGAAAAAGTAGGTTTAGAAAGAGGTAAGTATCTATGTCTTCTCATAAAAAAGTGTCACTCTCTGAGATTAATCAATCTATCGATACTCCAAATAACAATCATTTCTGGCAAAATTTAAAGGCCTTTTTAGGTCCGGGTGCTCTTGTCGCAGTTGGTTATATGGATCCAGGAAACTGGATTACCAGTGTAGTCGGTGGTGCTTCCTATAAGTATAGTCTCTTGTTTGTTATCTTGATTTCATCTCTCATTGCCATGCAACTTCAGCAGATGGCAGGAAAGCTTGGTATTGTAACCCAGATGGACCTGGCTCAAGCAACGGCTCATCATTCACCTAAATGGCTTCGTTATAGTCTATGGGTGATTTTAGAATTAGCCTTGATGGCGACAGATCTGGCAGAAGTTCTAGGTTCAGCGATTGCTCTCAATCTTCTCTTTAAGATTCCGATTATGATAGCCATCCTTTTGACGGTTCTAGATGTCTTTCTCTTATTGCTTTTGATGAAATTTGGCTTTAAGAAGATTGAAGCTATTGTGACAACACTGATTTTAACGATTTTAGCAATCTTTACTTATCTGGTAGCTTTGTCACATCCAAGCTTCCAAGGAATCGTTGAGGGTTATCTACCGAATGCAACCTTATTTGAAAGTCCTTTGCCAGGGCATGAAAGTCAATTAACCTTGGCGTTAGGTATCGTGGGTGCGACAGTGATGCCCCATAACCTCTATTTGCATTCTTCCTTGTCTCAAACTCGGAAAATCAATCACAAGGACAAGAATGATGTTCGAAAAGCCGTGCGCTTTATGACCTGGGATTCAAATCTCCAATTATCCTTGGCCTTTGTGGTTAACTCCCTTCTATTAATTCTCGGGGCGGCTCTCTTTTTCGGCCATGCATCTGAGATTTCTGCCTTCTCTCAAATGTATAATGCCTTGCAGGATTCTACTATTGCAGGAGCTATAGCTAGCTCGACCTTATCAACCTTGTTTGCCTTGGCTTTATTAGCCAGTGGTCAAAATTCGACAATTACGGGTACCTTGACTGGACAAATCGTTATGGAAGGTTTCTTGCATATGAGATTACCTCAATGGTTCATTCGTTTGGCAACTCGTCTCTTTGCCTTGTTGCCTGTCATGATTGTAGCGGTTCTGTTTGGTCATCAGGAAAAAACATTGGATCAGTTATTGGTTTATTCACAAGTCTTTCTTTCGATTGCTCTTCCATTTTCAATCTTCCCACTGATTTATCTAACTTCTAAGAAATCACTGATGGGAGAATTTACCAATGCCAAATGGAATACTATCCTTGGTTATATTGTTTCCATTATCTTAACTGTTCTCAATGTGAAATTGCTATTTGATATTTTTTAAGACCTTTTAACATGAAGTAGAAAAAATATCATTTTGATAATTAAAATTGAAGAAAAAAACACCCAAGATTCAATTCTTGGGTGTTTTTTTGGAATTCTCATCTTAGATGAAAAATCCATTATAAAAAGCTGCATGAAGATGCAGCTACACTATAGCAACGGAAGACATGGGATTCGAACCCACGCACGCTTTCACACGCCTACCGCGTTTCCAACACGGCCTCTTAAGCCTCTTGAGTAATCTTCCAATACTTACTAAGATAGTTTAACATAAAGGCAAGTATCTTGCAAATAAAATTCAAACAATTGGCAAAATGATAGAAAATGAAAGAAAATGACAAAATGTGCTTGACTTTGCTATTTTTTGTGATAGAATGATTATTGTAATCGTTAACAGGAGGTGAGTAAGTGCTAAAAACTGAGAGAAAAAAGTTGATTTTAGAGGAGCTGGGTAAACATAAAGTCGTTACTTTAGAGAAATTAGTAGGCTTGCTAGATACTTCAGAATCAACAGTTAGACGCGATTTAGATGAATTGGAGTCTAAAAATAAACTTCGCCGAGTGCATGGAGGAGCAGAGTTGCCTCACTCCTTGCAAGAAGAAGAAACCATTCAAGAGAAATCTGTCAAAAACCTTCAAGAGAAAAAATTGATTGCGCAGAAAGCAGCTTCCCTCATCAAAGAAAAAGATGTTATCTTTGTGGATGCAGGAAGTACAACAGCCTTTCTCATTAAGGAATTGGAGCGAAAAGACATTACTGTTGTGACCAACTCCATTCACCATGCGGTTCAATTAGTGGATAAGCAAATCCCGACAGTTATTATTGGCGGTGGGGTTAAAATGACAACTGATGCCAGCATCGGTGGTGTCGCGCTTAATCAGATTAACCAACTTCACTTTGATCGTGCCTTTATCGGAATGAACGGTGTGGATGAAGGTTATTATACAACTCCAGATATGGAGGAGGGAGCTGTTAAGCGTGCTATTCTAGAAAATGCCAAACAAACCTATGTCTTGGCGGATTCGTCTAAGGTTGGTCAGTCTTGTTTCGCTAAGGTCGCCCCTATAAAACGAGCTATTGTCATTACAAGCAAGGGTCACGAACTCTTGTCAGCTATCAAAGAGAAAACGGAGGTTATCGAAGTATGATTTATACAGTCACACTAAATCCATCTATTGACTACATTGTCCGTCTGGATAAAGTGGAAGTTGGTAGTGTCAATCGTATGGACAGTGATGATAAGTTTGCTGGTGGTAAGGGAATCAATGTTAGCCGTGTCTTGAAACGCTTGGATATTCCAAATACAGCGACAGGCTTCATCGGTGGCTTTACAGGTAAATTTATCACTGATACTTTGGCTGAAGAGCATATTGAAACACGCTTTGTCCAAGTAGCAGAAGATACGCGTATCAACGTCAAGATAAAAGCAGATCAAGAAACAGAAATCAATGGGACTGGTCCTACTGTTGAAGCTGAACAACTTGAAGAGTTAAAAGCTATTCTTTCAAGTTTAACAGCAGAAGATACAGTTGTCTTTGCGGGTTCGAGTGCAAAAAACTTAGGCAATGTCATTTATAAGGATTTGATTGCCTTGACTCGTCAGACAGGCGCTCAAGTAGTCTGTGACTTTGAAGGTCAAACCTTGATTGATAGTTTGGATTATCAACCACTTTTGGTCAAACCAAATAATCATGAACTGGGAGCTATCTTTGGAGTCAAGCTTGAAAGCCTTGATGAAATAGAGAAATACGCTCGAGAATTGCTAGCTAAAGGTGCTCAAAACGTAATTATCTCTATGGCTGGCGATGGAGCACTTCTGGTAACATCGGATGGAGCATACTTTGCTAAACCGATCAAGGGAACAGTGAAAAACTCAGTGGGTGCTGGTGACTCGATGGTTGCTGGATTTACTGGTGAGTTTGTCAAATCAAAAGACGCAGTAGAAGCCTTCAAATGGGGAGTGGCTTGTGGAACAGCAACAACCTTCTCAGATGACTTGGCGACTGCAGCATTTATTAAAGAGACTTATGAAAAAGTTGAGGTAGAAAAAAGATGAAAATTCAGGATTTATTGAGAAAAGATGTCATGTTGCTTGATTTGCAAGCAACTGAAAAAACAGCAGCTATCGAAGAAATGATTCATAGCTTGGTAGAGCACGGATATGTGACAGATTTTGAAACTTTTAAAGAAGGAATCTTAGCGCGTGAAGCTTTGACTTCTACAGGTTTGGGTGATGGTATTGCAATGCCACACAGCAAAAACGCTGCTGTCAAAGAAGCGACTGTTCTCTTTGCTAAATCAAACAAGGGTGTTGACTACGAAAGTTTAGATGGACAACCAACTGACCTCTTCTTTATGATTGCTGCTCCAGAAGGTGCCAATGATACTCACTTGGCTGCCTTGGCAGAATTGTCACAATATTTGATGAAAGACGGCTTTGCTGACAAACTTCGTCAAGTAACATCAGCTGATCAAGTTATTGACCTCTTTAACCAAGCTTCAGAAAAAGATCAAGAGCCAGTACAAGCTCCTGCGAATGAATCTGGTGACTTTATCGTTGCTGTAACTGCTTGTACAACAGGAATTGCCCACACATACATGGCACAAGAAGCTCTTCAAAAAGTGGCCGCGGAAATGGGTGTCGGTATCAAGGTTGAAACCAATGGTGCTAGCGGTGTTGGCAACAAATTGACATCAGAAGATATTCGTAAGGCTAAAGCTGTTATCATCGCTGCAGATAAGGCAGTTGAAATGGATCGTTTCGATGGCAAACCATTGGTAAATCGTCCAGTTGCAGATGGTATTCGTAAGACAGAAGAGTTGATCAACTTGGCTCTTTCTGGTAATGCTGAAGTATATCGTGCTGCTAATGGAGTGCAAGCTTCAACAGCATCTAACGAAAAACAAAGTGTCGGTGGTGCTTTCTACAAACACTTGATGAGTGGTGTATCTCAAATGTTGCCATTCGTTATCGGTGGTGGTATCATGATTGCCCTTGCCTTCTTAATTGATGGTGCTATGGGTGTGCCAAACGATAGCCTCGGAAATCTTGGATCTTACCATGAACTCGCTTCTATGTTCATGAAAATTGGTGGTGCGGCCTTTGGTTTGATGCTTCCAGTATTTGCAGGATATGTTGCTTACTCAATCGCTGAAAAACCAGGTTTGGTAGCAGGTTTCGTAGCTGGAGCTATTGCCAAAGAAGGTTTTGCCTTTGGTAAAATCCCTTACGCTCAAGGTGGTGAAGCAACTTCAGCTCTTGCAGGTGTATCATCAGGTTTCCTAGGAGCCCTTGTTGGTGGATTTATCGCTGGTGCCTTAGTTCTCTTGGTTAAGAAATACGTGAAGGTTCCACGTTCTCTTGAAGGTGCTAAATCAATCCTTCTCTTGCCACTTTTTGGAACAATCTTGACAGGATTTGTTATGCTGGCTGTGAACATCCCTATGGCTGCTATCAACACCGGTATGAACAACTTCCTTTGTGGTCTTGAAGGTGGTTCGGCTGTCCTTCTAGGAGTCGTTCTTGGAGGAATGATGGCTGTCGATATGGGTGGACCTGTTAATAAAGCAGCTTATGTCTTCGGTACTGGTACTCTTGCAGCAACAGTGTCAACAGGTGGTTCAGTAGCCATGGCAGCGGTTATGGCTGGAGGAATGGTTCCACCACTTGCAATCTTTGTCGCAACTCTTCTTTTCAAAGATAAATTCACCAAAGAAGAACGTAACTCTGGTTTGACAAATATCGTAATGGGCTTGTCATTCATCACTGAAGGTGCGATTCCGTTTGGTGCAGCTGACCCAGCTCGTGCTATCCCAAGCTTTATCCTTGGTTCAGCAGTAGCAGGTGGACTTGTTGGTCTTGCAGGAATCAAACTGATGGCACCTCACGGAGGAATCTTCGTTATCGCTCTTACAACAAATGCCCTTCTTTACCTTGTCTTTGTCTTGGTAGGAGCACTTGTTAGTGGTGTAGTTTATGGTTACCTTCGTAAACCATTAGAAAAATAATCACAAATAGATTCAAATGACTGAACACGAAAGTGGGCAGTCATTTTTTGATAATGGAGTTAGAGAGACCGGTCTCTAAAGTGATATAATAGAGGTAAATCGTAGAGAATTTAATACTCAATGAAAATCAAAGAGCAAACTAGGAAGCTAGCCGCAAGCTGTACTTGAGTACGGTAAGGCGACGCTGACGTGGTTTGAATTAGTATAAATAACAGAATTCTAAAGTTCTACAAATACCTTAGAGGAGAAAAGTGTCATGAGTGATTCTAGAAAAGAAGAAATCGACAAACGAGAGAAATCTAAGATTTGTTGCCAAAATCTTACAAAGGAAGAGTTGCAAGAGACCTATTCCAGCTTGGTGAAAGAGAATTTTCCCGATTCTAAACGAATTCATTTTATAGCTGATTTAGGTAGGAGCCCAGAAATTGCCTATCATTTTGAGCTTATTTGCAACGATTGGGAGGAAGGAACTGACCTGAATTTTGAAGCGAGTTTTGACCAGCATGGGCAGGCGGGAATCGATTATCTTTTAGAAACTCTCAATCAAGAGGAAGTGGAGAGTCAACGCGTTTTGATTGTATATCTTCTAGCGAAAATCCTCTCCAAAGCAAGACATAGAGATTTTTATGCGTTTTCTTGCAAGCAAGTACTTCCTGTTCTAATCTCTCTTTTACCTAGTTCAGAAGCTTCGAATCGTAGAAAGCTAATCATTTCTCTAGGTTGGATTGGTTCAATAAGTGAGATAGAAATCTTAGGACAACATCTCTTGACTGACCAAGATGCTCTTTGTCGTGCCTGGTCTGCCAGTAGTCTAATGCAATTATCTTTTCATCAAGTAAAAAAAGAAATCTTAATGGAAAAAACGAAGGATTTGTTTTGTGAAGCAATTACAGAAGAAAAGGACTTGCAGGCTTGCGCTCTGATGATAGAAGCAGCCCAGGTATTGTTTGGGAAAAGATGGATCCCTACATCTGCTGTAGAGAAGTTGGAAATCGAAAAGATTGAGAAAGCAAGAAAATCAGCAATTAGATTTTTAAAGAAATAGTGAGACAAGGTTGTTGAAAAATCATATAGAAAAGAAAGTGCAGAAATATCAACGAAAAATGATTGTATCTAGCAGATTCAGTCATTTTTTTGATTTTTCTAGATGTTTCTGAAATATGGTATAATAGAAGCATGGCAAACAAGAATACAAGTAAAACAAGACGGAGACCGTCAAAAGCTGAATTAGAAAGAAAGCAAGCTATCCAACGGATGTTAATTTCCTTAGTCATAGCTTTTTGCTTAATGTTCGCTGCTTTGAGATTAGGAGCAGTTGGACTCACCCTCTATAATCTTATTCGATTACTAGTAGGAAGTCTGGCCTATCTGGTCATCTTTGTCGTTCTAGTCTATCTTTTTTTCTTCAAATGGATTCGGAAGCAAGAAGGTCTGATCTCAGGTTTTCTTTGCATTTTTTCAGGCTTATTGCTGATTTTTGAAGCTTATCTTGTATGGAAATATGGCTTAGAGCAGTCGGTCTTTAAGGGAACTTTAGCCCAAGTATTGACAGATTTGACCGGTTTTCGTGTGACTAGCTTTGCTGGAGGAGGGTTGCTAGGTGTTGCCCTTTATATTCCAGTCGCCTTTCTTTTTTCAAATATTGGTACTTACTTTATCGGAGCCATCTTAATCTTGATTGGTGCTCTTCTAGTCAGTCCCTGGTCTGTCTATGACGTTGCTGATTTTCTTGGAGCACGTTTTTCGCTTTGGATGGAGCGACGCGAGCTGAAGAAACAAGAACGCTTCATCAAACGGGAAGAAGAAAAAGCGCGTAAGGAGATAGAGGAGCAGGAAAGACTAGAAAAAGAACAAGCAGAGCAAGCCTTGTTGGATATACCTCCTGTTGATATGGAAACTGGCGAGATTTTAGAAGCTCCCCCTGTTCACTTTGATGATTTACCACCTCTTCCTGAGGAAGAATGGATAGAACCTGAAATTATTCTCCCTCAAGCAGACTATGAAGTTCCTAGCGAAGTTGATATTCCAGAGGAAGCTGAATTCTTAGATGATGAGGATGTTGAGGTAGATTTTTCTGCTAAAAAAGCTTTAGAGTACAAACTCCCCAGCTTGCAACTCTTTGCACCTGATAAACCAAAAGATCAGTCAAAAGAAAAGAAAATCGTTCGCGAGAATATCAAGATTTTGGAAGAAACCTTTGCGAGTTTCGGTATCAAGGTAACGGTTGAACGTGCTGAAATCGGACCATCAGTTACCAAGTACGAAGTCAAGCCAGCCGTTGGTGTTCGTGTCAATCGTATTTCCAATCTAGCAGATGACTTGGCTTTGGCCTTGGCTGCGAAAGATGTCCGTATCGAAGCTCCAATTCCAGGGAAATCCTTGGTCGGGATTGAAGTGCCTAACTCTGAAATTGCGACCGTATCTTTCCGAGAACTCTGGGAACAATCGCAAACTAAACCTGAAAATCTGCTAGAAATTCCCCTTGGCAAAGCCGTTAATGGAACTGCACGTAGTTTTGATTTGGCTAAAATGCCTCACTTACTTGTGGCTGGATCGACCGGTTCAGGTAAATCTGTTGCAGTTAATGGGATTATCGCAAGTATTCTCATGAAGGCTCGCCCAGACCAAGTCAAGTTTATGATGGTGGATCCTAAGATGGTCGAGTTGTCGGTCTACAACGATATTCCCCATCTCTTGATTCCGGTTGTAACCAATCCTCGAAAGGCAAGTAAGGCTCTTCAAAAAGTCGTAGATGAAATGGAAAATCGCTATGAACTCTTTGCTAAAGTCGGCGTTCGGAATATTGCTGGTTTCAATTCGAAAGTTGAGGAATTCAACGCTCAGTCCGAGTACAAACAAGTACCTCTGCCTTTGATTGTCGTGATCGTGGACGAGTTGGCTGATCTTATGATGGTTGCTAGCAAAGAAGTAGAAGATGCCATTATCCGACTCGGACAAAAGGCGCGTGCAGCTGGTATTCACATGATTCTTGCAACCCAACGTCCTTCAGTAGATGTTATTTCTGGTCTTATTAAGGCCAATGTACCGTCACGTGTAGCCTTTGCTGTTTCTTCAGGAACGGATTCACGTACGATTTTGGATGAAAATGGTGCGGAAAAATTGCTTGGTCGAGGGGACATGCTCTTTAAACCAATCGATGAAAACCACCCTGTTCGTCTGCAAGGTTCCTTTATCTCGGATGATGATGTGGAACGTATTGTTAGCTTTATCAAGGCTCAAGCAGATGCTGATTATGATGAAAGCTTTGATCCCGGAGAGGTTTCTGAGACAGAAGGTGAGTCTGGCACAGGAGATGAAGGTGGAGATCCGCTATTTGAAGAAGCTAAGGCTCTGGTCATTGAAACTCAAAAAGCGAGCGCATCCATGATTCAACGTAGATTATCAGTTGGTTTTAACCGAGCAACTCGCTTGATGGAAGAGTTAGAGATGGCTGGGGTTATTGGTCCAGCAGAAGGAACGAAGCCACGAAAGGTTTTACAACAATAAAAAACGTAAAAATAGTATAAAAATGCATGGAAACTTTATTGAAAAGTTAGTCAAAAATGGTCTAACTTTTACGATGAAGTTTCCTTTTTATAGCGATTTCTTTAGAAATAAGGCTATCTGAAAATCGTTTCAGACTTGCCTAATAATCGGATTTTACTTTTACTAGTTTTACCTGTTAAAGTATTGATTTTTTAAACTGTTTTTGATATATTAATTTGGTATAGAAAAAATTATATGTTTATCCAGAAGTGTTTAAAAATTGAGGAGGATATTTTTTTAAAATAAAATGCAAACGCTTACTTGGTAAACTGAAAGGAACAAAAAAACCGATGGATAAAGGATTATTTGAAAAACGTTGCAAATATAGTATTCGGAAATTTTCATTAGGGGTTGCTTCTGTTATGATTGGTGCAGCTTTCTTTGGAACTAGCACTGTTCTCGCAGATTCTGCACAAACAGGTTCAACAGCGACTATGCCAGCTGATTTGGCGGCAGCTCTTGCCAATGCTAAAGAGGATGATGGGCATGACTTTGAAGCACCAAAACCAGGTGAAGATCAAGGCTCTCCTGAAGTAACTGAAGGACCAAAGACTGAAGAAGAATTGCTGGCAAAAGAAAAAGAAACTGCAACAAGCTCAGCAACTTCAGATACTCTTCCTGAAGAACTACGTGGAAAACTTGATAAGGCTGAAGAAAATGGCCGCACTGCCTCAAAAGAAGAACTAGAAAAAGAAGATAAAAGTTTAGTCCCAGAAGATGTTGCTAAAACAAAAAATGGAGAATTAAACTACGGCGCGACTGTCGAAATTAAAAGCCCTGCTGGTCTCGGTAGTGGTATCGTTATCGGGGAAAATCTCGTTTTGTCTGTTTCTCATAACTTTATCAAAGATGTTCCAGATGGCAATAATCGTAAGGTAGCTGATAATGTTGAAAGTGATGAAGATGTTTACACAATTTCTTATCAAGGGGCACCAGACGTCAAATTCAGTAAAAATGATGTGAAACACTGGGATCGTGAAGGATTCCTCAAAGGATATAAAAATGACCTGGCAATCATTAAGCTTCGTACACCTCTTGCAAACGCGCCTGTTGAAGTGACTGATAAACCTGCGACAACTAAGGTAGGAGATAAGGTCCATGTATTTGGATATCCAAAAGGAGAGCTTGATCCGATTCTGAATACAACTGTTGAGGATATTAATAATCACGGAGAAGGTGTTCGTGGAATTAGCTATCAAGGAAGTGAACCAGGTGCCAGTGGTGGTGGCATTTTCGATGAAAATGGGAAATTGATTGGTATTCACCAAAATGGTGTATCTGGTAAACGTAGTGGTGGTATACTCTTCTCACCTGCTCAGCTAGAATGGATTCAAAACTATATCAAGGGTATTGAAACAACGAAACCAGCTGGTCTAGATGCTCTCGATAAACAAGATGAGGACAAGGAAGAAAAACCAAAAGAGGATAAACCTCAAGAAGAAAAACCAGCTGACAATAAGCCAGCAGAAAACAAACCAGCAGAAAATAAACCTGCTGAGAATAAACCGGCTGAATCGAAAGAAGTGACTCCAGAATGGAAAACGGTTGAGAATAAAGACCAACAGGGAACAGTAACAATCCGTGAAGAAAATGGAGTTCGTTATAACCAACTAGCTTCAACTGCTCAAAATGACAATGGTAAGAAACCAGCCTTGTTTGAAAAAGATGGTTTGACAGTTGATGCTAATGGGAATGCCACAGTTGATTTGACCTTTAAAGAAGAATCTGAAACAGGTAAATCTCGCTTTGGTGTCTTTATGAAATTTAAAGATACCGATAACAACGTTTTTGTAGGTTATGACCAAGGCGGATGGTTCTGGGAATACAAGTCAAATGGAAGTGGACTTTGGTACCAAGGTGGACGTGTTGCAGCTCCAGTAAATGGTTCTGAGAATCACTTGACGATTAGCCTTAAATCGGATGGACAGCTCAATGCAACTAACAATGATGTCAAACTCTTTGACACAGTGACCTTGCCATCTGCAGTAAATGACAAACTCAAAGATGAGAAGAAAATTGTTCTTAAAGCTGGAACTTATAACAGTAGCGAACGAACAATTGTCAATGTCAAAACTGATGACCAAGAAGGTGTGAAAAACAATCAAGAAGCCGCTGAAAAAGAAAAGGGAAATACAGTGGATGATAGCAATGTCAAGTACGATACTATCGAATCTACAGTCTTAAAAGCAGTCATCGACCAAGCCTTCCCACGTATTAAAGAATACGTCCTAAACGGCAACAAACTTCCAGGTCAAGTGCAACCAATTAATCAAGTGGTGATTAACAAGCACGCTGTGACTCCTGAAGTTACCTATAAGAAGGTCAATGCAACGACTGCCGAGTATGAAATGAAACTCCGTGATGAGGAAAACCTCATCAATGCAGATATGACTGTTCGTTTGCAAGTAGTGGACAACCAACTTCACTTTGATGTGACTAAGATTGTCAACCATAACCAAGTGACACCAGGACAAAAGATTGATGACGAACGTAAATTACTTTCTTCCATCAGCTTCCTAGGAAATGCCTTGGTATCTGTTTCTAGCGAGCAAGCAGGAGCTAAGTTTGATGGGGCAACCATGTCAAACAACACTCACGTCAGTGGTGATGACCATATCGAAGTAACAAATCCAATGAAAGAATTAGCCAAAGGCTACATGTACGGATTTGTTTCAACAGATAAACTCGCTGCAGGTGTATGGAGCAACTCACAAAATAGCTATGGTGGTGGTTCTTACGACTGGACACGTTTGACAGCTTACAAGAATACGATTGGCAATGCCAACTATGTGGAAATTCATAGCTCTGAATGGCAATGGGAAAAAGCCCACAATGGAGTTGTCTTCCCAGCATACACTCAAGAACTTCCAAGTGCAAAAGTTGTCATCACTGAAGATGCTAATGCTGACCATAAGGTTGACTGGCAAGATGGTGCCATCGCTTACCGTAGCATCATGAACAACCCTCAAGGTTGGGAAAAAGTTAAAGACATTACAGCTTACCGTATCGCTATGAACTTTGGTTCACAAGCACAAAACCCATTCCTCATGACCTTGGATGGTATCAAGAAGATCAACCTCCACACCGATGGTCTTGGTCAAGGTGTTCTTCTTAAGGGATACGGAAGTGAAGGACATGACTCTGGTCACTTGAACTACGCGGATATCGGTAAACGTATCGGTGGTGTTGAAGACTTTAAGACTCTTATTGAGAAAGCTAAGAAATATGGTGCACACCTTGGTATCCACGTTAATGCTTCAGAAACCTATCCTGAGTCTAAATACTTTAATGAAGATATTCTTCGTAAAAATGCAGATGGTAGCTACAGCTACGGTTGGAACTGGCTTGACCAAGGTATCAATATTGATGCTGGTTATGACCTCGCTCATGGGCGTCTAGCCCGTTGGGAAGAGTTGAAGAAGGAATTGGGTGAAGGTCTAGACTTCATCTATGTCGACGTATGGGGTAACGGTCAATCAGGTGACAACGGTGCCTGGGCAACTCACGTTATTGCTAAAGAAATTAACAAACAAGGTTGGCGCTTTGCTATTGAGTGGGGTCATGGTGGTGAATATGATTCTACCTTCCAACACTGGGCAGCTGACTTGACCTACGGTGGCTATACAAATAAAGGTATTAACAGTGCCATCACTCGCTTTATCCGTAACCACCAAAAAGATTCTTGGGTTGGTGACTACAGAAGTTATGGTGGTGCAGCTGACTACCCACTTCTAGGCGGTTATAGCATGAAGGACTTCGAAGGATGGCAAGGACGTAGTGATTATAACGGTTATGTAACAAACTTGTTTGCTCATGACGTTATGACTAAGTACTTCCAACACTTCACAGTCAGCAAATGGGAAGATGGTAAACCAGTAACCATGACTGACAATGGTAGTACCTATAAATGGACTCCAGAAATGAAAGTCGAATTGGTTGATGCTGCAAATAACAAGGTTGTGGTAACTCGTAAATCCAATGATGTCAACAGCCCACAATATCGTGAACGAATTGTTACACTTAACGATCGTGTCATTCAAGATGGTTCAGCCTACTTGACACCTTGGAACTGGGATGCAAATGGTAATAAGCTTGAAAGTGACAAGGAAAAAATGTACTACTTCAATACTGAAGCAGGTGCAACAACTTGGACACTTCCTAGCGACTGGGCAAATGGTAAGGTTTACCTTTATAAACTAACTGACCAAGGTAAGACTGAGGAAAAAGAAGTTGCCGTGAAAGACGGTAAGATTACCCTTGATCTCACTGCAAATCAGCCATATGTTCTCTATCGTTCTAAACAAACAAATCCAGAAATGTCATGGAGTGAAGGAATGCACATCTATGACCAAGGATTTAACAGTGAATCTTTGGATCATTGGAAGATTTCAGGAGATGCTTCTAAGGCTGAAATCGTGAAGTCTCAAGGTGCAAACCAAATGCTCCGCATCCAAGGCAATAAAGAAAAAGTTAGTCTCACTCAAAAATTGACTGGCTTGAAACCAAATACTAAATACGCAGTGTATGTCGGTGTCGACAACCGTAGTGATGCTAAAGCAAGTATTACCGTTAATACTGGTGAAAAAGAAGTAACCAACTACACAAACAAGTCACTCGCTCTCAACTATGTAAAAGCCTATGCTCACAATACTCGTCGTAGCAATGCAACAGTTGATAACACAAGTTACTTCCAAAATATGTATGCTTTCTTCACAACAGGTTCAGATGTATCAAATGTAACCTTGACCTTGAGTCGTGAAGCAGGCGATGAGGCAACTTACTTCGATGAAATTCGTACCTTTGAAAATGAATCAAATATGTACGGAGACGGTCACGATACTGCAACAGGCGTCTTCAAACAAGACTTTGAAAATGTTGGTCAAGGTATCTTCCCATTTGTCATCGGTGGTATCGAGGGTGTTGAAGATAACCGTACTCACTTGTCTGAAAAACATGCTCCATACACACAACGTGACTGGAACGGCAAGAAAGTTGATGATGTTATCGAAGGAAATTGGTCACTCAAGACAAATGGACTTGTAAGTCGTCGTAACTTGGTTTACCAAACAATTCCGCAAAACTTCCGCTTTGAAGCAGGCAAGACCTATCGTATTACATTTGACTATGAAGCTGGATCTGACAGTACTTACGCCTTTGTAGTCGGTAAGGGAGAATTCCAATCTGGACAAGCAAGTAATTTGGAAATGCATGAATTGGCAAATACTTGGACAGATTCTAAGAAAGCGAAACGTGCAACCTTCCTAGTAACAGGTGCAGAAACTGGCGATACCTGGGTAGGTATCTACTCTACAGGTAATGCAAGTAACACTCGAGGAGACTCAGGTGGTAATGCTAACTTCCGTGGCTACAATGACTTCATCATGGACAGACTTCAAATCGAAGAAATTGTCTTGACTGGTAAGATGATGACAGAAAATGCTGTCAAGAACTATCTTCCAACTGTTGCGATGACTAACTACACTAAAGAAACAATGGATGCTTTGAAAGAAGCTGTCTTCAACCTCAGCCAAGCAGACGATGATATCAGTGTAGAAGAAGCTAAGTCTGAAATTGCTAAGGTCAATGCTCTTAAAGACGCTTTAGTGATGAAGAAAACAGCTCTTGTAGCAGATGACTTTGCAAGTCTTACAGCTCCTGCTCAGGCTGGTGAAGGTCTTGAAAATGCCTTTGATAGCAACGTGTCAAGTCTATGGCATACATCATGGAGCGGAGGAGATGTTGGTAAACCTGCAACTATGGTCTTGAAGGAACCAACTGAAATTACTGGCTTCCGTTACGTTCCACGTGGTTCAGGATCAAATGGTAACTTGAGAGATGTCACTCTTGTGGTTACTGATGAAACAGGTAAGGAACATACCTTCAATGCAACCAATTGGGCTAACAATAATAAACCAAAAGATATTGACTTTGGTAAGACTATCAAGGCTAAAAAGATTGTTCTAACTGGAACAAGAACCTACGGTGATACTGAAAACCAATATCAATCAGCTGCAGAATTGATCTTTGCTCGTCCACAAGTTGCTGAAACTGGTCTTGATACTGCAGCCTATGAAGCAGCCTTGGCAAAAGCTCAAAAATTGACTGATAAGAGTAATCAAGAGGAAGTAGCAAGTGTTGTTGCCAGCATGAAATTTGCAACAGATAATCATCTCTTAACAAATAGAATGCTTGAATTCTTTACAGATTATCTCGACCAATTGAAAGACCAAACACCTACCCCAACTCCAGATCCAGAACCAACTCCAGAACCTAAACCTGAAACTCCAACTTCAAGCAAGGGTGATGAAGCAGCACCAGTTGTTGACCTTCCAGAATTCACAGGTGGTGTAAATGGTGTTGAAGCCGCAATCCATGAAGTACCAGAGTTTACTGGTGGTGTGAACGCAGCTGAAGCCGCTGTACACGAAGTTCCAGAGTATACAGGTGCAATCGGAACAGCAGGTGACCAAGCTGCACCTACAGTAGACAAACCAACTGAAGGTGTTCGTGTCTTGTCAGATAAGACTACAGGAGTTGTAGTTGCAGGACTTGCAAGAGATTTGGCTACAGATCTTAATCTTAAAGTTCAAAAAGTAACAGACCAAAGTCTACAAGGTGTGAAATTTGATGCTTATGCTCTTCATCTAGTTGATAAAGATAAGCATGAGGTTCAAGCGAAGGGTGTAGTGCTCGTTCGACTTCCAGTTTCTGGTGAAGTAGCTGGAGTATATTACACTGCATCAGGTGAAGCAGTAAGCTTTACAAATGGTCAAGGTACAGTTGAGTTTACAACTAGTCAGCTAGGACACTTTGCAGTAGTTTATAAACAAGTTTCTAAACCACAAACGCCATCAGTAGGAGAGCCAGGACATAAACCACAAACTCCATTAACTGAGGAACCTGGAAGTCAAGTACAGACTCCATCAACAGAGAAACTGGATCATAAACCACAGGATGCTGCAGTACAAAAACTTGATCAGAAATCAGTTGATACTGCTAAACCAGAAATGAAGGAAGTAGCAGCTAAACAAGAAGCGAAGGATAAACTTCCAGAAACTGGTACTAGCAAGTCAGAGCATCTCTTCTTCCTTGCCAGCCTCAGTCTAGCAATGTCTGCTCTATTTCTTGCAAAAAGAAAAGAAGATTAAAATACAAAAAAGTTTTCATTAAAAGAGAGCTTAGACTCCACATTCATTGTCGTGGAGAAAAAGAAAACCCAGAGAGGACCCTCTAGGTCCTCTCTTTTTCTAAAGGGGAATGAGAGCGCTTACCACTCGTGAGCGTATGAAAGGAAATAGGAAAAAATGGGAAAACATTTTTTTGAGAAACGGTGTCATTACAGTATACGTAAATTTACAATCGGCGCAGCTTCTGTTATGATTGGTGCCAGTATCTTTGGAGCTGGTATGGTTCAAGCTGCTGAAACAGAAGGAACTGCTGAGACAGAAGGAACAATAACACAGGCTCAGCCTCTGGATAAACTGCCAGCAGATATAGCAGCAGCTATTGAAAAAGCAGAAGCGAGTGCTGGAACTGTAGATGATCAACCTGCAGCATCAGAAACTGAAGTAACTGCAGCTGAAACAACTACTCCAAAACCAACTGAAACTCCTGCTCCTAAGGAAGAAGCAGCTCCAAAACCAGCAGAAACTCCAAAAGAAGAAGTAACTCCAGCAGTTGAACCAGCTGCAAGTCCTGCGACTAAAGATGTAGTAGATACACCAGATGTCAATCATTTAGAAAAAGCTTCTGCTACAGCATCAAACCATGAAGCCAACACACAATACACAGCAGAAAAGGCAATTGACGGAAAACCTGACACTCGCTGGGCTACTGACCAAAATGTTGAGAAACCAACCATCGAATTTACGCTTGAAAAGACAACAGTGATTAAGCATGTGGAGATTGATTGGGACCGCCGCGTTCGTGGTGAACAAAATGATCCAAATATCAAATCATGGAATCTCTACTATGCTGGTCAAGATGATGTGAATGGCTCAGGAGCTAAAGAATGGAAGTTAGCCTATCAAAGAACAGGAACTCCTCTTCTTGATGAAAAAATTGACTTGAAAGAAGCTATCCAAGCCAAATACCTTAAACTTGAAATTACAGATTATCAAGCAGGTACAATGAACTGGAAAAATGTTGGAATTCAAGAAATTCGAGCTTACTCAAACATTCCAGACGCTAGCAAACCAACAGATATTCGCCAAGTGACAGAATTAGCTGTTGCTGAAGATGGGAAATCACTTGTCTTGCCTAAATTACCAGGTCAAGTCAGCTTGATTGGTAGCAACAAACAGGGAGTTGTTGATCTTAATAACAAAATCTACAAACCCTTAACAGATCAAACTGTTAAGGTTATGGTCCAACAAGTCAAGGATACTCATACCTTCACAAAAGAATTTGAAGTAGTCATTAAAGGCTTGCATACGGACGAAGGCGTTGGCACTAAACCAGCAGTTGCTCCAGCAGTTCAACAATGGTATGGAACTGAAGGCAAAACTTCTATTACAGCTGATACCGTTATTTCAGTCGGAGAATCTGGATTTGGTCAAGAAGCTAAATTTTATCAGACTGACCTTGAAAGTCGTGGGTTAGAAATCGCTACAGGTGATCAAACAGCTCAAAAACGGATCGAATTTAAAAAGGTTGAAGACAAGGGCTATGGCAAGGAAGGCTATGGTATCACTGTAAAAGATGGTGTTATCACCGTAGAAGCTGCGACCAATGCAGGAGCATTTTATGCTACACGTACCCTTCTTCAAATGGGCGAAAATGATTTGCAAAATGGGGAAATCCGTGACTTCCCAAGCTTTAGCTATCGTGGTTTTATGCTAGATACAGGTCGTAAGTTTATCCCTTATGATACGCTTGTAGATATCATGCTAAACATGGCCTACTACAAGATGAACGACTTGCAGTTGCACTTGAATGATAACTATATCTTCTTAAAAGATCATTTAGCAGGAAAAAATCTTACTCCTCAAGAGGAACTGGATTATGTTCTTAAAAATGCTAAGACAGGTTTCCGTGTAGAGACTGATGTTGTCGGTGAAAATGGTGAAAAATTAACATCTGACGAGCATTATACCAAGGAAGAAATGCAAGAAATTATCAAGTTAGCTAAAGCTTTGCATATCAACCTTGTTCCTGAAATTGACACACCAGGCCACGCCCTCTCATTTGTTAAGGTCCGTCCAGACTTGATGTACAAGGGGCAACTTAGTGCGAGAAAACACAATGTAGAACGTGTAGCTATGTTGGACTTAGATAACAAGTACGAAGAAACGCTCGCTTTTGTTAAATCAGTCTATGATAAATTGCTCGATGGTGAAGACGCACCACTTCATGGCGTTTCTACTGTTCATATCGGTACAGATGAGTACTATGGAAGTCCAGAAAGCTATCGTCGCTATGTCAATGATATGATCCAGTACATCAAAGGCAAAGGCCTAACACCGCGTATTTGGGGTTCCCTCAGTGCTAAACAAGGAACTACACCTGTTGATTGGAAAGATGTAGAAGTTGATATCTGGAGTATTGGTTGGCAACGACCAGCAGCGGCCATTGCTCAAGGTGCAAAAATTATCAATATCACAGATATTCCAACCTATAGTGTTCCAAGTGGAAGCAATAGTCAAGGTGGCTATGGAGATTATGCAAACTATGAAACTCAATACAATCGCTGGACACCAAATGATTTCTCAACAGGTGGAGGACCACGTCTAGAAGCCTCTAATCCAAATATCCTTGGTGGTGGTCATGCAGTATGGAATGATAATATTGACCTCCATGAAACTGGACTCACTTCTTACGATATCTTTAAACGCTTCTTCAAGAGTATGCAATCAACTGCAGAACGCACTTGGGGTTCAGACCGTGCAGCCAAGACCTATGCAGAACGTGTTCAACCAGCAAGTGTCTATGCACCACAATCTAACCCAGATAAGACCGTAGCTGAAGAAGACTTGTTCAAGATCAATCCTGAGACTGTCAAAGATTATCTTGCTAAGAAAGTACAGAAGACTGAAGCAGGTTTGAACTTCGAAAAAGATAGCACTATCGAAGGCCTAGTTGGTGATGCTGGACCAAGTCATGTCTTGAAATTGGATGTGACAGTGACTGGTGATGGCGAGCAAACCTTCTCAACAAGTGGAAACAATCAACTCTATCTTGCGGACAAAGATGGATACCTTGCCTATACTTTTGAACAATTCCATATTCAATTTAACAAGAAACTTGAAAAGAACAAACGTTATCAAATTTCTGTTGTAACCAAACCTCAAGTGACTGAAGTTTATGTGGACGGTGAAAAGGTTGAACGGATTGCAAATCCAGCTAATCCACGTTTGGCTCATAATAGCTTAGTCTTACCACTTGAAACAATCGGTGGCTTCAAAGGAATCTTGCATAGTGCTGAGTTGTCAAATGAAGCATTTGTAAACCCACGTTTGATTCCAAATGATCATTTTACAGTTTCTGCAACAAGTCAGGAATTGCCAGGAACCAATGCAGAAGGTCCAGTCGAAAAAGCATTTGACAATGATCCAAATACCTTCTGGCATTCAAAATGGTCTGGTCATCAGGCTCCATTTACAGTGGCAATGAATTTGAAAGCAGCTGAAACAGTGAATGGTTTGACTTATCTTCCACGTCCAGGTGGAGGCAACGGTGTTGTGACATCTTATGAAATCTATGCTCAAAAAGATGGTCAAATGGTTAAAGTTGCTTCAGGAACTTGGGAAAACAATGCCAAAGAGAAAACAGTTAACTTTGATGCCATTGAAACCGATAAGGTAGAATTTAAAGTTCTAGCTGGTGCTGCAGGATTTGGTAGTGCTGCAGAAATTCAACTTCTGAAACCAGTTTCTACTAACAAGGTAGAAGAGCCAGTTAGTCCAGAGAAACCTGTGACACCAGAAAAACCTGAAACTCCAGAAAAACCTAAAGTTGAGGAAATGGGCGATGGTACAACTGAGCTTGCTGATAGCTTTGTAGCTACGAAACCTACAAGTGACGAAGCAGTTGCCGCAGCAGCCCAAAGTCAGGATTATCTCAAGAAAGAGTACAAGGTCTTCCCAACACCACAAAAAGTAACTTACGATGAAGGTGTTACGAAACTCCATAAACAAGTCAATCTTGTCATGGGCGATCAATTAGATATCTATACTCGTAACCGCTTGAAGAGTGTCCTACAAGATCATCAAATCTCATACACAAGCAGTCAAACAGCAGTGGCAGGTGCTACCAACATTTACCTTGGTGTTCATGGTCAAAATTCACAGGCTGAAAAAGAAGTGTCTGGCATTTCTCAAGGACTCTTTGATAAGATTGATGCCTATGCCTTGTCTATCAAGAACAATACAATCTCTATCGTCGGTAAGGATACAGATGCTGTCTTCTACGGTTTGACAACTCTCAAACACATGCTTAATGAAAGTGAAGCTCCAGTCTTGCGTAATGTAACAGTTGAAGACTTTGCTGAAATTAAGAACCGTGGTTTTATCGAAGGTTACTATGGAAATCCATGGAGCAATGCCGATCGTGCTGAATTGATGCGCTATGGTGGTGACTTGAAGTTGACTCAATACTTCTTTGCACCAAAAGATGATCCATACCACAACAAGAAATGGCGTGAACTTTATCCAGAAGAAAAATTAGCTGAAATCCGTGAATTGGCGCGTGTCGGAAACCAAAACAAGACTCGTTATGTTTGGACCATCCACCCATTCATGAACAACCGTATCCGTTTTGGCAACGATGCTGATTACCAAAAAGACCTTGAAACCATTAAGGCTAAATTCACTCAATTGATGGATGTCGGTGTTCGTGAGTTCGGTATCCTAGCTGATGACGCTCCAAGTCCAGTTGGTGGCTACAATAGCTACAACCGCTTGATGAAGGACATGACAGACTGGTTGACTGAAAAACAAGCAACTTATGTTGGTCTTCGTAAGGAAATGATCTTCGTTCCAGGTCAATATTGGGGTAATGGTCGTGAAGATGAGTTGAAATCTCTAAATGAAAATCTTCCAACTTCAACTTCTATGACCCTTACTGGTGGTAAGATTTGGGGTGAAGTATCTGAAAGCTTCCTTTCAAACCTTAAGAATAATCTGACTGCAGGAGGTAAGACCTACCGCCCAGTTTCTCTATGGATTAACTGGCCTGTTACAGATAACTCTAAACAACACTTGATTTTGGGTGGCGGTGAGAAATTCCTTCATCCAAATGTGGACCCAAGTCTCCTATCAGGTATCATGTTGAACCCAATGCAACAATCTGAGCCTTCTAAGATTGCCCTCTTCTCTGCAGCTCAATATGCATGGAAACAATGGAAGTCAGAAGAAGAAGCTAAGAGAGTGAATGATATCGCCTTCAACTTTGTTGAAACTGGTAAGTTTACAGATAGCGAAGCATCTGTTGCTTTCCGTGAGCTTGGTAAACATATGATCAACCAAAACATGGATGGTCGTGTTGTGAAGTTGGAAGAATCTGTTGAACTTGCACCGAAATTGGCAACCTTCATGTCTAAGTTGAAAGCTGGTCAAGATGTTGGTGCAGAGCGTGAAGGTTTGCGTGCAGAATTTGCTAAACTAAAAGCAGCAGCTCAACTTTATAAAGCATCTGGTGATGAAAAGATGCGTGCTCAAATCCACTATTGGTTGGATAATACCATTGACCAAATGGACGCCTTGAGTGCTCTTCTTGATGGTACAGAAGCTATCGAAAAGAACGATTCTGCAAAACTTTGGGATAGCTACTATAAGGGCTTGAAACTCTACGAACAATCACAAACTTATACCTTCCACTATGTAGACCATGATGAAAGAGCTGAGTTGGGTGTTCAACATATCCGTCCATTCTTGCTTGGCCTTCGTGAAATCCTTGCAACAGAAGTTCAAAAAGCCTTGCATCCTGACCAAGTCATTAGTACCTTTATCACAAACCGTACAGGTGTCGAAGGTGGACTTGCTGAAGTGACTGACGGAGATTTAGGAACACATGCCCTTATCAAGTCACCAAATAGCATTCAAACTGGTGACTACATTGGCTTGAAATTTAATAAGGCTGTTTCAGTTCAAAACTTGACCTTTGCAATGGGAACTCAAGCAAATCCTCGTGATACCTTCAACAACGCTAAAGTTGAGTATCTCAATGAAAATGATGAGTGGGTAACCCTTTCAGAACCAAGCTACACTGGTAATGAGCCTCTGCTTAAATTTGAAAACCTCAACATCAATGCTAAAGCTGTTCGCATGATTGCAACTTCAGATCGTGGAAACACTTGGTTTGCGGTAAGAGAAATTGCTGTTAACCGTCCTGTAGAAGTTGTTCGTAACAAACAGGCAGCTACAGTGACCATCAGTCCAAATCTTATGTACAAGTACAACACAACAGTTGGACAGATTACAGATGGACGTGATAATACTGAAGCCATGCTTGCAAATGCTGATAGAACAGACACAACTCCAGTCAATGGTTGGGTACAACTTGACTTGGGTGAGGTCAAACCTGTGACCAAGGTTCGTCTGGTTCAAGGATCAGGAGATAAATTGGCAGAAGGTGTTCTTGAATATTCTGCAGATGGTAGCTCATGGCAAGAATTGGATCGCTTGACTGGTGAACAAACCAAAGAAATCGAAACTCCAATTTCAGCTCGCTACGTCCGTGTTCGCAATACTAAGAACATCAACTTATGGTGGCGTATCGCTGACTTCTCAGTTGAAACACGTGCAGGCAATAGCGAATTGACGGATACAAACGTTGAAAGCTTGAAGTCAACTCCAGTTTATGACAGCCTAGGCCGTTATGACCTTCAAATTCCAAGCGGAACTAAGCTTCCAGCTAATAGCTACTTGGGTATGAAACTTGATCGTCTGCACCAAGCTGAAAGCATTCAAGCACTTGGTACAGAAAATCCATCTCTCAACTTGGAATACTCTCCAAATGCTCAAGAATGGTATCCAGCTGATCAAGTGACAGATAAGTCCTTGGTACGTTATGTTCGTTTGATTAATAAGACTGACCAAGAACAAGCAGTGACAGCGACATCACTACTCGTTCAGACAAAAGAAGTTCAACCAACAACACTTGATTCTACATCAATGGGAATCCACCCAACATACGGTCGAAATGACGTTCGTAAGATCAAGAACTTGGATCAATTATTTGATGGTGTTTACAATAACTTTGTGGAGTTTTCAGACTATGCTCGTAAAGACGGTCATATCACCTTGAAACTTGGTAGCGAACGTGACATCAAGAAGATTAGAGCCTACATCCAAGACGGCACTCAAAACTATCTACGTGATGGTAAGATTCAAGTCAGTCAAGATGGTAAGACTTGGACAGATGTTGTAACAGTTGGTGACGGTCTTGCTAATGAAACACGTGATGATTCCTTGACAGATGGATGGACACATGATTCTAAGATGCCAGGAAATCGCTACATCGAGGGTGAACTTTCAAGCCCAGTTAAAGCTAACTATCTCCGTGTTCTATTTACAGCAGACTATGATGCTCGTTTTGTAGGCTTCACTGAGTTGGTGATTAATGATGGCGAATTCGTAAAACCAATCAATGACCCTACTGTTCAAGGAAACAGCGGTGAAAGCCAAGGCAACCTTTACACGAACCTCGTAGATGGTAAAGTCTTAACAAGCTACAAGGCTGAGAAAGAACAAGGTGAGCTTGTTTACCACTTGTCAGAACCAACAGACGCTAACCATATTCGCCTTGTTTCAAGTATTCCTCAAGGAGTGAAAGCTCGTGTGCTTGCTCGTACTCTGAAAGAAGATAAAGCAGATGCTTGGTCAGAACTAGGTGAAATTACCTCAAGCTTCCAAACATTTGCAGTGAGAGAAAAAGCGCCATTGTTGGATGTCAAACTCGTTTGGGAAGGTGGCAAACCTGAGTTTTACGAAATGACGACCTTCCACCAAGAACTTCCGGAAGAACCAGAGAAACCAGCTCCAACTACAAGTAAGGGTGACGAACCAGCACCAGTAGTAGAAGTCCCAGAATTCACAGGTGGCGTAAATGGTGTCGAAGCGGCTATCCATGAAGTCCCAGAGTATACTGAAGCTACAACAGAAGCAGACAAGATTCCAGCACCAGTAGTAGAAGTCCCAGAATTCACAGGTGGTGTCAATGGAGCAGAAGCAGCTGTTCATGAAGTCCCAGAATATACTGGTGGGGTGAATGGTGTCGAAGCAGCTGTTCATGAAGTCCCAGAGTTTACTGGTGGAGTGAATGGTGAAGCAGCAACTGTTCAAGAAGCAGGTCCAGAATTCACAGCTGGTGTCAATGGGGCAGAAGGAGCAATCCATGAAATTCCAGAATACACAGATGAGCAGTCTCTTGTAGCTCTTGCTATGTCACAAGATAAGACTTATCAAGCACCTGCAAGTCATCCATACAAACTCCCAGAGACAGGTACTAAAGAAAATGCTGGCCTTGCAGCTATTGGTGTTGTAGGAGCACTTCTTGGTATGTTTGCTATGGGAAAGAAAAAAGATGACGAATAAAATGATGTTATAGCATCCAAGTCATAGAGATTGGATCAAGAGACTAATCTCGATTATAAAAAGCGGACAAAACTAGTTTTCTGATAAACAGAATCTGGTCTTGTTCGCTTTTTTATGGGATTGATAATGAATCATGTAAAAAACCAGCGATTCAATCACTGGCTGTTAGATCGTTCTTTTAGGAAGCTCCATTAGTATTAGACGTTTTTGTATCTGTTGTTTGAGTGCTAGATGAAGGAACAGTCGGTTGTTCTTGTTTACTGCTAGTATCTTCTTTCTTACTTTCTACACTGCTACTAGATTGAGTTGTTGTTTCTTCTTGTGTGTTTTCTTTTGTAGAAGTGTTGTCCTTGTTTGGAGTAGTATTCTCTTGAGGGGATTCCTTTTGAATCTCTTTTATGACTGTTGTCTGGGTTGTCGTAGTTTCTTTTTTAGAGTTATTGTTGTTATTATTATTCATAGCATTCATGATGGTGATACTTGCAGTAATCAGCCCCAGAATACTACCGATAGTAGCTATCGTTTTTTGAAAAACAGTAAATCCTTTTTTGATGTGTTCTGTTTTGGGTTTTGATGTTCTACGATAATTAGACATAATATCTCTCCTTTACTAAAATTCATTATACCGAAAATCTTTAAAAAAAACTTAAATGAACCTGAATTGCCTTTCTTGTCGCCTGAACTGTTTCGTGATACAATAGAAGGAGTGATTTTAGAAAGCGTGAGAAACCATGATTTACTTTGATAATTCGGCAACGACTAAGCCTTATCCAGAAGCACTTGAAACCTATATGCAAGTGTCTGCAAAAATTATTGGAAATCCTTCAAGTCTCCATCGTTTGGGAGACCAATCTAGCAGAATTTTAGAAGCTTCTCGACAGCAGATTGCAGATTTGATTGGCAAGAAAAGCGAAGAAATCTTCTTTACCTCTGGTGGGACTGAAGGAGATAGTTGGGTTATCAAAGGTGTGGCTTTTGAAAAAGCGCAATTTGGTAAACACGTTATTGTGTCTGATATTGAGCACCCAGCAGTCAAGGAGTCGGCTCTCTGGCTCAAGACTCAAGGTTTTGAAGTGGATTTTGCACCTGTAAATGAAAAAGGATTTGTAGATGTAGCTGCTTTAGAAAACCTACTTCGTCCTGATACAACGCTAGTCTCTGTTATGGCAGTCAACAATGAAATCGGCTCAATCCAGCCTATTGAAGCTATATCAGAACTATTAGCTGATAAGCCAACGATTTCCTTCCATGTTGATGCGGTTCAAGCTTTAGCTAAGATTCCGACAGAAAAGTATTTGACTGACCGAGTGGATTTTGCGACCTTCTCTAGTCATAAATTCCACGGAGTTCGTGGTGTTGGATTTGTCTATATCAAGTCTGGCAAGAAAATTACACCGCTTTTAACTGGTGGTGGCCAAGAGCGTGACTATCGTTCAACAACTGAGAATGTAGCAGGAATTGCAGCAACAGCCAAGGCACTGCGTCTAGCTATGGAAAGATTGGAATTGTTTTCTAACAAAACGAGTCAGATGAAGGAAGTCATCCGTCAAGCTCTTCTCGACTATCCAGATATTTTTGTTTTCTCAGGTGAGGAAGACTTTGCTCCTCATATTCTGACCTTCGGAATTAAGGGAGTTCGTGGGGAAGTTATCGTTCATGCTTTTGAAGACTATGATATTTTCATTTCTACAACATCAGCTTGCTCGTCCAAGGCTGGGAAACCTGCTGGAACCCTGATTGCCATGGGGATTGAAAAGGATAAAGCCCAGTCAGCAGTACGCCTCAGCCTAGACCTAGAAAATGACATGAGTCAAGTTGAGCAATTTTTGACCAAACTAAAATTAATCTACAATCAAACTAAAAAAGTAAGATAGGAGCATTCATGCAGTATTCAGAAATTATGATTCGCTACGGAGAGCTTTCAACCAAGGGTAAAAATCGGATGCGTTTCATCAATAAACTACGTAATAATATCTCAGACGTTTTGTCCATTTATCCTCAAGTCAAAGTGACAGCAGACCGCGATCGTGCCCATGCTTATCTAAATGGTGCCGACTATGCAGCAGTTGCCGAGTCACTCAAGCAAGTTTTCGGAATTCAAAACTTTTCGCCAGTATACAAGGTTGAAAAATCTGTAGAAGTTCTGAAATCTGCTGTCCAAGAGATTATGAAGGACATCTACAAGGAAGGTATGACCTTTAAAATCTCAAGCAAGCGAAGCGACCACAACTTTGAGTTAGACAGTCGTGAGTTGAACCAAACTCTTGGTGGTGCAGTCTTTGAAGCCATTCCCAATGTACAAGCACAAATGAAAAATCCTGACATCAATCTTCAGGTGGAGATTCGTGAAGAGGCGGCCTACCTTTCTTATGAAACCATTCGAGGAGCTGGTGGTTTACCGGTTGGAACTTCAGGGAAAGGCATGCTCATGTTGTCAGGTGGGATTGACTCACCAGTAGCTGGTTATCTAGCTCTAAAACGTGGAGTGGATATCGAAGCTGTTCACTTTGCTAGTCCACCATATACCAGTCCAGGTGCCCTCAAAAAAGCCCAAGATTTGACCCGTAAATTGACTAAATTTGGTGGCAATATCCAGTTTATCGAAGTACCTTTCACGGAGATTCAAGAAGAGATTAAGGCTAAGGCTCCAGAAGCTTATCTCATGACTCTGACTCGCCGCTTTATGATGCGCATTACGGACCGTATCCGAGAAGTGAGAAATGGTTTGGTCATCATCAATGGTGAAAGTCTTGGTCAGGTGGCAAGCCAAACCCTGGAGAGTATGCAGGCTATCAATGCGGTGACTAATACACCGATTATCCGACCAGTTGTGACCATGGATAAGTTGGAAATCATAGATATCGCTCAGGAAATTGACACCTTTGAAATTTCTATCCAGCCTTTTGAAGACTGTTGTACGATTTTTGCACCCGATCGTCCGAAGACAAATCCAAAGATTAAGAATGCAGAGCAGTATGAAACACGTATGGATGTCGAAGGTCTGGTTGAACGTGCAGTAGCAGGAATCATGATTACTGAAATTACGCCTCAAGCTGAGAAGGATGCAGTTGATGAGCTAATTGACGATCTCCTCTAATTAGAAAATCCAGAAGAATAGAGAAAATAAGTAGAAAAAGTTAGTTTTTTGTTCTAAATTTAGACGGAAACTGACTTTTTTTCTATTTTTGTGCTATAATAAGATAAAATTTTGAATATAGAGAGTTTTCTGACAATGAATCAATCCTACTTTTACCTGAAAATGCGAGAGCATAAATTAGTGGTTCCCTACACAGGTAAGGAGCGTCGCGTACGTGTTCTCCTCCCCAAAAACTATGATAAAGATACGGATAGAAGCTACCCAGTTGTGTATTTTCACGATGGACAAAATGTCTTTTATAGTAAGGAATCTTACGTTGGACATTCATGGAAGATTATCCCAGCCATCAAGCGAAATCCAGATATCAGCCGTATGATTGTTGTGGCTATTGACAATGATGGACTTGGACGGATGAATGAGTATGCAGCATGGAAATTCCAAGAGTCCAACATTCCTGGCCAACAATTTGGTGGTAAGGGAGTCGAGTACGCTGAGTTTGTCATGGAAGTGGTCAAACCCTTTATTGACGAAAACTATCGGACAAAGTCGGATCGCAAGCACACTGCTATGGTTGGGTCTTCTCTAGGCGGCAATATTACCCAGTTTATTGGCTTGGAGTATCAGGATCAAATTGGATGTTTGGGAGTTTTCTCATCAGCTAACTGGCTTCACCAAGAGGCCTTTGATCGCTATATCGAGCGAAAAAAACTCTTGCCTGACCAGCGTGTCTTTATCTATGTTGGTACGGAAGAAGCAGACGACACAGACAAGACCCTCATGGCTGGCAATATTAAGCAGGCCTATATCGACTCTTCCCTTCGCTATTATCATGATTTGATAGCAGGAGGAGTTCAGTTGGAAAATCTCTCTCTCAAGGTTCAGGCTGGAGCCATTCACCATGAAGTGCCATGGTCAGAAAATCTCCCAGCTTGCCTACGCTTTTTTGCAGAAAATTGGTAACTAGTATAAAGGAGACAGGATATGAATATTGAACATCTTAGCCACTGGAGTGGTCATCTTAACCGTGAAATGTATGTTAATCGTTACGGACACGCAGGTATCCCAGTTGTTGTCTTTGCTTCCTCAGGTGGTAGCCACAATGAATACTATGATTTTGGCATGATTGATGCTTGTTCATCCTTCATCGAAGAAGGCCGTGTTCAGTTCTTTACACTGTCAAGTGTCGATAGTGAGAGTTGGCTAGCAACATGGAAAAATGGTCATGACCAAGCTGAAATGCACCGTGCTTATGAGCGATACGTTATTGAAGAAGCCATTCCTTTTATCAAGCACAAGACAGGCTGGTTCGACGGCATGATGACGACAGGCTGCTCTATGGGAGCCTATCATGCCCTCAACTTTTTCCTGCAGCATCCAGATGTCTTTACCAAGGTTATCGCCCTCAGTGGTGTCTATGACGCACGCTTCTTTGTAGGGGACTACTATAATGATGATGCTATCTATCAAAATTCACCAGTAGACTATATCTGGAATCAAAATGATGGTTGGTTTATTGACCGTTACCGTCAGGCTGAGATTGTGATTTGTACTGGCTTAGGTGCTTGGGAGCATGATGGCCTGCCTTCTTACTACAAGTTAAAAGAAGCCTTTGACCAAAAACAAATTCCTGCCTGGTTTGCAGAATGGGGACATGATGTTGCCCATGATTGGGATTGGTGGCGCAAACAAATGCCATATTTCCTCGGTCACATGAGTCTATAAAAGGAGTAGCTTATGAATTATCTTGTAATTTCACCCTATTACCCACAAAATTTCCAACAGTTTAGTATTGAGCTAGCCAATAAAGGAATCACCGTTCTAGGGATTGGGCAAGAACCCTATGAACAACTAGATGAGCCATTGCGCAATAGCTTGACTGAGTATTTCCGTGTTGATAATCTTGAAAATATTGATGAAGTTAAACGTGCAGTTGCCTTTCTCTTTTATAAGCATGGTCCAATTGACCGCATCGAATCTCACAATGAATACTGGCTAGAGTTGGATGCTGCTCTTCGTGAACAATTTAATGTCTTTGGTGCCAAACCAGACGACCTCAAAAAGACCAAGTTCAAGTCTGAAATGAAGAAACTCTTCAAAAAAGCTGGAGTTCCAGTGGTTCCAGGTGCTGTCATTGAAACAGATGCAGATGTTGACAAAGCTGTGAAAGAAATTGGCCTTCCTATGATTGCCAAACCTGACAATGGAGTGGGAGCGGCAGCAACCTTCAAGCTTGAAACAGAAGAGGATATCCATCATTTCAAGGCAGAGTGGGACCATTCAACCGTTTATTTCTTTGAAAAATTTGTCACCTCTAGTGAAATCTGTACCTTTGATGGTTTGGTAGATAGAGATGGAAATATCGTCTTTTCTACGACCTTTGACTATGCCCATACACCCCTTGATCTCATGATTTACAAGATGGACAATTCTTATTATGTTCTTAAAGATATGGATCCAAAATTGCGCAAGTATGGTGAGGCAATCGTTAAAGAATTTGGCATGAAAGAACGTTTCTTCCATATCGAGTTCTTCCGTGAAGGTGATGATTATATTGCCATTGAGTACAATAACCGTCCAGCGGGTGGGTTCACCATAGATGTTTATAACTATGCCCATTCTTTTGATTTGTACAAGGGCTATGCAGCGATCGTTGCGGGTGAGCCATTCCCTGCTTCACAATTCGAGCCCCTGTACTGCTTGGCGACATCACGTCGTGCCAACGCCAACTATGTTTATTCAGAAGAAGACTTGCTCGCCAAATACGGTCAGCAATTTAAGGTTAAGAAAATCATGCCTGCAGCCTTTGCTGAATTGCAAGGAGACTTTCTCTATCTGCTAACGACACCAAGTCGTGAGGAAATGGATCAGATGATTAAGGACTTTGGTCAGCGTCAAGAATAATCAAAATTTTGACTTAACAAACTAGGTTTGTTAGGTCTTTTTTTAAGAACTAAAATAAAAGCGTTTTCCCGTAGTATTCTTTTAGAAAATCTGTTGCTAAAAGGCTTAAAAATTGATAGAATAGGGATTGTCTAAAAAATATTAAGGAGAATCTATCAATGGATTTCGCATGGGCAGTCAAATATGCCACTGAATTTTTGGGAACAGCCATCTTGATCATCTTGGGAAATGGTGCAGTTGCCAACGTTGAACTTAAAGGTACGAAAGGTCACCAAAGTGGCTGGCTCGTTATCGCTGTTGGTTACGGTATGGGGGTTATGATCCCTGCCTTGATGTTTGGTAATGTTTCTGGTAACCACATCAACCCAGCCTTCACTCTTGGTCTAGCAGTTAGCGGACTTTTCCCTTGGGCACAAGTAGTACCATACATCGTTGCACAAGTCTTGGGAGCAATCTTCGGACAAGCCTTGGTTGTTGCAACTCACCGTCCTTACTACTTGCAAACTGAAAAAGCAAACAATATCTTGGGATCATTCTCAACTATTTCAAGTTTGGACCAAGGTACAAAAGAATCACGCTTCGCTGCAACAGTTAACGGTTTTATCAACGAGTTTGTTGGTTCATTCGTTCTTTTCTTTGCAGCTCTTGGTTTGACAAAGAACTTCTTTGGAGCTGAAGTCCTCCAATACATGAAACAAATGGCAACTCAAGCTGGTCAAAATGTTGACTTCTCTGATTTGGCAATTAAAGCTCAAGTAGCGCCTCATACAGCATCAGGACTTTCTGTTGCTCACTTGGCACTTGGTTTCCTAGTAATGGCTTTGGTTACTTCACTTGGAGGACCTACAGGACCTGGTTTGAACCCAGCTCGTGACTTTGGACCACGTCTCCTTCATGCCTTCCTTCCAAAATCAATCCTTGGTCAACACAAGGGTGATTCAAAATGGTGGTATGCTTGGGTACCAGTAGTTGCACCGATTGCAGCGGGTATTGCAGCAGTAGCACTTTTCAAATTACTTTACCTATAATCACAAGAAAAAACTGGGAAGCCCCAGTTTTTTCTTGTCTAGGAAAGTCGAGTTTTTAGATAGAGATTCTTATACTCAATGAAAATCAAAGAGCAAACTAGGAAGCGAGCCGCAGGCTGTACTTGAGTACGACAAGACGAAGCTGATGTGGTTTGAATTTGATTTTTGAAGAGTATTAAATCGTCAGATTTTTTTCATTTTAATACTAAAGGTGAAAATGTGGCGAAAATATGGTAAAATAGAGTATTAAGTAATCGTTGAAAAAGGAAGATTATGCGTAAAGAAATTGCACCCGAATTATATAATTACAATAAATTCCCTGGTCCCGAATTTCAACTGACTGGAAACAGAGTGGAAGCTGAAGATTTTGTTTTTACTCTAGTTGAAAATAGCAAGGATGCTTTTGATGCAACAGCTTTTACTCAACGCTTTTCAGAAGTACTAACCAAGTTTGATTATATTGTTGGAGACTGGAGTAATGAGCAGTTACGCTTACGGGGATTTTATAAGAATGAACGAGCTGAAGAGTCTTTAGAAAAAATTAGTCGCTTGCAAGACTACCTACTAGAGTATTGTAGCTATGGTTGTGCCTATTTTGTTTTAGAAAATGAAGTTCCTAAACGAGCACCATTTGACCAAAAGATGCGCAAAAAAGAGGAAGAAAAGGACTCTCGCAAAGGGAAAAAGACTTCTCAAAGTAAGAAAAAAAATCATACGGATAAGAGAAATAGACGCCGTTCAAAAGACCAAAAATCTCAGAAAGAAGACAAGGTGCAACGTCATTTTGTCATCCGTAAGAAGGACTAGAAAGTAAGGAGAAAAGATGAAACCGTCGATTTATAGTTTAACACGTCAAGGAATGCAAGAGTGGGTCTTGGAGCAAGGAGAAAAGAAATTCCGTGCTGATCAAATCTGGGAATGGCTTTACCGTAAACGTGTTCAATCATTTGAAGAAATGACCAACTTGTCTAAGGATTTGATTGCCAAACTCAATGAGCAGTTTGTGGTAAATCCTTTGAAACAACGCATTGTGCAAGAGTCAGCCGATGGTACTGTCAAGTACCTCTTTGAGTTGCCTGATGGTATGCTAATTGAGACAGTGCTTATGCGTCAGCACTATGGTTTGTCAGTCTGTGTAACCACTCAGGTAGGCTGCAATATTGGTTGTACCTTCTGTGCATCAGGCTTGATCAAGAAGCAACGTGACCTCAATAACGGAGAAATTGTTGCCCAAATTATGTTGGTTCAAAAGTATTTTGACGAACGTGGACAAGATGAACGTGTTAGTCATATCGTTGTTATGGGTATTGGAGAACCTTTTGATAACTACAATAATGTCTTGAACTTTATCCGTACCATCAATGACGATAAGGGAATGGCTATCGGTGCTCGCCATATCACCGTATCAACTTCAGGTTTGGCTCACAAAATCCGTGAATTTGCTAATGAAGGAGTTCAGGTCAACCTTGCTGTTTCTCTTCATGCGCCAAATAATGAACTTCGTTCAAGCATCATGAAGATTAACCGTGCCTTTCCAATTGAAAAACTCTTTGCAGCTATCGAGTATTATATTGAAACAACTAACCGTCGCGTAACTTTTGAATACATCATGCTCAATGAAGTCAATGATGGAGTTGAACAAGCACTTGAATTGGCTGAATTGCTTAAGAATATCAAGAAATTGTCTTATGTCAACTTGATTCCTTACAACCCAGTTAGTGAGCATGACCAGTATAGCCGTAGTCCTAAGGAGCGTGTTATGGCCTTCTATGATACGCTCAAGAAAAAAGGTGTCAACTGTGTCGTTCGCCAGGAACATGGTACAGATATCGATGCGGCTTGTGGACAATTGCGTTCAAATACTATGAAGCGTGATCGCCAAAAAGCAGTAGCTGAAGTAAATCCATAAGATGAGTCGAAAAACATTACTAAGCTTGGGAGTGCTTTTATACAGTCTTTGTATTGTCTGTTTTTGTTTTACTCCCCAGCCTCAACTTCCTACAGGAGTGGAAACTCCAGGTATTCAAACTTTTGGACGCCTGGTTTTTCTTTTGACGCCTTTTAACTCTTTGTGGAAATTGGGAGAAGTAACAAGCCTTTTTCAGTTATTTTGGATTTTTTTGCAAAACGCCTTAAATATCCTTTTACTTTTCCCACTGATTTTCCAACTTCTCTATCTTATGCCAGGTCTAAGAAATACTAAGAAAGTGATTTTGTTCAGTTTTCTATTGAGTCTAGGAATCGAATGTACACAGTTAGTTCTTGACTTTTTCTTTGATTTTAATCGGGTCTTTGAGATTGATGATTTGTGGACCAATACCTTGGGTGGCTATCTAGCTTGGCTTCTCTATAAACTATTACATAAAAACAAGATAAGGAATTAGAATGAGTATCTTAGAAGTAAAAAATTTAAGTCACGGTTTTGGTGACCGTGCAATTTTTGAAGATGTATCTTTTCGCCTCCTCAAAGGTGAACATATCGGCTTAGTTGGTGCCAATGGTGAAGGAAAATCAACCTTCATGAGCATCGTAACTGGTAAAATGTTACCTGATGAAGGTAAGGTGGAATGGTCTAAATATGTGACAGCTGGCTACCTAGATCAGCATGCTGTGCTTAAAGAAGGCCAAACTGTGCGTGATGTTCTTCGTACAGCTTTTGACGAATTATTTAAAGCCGAAGCACGTATCAATGAACTCTATATGGAAATGGCAGAAGAGGGCGCTGATATTGATGCATTGATGGAAGAAGTTGGAGAACTCCAAGACCGTTTGGAAAGTCGTGATTTCTATACCTTAGATGCTAAGATCGATGAGGTAGCGCGTGCCCTTGGTGTCATGGATTTTGGGATGGATACGGATGTAACAGCCTTGTCAGGTGGACAAAGAACCAAGGTACTTTTGGCCAAACTCCTTCTTGAAAAACCTGATATCTTGCTTCTTGACGAGCCAACTAACTACCTCGATGCCGAACATATCGACTGGCTTAAACGCTATCTTCAGAACTATGAAAATGCTTTCGTACTCATTTCGCACGATATTCCTTTCCTCAACGACGTTATCAATATCGTCTATCATGTAGAAAATCAGCAGTTGACTCGCTACTCTGGAGACTATTACCAGTTCCAAGAAGTCTATGCCATGAAGAAATCACAACTGGAAGCAGCCTATGAACGTCAACAGAAAGAAATTGCGGATCTCAAGGACTTTGTAGCTCGAAACAAAGCTCGTGTTGCAACACGAAACATGGCCATGTCTCGCCAGAAGAAATTGGATAAGATGGACATTATTGAGCTCCAAAGTGAGAAACCAAAGCCATCCTTTGAATTTAAATCTGCACGTACACCTGGACGCTTTATCTTCCAAGCCAAGGACTTGCAGATTGGTTATGACCGTCCCCTTACCAAGCCATTAAATCTTACCTTTGAGCGCAATCAAAAGGTTGCCATTATCGGTGCCAATGGTATCGGGAAAACAACTCTATTGAAGAGTCTTTTGGGGATTATTCCACCCATTGCTGGGGAAGTTGAACGCGGTGACTACTTAGAACTTGGTTACTTTGAGCAGGAAGTAGAAGGTGGTAATCGCCAAACACCACTAGAAGCGGTATGGAATGCCTTTCCAGCCCTCAATCAAGCAGAAGTTCGTGCAGCTCTTGCCCGCTGTGGTTTGACAACGAAGCATATCGAAAGCCAGATTCAAGTCTTGTCAGGTGGGGAACAAGCCAAGGTTCGTTTCTGTCTCCTGATGAATCGTGAAAACAACGTTTTAGTGCTGGACGAGCCGACCAACCACTTGGATGTGGATGCTAAGGATGAGCTCAAACGAGCTCTAAAAGAGTACAAGGGCTCTATCCTTATGGTTTGCCACGAACCAGACTTCTATGAAGGCTGGATGGACCAAATCTGGGATTTCAATGAGCTAACATAAAAAGAGAAACTCGTAAAACTAGAATAGGAAAAAGCCAAGTCACACAGACTTGGCTTTTTGGCTAGTAATTCAAATAGGTTTCAATATCAGATTTTTGGATTTCTTTACCGTAGTGACAAATCGGGCAAGAAACGAAATAAGTTTTTCCGTAAGGAAAGAGTGGAATCCAGTAAAGGGTAAACTTACGTCCAGTTTCTGAAATTTCCCAAGTGTCGGCATTGTTACAATGACCACACTCGATAGTGGTTTGAGTATGTCCTAAGACCTTTTGATAACCTTTCGAACCCCAGAATAAAATCATTGTCTCATCTCCTTATTTTAGAGTTATCCTATTTTTTACTGAAATCGTAGTCCTTTACAATTTCAATGCTGTCGATAGTGATAGCAGTAGTTGGTTTGTCTTTTTCGTCTTTTTCAGCCTTGGCAATCTTGTCAACAACATCCATACCATCAATAACTTGACCAAAGACTGGGTGTTTTCCGTCTAGACTAGGGTTCCCACCTTCTTTGTAGGCTTCGATAATTTTCTTTGGATAGCTACTTGTAGGAAGTTTGGCAGAAATGTCTGTTGTATTTTGGTTGATGAAGAACTGGCTACCATTGGAATTTGGTTGGCCAGTATTAGCCATGGAGAGAGAACCACGGATGTTATAGAGATATGGAGAGATTTCGCTCTTGAAACCAGTTCCATGGTCTTTAGTCTTGTCCTTATCGTGCCAGATGGATTCACCACCTGTACCATCTCCTTTTGGATCACCAGTCTGAACCATAAAGCCATCAATCACTCGGTGGAAAGTAACGCCATTGTAGTAGCCTTCCTTAGCGTGAGTTAGGAAATTTTCAACCGCAAGAGGCGCTAGCTTTGGAAAGAGTTTGATGCGGATATCTCCTTGACTTGTATGGAGAATGACTTCAGCCTCGTCTTCAGCAACTTCTTTAGATAGTTGCGGGAAATTAGCATTTTCATTTGTCAAGGCGTCTTTAAGATCCTTGGCAGATTGGGCAGCTGCTTTGGAACTTTCTTCGGCAGCCAAGCTAGAATCTACATAGTCATCCCCTCGCAGACTACGTTGGATACTGCTACATCCAGCAAGGGCAAAAGTTGAGATTAATAGAAGTGTTACTATTTTTTTCATGGGAATCCTTTCAAAAATCATTTCTACCATTGTACCCTAATTGAAAGTGGATTTCAAATATTAGTAGTTTACAGAACGGGCTTAGATAATAGTTGGGATTTCATCATCATCTTGAAAATCTTCAACTTCTTCTTCCCCAGCAAATGGTTTCTGAAAAGAACTTAGTATAAAACGGGCAATTGGTCCAACAATTAGGAAATTTAGAGGAAGAGCTGCAATAAAGTTTACGATCCAGGCACTTAGATAGGTCTTGGGTGTGATAGCAATGCCATTGTAGAAAAGTCCATAGAAGGACATGAAAGTGACCATGAGAACTGCCATTCCTCCAGAAATTGTAATGATTTTCTGCCAGCGTTTATGATGATCCTTGAGGATACGAAAGGCAATTGACTTAACGATTGGTCCAACAAGGATTACATCCAATAAAAAGGCTGTGACAAAACCAGGAATGTAGTCAATGGTTAAATGATGTAGTGAAAGTTGACCAACAATAAAAAGATTCCAAATAGACATACCGAGTACCATCATGGAACACATTAGTGTTGTAAATAAAAGAGCTTCTTTAAAATTTCTAGGCATTATAGTCTCCATTTCTTTTTGATTAGACATCAGTTTATCATAAAAAATTTTTTCTCGTAAGTGAATTGATTAGATTTTTTTAGAAACTGTTTTCAAAAAAAAACCAACCTGACTTGGTTGATTAGAGATTCTTTTTAGGATGGCGGTCAATGATTGCTTGATGGTCTTTGAGTGCCTGTTCTCCTTTTGGAGTTAGTCTATAACCGCGAATCGAGAAGTGACCAGCTAGTTCTTCTTTTGAAAAATGGTCATGAAGGGCTTGATTCAGGTCGGCAGCCTTCATTTTAGAAAGTCCAGTAACTCCCTTCTTCTTCAGGATATTCTTTTTCATGGTGCTATTTAGATGATCAAGTGAGTCAAAAGCAGTTTCGACAAGAGCATAGCCTTTTTCAACAAGCATTTCTAAATGTTTTGGGGCATCAATGCCATAAGTGTACTCGAAGTATTTAGGGAACCAGCTTTCGGTGGTAAAAGTACCAAAGTTGATTCTCCATAGGAGGATAATATCACCTGCCAGGAGATTGTCTTCTAATAATTCCATATTTCGTTTTGGACAGGTTTGGGATTTAGTAGCCAAGTCTCGATATCACGATTTGGAGAGATGTAAGGTTTGACTTGATGGTCTTTGTAAATGTTCTCTAGACTAGTATTCATAAAGTTTCTCTTTCTAATTTATCCCTATTACTCTAACAAATTTCAAAAAAATTTAAAAATTTTAAAGTCTGTCAAGTTTTTTTCTTGACACCTATCAGAAATCTGCTATAATAGAACATGTGCTAAATAGCTCAGCTATTTCACCGAACTAAAAAATAAAAGAAAAGAGATATTAAAAATGGCAGTTAAAATCCGTTTGACTCGTATGGGTTCTAAGAAAAAACCTTTCTACCGTATTAACGTAGCAGATTCACGTTCACCACGTGACGGACGTTTCATCGAAACAGTTGGAACTTACAACCCACTTGTTGCTGAAAACCAAGTAACTTTGAAAGAAGACCGCGTTCTTGCATGGTTGGCTGATGGAGCTCAACCTTCAGATACAGTACGTAACATCCTTTCAAAAGAAGGCGTATTGAAGAAATTCCACGATTCTAAATTCTCTAAATAATTCTAAAGTAGGTTGACAGATGGATACGATTGAAAATCTCATTATTGCAATTGTGAAACCTTTGATTTCACAACCAGATGCCTTAACTATCAAGATTGAAGATACACCAGAATTTTTGGAGTATCATCTGGATCTTGACCAAAGCGATGTGGGTCGTGTGATTGGTCGTAAGGGTCGCACTATCTCTGCGATAAGAACGATTGTCTACTCTGTCCCAACTGAAGACAAAAAAGTAAGAATCGTTATTGACGAAAAATAAGAAAAGCGGGACGGATGTCTCGCTTTTTTTGCAAGGAGCAGGATATGAAGGATTTAACGTTTAGACAATTACAAGACTAGTTATACTAAATGAAAATCAAAGAGCAAACTAGGAAGCTAGCCGCAGGCTGTACTGGAGTACAGCAAGGTGAAGCTGACGTAGTTTGAATTTGATTTTCGAAGAGTATTACTCGAACATTACCAGTAGTCTCGAACTGAGGAAGGTCTTTTTATCAAGCTAGTGGAGGAAGTCGGAGAAGTAGCCGAAGTTTTGAATGGTCGCTCTGGTCGAAAAGAGGGAGTTCAAGATTCGAACGAGGAACTTGCCAAAGAACTGGTTGATATCATTCACTACACCATTGCAATTGCAGCCATCAACGACATTGATCTAACCAAGACCATTTTTGAAAAAGACAAAAAGGCAGCTATCAAATATCAGCATGAACGAGATTTGGAAGGATTTTTAGAAGCCGAAGATCAGAACTAGCTTTTTCCTCCAACTTGTGAAAATCCCTGGAACGTGATAAAATAAAGGATAAGGATTTTTAATAAATCATTGTTATAGAATGAGTGGATTTCTTTATGAAGAGGTTTGAAGTAACTACAAAAATTGGCGGTCTCTTTGTTACTTATCAAAAGCAAAAGAAAGTGCTAGTTTGTCTAAATGGAGCAGGTTTGCTACCAAGTTATGAAAATTTTTCACTTATATTTGAAAAACTTCCTCCTACAATTGGTTATTTGACAATTGATTTTCCGAACACAGGTAGGAGTCCGATTTATGACCAAACTGGAAATAATCTGGATAATCTTGCAGATGCGGTTTATAAAGTACTTGAAGAATTGGCGATTTCTGAATATATACTTTGTGCACATAGTTTGAGTGGAATTTTAGCTTGCAAATTGCTCAACAAACCAATTAAGTGCCAGGCTTTAGTAGCGCTTGAACCGACCACTAAAAAAGTAATGTTTGCTGATTTTTCAGAAAATCCTTATCCAGAAATGGAAGAGCAAATGAGACTGATTGAAGAATTTGGTCCTGAACTTTATTTTAAGAACTTAACTCAATCCACATTTAACCCTGAAACTAACAAAGAAATCTGGAAATTAATGCAAGAAAAAGGCTTAGAGTTGGAAAATCAAGATCCAGAATTTCAGATATCTGGAGAAATTACTGAGGAAGATTTTGAGAATTTGTCGATAGAATCTCATGTCCCTGTATTTATTTTTTGTCAGCCTTATAGAGAAAAAGAGTACAGAGAATCAGAATATTGGACTTCCAATACTAAACTCATTTTAGGAGGGAATCACCATTATTTACAGTGGTCCGAATCAGAGAAAATTGTAGATATTATTAAAAAATTGTAAGAAGAAAATGGAGATAAGGAAATTACAGGAGATCAAATGAACTATTTTAACGTTGGAAAAATCGTCAATACGCAAGGTTTGCAAGGTGAGATGAGAGTCTTATCTGTGACGGATTTTTCGGAAGAACGCTTTAAAAAAGGTGCAGAGCTGGCCTTATTTGATGAGAAGGATCAATTTGTTAAAACTGTGACTATCGCAAGTCACCGTAAGCATAAAAACTTTGACATCATCAAATTTAAGGATATGTATCACATCAATGATATCGAAAAATACAAGGGCTACAGTTTGAAGGTTGCGGAAGAAAACCTTAATGGCCTAGATGAGGGTGAATTTTACTATCACGAGATTATTGGACTAGAGGTCTACGAGGGTGATAACTTGATTGGAACCATTAAGGAAATTCTTCAACCAGGGGCCAATGATGTTTGGGTAGTTAAGCGTAAGGGAAAACGTGATCTGCTTTTACCATATATCCCACCGGTCGTGCTCAATGTTGATATTCCTAATAAGCGCGTGGATGTAGAACTCTTAGAAGGGTTAGACGATGAAGATTGATATTTTAACCCTCTTTCCAGAGATGTTCTCTCCGCTAGAACATTCTATCGTTGGAAAGGCCCGTGAAAAGGGACTTCTTGACATCCAGTATCATAATTTTCGTGAATATGCTGAAAAGGCTCGTCATGTCGATGACGAACCCTACGGTGGTGGTCAAGGCATGCTCCTGCGAGCGCAACCGATCTTTGATGCCTTTGATGCTATTCAAAAGAAAAATCCGCGCGTGATCCTTTTGGATCCTGCTGGGAAACAGTTCGATCAAGCCTATGCTGAAGATTTAGCACAAGAAGAGGAACTCATCTTTATCTGTGGTCATTACGAGGGCTATGATGAACGGATCAAAACCTTGGTAACAGATGAGATTTCCCTAGGTGATTATGTCTTGACTGGTGGTGAACTGGCAGCAATGACCATGATTGATGCGACGGTTCGCTTGATACCAGCAGTAATTGGGAAGGAAACCAGTCATCAAGATGATAGCTTTTCATCAGGCCTCCTTGAATATCCTCAGTACACACGTCCCTATGATTATCGAGGTATGGTGGTTCCAGAAGTGCTTATGAGTGGGCATCATGAGAAGATTCGCCAATGGCGTCTCTATGAAAGTCTCAAAAAAACTTATGAGCGTAGACCAGATTTGTTGGAACATTATGAATTAACAGCAGAAGAAGCTAAAATGTTAGCGGACATTAAAGAAAATACAAATTAAAAGGAGAAGCCTATGCAAGTCATTAAACGTGATGGACAAGTTGCCGACTTTGATCCAGATAAAATCTATCAAGCCATTCTCAAAGCTGCTCAAACGGTTTATGTTTTGACAGATGATTTACGTCAAAATCTAGCTCAGGTAACTAAGAAAGTTGTCTTGGATCTAGAAGAGGCAAAAGTGGAGCGTGCAACAATCAGCATGATTCAATCAATGGTTGAGCATCGCTTGCTTGGTGCAGGTTACATTACCATCGCTGAACACTATATCTCTTACCGTTTGCAGCGGGATTTAGAGAGAAGTGGTTACGGAGAACATATTGCTGTTCACCTTCATTTTGAACAAATCCGTTAATAGAAAAGAGTGAGATGAAGAAAACTCATCTCACTCTTTCTTAAATCGATTTTTTTGGGCAGTTTGGACAGTTGAGGGAACAAAACTTATTTTTTGAATATCTGGGACTCGAATAATGCGGGTCACATTTTTTGCAAAATTTTTAACGATAATTTGCTGGCGGTCCGTATCAAATTTGATGATATCCCCTGTAAAACTTGTATCTGATAAAATAATGTGGACAGCAGTTTTTTTCAGGAGTGCCTCTTTAATGGCACTTGTCAGGGAGTCAGCTTTGGAATGATCTGGTTCTTCTCGTCCGTTGAGAAATCCTTGGAATTTTTGTTGAATATGTTTAAATAAATCTTTCATCGGAGCCTCCCTTCTTTTTACCATTATTATATACAATTTTAAAAAAATCTACAAGATTTTACGAATAATCAAGTGAAGACAATTAAAAGGAGAATACAATGGCAGAATTTTCATTTGAAATCGAAGAACACTTACTTACGCTCTCAGAGAATGAAAAAGGTTGGACCAAGGAAATCAATCGTGTCAGCTTTAATGGAGCACCAGCAAAGTTTGACATTCGTGCTTGGAGTCCAGACCACACTAAGATGGGGAAAGGAATCACGCTCTCAAACGAGGAGTTTCAAGTGATGGTCGATGCCTTTAAGAATCAATAAGCAATCATGTAAGAATAATCCAAAAGAAGCTGGGAAAAACCCGGCCTCTTTTTATTTGCTTGAAAAATAGGATTGAGTATGGAGACGTTGAAGGAGTGGTCGACCGATAAAACTGATGGCAAGGATTTTTGCAAGATCAGGAATGATAAAGGGAATAACACCGACAGCTAGTGCTTTATCAAAAGGCATACCAGCAAGGAAGTGGAGGCTGAGAATACCACCAACAAAGACAAGGGAATCTCCCAAGAGATTTGCAAGAAAGATACGAATATAGCTACTTTTCTTATGGATAAGATAGGACGTAAGCCCAGCATAGACAAGGTCAAACCAAAGATAGCCAGCGCTTGGACCTACCAAAACATGAAAACCAGCTCCTCCACTGGCAAAGACAGGAATACCGATAGCACCCAGCAAGAGATAGAGACCAACAGAAAGAACGGCTTCCCTTGGTCTAAAAACAGTAGCAATGAGTCCGATAGCAAAGTTTTGTAGAGTAAATGGTACTGGTCCAATTGGGATACTGATTTGGGCTAATACTGCAATCAGAGCAGCTCCAATAGCAGGAATAGCGTAAATGTGTGCTTTTTTCATAATAGTTAACCTCTTTTTTAATTTATAGTAACTATTATACTGGAAGGGGGATGATTGTCAACCTATTTTAAAAATAAAGGTTACAAATTTGTAACGGCCGATTGAGACAAAAAAGTCGGCTAGGATTTTTTTCAGAACACAGATAGATCTTATCCGTAATAAAAAAAGCACCCTTATGGAGATTGGTTATCACATAGTGAAAATTCTTAGGAATCCTGATGGGATGCTATTTTTAAGTGTTTTATAATTTGCTCTAATAAAAGAAAAAGATTGAAGAAAATGCTCTTATATAGGCTTTTTCTTCAATCTGAGTGACCAAGATGGTCTCTTTTTGTATTAACGCATGGTCACAAATTCTTCTGAACCTGTAGGATGAATAGCGACCGTCGCATCAAAGTCAGCTTTTGTAGCTCCCATCTTGATTGCTACAGCAAAACCTTGAATCATTTCATCAACGCCGTAGCCGATGCCATGAAGACCAACTACCTTTTCGTCTGCACCAGCTGTAACTAGCTTGAAGCGAGCTTCTTGACGGTGGCTAGTTACTGCTGAATACATAGAAGTAAATTTTGAAGTATAAACTTTAATGTTTTCTTGTCCATACTCTTTGATAGCTTCTTCCTCAGTTAGACCGACAGTTCCGATAGCTGGGTGAGAGAAGACAACAGTTGGAATAGTCGTGTAGTCCATTTTGGCATTGGTTTTGCCGTTGAAGAGTCTTTCGGATAGAGTGCGGCCAGCCTTGATTGCGACAGGAGTAAGTTCTTTCTCACCTGTGACATCTCCAAGAGCGTAGATACCATCAACGACAGTGTTTTGATATTCATCAACCTGGATAAAGCCACGTTCATTGAGAGTAACACCAGCTTTTTCGAGTTGAAGTCCTTCAACATTTGGACGGCGACCAGTTGCCCAGATAACTTGACTGGCGGTATGGGTGCTCCCATCTTCAAAATGAATCCTAATGCCTTCTTCGGTTTCTTCAAGTTTTGCTGGAACCTTATGGGTGTGGAGGTTTAGTCCTGTATTTTCCATTTCCTGAACTAGACTCTCAACGATATAGCTATCAAATCCACGAAGTGGACGTTCACGACGGACGAATAAATCAGTCTGTACACCAAGGGTATGGAGTACGCCAGCTAATTCGACAGCAATGTAACCAGCACCTAGAATAGCTACCGATTCAGGCAATTCTTCCCAGGCAAAGACATCATCAGAACTACCACCTAGTTCAGCACCAGGAATGGCAGGAATATGAGGATGGGCCCCAGTTGCAATCACGATATGCTTAGCACGGATCAACTCACCATTGACACTGACTGTATGAGCATCAACGAACTCGGCACGTCCTTCAATCAAATCAACTCCGTTACGCTTAAAGCTTCCACCATAAGAAGAACGAGCACGGTCAATATAGGCTTCACGATTCTTACGAAGCGTTGCATAATCAAATTCGTTCCCAGTGCTTGTGAAACCATAGTCAGGTCCATATTTGTGGATACTCTCTGCGATTTGAGCACCGTACCACATAATTTTTTTAGGGACACAGCCGAGGTTGATACAAGTTCCACCTAATTTCTTTTCCTCAATAACTGCCGCCTTAGCACCATGTTCACCAGCACGATTCATGGTAGCAATTCCCCCGCTACCTCCTCCAATGGCGATAATATCATATTCTCTCATAGAAAGCTCCTTTACTTGTTTTCTAGTCATATTCTATCTTTTTTTGGAGGTCAATGCAAAAATCTGCTACGCTTAAAATTTTTAAGAAAATGCTTGCAAAAATAAAAAAGAAAGTGTATTATATAACTAATACAACAATAAAAGATTTTAGCAAATGTTTTTGGATAATGAGAAATTAATTGTCCATTTTTAGGATGTGTGCTATAATCTTAACATATATATTTATAAAAGGGGTATTACTATGAAAAGAAAGTCAAAAGCTAAGAAATGGCCTTTATTTACTGCTATTGGAGTGGCGTCAGTACTTGTAGTGGGAGCAGCAGCTGTTCTTCTATTGAGACAACCAAATCAAGCTGCAGCAAAAGATGAATCTGCTAAGATTGTCCTTGCCAAAGAGGGGTCTGTGGCATCTTCAGTTCTTTTATCTGGTACAGTAACTGCTCAGAATGAACAATACATCTATTATGATGCAAGCAAGGGTGACTTGGATGAGGTCTTGGTTTCTGTTGGTGATCAGGTCAGCGAAGGACAGGCTCTCGTTAAGTATAGTAGCACAGAAGCCCAGGCTGCCTATGATGCTTCCAGTCGTGCTGTTGCTAAAGCTGACCGTCATATCAATGAACTGAATGAGTCTCGAAATACCGCCGCAGCAACACCTAGCCTTCCGCAAGCAGGTTTAGAAGGAGCAACTGGACAAGCGCCAGCTCAGTCATCCGGTTCTGCTACAGCTGCTATTGATTCTCAAATCAGCGATGCTCGTGATGTGCGTGCAGATGCAGAAGCGCAACTCGAAAAAGCTCAAGCCCAGTTGAATGCAGCTACAGTTTTGAGTACGGTAGAGGGAACAGTTGTTGAAGTGAATCGGAACGTTTCAAAATCTCCAACAGGAAATAGTCAAGTTTTGATTCATATCGTAAGTAACGATAACTTGCAGGTCAAGGGAGAGCTTTCTGAGTACAACCTTGCCAATCTATCTGTAGGTCAAGAAGTCACTTTCACTTCCAAGGTTTACCCAGATAAAACTTGGAATGGTAAGATTAGCTATATTTCAAATTATCCAAAAAATAACAGTGAAGCAAGCAGTAGCTTAGCTGGTTCAAACACAGGTTCTAAATACCCATATACAGTCGATGTAACTAGTGAAATCGGTGACTTGAAACAGGGCTTTACAGTCAGTGTTGAAGTCAAGAATAAGAGCAAGGCCTTGATTGTTCCAATTTCGAGTGTAGTTATGGAAGAAGATAAAAACTATGTTTGGATTCTTGATGAAAATCAAAAAGCCAAAAAAGTTGAAGTTGGATTGGGCAATGCAGATGCAGAAAATCAAGAAATCACATCTGGTCTGACAGATGGAGCAAAAGTCATCAGTAATCCGACAGCTTCCTTGCAAGAAGGAAAAGAGGTGAAGACTGATGAAGCAACTAATTAGCCTCAAAAATATTTGCCGTAGCTATCGTAATGGTGATCAAGAACTACTAGTCCTCAAGAATATTAACCTAGAAGTTCATGAGGGAGAATTTGTGGCAATCATGGGACCATCTGGTTCTGGGAAGTCTACCCTCATGAATACCATTGGTATGTTAGATACCCCTTCAAGTGGGCAGTATTTTCTAGATGGAAAAGAAGTAGCTGGTTTGGGTGAAAAACAATTAGCCAAGGTTCGAAATCAGGAAATCGGCTTCGTCTTTCAACAATTCTTTCTCTTGTCTAAGCTTAATGCTCTTCAAAACGTAGAATTGCCCTTGATTTATGCTGGAGTTTCAGCTTCAAAACGTCGCAAATTAGCAGAAGAGTATCTGGAAAAGGTTGAGTTGACTGAGCGTAGCCATCACTTACCTTCGGAGTTGTCAGGTGGTCAGAAGCAAAGGGTTGCCATAGCGCGTGCACTTGTTAACAATCCTTCGATTATCTTGGCAGATGAGCCTACTGGAGCTTTGGATACTAAAACTGGAAATCAGATCATGCAACTCTTAGTTGAACTAAATAAAGAAGGAAAAACCATCATTATGGTTACGCATGAGCCTGAAATCGCTGCTTACGCTAAGCGTCAGATTGTCATTCGTGATGGCGTCATTTCATCTGATAGTGGTTTCGTAGAAAAGGAGGAAAACTAAGATGCAGAATCTGAAATTTGCCTTTTCATCCATTATGGCCCACAAGATGCGTTCTTTCTTAACCATGATTGGTATCATTATCGGCGTATCATCCGTTGTCGTCATCATGGCCTTGGGAGACTCCCTGTCGCGTCAAGTCAATAAAAACATGACCAAGTCCCAGAAAGATATCCATGTCTTTTTCTCACCTACCAAGAGTAAGGACGGATCCTTTACTCAGAAGCAATCTGCTCTAACCCTGTCTGGTAAAGAGGAAGATGTTTTTGTTGAACTACCTAAACCACAAGAAGCCTGGGTTAAAGAAGCTGCTAAACTCAAGGGAGTGGATAGTTACTATGTGACTAACTCAGCCAATGTGACCTTGACTTATAAGGATAAGAAGGTTGAACGTGCCAGCTTGACAGGTGGAAACATCACCTATATGGATGCGGTTGAAAATGAAATCATTGCAGGCCGTAGTTTAAGAACACAAGATTATAAGGATTTCGCTAGTGTTATCATTTTAGATGAAGAACTTGCTAATAGCCTTTTTGGTTCTGCACAAGAAGCACTCAATCAGCTTGTTGAAGTAAATGAAATCAGTTACCGTGTTATTGGTGTTTATGCAAGTAAAGAAGCTAAGGCTGCAAAAGCCTTTGGAGTCGGAGGACTACCAATCACGACCAATATTTCTCTTGCGGCTAATTTTAACACCGACGAAATTTCTGATATTGTTTTTCGTGTTAACGATACGACTCTGACTCAGACTTTGGGACCTGAGTTAGCAAGAAGAATGACGGAGATTGCAGGTCTCCAACAAGGGGAGTATCAGGTAGGAGATGCTTCTGCCGCCTTCCAAGAAGTGCAACAAATGTTTGGCTTTGTAACAACGATTATTAGTGCCATTGCGGGGATTTCTCTCTTTGTTGGTGGTACCGGTGTTATGAACATTATGCTTGTTTCGGTGACAGAGCGTACCCGTGAGATTGGTCTACGAAAAGCACTAGGAGCTACACGAGCTAATATTCTGGTTCAATTTTTGATTGAATCCATGATTTTGACCATGTTAGGTGGATTCATCGGTCTGGTGCTTGCTGCAGGGGTGACCATGCTTGCAGGAGTTCTTCTTCAAAATATGATTGCAGGAATCGAAGTTGGCGTATCCATCCCAATCGCTCTCTTTAGCTTAGCTGTCTCAGCTGGCATCGGTATGATATTTGGTGTTCTACCAGCCAATAAGGCTTCTAAGTTAGATCCGATTGAAGCTCTTCGCTATGAATAAGATAATCAACAGGAAAAACAAGATGGACATCAGTCTGTCTTGTTTTTGTATGGATTTCCTTATCGAAAATCATCAAAATATGATATAATGAAGTGTTAGAAAAACAGGTTTCATTTGCCTGGAAAGGAAAAATTATGTCTGAAAAGAATTTTTATATTACAACACCGATTTACTATCCATCTGGTAAACTTCATATCGGTTCTGCCTACACGACTATCGCCTGTGATGTCCTAGCTCGCTACAAACGCCTGATGGGCTACGATGTCTTTTATCTGACTGGTCTTGATGAACATGGCCAAAAGATTCAACAAAAAGCAGAAGAAGCTGGCATCACACCTCAAGCCTATGTTGATGGCATGGCAGTTGGAGTTAAAGAACTCTGGAAATTATTGGATATCTCATACGATAAATTTATCCGTACAACTGATGACTACCATGAAAAAGTAGTGGCTCAAGTTTTTGAACGCTTGCTTGCTCAAGATGATATTTACTTGGGTGAATACTCTGGTTGGTATTCAGTTTCAGATGAGGAATTCTTTACAGAAAGTCAACTTGCGGAAGTTTTCCGTGACGACTCTGGAAATGTAACTGGTGGTATCGCTCCATCAGGCCACGAAGTGGAATGGGTTTCAGAAGAATCTTACTTCCTTCGCCTCAGCAAATACCAAGACCGTTTGGTCGAATTTTTCAAATCACATCCTGACTTCATCACTCCTGATGGCCGTCTTAATGAAATGCTACGTAACTTCATTGAGCCTGGTTTGGAAGACTTAGCAGTTTCTCGTACAACCTTTACCTGGGGTGTACCTGTCCCGTCAAATCCAAAACACGTTGTCTATGTATGGATCGATGCCCTTCTTAACTATGCGACAGCTCTTGGTTATGGTCAAGATGAGCATGGTAACTTTGATAAGTTCTGGAATGGAACCGTCTTCCACATGGTAGGAAAAGACATTCTTCGTTTCCACTCCATCTACTGGCCAATCCTTCTTATGATGTTGGATGTTAAATTACCTGACCGCTTGATTGCCCATGGTTGGTTTGTCATGAAAGACGGTAAGATGTCCAAGTCTAAGGGGAATGTCGTTTACCCTGAAATGTTGGTAGAACGCTATGGTCTAGATCCGCTTCGCTACTACCTCATGCGTAGCCTTCCTGTTGGTTCAGACGGAACCTTTACTCCAGAAGACTATGTAGGGCGTATTAACTATGAATTGGCAAATGACCTCGGAAACCTCCTCAACCGTACGGTTTCAATGATTAACAAGTACTTTGATGGTCAAATCCCTGCCTATGTAGAAGGTGTGACAGAATTTGACAATGCTCTTGCTGACGTTGCAGAACAATCAATCGCTGACTACCATACACACATGGAAGCAGTTGACTACCCACGTGCGCTTGAAGCCGTCTGGTCTCTTATCTCACGTACTAACAAATACATAGACGAGACAGCTCCATGGGTCTTGGCTAAGGATGAAGCTCTTCGTGACCAATTGGCAAGTGTGATGAGCCACTTGGCAGCTAGCCTTCGTGTCGTAGCTCACTTGATTGAGCCATTTATGATGGAAACTAGTCGTGCAGTCTTGACTCAACTTGGTCTAGCAGAAGTTACTAGCCTTGAAAACTTGAGCCTGGCAGATTTCCCTGCAGGAGTAACAGTAGTTGCCAAAGGAACCCCAATCTTCCCACGTCTCGATATGGAAGAAGAAATCGCCTATATCAAGGAACAAATGGAAGGCAACAAACCAGCCGTCGAAAAAGAATGGAATCCAGATGAAGTTGAACTCAAACTCAACAAGGATGAAATCAAGTTTGAAGACTTTGACAAGGTCGAAATCCGTGTTGCAGAGGTCAAAGAAGTTTCTAAAGTGGAAGGCTCTGATAAGTTGCTTCAATTCCGCCTTGATGCTGGTGACGGTGAAGACCGTCAAATCCTTTCTGGTATTGCAAAATATTATCCAAACGAACAAGAATTGGTCGGCAAGAAAGTCCAAATCGTTGCCAACCTTAAACCTCGTAAGATGATGAAGAAATATGTCAGCCAAGGTATGATCCTCTCAGCTGAACATGATGGCAAATTAACCCTTCTCACAGTTGATCCAGCTGTACCAAACGGAAGTGTGATTGGATAAGATTAAAGAACCAGTTTGAGCTGGTTCTTTTCTTTTGTGAGATAGCAGTTGATAAAAGTGTCATTCTGCTTTATAATGAAGAAAAACGGAGGAAATTGCCATGAAATACATTCCATTTGGTCAAGAGAAAAGAGAATTGTCCGAAATCGTTCTAGGCATGATGCGAATCAGTGACAAGTCGGTTAAAGAGGTTGAGGAGTTGGTTGAAACAGCCCTATCCGTAGGAATCAATGCCTTTGACTTGGCAGATATCTATGGTGGAGGTCGTTGCGAAGAATTACTGGGACAAGTGTTAAACAATCGTCCTGACCTGCGAGAAAAGATGTGGATCCAGTCCAAGTGTGGCATTCGCATAGAAGAATTTACCTATTTTGATTTTTCAAAAGATTATATTTTAGAGTCAGTAGACGGGATTCTAAAAAGATTGCAGGTTGATTATCTAGATAGCTTGCTTCTCCATCGCCCAGATGCCTTGATGGAAGCTGATCAAGTGGCTCAAGCCTTTGATATTCTACACAAATCAGGTAAAGTTCGAGACTTCGGTGTGTCCAATCAAAATCCTATGATGATGGAATTACTGAAGAAAGAAGTCAAACAACCTTTATCTATCAATCAATTACAACTAAGCGCAGCTTTCACGCCAGGATTTGAATCAGGTTTCCATGTCAATATGGAAGGTGACAAGGCAGCTTTGCGTGATGGAAGCATCTTTGAATACTGCAAATTAAACGACATGGTTATTCAGGCCTGGTCAGTCTTGCAGTTCGGATATTTCAAAGGGAATTTTGTCGGCAATGAGAAGTTTCAACAACTAAACCAAGTCCTAAATCGATTAGCCTTAAAATACGGTGTGAGCCCATCAGCTATTGCTATCGCTTGGGTGTTACGCTATCCAGCTAAGATGCAGGCAGTAGTAGGAACAACCAATCCAAAGCATTTAATAGAGGCAAGCCAAGCAAGTCATGTTAACCTAACTCGAAAAGAATGGTATGAGATTTACCTAGCAGCTGGGAATGATTTGCCATAGGAAAAAATGCATTTTAAGAAATCACAGTCAAAAAGCCGTTGGAAAACGGTTTTTTGTTATAATTAAATTAAGATTCATAGATAACAAAGGAGAAAAACATGACATTTGAAGAAATTTTGCCTGGACTAAAGGCTAAGAAAAAATATGTACGAACTGGCTGGGGCGGAGCTGAAAACTATGTCCAGCTCTTTGATACCATTGAACAAAATGGCATCGCCCTTGAAGTGACACCCTATTTCCTCATCAATGTATCTGGTGAAGGGGAAGGTTTTTCTATGTGGAGCCCAACTCCTTGTGATGTCTTAGCGACAGATTGGGTGGAAGTTCATGACTAGACGAGTTTTGGTGACAGGAGTTAGCTCTGGTATCGGTCTTGCTCAAGCTCAAATTTTTTTGAAGAATGGCTATCAGGTTTATGGGGTGGATCAGGGTGAAAATCCTGATTTACAGGGTGACTTTCACTTTTTACAACGTGATTTAACGCTTGACTTGGAACCAATTTTTGACTGGTGCCCTCAGGTGGATGTTCTCTGCAATACAGCTGGAGTTTTGGATGACTATAAACCTTTACTAGAACAATCTGCTCAGGAAATCCAAGAGATTTTTGAAATCAACTATGTGACTCCAGTAGAGCTGACTCGTTATTATTTGACGCAAATGCTAGAGAATAAGAAGGGAATCATTATCAATATGTGTTCCATTGCCTCAAGTCTAGCAGGCGGGGGTGGTCACGCCTATACCTCGTCCAAACATGCCTTGGCAGGCTTTACCAAACAATTAGCTCTAGACTATGCAGAAGCTGGGATTCAGGTCTTTGGCATTGCTCCTGGTGCAGTTAAGACTGGTATGACCGCAGCTGATTTTGAACCAGGTGGTCTGGCAGACTGGGTAGCCAGTGAAACACCCATCAAACGCTGGATTGAGCCAGAGGAAGTGGCAGAAGTTAGTCTCTTTTTGGCCAGTGGGAAGGCATCTGCCATGCAAGGGCAAATTATGACAATTGACGGTGGATGGTCTTTGAAGTAGCATAGTTGGTATTCTGTGAATATCTGGAGGTAAGCTATGAAAAGAGATGAGTTTGGATTTGTTTTGCCCAATCTCTACTATCAGTTTTTAACGGACTGGAAAGAGATTGACCCCTATGAAATTGGAGATACAGGTATCTGTTTGTATGCCAAGGAGGATCTAGAGGAGCGTAATGAGACTTATCAGATTGAGGAAGTAGAGCCAGATTATTTTATGATTGGACAGGAAGGAGATTTGGCCTACTTTATCAAGAAAAATGCTGATGATTGCATTTATGAAAATGACTTGGGCGCTTTAGGCTCCTTAGAAATGCAAAAAGTTGCTGCAAACGTCTATGACTTTATTGATAAGGTGTTGGAAGAAGAATTGTAAAAAAGGAAGAAATTAATCATGTTTAGAGTGCTAGATGCAGATTCACCGATTTCAAAAGAAGATTTTTTACAATTTGAGGAGATTCTTGGGAAGAAATTACCGGAAGCCATGAAGGATTTTTACCTCAAGTACAACGGAGGCCAGCCCCAAGTAAGGGGTGTCCACGATGAACATCATCTCTTTCCTTTTAATTCCTTTGATTCACTTGATGAGATGAGGAAGTCTCTTACATGGTTTGACGATGAGGCGGTGCCTGCAGGATTTAAGGCCACAGACCTTCTTCATTTCGCCTATGATCCTGGATCTGGCAACTATGCTCTTTCGCTAAGGGCAGAGGATTATGGCAAGATTTACTTCTATGTTTTAGAAGAAAAAGCTGATTTGTATGGTCAATGGCCATCTTTTGAGGATTTTTTGAATTCCTTTGTTGAAGAGTGAGACTAAAAAGGAGAAGGGATGCGGAAATACCAAGAACTTTCACTAGATCAGATCATCGAGCAGGTACGCATGGACAAGTTATCATCAGATGATTTTTGCCTCTATGGCAAGGAGGATGGAGAACTAGCACTAGCTAGGTCCTATTGGGTATCAAATTATCCGGATGTCGTAGAAGACCGTGATATTTACCCTGCTGATGTAGTGGAGCAAGATCTCCAGCTAGTCTACTATGGAGAGCAGTTGATTGACGTTCTTTCCGTAGCACTTGAAGAAAAGCCAAATGCAAGTCCCCAAGACTTGGTCGAGGCTTTGAATTATTATCAGCAGCATGATAGTTTTATGCCCTTTGAACCCTAGTTACAAAGCTAGAATGTTGCAGTTCCATTGACAATATAAAAAGGAGTTAAGAAATGATAGATTACGAAAACATAAATGAAAAAATTGCCCCTTTTAACTTGCTTGTTTATGATGAGGATCCTCAAAATGTTCGCGGATCGCTCATTTATTACCCTGATGGAGAATACAGACAGGAAGTGTTTGATACTCGAGAAGAGGAGGGATTTGAAGGAAATGGCTACGATTGGGAATCGCTAGCTTTGGTATTTTTGGAGGAAAAAATGCCTGAATTAAGCGATGCTATCGACTTTGATCCTGAAGGAAGTATGTTTTGTGCCTATTCTTCCAAGGTGGACGCCTTGGCTAAATTCGCTTTAGGATTTAAAGAGTTTTGCGATGATATCGAAGCCATGAAAGACTTGTTTAGTCGAGCAGAGTTGGATTAATTGACTAAAATTGTTTTAAATTATTGGGAAGATAATAGAAAGGATTTCAGATGAAGTTACCAGAAGTAGTTGAGCTAGTGGAAAATCATCCAGACCTACATCTCTATTTAGATAAAATTTTAAAAAAGAATAAGAAAACCCAAGCTAGCTATCTCGAATCACTGAATCATCTAGCCTATTTACTTTATCTAGATGACCAAGAGGAAATGGCTAAGGAATTATTAGATAGGATCATACAAGTCCCATTTGAAGGAAATTATAACACTTGGACCTTTGTTGATAGCTCTCTAGTTTTATTGGCCTATCTGGAAAGAGAGGCAGAAAATCAGGTATTCGTCTATAAAAAACTCCTTTTATCTCCGTTAGAACAAGGGGAGGAATCCACTCAAAAAATTAGAAGGAGAGTTCATCAGAGATTTTTGAATGGTGATAGCTTGGAGCAAAAGCTTGCAAAAATCGAGCAGGCTCTAAGCCCTGAATCAGAAATGGAACGTCGTCTGCTATACCTGACTGATTTATTAAAAATTCACCTCTTTATTGCTGAGTCAACGTGTGAAGAGACAGATATTCAGGCAAAAATCGAAGAGAATATGGAGATACTGAAGAAGTATATCAAGGAGCATGAAATCTATAGCCTCTATCCATTTAAGGGATGATGTAAGTTTTCAATCTTGGATTGTTAGAAAGAGTAGAATATGGAAATCAAAAAACACTTTGGTGTCTATGGCGTTTGCTATGAGAATGGGAAATTGCTTTGCATTGAGAAAACGAGAGGGCCTTATCAGCATCGTTTTGATTTACCTGGTGGTAGTCAGGAAATCGGTGAGGGTTTGACAGAAACTCTCAAGAGAGAAGTTTTGGAAGAGACAGGCTATACTCTTAGCCGTTATTGCAATCCTAGGATTTATGATGTGCTGGTTCAAGAAGAAGGGCAAGACTTCGCAGTACATCATATCATGGCATTTTATGATATAGTACTCGATTTCGAAGGCTCTCAAAAATCCCTTCCTCATGAAGTTCTTGATGGAAGTAACGATTCAGCAAAGGCAATTTGGCTTTCTCTTGAGCAAATTACCGAAGAAAATGCCTCACCTTTAATATTAAAAGTGAAGGCAGAGTCACGTGGATTTCCTGAATTAGAACTGACAAGATATAGAAATTGGAAGGTAAAGATGGGGGATAATGGAACTATTTAAAACATGGAAGAAAAATATGGTTCTCTATGGTCTTAAATCTCAAATTGGAACTGTATACCGAAACAGTGATGGGACAACAAGTTTTTATGATATTGGGAATTTTCTATACCTAGCAGGGGAGTTGAATCCCAGATTTTGGGAAGATTTTGTTAGGAAATATGGTTTAGATTATAAGATTATTATTTCAGAAAATACCAATTGGCAAGATTTTCTGCATCAGAAAGTGGAGCTAATTTCTTTTACTCGCTATTCTTTTAAAGATAGGGCAAATTTTCAAATTGAATTTCTAAATGATCTAGTTAGTCATTTAGAGGAAGGTTACAATATTGTACCTATTGATAATCGTATTTATAACTGCCTTTCTGAGGAAGAATGGTCACAAGATTTAAAGGGAGATTTTGAGTCTTATCAGGATTTTTCTTTAAAAGGTGGATTTGGCTTTGTGGTTCTTAAAAATAAAGAACTGATTGCTGGGATTTCCTCAGGGTTAGTTTACCGTGGAGCAGTTGAAGTGGAAGTTGCAACTAGACCAAACGAACAAGGAAATGGCTTTGCTAAAAAGCTTGGTGCTGCAATGATTCTAGAGAGTTTAAATAGGGATATATTTCCTCTTTGGGATGCTCATAACGAGGCTTCTAAAAAAGTAGCAGAATTTTTAGGATATGAGTTAGTTGAATCTTATGAAGCTTTTGAACTAGATGAAAGCGTCATATAATGATATCTGATATTGTATCTCTTAAGACGAGGTGAATGGACATGCAAAATCAACTGGCTCTTAGTGGCGAAAGAATTGTTGAAAAAATTTACCCACAACTATTTCATCATGTTGGTATGATTCGTGGCGAATATTTGGTGAGGGAGATCAGTCAAAATATACTGCTAAAAAGTTGTCAGCAATTTGTAAAAGATTATCTAGACACTATTTGCCATCTATACTCAGATGAAGAAGTCTGGTATCGCTTTTCAGAGTTAACAAATGCAGAAGCAAATAGTCTAGACGGGACTAAAGAGTATTTTGACGAACGCCACCCCTTATTTGGATATAGAGGGACTAGGCGTTTATTGGCGTGTCCAGATGAATTTCAGGCTGAGGCACATGTCGTTACAGAAGTTTATCAAACCAATCCTAATCTGTCTCTTATTTTTCCTTTTGTCAATAATGCTGAACAGTTAAAACAAGCAATTAGAGTATTGCGCCAGCATGGTTTTACTGGAAAAGTTGGAACAATGATTGAATTACCGTCAGCTTATTTTGACTTGGACAGGGTACTGGAAACTGGTATTTCAAAGATTGTAGTGGGAATGAATGATTTGACTTCTTTTGTTTTTGCAACTGTGAGAAATAGTCAATGGCATGATATGGAAAGTCCCATTATGTTAGAAATGCTGAGACAGATGCAGGATAAAGCAAGGATGAAAAAGATAGATTTCGCTGTAGCAGGCTATCTGAATCCTTCTTTCATACAAAAAATGAATCAGATGGGGATTGAGTGCATGATCCACTACAGTTCTATTCCGGAGATTTTTAATTTAGAGATTGACCATCCAGATCATCTCAAACGTGTAAAAGAAGAAAGTAAAAAAATACAAAGGAGCAACTTATGACACCTCAAGAAATGTGGAATGCCTATAAGCAAATCAACCCCTCTATCGGAGATGAAATCGATGCCTGGGCTTTTGGAGTAGAAGCCGATCTCTTGGCAGATTTGGTTTTAAAAGGCGAAAAAACAGCAACTGCCTCAGCTTACGATCTTTACGCAGTAGAGGACGAACCCCTTCCCCAAGAAGGGACCTTTGATGTTATTTTAGACAGTAAGGATCAAGCTATCTGCATTATTGAAATTACAAAGGTTTCCGTTCAGCCTTTCCATCAGGTTTCAGCCGACCATGCCTTCAAAGAAGGGGAAGGTGACAAATCTTTAGCCTATTGGCGTCAGGTTCATGAAGACTTTTTCAAAGACTGCTTAGGAGAAGCAGGTCTGACTTTTACACCTGACAGCAAGGTTGTTTTGGAAGAATTTCGCAAGGTCTACCCTCTGTAGACTACTAGAAGGAAGAAAGTTTTGGAAATCGCTGTCCAAAGCTTTTTTCTGACTTAAAATATGATAAAATAGGTATGTTTGAACTAGAGCATTTGCTCAGAAATATAGAATAGGAGAAAATGATGCAAGCAGTAGAACATTATATCGATACATTTGTTCCTGAACATTATGATTTGTTTTTAGACTTGAGTCGTGAGACTAAGACGTTTTCAGGAAAAGTAACCATTACTGGTCAAGCTAAAAGTGACCGTATTTCCCTCCACCAAAAAGACTTGGAAATCGCTTCAGTTGAAGTTGCAGGTCAAGATCGTCCATTTACAGTTGATAATGAAAACGAAGCTCTTCATATCGAATTGGCTGAGGCTGGTCAAGTTGAATTGGTTCTTGCCTTTTCTGGTAAAATCACAGATAACATGACAGGGATTTATCCTTCATACTACACAGTTGATGGTGTCAAGAAGGAAGTCTTGTCAACACAATTCGAGAGCCACTTTGCTCGTGAAGCCTTCCCATGTGTGGATGAGCCAGAAGCCAAAGCAACCTTTGACCTAGCTCTTCGATTTGACCAAGCGGAAGGCGAACTTGCCTTGTCTAACATGCCAGAGATTGACGTTGAAAACCGCAAGGAAACTGGTATCTGGAAATTTGAAACAACTCCACGTATGTCTTCGTACTTGCTGGCTTTCGTTGCTGGTGATTTGCAAGGGGTAACTGCTAAAACTAAAAACGGTACGCTGGTAGGTGTCTACTCAACAAAGGCACATCCACTTTCAAACCTTGATTTCTCACTAGATATCGCTGTTCGCTCAATCGAGTTTTACGAAGACTACTATGGGGTTAAATACCCAATTCCTCAATCTCTCCACATCGCCCTTCCTGACTTCTCAGCAGGTGCTATGGAAAACTGGGGTCTGGTAACTTATCGTGAAGTTTACTTGGTTGTGGATGAAAACTCAACCTTTGCCAGCCGTCAACAAGTTGCTCTAGTCATTGCCCATGAGCTTGCTCACCAATGGTTCGGTAACCTAGTAACTATGAAATGGTGGGATGACCTCTGGCTCAATGAAAGTTTCGCTAACATGATGGAATATGTCTGTGTGGATGCCATCGAACCAAGCTGGAATATTTTTGAGGACTTCCAAACAGGTGGAGTACCTCTTGCTCTTGAACGCGATGCGACGGATGGCGTTCAATCTGTTCACGTTGAAGTCAAACACCCAGATGAAATCAATACGCTCTTTGATGGAGCTATCGTCTATGCCAAAGGTAGCCGCCTTATGCACATGCTTCGTCGTTGGCTAGGAGATGCTGATTTTGCTAAAGGATTGCACGCTTACTTTGAAAAGCATCAATACGGAAACACCATTGGTCGTGACCTTTGGGATGCCCTTGGTCAAGCATCAGGCCGTGATGTGGCAGCCTTCATGGATTCTTGGTTGGAACAACCTGGTTATCCAGTCCTTACTGCCACTGTTGAAAATGATGTTTTGAAGATTTCGCAAAAACAATTCTTCATCGGTGAACACGAAGACAAGAATCGTCTCTGGGTTGTACCACTCAACAGCAACTGGAAAGGAGTACCAGATACTCTCGAAACTGAAAGTATCGAAATCCCTGGCTATGCAGCACTTCTTGCTGAAAACAAGACAGCCCTTCGTCTTAACACTGAAAATACAGCCCACTACATTACTGACTATCAAGGTCAATTACTTGATGCTGTGCTTGCAGACCTAGTAGAACTTGATAACACAAGTAAACTTCAAATCGTCCAAGAACGTCGTTTACTTGCTGAAGCAGGACACATTTCATATGCAGACTTGCTTCCGGTAGTGGATCAATTAGCACAAGAAGAATCTTATCTTGTTGTTTCAGCAGTTTCACAAGTTATCGGAGCGCTTGATCGCTTTATCGATGAAGGAACTGAGGCAGAAAAAGCCTTTAAAGCCCTTATTGCTAAACTGGCTCGCTACAACTATGATCGTCTTGGTTTTGAAGCTAAAGAGGGTGAATCTGATGAGGATGAATTGGTTCGTCAATTGACAATTTCCATGATGATTCGTTCAAATGACGGGGAAGCCAGTCAAGTTGCTAGCCAAATTTTCGCAGCCCACAAGGATAATCTTTCAGGACTTCCAGCAGCTATTCGTTCACAAGTTCTCATCAATGAAATGAAACACCATGAGACTAAGGAATTGGTCGCAACTTATCTCGATCTTTATACTCATGCGACAGATGCTGCCTTTAAACGCCAATTGGCAGCTGCTCTTGCCTACAGTACAGATGCGGATAATATCCAAACCTTGATTGCTTCTTGGAAGGACAAATTTGTGGTAAAACCACAAGACTTATCAGCTTGGTACTTCCAGTTCTTAGGTCATCAAGCAACCCAGGAAACAGCGTGGTCTTGGGCGCGTGAAAACTGGGCTTGGATTAAGTCGGCCCTTGGAGGAGATATGAGCTTTGATAGCTTTGTTATCCTTCCTGCCCATGTATTCAAGACAGAGCAACGCTTGACAGAATACAAGGAATTCTTTGAGCCACAACTTTCTGACCTAGCTCTTAGCCGTAACATCGGTATGGGAATCAAGGAAATCGCAGCTCGCGTTGAATTGATTAAGCGTGAAAAAGCAGCAGTTGAAGCAGTTGTAGCTCAATATAGCAAAGCTTAAAAGATTCTAGTCTAACTAGATTACAAAAACTCAACTTTCTCTTGGAAAAACAAGGGAAGTTGAGTTTTTTTTAAGATATTTTTGCTATAATAGGCGTAATAAGGAGGAATTTTTGATGATCAAGATTCTATTAGTGGAAGATGACCTAGGCCTATCAAATTCAGTCTTTGATTTTTTGGATGATTTTGCGGATGTCATGCAGGTTTTTGATGGTGAAGAAGGTCTTTATGAGGCTGAAAGTGGCGTTTATGACTTGATTTTATTGGACTTGATGTTACCTGAGAAAAATGGGTTTCAAGTTTTAAAAGAATTGCGTGAAAAAGGAATTTCGACTCCTGTTCTGATCATGACAGCCAAGGAAAGTCTTGATGATAAGGGACATGGATTTGAGCTTGGGGCAGATGATTATCTAACAAAACCATTTTATCTAGAAGAGCTCAAGATGCGTATCCAAGCACTGCTCAAACGTTCTGGTAAGTTCAATGAAAATACCCTCTCTTATGGTGATTTGACGGTTAATCTATCTACCAATGAGGTTAGAGTTAATGATACTGTTGTGGAACTATTGGGTAAAGAATTTGATCTCTTGGTTTATTTCCTCCAAAATCAAAATGTTATCTTACCAAAAACACAAATTTTTGACCGTTTGTGGGGATTTGACAGTGACACAACCATCTCCGTGGTAGAAGTCTATGTATCAAAAGTTCGTAAGAAATTGAAGGGCTCAGTCTTTGCTGAAAACCTCCAAACCTTGCGTAGTGTTGGGTATATTTTAAAACATGTTTAAAAAAATTAAAAAGAATTGGTATGCGGAGGATTTCAGTTATTTTATCCGTAACTTTGGAGTATTTACTCTGATTTTCTCTGCTATGACCTTGATTATCTTGCAGGTTATGCACTCCAGTCTCTACACATCGGTGGATGAAAAACTCTTATCACTGAGCAAAAATCCTCAGGACGTTATTCAATTGGCAGTCAATCGTGCAACTGAGGACGTTAAGGATTTAGGTAGTGCCAATGTTGCTCCAGCTTCTGAAAAAAAACCAACGGTTAGTTCCAATACAGAAGTGATATTGTTAGATTCAAATTTGAATCAATTAGTGACTGGCAACCGCTTTCTAGGTCTTGATAAGATTACTTTTAATAAAAAGGATTTGAATCATATTCGACAACTTCATGTTCAGAATAGTTATGGTCAGGACGAGATTTACCGAGTGATTCTATCTGAAATAAATATCGATTCTGTCTCGACCAATATTAAGTATGCAGCGGTTTTGATAAATACCAGTCAGATAGAGCAAACTAGTCAAAACAATGAGCAATTAATCGTGGTAGTCATGGCTAGCTTCTGGATTTTATCCATTATTGCCAGCCTTTATCTTGCGCGTGTCAGTGTTAAACCTTTACTTGAAAGCATGCAAAAGCAACAGAGTTTTGTGGAAAATGCCAGTCATGAGTTACGAACTCCATTAGCTGTTCTGCAAAATCGACTAGAAACTCTTTTCAGAAAACCTGAGGCAACTATTATGGAGTCAAGTGAGAGTATTGCTTCTAGTCTAGAAGAAGTTCGTAATATGCGCTTTTTAACGACTAATCTCCTTAATTTAGCTCGTCGTGATGACGGCATTAAACCGGAATTAGGAGAGGTAGAGCCAGCCTTCTTTAATACAACTTTTACCAACTATGAAATGATTGCGTCTGAAAATAACCGTGCTTTTCATTTTGAAAATCGCATCCATCGGACCATCATAACAGATAAGCTTCTTCTTAAACAACTGATGACTATCTTGTTTGACAATGCTGTCAAGTACACAGAAGAAGAAGGAGATATCCATTTTGTCATTGCTACGACGGAGCGTAATCTCTATTTGTCAGTAGCTGATGATGGAATTGGTATTTCTGCAGTAGATAAAAAGAAAATTTTTGATCGCTTTTACAGGGTTGATAAGGCTCGTACTCGGCAAAAAGGTGGTTTTGGGTTAGGCTTATCCTTAGCCAAACAGATTGTCGATGCTCTTAAAGGAACCATCAGTGTCAAAGATAACAAACCTCATGGTACGATTTTTGAAGTAAAGATCGCTATCCAAACACCATCCAAGCGTAAAAATAAATAAGAAAAGGCTGTGACTTAGAAAGCGGTAGACCAAGTATCGCTTATCTAGTCGCAGCTCTTTAGCTATCGTAGAAAAAATAGGTCGGGACAAAAATCCCGACCTTTTGAATCTAATATAATTTCTTCTTAATCATCGAACGTTGAACGTTTGATGCTGCTAAACTCAAGGCAATTGCTAGGCTAAAAGCTAAGACTGTATTGAACTTGAGGGCTAAAAAGATAAAGCTAAACAAGGCCAAAAAGACGCAAAAACAAGCAATGTTTACAAAGAAAAGAACTTCCTTCAAACTAGCAACGGAAGTGGTTTCTGGAACATAGTCTTGGTATGGCGTTGTTTGAGTTTCCTCTTCTTCAAACTCATACGGTTGATATTTTCTTACGGGCATGATTCTCTCCTTAACAGTACTCTTTCATTTTACCATTTTTCAAGAAAAAAATTATTACAGTAAGGTTACAAAAAGAATAAAGTCTGTTATCAAATGATGAAACAAATTTCTTGACACTCATACCTAAAGGTGATAGGATGGGTGGACAACTCACAACATCTTGACCGTTCAACTTTTTGTTATGAGGATGAAAATGGATAATGGAAACAAATCTAGATCGTAATTGTTGGTTCTACTATAGTTTTATATCCACTTAGTAGGATGGAAGAGAAGATTTGCAAGAAAGACAGATTTTTCTGTCTTTTATTTTTGAAATTGAGTGAGCTTTTACCACTCTTAGAAAAGTTAAAGGAGATTTGCAGTGTATCTTGCAATCAAGGAAATTTTAAAAAATAAACTTCGTTATAGTTTGATTTTAACGACGATCTTTCTAATAGCGTTTATGGTCTTTTTTATGACAAGTTTAGCTCTGGGGCTCGTTAGAAATAATAGAGCAGCCGTGGATAATTGGAAAGCGACAGGGATTGTTTTATCAGATTATGCAAATGATAATCTGACAGCATCCTTTATTCCAGAAAAGAATTATAAGGATCAGGTTTCAAAAGATGTAGTACCTTTGGGGTATATGTTTGCGGTGACAAATCTCGTCAATGATAGTGAGAAGGTAAACATCTCTATTTTTGCACAGGATTGGAACAGTTTTATCTCTCCTTCCTTGATTGAGGGCCATTACCCAGAAAGTGACAATGAAGTTGTCGTGGATCAGTCTTTAGAAAACTATGGAATTAAACTAGGCGATGTCATTCAACTGAATGGAAGTGAAAATTCTTATACCATCGTTGGACTTACGAAAGGGAATAAATTTTTTACAGAACCTGTAGTATTTACAAATTTGACTAGCTATTGGACCTTGCAAGGTAGTCTGAATGCAGGTCGCGCTATTTCTGCCTTGGTCTTAAAAAATGATGCTCAGTTATCCGCGGACGGTTTAAGTCAATTAACCATTCAAAACATGATTGCCCATATTCCGGGCTATACACCTCAAGTAAACGTATTTTCAGGAATGATTTTAGCGATGATTATCATATCAGGCCTGATTATTGGTATTTTTATTTATATTATTACCATTCAAAAACTAGGCCTCTATGGGATTATGAGAGCCCAGGGAATTCAGGCTAGAACCATTGTTTGGTCGCTTTTTTGTCAAATTATATTGCTGGCAGGTTTTGGGATCGGTCTAGCCTTATTGGCGATTGTAGGTGTTATCCTTGTTCTACCTGCAACCTTCATTTTCTATCCAAGTTGGTTAGCATATTTAGGATTGAGTTTGGGAATTTGTTTGATGGCACTACTTGGAGGAGTGATTTCTCTCCCTCGTTTGCTCAAAGTTGATCCTATAACGGCTATTGCAGAATGATAAGGAGACTTATATGACACCATTGATAGAAATGAAGCAAGTGACGAAAAGCTACGGAGAAGGAAATATGAAAGTCGTTGCCCTACACGAGACGAACTTTCAACTAAATGCTGGTGAATTTGTTGCCATAGTTGGTCCTTCTGGATCTGGTAAAACAACCTTTTTGACCACCTTAGGACAGTTGCAGGAGCCTTCAGGTGGTAAGATTTTAGTTAAGGGAACAGAAACTGGTGATTTGACTGAAAAAGAGAAAACAGATCTTCGGTTTAAGGAATTTGGTTTTATTTTACAGGCTTCAAATCTGATTCCATTTTTAACCGTTAAGGAACAATTAGACCTAATTGATCGACTAGATAAAGATAAATCTACGAAAAGTGACCGTCAACAGTTATTTGATTTGTTGGATCTGAACAAAGTTCAAAATCATTATCCAAAGGCCTTGTCAGGTGGAGAACGTCAACGTGCAGCAATTGCCAGAGCTCTCTATAACAATCCTAGCATCGTACTTGCTGACGAACCAACAGCCAGTCTTGATACCCAAAGAGCCTACCAAGTGACGGATATGCTTGCATCAATTGCCCATGAGCAGGGAAGAGGAGTAGTGATGATTACGCATGACACCAGACTTCTTGATAAGGTGGACCGTGTCTTTATCATGAATGATGGTCACCTTGTTGAAGAAATACAAGCATAAAAGAATATAAAGTGAACTCTAGTAAAGGTGGTTCACTTTTCTTTTTCTAATACTCTTCGAAAATCAAATTCAAACCACGTCAGCTTCACCTTGCCGTACTCAAGTACAGCCTGCGGCTAGCTTCCTAGTTTGCTCTTTGATTTTCATTGAGTATAAAAGTGAAGGGGAAAAAACTAACTTTTCTTAAAAAATAGATTGCCCATAGCTGATTTTTCAGAAATGTGGTATAATTTTTCTTATGGAAAAGATTATTATTACAGCAACTGCTGAAAGCATTGAACAAGTAAAAGAATTACTAGAGGCGGGAGTTGACCGCATCTATGTCGGTGAGAAAGATTTTGGACTTCGCCTACCAAAGACTTTTTCTTATGATGAACTGAGAACCATCGCTGGTCTGGTTCATGATGCAGGTAAGGAATTGATCGTAGCGGTCAATGCTCTTATGCATCAGGATATGATGGATCGTATCAAACCCTTCCTTGATTTCTTGGAAGAAATTAAAACAGACTACATTACTGTTGGAGATGCGGGTGTCTTTTATGTTGTCAATCGTGATGGTTATTCTTTTAAAACCATCTATGATGCCTCAACCATGGTAACTAGTAGCCGTCAGATTAATTTCTGGGGACAAAAGGCTGGCGCTTCTGAGGCAGTATTGGCTCGTGAAATTCCATCAGCTGAACTCTTTAAAATGCCTGAAATTTTGGAAATTCCTGCTGAAGTTTTAGTTTACGGTGCTAGTGTCATCCACCACTCTAAGCGTCCACTCCTGCAGAATTACTATAATTTTACTCAGATTGATGATGAAAAAACACGTCAACGCGACCTCTTCTTAGCAGAGCCTAGTGATCCAGATAGTCACTACTCAATTTTTGAAGATAATCATGGAACTCACATTTTTGCCAATAACGACCTCGATTTGATGACAAAATTGCCAGAGTTGGTAGAGCATGGTTTCACTCATTGGAAACTAGAAGGACTTTATACTCCAGGTCAAGATTTTGTTGAGATTGCAAAACTCTTCATCCAAGCCCGTAGCTTGATTCAAGAGGGAAGCATTACGCATGACCAAGCCTTCTTGTTGGACGAGCAAGTCCGTAAACTCCATCCCCAAAATCGTTTCCTTGACACAGGATTTTATGACTACGATCCTGACATGGTTAAATAAGAATCAGAAACCCGAAATAAAATGTTCGGGTTTTTCTAGTGCAAGGATGAATTTAAAGCGTATTCATGTTATAATAAAAGTAGCTTTTTGTTTGGAGGTGTTTAAGTGGAAAATCTGAAAAAAATAGCAGGCATCAAGGCTGCTGAGTTCGTAACCGATGGAATGGTTGTAGGACTTGGAACAGGCTCGACTGCCTATTATTTCGTAGAGGAGATCGGACGTAGAATCAAGGAGGAAGGACTTCAAATTACAGCCGTAACAACTTCGAGTGTAACGACAAAACAGGCACAAGGATTGAATATACCGCTTAAGTCTATCGATGAGGTGGATGAGGTTGATGTGACTGTTGATGGAGCTGATGAGGTGGATCTTCAGTTTAATGGTATCAAAGGAGGCGGTGGTGCACTTCTAATGGAAAAAGTAGTTGCGACACCAACTAAACAGTATATCTGGGTGGTAGATGAGAGCAAGATGGTTGAGAAACTGGGCGCTTTCAAACTACCTGTCGAAGTTGTCCAATACGGAGCAGAACAGGTTTTCCGTCGTTTTGAAAAAGCTGGTTATAAGCCAAGTTTTCGTGAAAAAAATGGCCAACGCTTTGTGACGGATATGCAGAATTTTATCATTGATCTGGATCTAGGTGTTATTGAAGATCCGGTCGCTTTTGGTCGTCAATTGGATCTTCAGGTTGGTGTTGTTGAGCACGGTTTATTTAATCAAATGGTTGATAAAGTGATCGTTGCAGGACAAGCTGGCGTTCAGGTTTTAACTTCAACAAAAGGGAAATAAAGGAGGCAAATGATGTCAAAATTTAAACGTATTCACTTGGTGGTACTCGATTCTGTAGGAATCGGTGCGGCACCAGATGCTAATAACTTTGTCAATGCAGGGGTTCCAGATGGAGCATCTGATACATTAGGACACATCTCTAAATCAGTTGGTTTAAATGTACCGAATATGGCTAAGATTGGTCTTGGGAATATTGAACGTGAGACAGCCCTTAAAACGGTTCCTGCAGAGGCAAATCCTAGCGGTTACTACACTAAACTTGAGGAAGTGTCACTAGGTAAAGATACCATGACCGGTCACTGGGAAATCATGGGGCTTAATATTACTGAACCGTTTGATACTTTCTGGAATGGATTCCCAGAAGAAATTCTTACTAAAATCGAAGAATTTTCAGGACGTAAGGTTATTCGTGAAGCCAACAAACCATACTCAGGAACAGCTGTCATCGATGACTTTGGACCACGTCAAATGGAAACTGGTGAGTTGATAATTTATACGTCCGCTGACCCTGTTCTTCAAATTGCAGCCCATGAAGATATCATTCCTTTGGATGAACTTTACCGTATTTGTGAGTACGCTCGTTCCATCACATTGGAACGTCCAGCCCTTCTAGGTCGTATCATTGCACGTCCTTATGTTGGGGAGCCTGGAAACTTCACGCGAACTGCAAATCGTCGTGACTTGGCTGTATCACCATTTGCGCCGACTGTTTTGGATAAGTTGAACGAAGCTGGTATTGATACCTATGCGGTTGGTAAGATCAACGATATCTTCAACGGTGCTGGTATTAACCACGATATGGGCCACAATAAGTCAAATAGCCACGGTATGGATACCTTGATTAAGACGATGGGACTTGCTGAGTTTGAAAAAGGATTCTCATTCACTAACTTGGTAGACTTTGATGCTCTTTACGGTCACCGTCGCAATGCCCATGGATACCGTGATTGCTTGCACGAGTTTGACGAACGCTTGCCAGAAATCATCGCAGCTATGCGTGAAGATGATCTACTTATGATTACTGCTGACCATGGTAATGACCCTACTTATGCAGGTACAGACCATACTCGTGAATACATTCCACTTTTGGCCTACAGCCCATCATTAAAAGGAAATGGACACCTACCAATCGGTCATTTTGCTGATATTTCTGCGACAATCGCTGATAACTTTGGCGTTGATAAAGCTATGATTGGTGAAAGCTTCTTAGATAAATTGGTTTAAGATGACTCGCTTGGCATTACTGGTTAGAGGGATCAATGTCGGTGGGAAACATAAGGTGGTCATGGCCCAGCTTCGTCAAGAATTGACAGAGTTGGGATTGGAAAATGTTGAAACCTACATCAATAGTGGCAATATTTTCTTTGACACAAGTATCTCGAAGACTCAACTAGTGGAGATCTTACAGGCTTTCTTTGACAAGCATTATCCATTTATCCAACATTTTTCCTTGTTAAGTCAAGAAGATTACGAAGAGGAGCTTAGAACTCTTCCGGAATGGTGGTTCCAAGAAATGGCTCGAAAGGATGTTCTCTTTTATACTGAGGGACTGGATATCAAGCAAGTCATCGAGAAAGTCGAAAGTATGGAACTGGTAGATGAAGTGCTTCATTTCGGGAAACTGGGAATCTTCTGGGGCAAATTCTCAGAAGAAACCTATAGCAAAACAGCCTATCACAAGTACCTGCTTAAGATGCCTTTCTATCGTAATATTACGATTCGAAATGCAAAAACCTTTGACAAAATCGGTCAATTTTTAAAACATAAAGAAGGAGATACCTAATGACATTTTTAAATAAAATCAATGAAACAGCTGCTTTCTTAAAAGAAAAGGGAGTAGAAGCACCAGAGTTCGGCTTGATTCTTGGATCAGGACTGGGAGAACTTGCTGAAGAAATCGAAAATCCAGTTGTGGTAGACTATGCTGAGATTCCAAACTGGGGACGTTCTACTGTTGTTGGACACGCTGGAAAATTGGTGTACGGTGAGCTTGCAGGACGTAAGGTTTTAGCACTTCAAGGACGCTTTCATTTCTATGAAGGAAATCCGCTTGAAGTTGTTACTTTCCCAGTTCGTGTCATGAAAGTTTTGGGCTGTGAAGGTGTGATTGTAACCAACGCTGCTGGAGGTATCGGCTTTGGTCCTGGTACTTTGATGGCTATCACTGACCACATCAATATGACAGGCCAAAACCCTCTAATCGGTGAAAACTTAGATGACTTCGGTCCACGTTTCCCAGACATGTCAAAAGCCTACACTCCAGAATATCGTGCTACAGCTCATGCAGTTGCTGAAAAGCTTGGTGTTAAACTTGATGACGGTGTTTATATCGGTGTAACTGGTCCAACTTATGAAACTCCAGCTGAAATCCGTGCTTATAAGACACTTGGTGCAGATGCTGTCGGAATGTCAACCGTTCCTGAAGTTATCGTTGCAGCACACTCTGGCTTGAAGGTTCTTGGTATTTCATGTATTACCAACTTTGCGGCTGGTTTCCAAGAAGAACTCAACCACGAAGAAGTGGTAGAAGTGACCGAACGTGTAAAAGGCGACTTTAAAGGCTTGCTGAAAGCGATTCTTGCTGAATTATAATCATGGTACATGAGTTGAGGAGGAGTCTTCAGAAAATCCCATATAACCTCAAATTAGTCCTAGCGGTTATCATGCTAGGGCTAGTTACAGGTATATTCGGAATTTTGCTCCATTATCTTTTAGAGCTGGTTGAAGGGATTGCTTTTGGTCAGACAGAGCATAACACTGGATTCTTGACAGATGGTGTTGCTTCATCACGAATAGGCTTCAGTTTAATCATCGTGGGTGTCAGTTCTGCCTTGATCTGGTATTTCTTGCAAAGAAAAGCAAAGATTTTTTCCATCAAAGCGCAGATGAAAGATGAAACATCACAATACAAACTTCATTTTTTAAAACAGCTAGTTCATTCAATTTGGCAGATTATTGCGGTTGGAGGAGGGGCACCTATCGGTAAGGAAGCTGCACCACGGGAGATTGGAGCTTTATTTTCAAGACCTATTGCCAATATTTTTTCTCTCTCCGTGAAGGACCGAATCTTTCTCATTGCCTGTGGAGCTGGTGCGGGTTTAGCGGCTGTCTATCAGGTTCCATTAACGAGTGTGTTTTTCGTTTTTGAAACCTTGGGAATTGCTTTATCTGTCAAACGTTTTTTCTTGGTCGGTCTGACTACATATGTATCAGCCTTTACAGCAGGCTTTGTTGTTTCAGATCATGCTCTCTACCAGCTTCCAATTCTGACTTGGTCACTAGGTGATATGTGGCTTGTTCCCCTATTAGTTCTTTTTCTGACTCCACTCGCTTGGCTTTTTGCTCACTTCAACAAACAAGCTTCTTCAAAGAGAATAAAGAACAAGCGGATACTCTATACACTGCCGATAACATTCCTTTTCCTTGTTGGATTGGCTAGCCATTTACCTCATCTACTTGGTAATGGGCGTATGATGGCTCAGGAGATTTTAAACGGCAGTAATGCCAAGACGGTAATCCTTTTATTTGTCTTGAAAGCCTTGGTCGTTTTAGTCACCCTTTGGGCAGGTGCCTATGGCGGTACCTTGACCCCATCTTTTGCCTTGGGGATAGCAGGAGCTGCACTCTTGACCATGATTTTAGGTAGTGGCAACCAGCCAGCAGTCTTACTATTAGGTTCGATTTGCTTTTTAGCTGTGACCTTGAAGGCACCCCTATCTGCAAGTGGATTGGTAATGGGGTTCACTGGTCAGTCATTTGAGGCTATACCTATTCTTTTGGTGACTGCTTACTTGGCATTTGGTTTTGCTAAGATGCTGGACCGAATCCCTTTGGAGAAATACTTACGACTAAAGACAAGGATAATAGAAAATTAATAAGAATACTCTAGTTTTTCTAATCCAAAATATATTTTAAATTTATAATCAATATCATTTAATAAAGAAAGGTTGAGCGTGTGTTCTAATTGAACACGAGCGGAAAACTTTTCTAAACAAAAAATACACACAGAAAGGATGGGTTAACCGTATTAGCTGAACTGAATACGGGCGGAGAATTGTGTAAAAAAGATAAACTTTCTAGCATCTGTGATGCGTCGTCAGTTTCCTATTTTTACTTTGTTCTCTGTCGCCTGTCCTATTAATAAAAAAGAAAGGTAGAGCGTGTGTTCTAATTTGAACACGAGCGGAAAGCTCGGAAAATAGATAATCTAACTGAGAAATCAGGATTTCTCGTCAGATTCCTAATTTTCAGTCGCTTTCTGGTCGCTCTTTGTATCATAAATTATGTCTATCCATATTGCTGCTAAGCAGGGTGAAATTGCTGATAAAATTCTTCTTCCTGGAGATCCTCTTCGTGCGAAATTTATCGCTGAGAACTTTTTAGAAGATGCTGTTTGCTTTAACGAAGTGCGTAACATGTTTGGTTACACTGGAACTTACAAGGGTCACCGTGTATCTGTCATGGGAACTGGGATGGGAATGCCATCCATCTCTATCTATGCGCGTGAGTTAATTGTTGACTACGGAGTGAAAAAATTGATTCGTGTTGGAACTGCGGGCTCTTTGAATGAGGATGTTCATGTCCGTGAATTGGTTTTAGCACAGGCTGCTGCTACCAATTCAAATATCATCCGCAACGATTGGCCTCAATACGATTTCCCACAAATTGCTAGCTTTGATCTTTTAGACAAGGCTTACCACATTGCCAAAGACCTTGGTATGACTACTCACGTCGGAAATGTCTTATCATCAGACGTTTTCTATTCTAACTATGGTGATAAGAACATTGAGCTTGGTAAGTGGGGAGTAAAAGCGGTGGAAATGGAAGCGGCAGCGCTGTATTATCTTGCAGCTCAACATCATGTTGATGCCCTTGCTATCATGACTATTTCAGATAGTTTGGTTAATCCAGATGAAGATACAACTGCAGAAGAACGTCAAAACACCTTCACTGATATGATGAAGGTTGGTTTGGAAACATTGATTGCTGACTAAAGGTAGGCTATATTCAGAATGATTTCTCTTGTTCTCAAAATGATAACCATCAACAATGAATCAATCCTGAAATAGGTAAGAATAAGGAAATTGAAGAAAGCCTAATTGTGTCAAAGGACCGAGACTAGTCAGTTTAATATCTAAATCATAATCAAATGAAGTTGGAAGCCAAGTTGACAAGAAGTCAAGGCTTTCAACTTTTTAACTTGAAAATTCCTAGGAGTACAGAATGGATAAAATTGAACAACTACAGGGTATTATTGATCAAAGTCAGAGAATTGTCTTTTTCGGTGGTGCAGGGGTTTCTACAGAGTCAAATATTCCAGATTTTCGTAGTTCAGATGGTATCTATAGTCTGAAACTAGGTCGCCATTTTACTGCCGAGCAACTGGTTTCACGCACTATGTTTGAGCGCTATCCAGAGGATTTTTTTGATTTCTACAAAAAGTATCTGGTCTATCCAGATGCCAAGCCGAATTTAGCACATGATTATCTAGCATCGTTGGAAAAAACAGGCAAATTAAAGGCGATTGTGACGCAAAATATCGATAGCCTCCATGAAATGGCAGGATCTCAGAAAGTTTTGAAACTGCATGGTAGTGCAGATCGTAATTACTGTTTGGGCTGTCATCGCTTTTATGATTTGACTGCATTTTTGGCACTTGAAGGTCCAGTTCCTTACTGCTTAGATTGTGGTAAGGTGGTCAAACCTGACGTAACCCTTTATGAAGAACCTCTGGATATGGATGTTTTTAGTCGAGCAGCCCAAGTCATTCAGCAAGCAGATTTATTGATCATTGGTGGAACTTCCTTAGTCGTTTATCCTGTAGCTAGCCTAATCAATTATTTTTCAGGGTCAAATCTTGTCGTTATCAACAAGTCCAGCACTCCTCAAGATAGCAAAGCAGATTTAGTTATCGAAGGTAAGATTGGAGAAGTTTTTTCTAAATTGAGACAATAAAAAACTGAAAGAAGTAGGACTATACTTCCTTCAGTTTTTTTGTATCACGAACTCAGAAACTATGAACAAGATTCTCTTCATTTCTAGGGGAACTTTATTGTTGATTTATAAATTGCTTGAGTTATTTTTAATTGTTGAATAAAAGGAAAAAAGGAAGACTTTCTGGATGAAAATCTTCCTTTTTTAGTCAATCAGTACATGCTGATTTTAATGAAATGCTACTATATTGTTTACTTTTTTAAAGATCGCAAAAAACAATCAATCTCTGCTTGAGAATGGAGAATGCTCATCTTTTCTGGGTAAGTATTGTTTAAGTATTGGTATCTTTCCTTAGCATTTTTTGTACGTCCATCCCAGAGAATCCAACGGATAAATTCCCAATTGAATTGCTCAGGGCATCCCGCTGCCATACTTTCTCTCACTTTTCCTCTGTACTTTAAATACCGCTTAAAGGCTCTTAGCAGACAATTCCAAGCAGAGAAGTTTAAAAAGATGATATGGTCAGCTTGCTCCATTCTTTCCTCATAGCAACACCAAGAGTAGTTGCCATCAATGACCCAGTTTTCGTTGTTGGCTAGAAAAGTTTTCATTTCGTTCAGCATCCAGTCGCGGTCACTATCTTGCCACCCTGGCTGAAATTGGAGAGTATCCATATGAAGTTTGGGGATAGAGTAGTGATTAGCTAGTTTTTCTGCAAGAGTGGATTTGCCTGATCCAGAATATCCAATGATAGCTATTTTCATAATAACCTCCAGAAAATGTGCACAAAAAAAGCTCCGAGGAGCTCATTTTGTATGCAGTTAATGATTAACCAAGTTTAGCTGCAAGACGTGCTTTATCACGGCTAGCTTTGTTTTTGTGGATCAAACCTTTAGTTTCTGCTTTATCGATAGCTGAGCTGGCAGCACGGTAAAGTTCTTCAGATGGGTTTGCTTCAAAAGCTTTGATAGCAGTACGCATAGCTGATTTTTGAGCTGAGTTCTTTTCGTTTTGTTTAACGTTCAATTCAGCGCGTTTGATAGCTGATTTAATGTTTGCCAATGTTCTTACCTCCATTTTTACTAACTATACCATTATATCTGAAAACTTACGTTTTGACAAGGGGAAATTATTTTTTTAAGTAAATTTCATCAATTTCGTGATTTTTAGATTTATGGAGAATGACCTCGGCACGATTTCGTGTCGGTTCAATGTAATTCTGGAGATTGGTTAGGTTGATACTGGTCCAAACTTGGTGGGCAAAATCCTTGACTTCGCTAAGAGGAAGTTGAGTGAAACGATAGTAATAGTTGCCTGGATCATCTTGAGCAAAGCTAAGAAGTTTTAAGAAACGATCCAAATACCAACTTTCAATGTCTTCGACAGCGGCATCGACATAGATTGAAAAGTCAAAGAAATCAGTAATATAGAGACGGGCATTATGTGGATTTTGGAACACATTGATTCCCTCAACAATAACAAAATCAGTGGCTTCTACTCGTTGTTTTTGACCTGGCACGATATCATAGATTTCATGGGAATAAACAGGGATATCAACATCCTGTCCATTTTTGAGTTGGTCTAGGAAATTGAGCAAAGCTTCCATGTCGTAGCTCTCAGGAAAACCCTTGCGGTTGAGAATGTCTTGCTCAATTAAGACACTGTTTGGGTATAAAAAACCATCCGTCGTAACCAGTTCAACACTTGCTCTAGGGACTATACGAGAAAGCAAAATTTGCAAGAGACGACTAGTGGTTGATTTACCTACGGCAACACTTCCAGAAACTCCGATAATAAAGGGCTGTTTTTTGCTCTCTCTTTGAAGGAAAATGCCTTTTGAAAAGGCAAGATCTTCTTTGGAACGTTTGTAAATCTGAATCAGATGTGCCAGTGGCAGATAGATATCAGTAACATCTTGTAGGCTAATCTGGTCATTGAAACTCTTAATAGAATCTAACTCCTCCTCGGTCAAGGGAGGAGTTGTTTTGCGATGCAAGGATTGCCAAGTTTTGCGATTTATCTTTTCAAAATGTAAAAATTCGTTGGTCATTTGTCTTCCCCTAGATATTTTGTCTATCATACCATAAAAAGCTAAAAAAATGAAGCGGTTTCTTGAATGTGGTAAGTCGGTAGTATATACTATAAGTAGATAGAGGATGAACAAATTATTGATGAAGTAGGAGCTGGTTTCTCCTGATTTTATCAGCTAATAAAGGGGGCTTTTTAGTTCACAACTTATAGGAGGTGTACTATGAAAATCTTAAAAAGTTACATATTGGAACTCTGTTTTATTTTAAGTTTTGCTTTACCTTTTATAAAAGGAGCCAATGCAGATAATGGTAGACGCTTTGTGGAAACCTATTACGGTTTTACTTTTTTGATGGAACATGCTATTGTAACAGCTGTCTTTATCTGTTCGCTCTTAATTGCTTTCTTACTAAAAAAACGGTGGACGAAATGGCTTGCTGCTAGTAGTTATCTATTTTTGATTTTGTGGATTGCTACAGAGGGTTATTTATTCCGCATGTCAATAGAAGATTTGATACGACTGTGGACAAGTTTGGAAATCCTAACACAAACTTATCAGTTGGGCTTTTATCTAAACATCTTATTGGGAATACTGTTGATAATTAAGTATTTGAAGGTAAAGCAATAGTAATCAAAATGCGTCTGATTATAGACAATAAATTTGTTGTTTTATCCTGACTGTGATACCTTGTAGCTCCCAATGACTTGTCATTCGTTTCCAATAATTGATTGAGATTGAAGAATAGCGCTCTCTTTGTTAAAATATAAGTGGGAAAATCTATAAAGGAGGTGCTAAGATGAAAGCTAGATTAAGAGAAAAAATACTGGTTTTTATCAACCTATTTGTAGTTGTTTTATGGTTATCACCAAACTGGGTGAATTTCTCCTTTTCAATAGGACCTTACTCCTATAACTGGACTATTTTTGTCCTTTTTATCTTATTGCCACTCATAGGACTTGGCTACCTTGTGTTAGCTTTCTTTAAAAGAAAGTGGTGGCTCTTCTTTTTTGGTTTAGCTTGTATCTTTGCTTTTCCGATTACCATGGCAGTGGGGAGCTTTTTACTAGGTCCCTAATGTTAATCCGAATTTATATTATTTTTGAAAAAATACAATGTGATTTAAGGGCTTGATACCTTTGTAAACGATTTACAAATAACTTATTTTTATGGTAAAATAGTATCATGAGTAAAATGTATTATGCAGAAAATCCAGACGCAGCCCATGATGTTCATGAGCTTAGAGTTGAGCTACTTGGGCAAAAGATGACCTTTTTGACGGATGCAGGTGTCTTTAGCAAAAAAATGATTGACTTTGGAAGTCAGTTGTTGTTAAGATGCCTTGATGTTGAAAAAGGTGAAAAAATTCTTGATGTTGGTTGTGGCTATGGTCCAATAGGTTTGTCTTTGGTTAAGGCTTATGGTGTCCAAGCGACAATGGTGGATATCAATAACCGTGCTCTGGATTTAGCCCAGCAAAATGCAATGAAAAACAAGGTTCAAGCGACTATCTTCCAGTCTAATATTTATGAGCAGGTAGAAGGACAATTTGACCATGTCATTTCGAATCCTCCTATACGTGCTGGCAAGCAAGTAGTCCACGAAATCATCGAAAAAAGTATAGACTTTTTAGTAGATGGTGGAGATTTGACTATTGTTATCCAGAAAAAACAAGGAGCCCCAAGTGCCAAAAGTAAGATGGAAGACGTATTTGGCAATTGTGAGGTTGTAAAGAAAGATAAGGGATATTACATCCTTAGAAGTGTAAAAGAATGAGAGCAGTAGATCTAATCCAGAAAAAAAGAGACGGGCAAGAACTCAGTTCGAACGAAATCCAATGGTTGATTGAAGGCTATGTCGCAGGAACTGTTCCTGACTACCAGATGTCAGCATTTGCCATGGCAGTTTACTTCCAAGGAATGACCACGAGAGAAATTTCTGATTTAACCATGAATATGGTTAAGACAGGCCAGGAGTTTGATTTGTCTGCTATAAATGGTGTGAAGGTTGATAAACACTCTACGGGTGGTGTTGGTGACAAGGTAACTTTAATCCTAGCACCATTGGTAGCTAGTTTTGATGTCCCAGTGGCCAAGATGAGTGGTAGAGGTTTGGGGCATACCGGTGGTACTATCGATAAATTAGAATCCATCAAAGGTTTTCAGATTGAACAAAGTCAGGATGAATTTATCAAACAAGTTCAAGATATTGGGGTTTCAGTTATTGGTCAGTCGGATCAACTAGTTAAGGCGGATAAGCTTCTCTATGCCCTTCGTGATGTGACAGCAACAGTGGATACTATTCCCTTGATTGCTAGTTCGGTCATGAGTAAAAAAATTGCAGCTGGAGCTGATGCTATCTTACTTGATGTAACAGTGGGTGAAGGTGCCTTTATGAAGACAGTTGATGAGGCACGCCAACTGGCTCAAACCATGGTAAACCTTGGTAAGGCTGTAGGTCGTAAGACAGTAGCAGTTATTACTGATATGAGTCAACCTTTGGGACGTGCCATTGGTAATCGTTTAGAAATCCTAGAAGCTCTGGAAATTCTTCAAGGTAAAGGCCGTCAAGATATTAGCCACTTTATCTGTGAGTTGGCCCAGATTATGTTATCATTAGCAAATGTTGAAAAAACTATTGAGGTAGTAAGGCAACATCTTGAAAATGGTAAGGCTCTCAAGAAATTTGAAGAGATGGTTCTAGCTCAGGGTGGAGACCTAGAAGACCTCTATCGTCCAGTAAAAGTTGACCATGTAGTTGATATTCCTGCTCAAGAAGACGGACTTATCGCAGAACTTCCAGCCATGGAGTTTGGTCTTTTTGCTATGAGATTGGGTGCTGGTCGTGCCGTTAAAACAGATGCTCTTGACTATGAGACAGGTATCGTTTTTGAGAAGAAAGTTGGAGAATCAGTCAAAAAGGGTGAAATTGTCGCAAAAGTATATACAAATGGGAAAATTTCTCCGGAACTAGTTACAGATTTCCAAAATTATGTTAAAATTAAGATAAGTGATGAAGCGATAAAAACGCGTGAAATCATTGAAATCATCTCCTAATTTAAGGAAAAACCGAAATGAAATTAAATAAATACATTGATCATACGCTTTTAAAACAAGATGCAACAGAAGAACAAATCGATCGTTTGTTATCTGAAGCTAAAGACTATGATTTTGCCAGTGTTTGTGTCAATCCTTGCTGGGTTTCTCATGCAAAAGCTGGTCTAACAGATACTGATGTCAAGGTTTGTACAGTTGTAGGATTCCCTCTTGGAGCTACAACTTCAGCAGTCAAAGCTTATGAAACCAAAGAAGCAATCCAAAATGGTGCTGACGAAATTGATATGGTTATCAATGTTGGTGCACTCAAATCAGGAAATGCTGCAGTAGTTGAGTCAGACATTCGAGCTGTTGTTGAAGCAAGCGGAGATAAACTCGTTAAGGTTATTATCGAGGCTTGTTTGTTAACTGATGAAGAAAAAGTTCTAGCTTGTCAGCTAGCTCAGAAAGCAGGAGCAGACTTTGTCAAGACGTCAACAGGTTTCTCAACAGGTGGTGCAACTTTGCCAGATGTTCAATTAATGCGTCAGATAGTTGGTCCTGATATGGGGGTCAAAGCAGCTGGTGGAGCTCGTTCTTATGCAGATGCAGTTGCCTTTGTTGAAGCTGGAGCTACTCGTATCGGAACATCTTCTGGCGTAGCAATCTTAAAAGGAGAGTTAGCAGATGGCGACTACTGAGTTGATTGACTTAGCGATTGAGACTAGTAAAAATGCCTATGTTCCTTATTCACATTTTCCGATTGGAGCTGTTTTGGTTGCCAAGGACGGCAGTGTTTATACAGGATGCAATATTGAAAATGCTAGCTACCCCTTGACCAACTGTGGCGAAAGAACTGCAATCTTTAAGGCGGTTTCTGAAGGACAACGAGAGTTTTCAGAATTGATTGTCTATGGTCAAACTGAGAAACCTATTTCTCCTTGCGGAGCTTGTCGCCAAGTCATGGTCGAATTTTTTGAACAAGATCTAAAGGTGACTCTAGTTGCCAAAGATAAATCGACGGTCGAGATGACGGTCGGGGAATTACTTCCATACTCATTTACAGACTTGCATTAGTCTGTGTCACTCTTTGAGTGACAAGGGTCCTTGTGGCCAATCAATCCATACTTGCAACTTCGTTGCGCATCTTATTTAGGAGGTTCAGTAATGAACAAGAAACAATGGCTAGGCCTTGGTCTAGTTGCAGTAGCAGCATTTGGACTTGCTGCATGTGGTAATCGCTCTTCTCGTAACGCAGCTTCATCTTCTTCTGATGTGAAGACTAAAGCAGCTATCGTTACAGATACTGGTGGTGTTGATGATAAATCATTCAACCAATCAGCTTGGGAAGGTCTTCAAGCTTGGGGTAAAGAGCACAATCTTGCAAAAGATAAAGGATACACATACTTCCAATCAACAAGTGAAGCTGACTACGCTAACAACTTGAACCAAGCAGCAGGAAGCTACAACTTGATCTTCGGTGTTGGTTTTGCCCTTCACAATGCAGTTGAAGAAGCAGCGAAAGAACATGCAGATTTGAACTATGTTTTGATCGACGATGTGATTAAAGATCAAAAGAACGTAGCAAGCGTAACATTTGCTGATAACGAAGCAGCTTACCTTGCAGGTGTAGCAGCAGCTAAAACTACTAAAACAAAACAAGTTGGTTTTGTAGGTGGTATGGAATCTGAAGTTATTTCTCGTTTCGCAGCTGGTTTCAAAGCTGGTGTTGAGTCAGTTGACCCATCTATCAAAGTACAAGTAGACTACGCTGGTTCATTTGGTGATGCTGCTAAAGGTAAAACAATCGCTGCAGCTCAATACGCTGCAGGTGCAGACGTAATCTACCAAGCAGCTGGTGGTACTGGTGCAGGTGTCTTCTCAGAAGCTAAATCTTTGAATGAAAGCAAAAACGAAGGCGAAAAAGTTTGGGTTATCGGTGTAGACCGTGACCAAGTTGACGAAGGTAAATATACTTCTAAAGACGGTAAAGAATCAAACTTCGTACTTGCTTCTACTTTGAAACAAGTCGGAACAACAGTTCAAGATATCGCAAACAAAGCTGAAAAAGGTGAATTCCCTGGCGGTCAAGTGATCGTTTACTCATTGAAGGATAAAGGGGTTGATCTAGTAACAACTAACCTTTCTGAAGAAGGTAAAAAAGCTGTTGAAGATGCAAAAGCTAAAATCCTAGATGGCAGCATCAAAGTTCCTGAAAAATAATAGATAAAAGTCATTTCTTAGGGAAGCGGCCTGTGGCCGCTTCTTTAAGAATTGAGACAAATTGTTTTGTCTCAATAGAGCTTGCTAAATCTCTTTAGCAGGTTTTATTGAAATAAAATAAAACTCTGAAAGGAAGAGCACATGGCACACGAAAATGTCATTGAGATGCGTGAAATTACCAAAGTTTTCGGTGAATTTGTCGCTAACGACAAGATTAACCTTGAACTTCGTAAAGGTGAAATCCATGCACTTTTAGGAGAAAATGGAGCTGGGAAGTCCACTCTTATGAACATGCTAGCAGGGCTTCTAGAACCAACTAGTGGTGAAATTGTGGTCAACGGTCAAGTTGTAAAACTAGACTCGCCATCAAAAGCCGCTAGCCTAGGGATTGGAATGGTTCACCAACACTTTATGTTGGTAGAGGCTTTCACTGTTGCTGAGAATATTATTTTAGGAAGTGAATTGACTAAAAATGGTGTCCTAGATATTGCTCGAGCAACTCGAGAAATTCTTGAATTATCAGAGCGTTATGGTCTTGCTGTGGATCCTTCTGCCAAAGTAGCAGATATCTCTGTTGGTGCTCAACAACGTGTTGAAATCCTAAAGACACTTTATCGTGGTGCCGATATTCTCATCTTTGATGAACCAACGGCCGTTTTGACGCCATCAGAAATCGATGAGTTGATGGCCATCATGAAGAACCTGGTCAAAGAAGGTAAATCAATTATCTTGATTACCCATAAGTTGGATGAGATTCGCGCAGTATCTGATCGTGTTACAGTTATCCGTCGTGGTAAATCTATCGAAACAGTTGAGATTGCTGGTGCGACTAACGCTGACTTGGCAGAAATGATGGTAGGGCGTTCAGTTTCCTTCAAAACTGAGAAGCAAGCACCACAACCTAAAGAAGTCGTTCTTTCCATCAAAGACTTGGTTGTTAATGAAAACCGTGGCGTTCCTGCTGTTAAAAATCTTTCACTCGATGTTCGAGCTGGTGAGATTGTCGGAATTGCGGGTATTGATGGAAATGGTCAATCTGAATTAATCCAAGCTATCACAGGACTTCGTAAGATTGAATCTGGTAGCGTAGAGTTGAAAGGCCAGTCCATTGTAGGATTGCATCCACGTCAAATTACCGAACTGAGCGTTGGTCACGTTCCTGAAGACCGTCATCGTGATGGTCTGGTTTTGGAAATGATGATTTCTGAAAATATCGCTCTTCAAACCTACTATAAAGAACCTCTTAGCAAAAAGGGAATTTTAAATTATACGAATATCATTGACTATGCAAAAAAATTGATGCAAGAGTTTGATGTTCGCGCTGCTAGCGAGATTGTTCCAGCTTCAGCCCTTTCTGGAGGAAATCAACAAAAAGCAATCATCGCTCGTGAGATTGATCGAAATCCTGATCTCCTCATCGTAAGCCAACCAACTCGTGGTTTGGACGTCGGTGCTATTGAGTACATTCACAAACGCTTGATTCAAGAACGTGATAATGGGAAAGCTGTCCTTGTAGTCAGTTTTGAACTAGATGAGATTCTAAATGTCTCAGATAGAATCGCTGTTATCCATGATGGTAAGATTCAAGGAATCGTAACACCAGAAACAACCAACAAGCAAGAACTTGGTGTCTTGATGGCTGGTGGTGAATTGGAAAAAGGAGAAGAGTGATGTCTAAAAAATTACAACAAATTTCGGTTCCCTTGATTTCTGTTATCCTTGGAATCTTGCTTGGAGCCATCGTCATGTGGATTTTTGGCTACGATGCTATTTGGGGTTATGAAGAGTTGTTCTACACAGCCTTCGGTAGTGTTCGTGGGATCGGTGAAATTTTCCGTGCCATGGGGCCATTAGTCTTGATTGCTCTTGGATTTGCAGTTGCCAGTCGTGCAGGCTTCTTTAACGTTGGTCTTCCAGGACAAGCACTCGCTGGTTGGGTTATGAGTGGTTGGTTCGCTCTTTCAAATCCAGATTTACCACGTCCATTGTTGATTCTTGCGACAGTTGTCATTGCGCTGGTTGCTGGAGGAATTGTTGGTGCCATTCCTGGTATTTTAAGAGCCTATCTTGGAACATCTGAAGTTATCGTAACCATCATGATGAACTACATTGTTCTCTATACAAGTAATGCCTTTATCCACTCTTTCCCTAAAGATATTATGCAAAGTACAGACTCATCAATCCGAGTAAGTGCAAACGCAACTTATCAAACACCTTGGCTTGCTGAGTTAACAGGAAACTCTCGTATGAATATTGGGATTTTCTTTGCCATCATTGCAGTTGCAGTTATCTGGTTCTTGCTTAAGAAGACAACTCTCGGTTTTGAAATCCGTGCAGTTGGTCTCAATCCAAATGCTTCTGAATACGCAGGTATTTCAGCTAAACGCACCATCATCCTATCAATGATTATCTCAGGTGCCCTTGCAGGTCTAGGTGGAGCAGTAGAAGGACTTGGGACCTTCCAAAACGTTTATGTCCAAGGTTCATCATTGGCGATTGGCTTTAACGGAATGGCGGTTAGTCTACTTGCTGCAAACTCACCAATTGGAATTCTCTTTGCAGCCTTCTTGTTCGGAGTGCTTCAAGTTGGAGCCCCTGGTATGAATGCAGCACAAGTACCATCAGAGCTTGTAAGTATCGTTACAGCCTCAATTATCTTCTTTGTCAGCGTTCACTACATCATCGAGCGCTTTGTCAAACCAAGAAAACAACTTAAAGGAGGTAAATAAGGATGTCGATTACAACAATGTTAACCCTTATGGTTTCTTCAATGTTGATTTATTCAGCACCACTTATTTTCACAAGTATCGGAGGCGTTTTCTCTGAACGTGGGGGAGTTGTTAACGTTGGACTTGAAGGAATCATGGTTATGGGTGCCTTTTCTGGAGTTGTGTTTAATCTTGAATTTGCACAGGATTTGGGAGCATTAACTCCTTGGTTGGCTTTGCTAGTTGGTGGATTAGTTGGAGCTATCTTCTCTCTCATTCACGCAGTGGCTACAGTTCATTTCCGTGCTGACCATGTTGTCAGTGGTACCGTACTTAACTTGATGGCGCCAGCCTTGGCTGTTTTCTTAGTCAAAGTGCTTTATAACAAGGGACAAACGGATAACTTAACGCAAACTTTTGGACGTTTTGATTTCCCTCTTTTGGCTAATATCCCAGTTATCGGAGATATCTTCTTCAAGTCAACAAGTTTACTTGGTTACCTAGCAATTGCCTTTTCATTCTTAGCGTGGTTTGTCCTTTTTAAAACTCGCTTTGGACTTCGCCTCCGTTCAGTTGGTGAACACCCACAAGCAGCAGATACTTTGGGGATTAATGTCTACAAGATGAGATATCTTGGAGTTGTGATTTCAGGTTTCCTTGGAGGAATCGGTGGAGCTATCTACGCTCAGTCAATTTCCGTTAACTTCTCAGTTACTACCATCGTTGGACCTGGATTTATCGCACTTGCTGCTATGATTTTCGGTAAGTGGAATCCTGTTGGAGCTATGCTTTCAAGTCTCTTCTTCGGACTATCACAAAGTTTGGCGGTTATCGGTTCTCAACTTCCTTTCTTGCAAGGAGTTCCAGCCGTTTACTTGCAAATTGCACCATATCTCTTGACCATCGTCGTCCTAGCAGCCTTCTTTGGTAAAGCAGTTGCACCGAAGGCAGATGGTATCAACTATATCAAATCTAAATAAACAAAAAAGCGTCAGTTTGAAACTGACGTTTTATTGTTTAGGTTCTTGGTGTGTGAGGTTTAAGCCCCAGGGAACAAGATTTTCTGTTTTATTACGAATACGATTGATATTATCTTTGTGGCGGATAATAATTAAACCTGCGAGAGCTAGGATAATCGCTACGAATAATAAATCGTAACTTGGCAGTAGGAAACCGATAAGCGGAAAGAGGATCACCCCAAGTACAGCTGCGAGAGCAGCAGTAACACTAGAGAGAGAAATCATGCTTCCTAGATATAGAGTTCCAAAGAAGACAACTGCTAGATAGAGGCAAAATAGAGGAGCAAATCCGAAAATGACTCCAGCACTAGTTGCGACAGCCTTTCCTCCTTTAAATCCTGCAAATACCGGGAAGGTATGCCCAATCACAGCTAAAAGGCCAAAGACTAGAGGTGAAACACCTTGAACATGAAAGATAAGTGGAAGCAAGGTTGCGATGGTTCCTTTGAAAAAGTCAATCACGAAGGTTGCCATACCCGCTTTCTTACCTAAAATACGAAAGGTATTGGTCGTTCCAGTATTACCTGAACCATGTTCTCTTAGATTGATCTTAAAGAAGATTTGCCCAATCCACAGTCCTGAAGGGATAGAACCCAATAAATAAGCTAAAATTAATAATACTATTGTCATCATGCTTCTATTATACCATGAAATAGGAGAGAAACGGAAAGGAATCTTTTCTCAAATTGTGACATCTGATACTTTATGTAAGTAGATAAATTTTCTCATGAACACTATTGTTCGGAAATTAAGGCTAAAGTTTTAAAAATTCATGGTAACTTCTGAAAATCCTTGATTTTGTGTTTATTTATGCTATAATAGGAACAATTATTTTTAGGAGGTGGAATATGTCTTATTTATTCGAGATATTACCAAGTTTATTGAGCGGTGCTACAATGACTATACAAGTTTTTGCACTGGTCTTGCTCTTTTCAATCCCTTTAGGTATTTTGATTGCCTTTTGCTTACAGGTCCATTGGAAACCCCTCCATTACATAATTGATGTTTATATCTGGGTGATGCGTGGGACACCCTTACTTTTGCAACTAATTTTTATTTATTATGTCCTACCAAGTATCGGAATTCGATTGGACCGGGTGCCAGCAGCTATTATTGCTTTTACGCTTAATTATGCAGCCTACTTTGCAGAAATATTCCGTGGAGGAATTGCAACGATTCCTCAGGGGCAATACGAAGCAGCCAAGGTTTTGAAATTTAATCCTATCGATACCGTTCGCTATATCATCTTGCCACAGGTGACCAAGATTGTCTTACCAAGTGTATTTAACGAGGTTATGAGTTTAGTTAAGGATACTTCTTTGGTCTATGCATTGGGTATTTCAGATTTAATCCTAGCCAGTCGTACTGCAGCCAATAGAGATGCTAGTTTGATTCCAATGTTTCTAGCAGGAGCTATTTATCTGCTTATGATTGGTATCGTTACAATTTTAGCTAAGAAACTTGAGAAGAAGTTCAGCTACTATAGATAGGAGGTTATCCATGTTAGAATTAAGAAATATCAGCAAAAAATTTGGGAAAAAAGAAATTTTATCCAATTTCAGTTTAACAATTTCTGAAAAGCAAATTTTGGCCATTGTTGGCCCTTCTGGTGGTGGGAAGACTACCTTGCTTAGAATGTTAGCTGGACTTGAGACCATTGATTCAGGAGAGATTTTTTATAATGGAGAATCCCTACCTTTGGATGAACTTGAAAAGCGCCACTTGTTAGGTTTTGTTTTTCAAGATTTTCAGCTTTTTCCTCACTTATCCGTTATGGAAAACTTGATTTTGTCACCTATCAAGACTATGGGGATGTCTGAAACAGATGCAAAGAAGAAGGCGGTCGACTTATTAACTCGTCTGGGACTCGAAGCTCATGCAGATGCTTATCCATACTCATTATCTGGTGGTCAAAAGCAACGGGTTGCCTTAGCGCGCGCTATGATGATAGATCCTGAAGTGATTGGTTATGACGAACCAACTTCAGCCCTTGACCCAGAGTTGCGTCTCGAGGTTGAAAAACTGATCCTACAAAATCGAGAATTAGGCATGACTCAAATTGTCGTGACTCACGATCTCCAGTTTGCAGAGAATATTGCTGATCAGATTCTCAAAGTAGAGCCTAAGTAGGAGGTGTCTATGAATCTAAAGAAAATCAGTCTTGTTTTGGTATTCTTTCTGGCTTTTTTCCTAGTAGGATGTACGCAAAAAGCTAGTGATCCCAAAGTCGATAATTGGGATAAATACCAACAACAAGGAAGCATTACTATTGGATTTGACAATACCTTTGTTCCTATGGGCTTTGAAGAAAAGAATGGGCAATATGTCGGATTTGATATTGACTTAGCCCAGGCTGTTTCTGAGAAACTGGGGTTCAAGGTACAGTTTCAACCCATTGATTGGGATATGAAGGAAACAGAACTTCAAAACGGCACTATTGATGCTATCTGGAATGGATATTCAGCGACTGATGAACGCCGTGAAAAGGTTGCTTTTACCATTCCCTACATGGAAAATCAACAAGTTCTCGTCTCTAAAAAATCGCAAAATATCCAGTCGGTTTCGGATATGAAAAATAAGATTTTGGGAGCCCAAGCAGGTTCTTCTGGTTATCTAGATTTTGAAGCTCAGCCAGAACTCTTGAAAAACATTGTAAAAGATCAGAAAGCCAACCAATATCAGAGTTTTAATGAAGCCTTGATTGACTTGCAAAATGATCGGATTGATGCCCTTTTAATTGACCGTGTTTACGCCAATTATTATCTTGAAACTGAAGGAATTTTAGACCAGTATGAGATTTTCCCAGCTGGTTTTGAGAGTGAGTCTTTTGCAGTTGGAGTAAGACCAGCAGATAAGACCTTGTTAGCAAATTTGAATCAAGCTTTTGTGGAACTCTATCAAGAAGGTAAATTCCAAGAAATTAGCCAAAAATGGTTTGGTGAAGATATAGCAACAAGCCAAGTTAAAGGAAAAGAAAACTGAGACTCGCGTCTTGGTTTCTTTTTTTAGGGTGGAAATGAGTGCTTTTTTTACTAAAAAGGACTTGTGAATAGGCTTTTTAACTTGAAAATTTTGCAAAATCCTTAGAAAACCTGTAAAATAGTAAAGATGAACGAATAGGAGGTTCCTTGTGTCAAAAAAGGAAATCAATATTAACAATTATAATGATGACGCCATTCAGGTGCTAGAAGGGTTGGATGCGGTCCGTAAACGTCCAGGGATGTATATCGGATCGACCGATGGTGCTGGTCTCCACCACCTAGTCTGGGAAATCGTCGATAATGCGGTCGATGAAGCTCTGTCTGGGTTCGGCGATCGTATTGATGTGACCATTAATAAAGACGGCAGTTTAACGGTTCAAGACCACGGACGTGGAATGCCGACTGGGATGCACGCTATGGGAATTCCAACTGTTGAGGTTATCTTTACTATCCTTCACGCCGGAGGGAAATTCGGTCAGGGTGGTTATAAGACATCAGGAGGTCTTCACGGGGTTGGATCTTCTGTCGTCAATGCCCTCTCTAGTTGGCTAGAGGTAGAAATTACTCGTGATGGGGCTGTTTACAAACAACGCTTTGAAAATGGTGGCAAGCCAGTTACGACTCTTAAAAAGGTGGGGACAGCACCCAAGTCTAAGACAGGTACTAAGGTTACCTTCATGCCGGATGCTAGTATCTTTTCTACGACTGACTTCAAGTACAATACCATTTCAGAGCGCCTCAATGAGTCAGCTTTTCTCTTGAAGAATGTAACCTTGTCATTAACGGACAAGCGAACAGATGAAGCAATCGAATTCCACTATGAGAATGGAGTACAGGACTTTGTTTCTTATCTCAATGAAGACAAGGAAACCTTGACGCCAGTCCTTTACTTTGAAGGAGAAGACAATGGTTTCCAAGTAGAAGTAGCCCTCCAGTATAATGATGGATTCTCAGATAACATCTTGTCCTTTGTCAATAACGTCCGTACCAAAGACGGTGGAACGCATGAGACAGGACTCAAGTCTGCCATTACCAAAGTCATGAATGACTATGCGCGAAAAACTGGCCTTCTCAAAGAAAAAGATAAAAACCTAGAAGGTTCAGATTACCGTGAAGGATTAGCGGCAGTTCTTTCCATCCTTGTTCCGGAAGAACACCTTCAGTTTGAAGGACAGACCAAGGATAAACTGGGAAGTCCCCTTGCTCGTCCCGTTGTAGATGGGATTGTAGCTGATAAGTTGACCTTCTTCCTCATGGAAAATGGGGAATTAGCTTCAAATCTGATTCGTAAAGCTATCAAGGCGCGTGATGCCCGTGAAGCGGCTCGTAAGGCGCGTGATGAGAGCCGAAATGGCAAGAAAAACAAAAAAGATAAGGGATTGCTTTCTGGGAAATTAACGCCAGCCCAGTCTAAAAATCCAGCTAAGAATGAACTTTACCTAGTCGAGGGTGATTCTGCCGGTGGATCTGCTAAACAAGGACGTGATCGTAAGTTCCAGGCTATTTTGCCTCTTCGTGGTAAGGTCATCAATACAGCCAAAGCCAAAATGGCAGATATCCTCAAAAATGAAGAAATCAACACTATGATTTATACCATCGGTGCCGGTGTAGGAGCAGACTTCTCCCTTGAAGATGCCAACTATGATAAGATCATTATCATGACCGATGCGGACACCGATGGTGCCCACATTCAAACCCTTCTCTTAACCTTCTTTTATCGCTACATGCGTCCACTAGTCGAGGCAGGACACGTCTATATCGCCCTTCCGCCTCTTTACAAGATGTCCAAAGGTAAAGGCAAAAAAGAAGAAGTGGCCTATGCTTGGACTGATGGAGAGCTAGAAGAACTTCGCAAACAGTTTGGTAAAGGCGCTACCCTTCAACGCTATAAAGGTCTTGGTGAAATGAATGCGGACCAACTCTGGGAAACAACTATGAATCCAGAGACTCGAACTCTCATTCGTGTCACGATCGAAGACTTAGCACGCGCAGAACGCCGCGTCAATGTCCTCATGGGTGATAAGGTTGAACCACGTCGTAAGTGGATTGAAGATAATGTCAAATTTACGCTGGAAGAGAGTGGGGAGATGGTGTTTTGAGATGTTAATTACAAGATTACTTAGAAAAATAAAGAATTATTTTATAAATAATGAAGCAAGTAGTCTAAAATTTTTAAAAATCTTAGATAGTACAGATTATCTTGCTAAAAATACTAGAGTTAAGATGATTAAGTATTTGCTTTATATGTTTATTATAGGGATATTAATGAATATTTTTATTGAGATTGATAAAAAGGTTCCGTCTGAATATATAAATAACTTTATATCTTTGCTTTTACTTCTTGTAATAACAGTTTTAGTAATGCTTGGTTATAATTTTTTGATCCTGTTTATCTTTTATCTGTTCAAAGATTTTTATCATAGTTATTTAAAAAAGAGATTGAATATGAGACGAGTGTTTGCCACTTTATCATTTGTTAAAAATTTTCGGATGAAACTTTTAGTATTAATGATTGTGGCTGCATTTATTATAGGCTCTCTGACTATCTATATGGTTCAAAATAATAATAATTTAAAAATAGTAGAGAGTTTTATAAATTTTCCATTTAAGGAGTATGACTTGAACTGCGAATTGAATTCTGAAGTTTGGGCGTTTTGGTTGATAATCTTTTTGGTGTCGATTGCTTCTTGCCTTTCATTTTATATCGTTTTAAAATCTCAGAATATTTTTGAATTAGAAGGTATGGAATTGGAAAATCGTCTCATACTTGGAGTTCTTGCGATAGTAACATTCATTGTTGGAGTTGATATTGATAAAGTTAGACCGATAGGTATTGCTCTTCTAGTATTGATTATTCAAACAGCATTTTTTGAATTTCGTCAGTCACAATTTCTTTCAAAAATGTATGATAAAGCCCAACAAATTTTCCAAGAGCAGCTTCTTAAAAACGAAGATGGTATTGATTACAATAGGCTAGTAGAATGTTATTATTATGGTGGTGAGAAATATAAAGAGAAGTTGCTGAGTACGAAGAAATTTTTAGTTATTATTGTTAAAAATGAGTTGAAATCACTAAAAGATTTGAAAAACTATGATGACTATAAACTTTATAAAGCGATTAGAGCAAGAAATATATAAAGTCAATTTTTACAATTAAACAACTCGGTTATCGATGAACCATATTTTAAATTTAATCATAGTATTCACAAGGATAATAATATGAATGTTGAAATGTTTGAAGAATTGATTAAAGCGATTGATTCAACTGATTGGATTTCCAATTGGATTCAAATAGGTATAGGTGGTTTTTCAATTCTAATACCTATAATTTACGCAACTTGGATTTCAAAAAAAGATACTAAAGAAATTGATGAACGACAACGAAGGCTAGAAATTATTCAGTCTTCAATCGCGAAAAATATTGTAGAACTGACAGGTCAACAAAAGCAACTATCTGAAACTCAAAAAAAGGTTGAAGAGAGTTTAAGAGAACTTAAAGAAATGGCTCGACAATCAAGGAAGTCAAATCTATTAAAATTACAAAGTGATTTCCCAATATTCTATAGAGCACTAGATGATTTTGAATGGGAATATAACAAACTTTTGAATTCTATTAATGATTTTAATTCTAAAAAGAATTTATCTTATAATATTGAAGATGAAATAGGTGAAATATTCGCAGCAATTGAGGATTTAATTGAATCAGAAATTAATCATCTGAATACCGAAGAAGTTCCGCCGTTGGCTCTAGCTTATTTTAACAAACTATTAAGAGCTTTAAACTCTTTATCAAAGTATTTTTCTACAAACTTTGATGATGTCCAATGTACTAATTTTATAATTGATGATTTTTTAAGAATAAAGATTGCTAGAGAAGAATTACTTGTTTTTGTATATAATTGAAAATCTTTAGATAATTTAGTTTTATAGAACTTGTATAGTTTTTTTAGCTTTTTAAATCTTAAGAAACTGTTCGATATAATAAATCTGTTACCTCATAGAAAAAGAGGGGGAACCACATGAGAAATGACCAGGAAATGCTTGCCCTGATTTTACAAATAGCTAAAAAGTTACAGGTTGATGCTGTGGCTCTATCTGGTTCGCGTACAAACCAAAAGATTCAAAAAGATGATTTTCAAGACTATGATGTTGTCTATATTGTGGATGGCTTAGATTATCTGACGAGTGACCTTTCTTGGTTGGACCAGTTTGGCAAGCGCATCATTGAGCAGCATAACGTACTTGACCATCGCCATCTGTACCTCATGCTCTTTGAAGATGGCAATCGGATCGATTTGACCCTCTGCCCCAAAGAGCACATCAAAGAGTGGGTGGATAGTGAAGCAGATTTCACGGTGCTGAATGACCCGCAGGGGCTCTTTGTCCCTTATGCACCGACGCCTAAGCGCTATTGGACGTCACCAACCAGTGCGACTGACTTTGACAAATCTTGCAATGAATTTTGGTGGGTGTCAGCCTACGTGGTCAAAGGAATTTGTCGTAAGCAACTTCTCTATGCGACTGACCATCTCTACGGTATTTGCCAGCAAGAACTCTTGAAAATCTTAGCTTGGAAGGTCGCAAGTGATAGAGGTGCTGTCGACATCGGTAAGAACTACAAGTACCTCTTTAACTACTTGCCTTCTGAGAAGGAGAAGGAATTCTTTGCTCTTCTTGATTTCTCAAGTTTAGACAAAATTACTCAGTCTTTATTAGCAACCATGGAATTTTTCCACCAGGAAGCTCAATATCTTGCTCAAAAGATGGGATTTGACTATGATATGGAAGTAGCTGAGAAGATGATTCAGTATGCTGAGGAAAAACTTCCTAATCACTCAGTAAATAAAGAACACAAATTATAATTTTAAACCACAGAAAGGGTCGTTTGGTTATTTATAGTGACTGAACAACTTTTCCATAAAAACTACTCTACATTCTTTGAAAGGAGTTGAACACGCCCTAAATGTTGTGTGAAAAAGATAAATTCTCTTGTGAGCATCGCTCACTGTAAGAATTTCCTATTTTCACTTTGCATTTTACGGGCTTTGTATCCTATATGAGTAATATCCAAAACATGTCCTTAGAGGACATCATGGGAGAGCGCTTTGGTCGCTACTCCAAATACATCATTCAAGACCGGGCTTTGCCAGACATTCGGGATGGATTGAAGCCGGTTCAACGCCGTATTCTTTATTCTATGAATAAGGATGGCAATACTTTTGACAAGAGCTACCGTAAGTCGGCTAAGTCTGTCGGAAATATCATGGGGAATTTCCACCCACACGGGGATTCTTCTATCTATGACGCCATGGTTCGTATGTCTCAGGACTGGAAAAACCGTGAGATTCTAGTTGAAATGCACGGTAATAATGGTTCGATGGACGGAGATCCGCCTGCGGCAATGCGTTATACAGAGGCTCGTTTGTCTGAGATTGCAGGCTATCTCCTTCAAGATATCGAGAAAAAGACAGTTCCCTTTGCTTGGAACTTTGACGATACAGAGAAAGAGCCAACTGTCTTGCCAGCAGCTTTTCCGAATCTTTTGGTCAATGGTTCAACTGGGATTTCAGCTGGGTATGCCACAGATATTCCACCGCATAATTTGGCTGAGGTTATCGATGCGACAGTCTACATGATTGATCACCCAACTGCCAAGGTTGATAAGCTCATGGAATTCTTGCCTGGACCAGACTTCCCTACAGGAGCCATTATTCAAGGACGAGACGAAATCAAAAAGGCCTATGAAACTGGTAAAGGGCGCGTGGTTGTTCGTTCTAAGACTGAAATCGAGAAACTGAAAGGTGGTAAGGAGCAAATCGTTATCACTGAGATTCCCTATGAGATTAATAAGGCTAACTTGGTCAAGAAAATAGATGAAGTCCGTGTCAATAATAAGGTGGCAGGTATCGCTGAAGTTCGAGATGAGTCTGACCGTGACGGTCTTCGTATTGCTATCGAACTCAAGAAAGATGCGAACACTGAGCTTGTTCTCAACTATCTTTTCAAGTATACTGACTTGCAAATCAACTACAACTTCAACATGGTAGCGATTGACAATTTCACCCCTCGTCAGGTTGGAATTGTGCCTATCTTATCTAGCTATATTGCCCACCGTCGTGAGGTCATCTTGGCACGTTCTCGCTTTGACAAGGAAAAGGCTGAAAAACGTCTCCATATCGTGGAAGGTTTGATTCGTGTCATCTCTATTTTAGATGAAGTCATTGCTCTTATCCGTGCTTCTGAGAACAAGGCTGATGCCAAAGAGAACCTCAAGGTCAGTTATGATTTTACTGAAGAGCAGGCTGAAGCTATTGTTACCTTGCAACTATACCGTTTGACCAATACAGACGTAGTTGTCTTGCAGGAAGAAGAAGCAGAACTTCGCGAAAAAATTGCTATGCTGGCAGCAATCATTGGTGACGAAAGGACTATGTATAATCTCATGAAGAAAGAACTTCGTGAGGTTAAGAAGAAATTTGCGACACCTCGTTTGAGTTCTTTAGAAGACACAGCAAAAGTCATTGAGATTGATACAGCTAGTTTGATTTCTGAAGAAGATACATACGTCAGCGTAACTAAAGCAGGCTACATTAAACGTACTAGTCCACGTTCTTTTGCAGCTTCAACACTTGAAGAGATTGGTAAACGGGATGATGACCGATTACTATTTATCCAATCTGTCAAGACAACTCAACATCTCTTAATCTTTACAACACTAGGAAATGTAATCTACCGTCCTGTCCATGAATTAGCAGATATTCGTTGGAAGGATATCGGGGAGCACTTGAGCCAAACGATTACAAACTTTGAAACCAATGAAGAAGTGCTATACGTAGAAGTTGTGGATCAGTTTGAAGATGCGACAACCTACTTTGCAGCGACCCGCCTTGGTCAAATCAAACGTGTCGAACGCAAAGAATTCTCTCCATGGAGAACCTATCGCTCTAAGTCTGTCAAATATGCTAAGTTGAAAGATAATACTGATCAGATTGTAGCAGTAGCTCCGATTAAACTGGATGATGTTCTCTTGATTAGTCGAAACGGTTATGCCCTCCGCTTTAACATCGAAGAAGTGCCAGTTATCGGTGCCAAAGCTGCAGGTGTCAAAGCCATGAATCTCAAAGCAGATGATGTGATACAAGCAGCCTTTATCTGCAACACTTCATCTTTCTATCTTTTGACGCATCGTGGAAGTCTTAAGCGCGTTTCGATTGAGGAAATTCCAGCAACCAGTCGTGCTAATCGTGGTCTTCAAGTCCTTAGAGAATTGAAGAGTAAACCACATCGTGTCTTCCTTGCTGGTGCAGTATCAGAGCAAGGATTTATTGGAGATCTCTTTAGTACAGAAGTAGAAGATGGCGAGCAAACGCTTGTCATCCAATCAAATAATGGAACGACTTACGAAGCAATCCTACAATATTTGAATCTATCGGAACGCACAAGCAATGGAAGCTTCATTTCAGATAGCATTTCTGATGAAGAAGTTTTTGATGCTTATCTCAAAGAAATCTTTAAAGAAATCAAAGAAAATTAAAAATCGGTCCTAGTGACTGATTTTTTATAAGTAAAATTTTCAGAAAATTACAAATAATACTTGAATTTTTAGGAGAATAGTGTAGAATAGAACACAAAGCTTGATTAGAATAAAGGAGATTGTCATGACAGTTACGATCGATTGGGAAAATCTCGGTTTTTCCTATATGAAACTACCTTATCGTTATATCGCTTATTTTAAAGATGGACAATGGACTCAAGGAGAATTAACAGAAGATGCGACCTTGCATATCTCAGAATCATCTCCAAGTCTTCACTATGGACAACAAGCATTTGAAGGATTGAAAGCCTATCGTACAAAGGATGGCAGTATTCAACTCTTCCGTCCAGATGAAAATGCTAAGCGTCTGCAACGCACCTGTGATCGTCTTTTGATGCCTCAAGTTCCAACAGAAATGTTTGTAGAGGCTTGTAAAGCCGTTGTTCGTGCTAATGAGGAATACGTACCACCTTATGGAACTGGTGGAACCCTCTACCTCCGTCCACTCTTGATTGGTGTTGGAGATATCATTGGGGTAAAACCAGCTGAGGAGTATATTTTTACCATCTTTGCTATGCCAGTTGGAAATTACTTTAAGGGTGGATTGGTTCCAACGAATTTCTTGATTCAAGATGAGTATGACCGTGCTGCACCAAATGGAACAGGGGCTGCCAAGGTCGGTGGGAACTATGCAGCTAGTCTTTTGCCAGGAAAAATGGCTAAATCCCGTCGTTTCTCAGATGTTATTTATCTTGACCCTTCAACTCACACCAAGATTGAAGAAGTTGGTTCAGCAAACTTCTTTGGAATTACAACTGATAATGAGTTTGTAACCCCATTGAGTCCGTCAATCTTGCCATCGATTACCAAGTACTCATTACTTTATTTGGCAGAGCATCGTTTGGGCTTGAAGCCTGTTGAGGGAGATGTACCAATTGATAGTCTGGATCGATTTGTAGAAGCAGGTGCCTGCGGTACTGCGGCAGTTATCTCACCAATTGGAGGAATCCAACATGGTGATGACTTCCACGTTTTCTACAGTGAGACAGAGGTTGGTCCAGTGACTCGTAAACTATACGATGAATTGACAGGTATTCAATTTGGTGACATTGAAGCACCAGAAGGTTGGATTGTAAAAGTAGATTAAAAATTATTAAAGGAGATCTTTATGAAAACGAAAAAGTGGATGTTAACAGCAGGAGTGGTCCTGAGTACAGCAGTTCTTCTTGTAGCTTGTGGTAAAGCCGACAAGGAAGCAGATGCGCCTACAACTTTCTCTTATGTCTATGGAGTAGACCCATCATCTTTGGACTACAGTATCGCAACTCGTACTTCAACAACTGATATCATCGGTAACGTCGTTGATGGTTTGTTGGAAAACGATGAATATGGGAATTTGATTCCTTCCCTCGCTGAGGATTGGAGTGTCTCACAAGACGGTTTGACTTATACTTATAAACTTCGTAAAGGGGTTAAATGGTACACGTCAGAAGGTGAAGAATACGCTGAAGTAACTGCGCATGACTTTGTTACTGGATTGAAACACGTAGCTGATGGCAAATCAGACGGTGTCACTCTTATTCAAAACTCAATTAAGGGCTTGAATGAATATATGACTGGTGAGACTAACGACTTCTCAACAGTTGGAGTTAAGGCAGTGGATGATTATACTGTTGAGTACACTCTAAACGCACCTGAAACTTTCTGGAATTCCAAAGTAACTTCAGCAACTATGTTGCCAGTAAATGAAGAATTTCTCAAAGCATCAGGTAAAAATTACGGAACGGTCAGCCCAGCAGGTATTCTTTATAATGGTCCATATATCCTGAAGACATTGACTTCAAAATCTTTAATCGAATATGAAAAGAACCCAAATTATTGGGATAAAGAGAAGGTTAAAATCGAGAAAGTTAAATTAACTTACTATGATGGATCAGACCAAGAATCCTTGATCCGTAGCTTCTCTTCAGGTGTTTACACAACAGCTCGCCTCTTCCCAAGTAGCTCAAACTTTGCTTCTACTTTGGAACAATACGGGGATAAAATTACCTATAGTCCACAGGATTCAACTAGTTACTACTTTACCTTTAACGTAAACCGTCAATCTTTCAATAAGACAGCGAAAACAAGTGAAGAACAGAAAACTTCTACAAAAGAAGCAATGCTGAACAAGGACTTCCGTCAAGCCATCAACTTTGCCTTCAACCGTCATTCTTATGCTGCCCAACTCAATGGTGAAGATGGTGCGGACAAGATTATTCGTAACAGCTTAGTACCAGATAACTTTGTACAATCTGGTGGTAAAAACTTTGGTGATATCGCTCAAAAAGAATTGGTCAACTATGGAGACCAATGGAAAGGTGTTGAGCTCGTCGACGGAAAAGATACCATCTACAATCCTGACAAAGCCAAAGCTTCATTTGAAAAAGCTAAGAAAGAGTTGGAAGCAAAAGGTGTAACCTTCCCAATTCACTTGGATGTCCCAGTTGAACAGACAAATACAATTGCTGTTCAGCAAAGCAATTCCTTCAAGCAATCAATCGAATCAACTCTTGGTTCTGAAAATGTCGTCATCGATGTCCTTCAAATGACTGACAATGAAAAGGAAAGTATTACATCACAAGCGCGTGTTCCTGCTCAAAAAGACTATGATTTGAATAATACTGGATGGGCTCCAAGTTATCAAGACCCAGCAAGTTATCTCAATATCATGGATCCTAAGACCGGTTCTGCTATGAAACACCTTGGTATTACTAAAGGAAAAGACAAGGAAGTAGTAGCTCAACTTGGTTTAGACCAATATAAGAAACTCCTAGATGATGCAGTTTCTGAGACAAACGATTTGAATAAGAGATATGAAAAATATGCTAAAGCCCAAGCTTGGCTCACAGATAGCTCTCTCTTGATACCGACAGCCTCATCAGGTGGTTCACCAGTTGTCAGCAACATCGTTCCTTTCTCAAAACCATACTCACAAGTTGGTATTAAGGGTGATCCATACATCTTCAAGGGAATGAAATTGCAAAAAGAGATTGTAACTGCTAAAGAATATCAAGCAGCTCTTGAAAAATGGCAAAAAGAAAAATTGGAATCAAACAATAAATACCAAAAAGAACTAGAAAGTCATGTCAAATAAAACAGACTAGTACTTTTGGAATAAAGGGGCCTATATGGAATGGATTAAACTAATAGGGATACTTATCATTATGGTTGGTTTTATCTATAAGTTAGATACAATCGCAACGGTAGTCTTAGCTAGTTTAGTTACAGCTCTAGTTTCTGGAGTTTCTCTTGTTGAATTCTTGGAAATTTTGGGAAAAGAATTTAGTAATCAACGAGTTCTTACGATTTTTATGGTAACCTTGCCACTGGTAGGTTTATCTGAAACTTTTGGCCTCAAGCAACGTTCGATTGACTTGATTCAAAAGATTAAAGGTCTGACCGTAGGAAGTTTTTATACAGTGTATTTCTTTTTTCGGGAACTCGATAGCTTCTTTGCCATTCGTCTAGGAGGACATCCGCAGTTTGTAAGGCCTTTGGTTCAACCTATGGGACAAGCAGCAGCAGAGTCTCAATTATGTAGAAAATTAACGGAGCAGGAGAGCGAAGCGCTAAAAGCGCGTGCTGCAGCAAATGATAATTTTGCAAATTTCTTTGCTCAGAACACTTTCGTTGGTGCAGGTGGTGTCCTCTTGGTGGGGGGCACTCTGGACCAATTAGGTTATGAAAGTAATTATGCAGGCATTGCTTCGGCTTCTCTTATTGTTGCAGGAGTTGCCCTACTTGTGGTAGGGATTTACAATTACTTATTTGATAGAAAACTGCTAGCGAATAAGATTAGTAAAGGAAAAGAAGAATGACCAATCTAGCAAGACAGTTATTAGAGTTAACCTATATTGTGATTGGTTGTCAATTCCTTCATACGGCTTATTGTAGCTATAAAGATAAAACAAACCCAGTTCGCTTTGGAACAGCTGGGTTTTGGGCTTTATTGGGCATCAGTTTTATCGGTGGCTCTTATCTACCTTCTATCTGTATTGGAGTTATCGTAGTGCTATTAGCCCTGCTAACTCTCTTTAAACAGGTTCGTATCGGAACCTTACCGTCTCTGGATGAAGTCAAGGCAAACATTGAAGCTAAACGACTAAAGAATAAAATTTTTATTCCGGTCATGTTAATGGCTTTGATTGCTTTGGTATTAGCAAAAATGATCCCTGACTTTAGTAAGATTGCTATCAGCCTTGCAGCATTTTTTGCAACCATCTCTCTTTTATTGATTACTAAGAATTCTCCTAAAAGCTTGTTAGCAGAAAATAATCGCATGGTTCAGCAAGTCTCAACTAGTGGGATTGTGCCTCAACTTTTAGGGGCTTTGGGAGCAATTTTTACCGTTGCAGGCGTTGGAGACTTGATTTCGCATTTAATAAGCGGTTTAGTTCCTTCGGGTAGTCGTTTTATGGGTGTAGTGGCTTATGTCCTTGGGATGGTTCTATTCTCCATGATAATGGGGAATGCATTTGCTGCCTTCACGGTTATTACTGCTGGAATTGGTGTTCCCTTTGTATTTGCCTTGGGAGCTGACCCAATCGTGGCTGCAGCTCTAGCAATGACGGCAGGTTGCTGTGGAACCTTATTGACTCCAATGGCGGCTAACTTTAATGCTTTACCGGCAGCTCTCCTGGATATGAAAGATCCAAATGGGGTTATCAAAGCGCAGGTAGGAGTAGCTATTGTCATGATTATCATCCATGTGTTTTTGATGTATTTTTTGGCATTTTAGCAAAGGAAATAAAATGAAAATATTAGTAACAGGTTTTGATCCTTTCGGTGGTGAAACGGTCAATCCAGCCTTGGAAGCTGTTAAATCATTACCGTCAGAGATTCATGGCGCAGAGGTTCATTGGGTAGCAATCCCAACGGTATTTTATAAAGCAGCAGAGGTATTAGAAACAGCAATCGTCCGCTATCAGCCAGATGCGGTGCTTTGCATCGGCCAAGCAGGAGGAAGAGCTAGTCTAACTCCTGAGCGAGTTGCCATCAACCAAGATGATGCTAGAATTCCTGATAACCAAGGGAATCAGCCGATTGACACTCCTATACGCCAGGATGGTCAAGCAGCCTATTTTAGCACACTACCGATCAAAGCAATGGTACAAGCCATAAAAGAGGAAAGGCTACCAGCTACAGTTTCCAATACAGCAGGAACCTTTGTTTGCAATCATTTGATGTATCAGGCTCTCTATTTAGCGGATAAAAAATTTCCACATATGAGATCAGGCTTTATGCATATTCCTTATATGACAGAACAAGTGGTAAATAAGCCTAATACAGCATCTATGAATTTAACTGATATCGTCAGAGGTATCGAAGCTGCGATTGGTGCTATCGTAGATTATAAAGATAAGGACATAAAATTAGTGGGTGGGACAACCCACTAACAATGAGTCTTCCCTAGATTAAAAAATTAGATTCTCTCACAAAAACTCTTTATCAAGGCTGCCCTTATAAAGAGTTTTTTCTTGCCAGTTTTTTAAATTTCTTGTACAATAGGAAGAGTGAAAAGAGGTATGGTATGAGTAAAAAAGATAAAAAAATTGAAATTCAATTAACTGACGCGACTGTTTTAGTTGGTAAGGAAAAGTATGAAGGATATACTTTAACGATTGGTAAAAAGGTTATTGGTGAAATTGCTGAACTAGATAATCAATTTGCGATCATAAAGAATGGAAATGTCGATAGTTTTTATAAAAAACTTGAAAAAGCTGTGGAAATTTTGATTGAAAACTATAATTTAGCAAAATAAAGCTTGTTTTTTGTAAATTTTCATGATATAATTGTTTTTGTTGAACATTGGAGAGATAGCGAAGAGGCTAAACGCGGCGGACTGTAAATCCGCTCCTTCGGGTTCGGGGGTTCGAATCCCTCTCTCTCCATTTCACTTTTGGGGTATAGCCAAGCGGTAAGGCAAGGGACTTTGACTCCCTCATGCGTTGGTTCGAATCCAGCTACCCCAGTTCTTAGGTAATAAATTCAAGGATAAAAAGAAAAATATCTTAGGGTATTTTATTTTTATAATTGAAGGACGTGAACGATATAACATGTCTTTGCGGGTGCTTAGGAAAAAATTATAAGTATGTCAAGTTTAAGAAAAACTTGATTGTTGGAGGATTTTTTAGATGAACGAATTTGAAGATTTGCTAAATAGCGTTAGCCAAGTTGAGCCAGGTGATGTTGTTAGTGCTGAAGTATTGACAGTTGATGCTACTCAAGCTAATGTTGCAATCTCTGGAACTGGTGTTGAAGGTGTCTTGACTCTTCGCGAATTGACAAACGATCGCGATGCAGATATCAATGACTTTGTAAAAGTAGGTGAAGTATTGGATGTTCTTGTACTTCGTCAAGTAGTTGGTAAAGATACTGATACAGTAACATACCTTGTATCTAAAAAACGCCTTGAAGCTCGCAAAGCATGGGACAAACTTGTAGGACGTGAAGAAGAAGTTGTTACAGTTAAAGGAACTCGCGCTGTTAAGGGTGGACTTTCAGTAGAATTTGAGGGTGTGCGTGGATTTATCCCAGCTTCAATGTTGGATACTCGTTTTGTACGTAACACTGAGCGTTTTGTAGGTCAAGAGTTTGATGCTAAAATCAAAGAAGTTGATCCTAAAGAAAACCGCTTCATCCTTTCACGTCGTGAAGTTGTAGAAGCAGCTACTGCAGCAGCTCGTGCTGAAGTATTCGGTAAATTGGCTGTTGGTGATGTTGTAACTGGTAAAGTTGCACGTATCACAAGCTTCGGTGCTTTCATCGACCTTGGTGGTGTTGACGGATTGGTTCACTTGACTGAATTGTCACACGAACGTAACGTTTCACCAAAATCAGTTGTAACTGTTGGTGAAGAAGTTGAAGTGAAAATCCTTGATCTTAACGAAGAAGAAGGACGTGTATCACTTTCACTTAAAGCTACAACACCTGGACCATGGGATGGCGTTGAGCAAAAATTGGCTAAAGGTGATGTTGTAGAAGGTACAGTTAAACGTTTGACTGACTTCGGTGCATTTGTTGAAGTATTGCCAGGTATCGATGGACTTGTTCACGTATCACAAATTTCACACAAACGTATTGAAAATCCAAAAGAAGCTCTTAAAGTTGGTCAAGAAGTTACTGTTAAAGTTCTTGAAGTTAACGCTGATGCAGAACGTGTATCTCTTTCTATCAAAGCTCTTGAAGAACGTCCAGCTCAAGAAGAAGGACAAAAAGAAGAAAAACGCGCTCCACGTCCACGTCGTCCAAAACGTCAAGAAAAACGTGATTTTGAACTTCCTGAAACTCAAACAGGATTCTCAATGGCTGACTTGTTCGGAGACATCGAACTTTAATCCATTCGAATTTGAATAAAATCCTTTGTTTTTAAAACAAGGGATTTTTCTTTTTTCTACTAGCATTTTTTGATATAATGGTTTTATGTTATATTCAGAAAAAGAATCACTTTATCAAACAATAAATGAACAGCTCTCTTATCTTTTAGAAGGAGAGCCCAATGTGTTGGCTAATCTATCAAATGCCAGTGCTCTGCTAAAAACAAGCTTTCCCAATACTGTTTTTGCAGGTTTCTACCTATTTGATGGGAATGAACTGATCTTGGGACCCTTTCAAGGTGGAGTTTCATGTGTACGAATCGCTCTTGGAAAAGGTGTTTGTGGCGAATCGGCAGCTAGCCGACAAACAGTGATTGTTGGTGATGTTAAAACCTACCCAAACTATATTTCTTGTGATAGTAGTGCTCGTAGTGAAATTGTTGTGCCGATGGTTAGAGAGGGACGTCTTCTGGGCGTTCTAGATTTAGATTCATCTCTTGTTGATGATTATGATGACTTGGATCAGAAATATCTTGAAGAGTTTGTTGCTATTTTATTAGAGAAAACCGAATGGAATTTTTCAATGTTTGAGGAGAAAGCGTAATGTATCAGGCCCTTTATCGAAAATATAGAAGTCAAACATTTTCACAGTTAGTAGGCCAGGAAATTGTTGCAAAAACTCTGAAACAAGCCGTAGAGCAGGAAAAGATTAGCCATGCCTATCTATTTTCAGGGCCTCGTGGAACTGGAAAAACCAGTGTAGCCAAAATTTTTGCCAAGGCTATGAACTGCCCTAATCAAGAGGGAGGAGAACCTTGCAATAACTGTTATATCTGTCAAGCTGTAACAGACGGTAGCTTGGAAGACGTTATCGAAATGGACGCGGCATCTAACAATGGGGTGGATGAAATTCGTGATATCCGTGATAAATCAACCTATGCTCCAAGTATAGCTCAGTATAAGGTCTATATCATTGATGAGGTTCATATGCTTTCAACAGGAGCCTTCAATGCCCTTTTGAAAACTCTTGAAGAACCAACTCCTAATGTTGTTTTTATTCTAGCAACAACAGAGCTTCATAAGATTCCTGCAACCATTTTGTCTCGTGTTCAACGCTTCGAGTTCAAATCTATTAGAACTCAGGATATTCGAGATCATATCTTCCATATTTTAGAGAAGGAAGGGATTGCTTATGAAACTGAAGCTGTTGAGATTATCGCTCGTAGAGCAGAAGGTGGTATGCGGGATGCTTTGTCCATTTTAGACCAAGCATTGAGCTTGACTCAAGATGCTAGATTAACAACAGCTGTTTCTGAGGAAATTACGGGGACTATTAGTCTAAGTGCTTTGGATAATTATGTGGCTGCCTTGGCACAAAAAGATGTGACTCGTGCTTTGGAAAATCTTAATTTGATTTTTGATAACGGAAAAAGCATGACACGATTTGTAACGGATTTGTTGCGGTATCTACGGGATATTTTGGTTGTCCAAACTGGTGGGGAGAATACTCACCATAGTGATCTCTTCAAGGATAACCTAGAACTTTCACAGGCTATTTTATTTGAGATGATTGGAATTGCGACAAGTAGTTTAGCTGATATCAAGTCTAGCTTACAGCCTAAGATTTATGCTGAAATGATGACCATTCGTCTGGCAGAGATAGATTCAAAACCAACATTATCAGATGATACAATTGGAGAATTAGCCTCACTTAGAGAAGAAGTTGCGCGATTGAAACAGGCTCTGGCAAATGTTAACATGAGTCCTAAGCAGACTACACCAACACCGAGTCGTCCAGTTAACAGCAAGTCAATTTATCGAGTAGATCGCAATAAGGTTCAGTCTATTCTTCAAGAAGCTGTTGAAAATCCTGATTTAGCCCGTCAAAATCTAATACGTCTTCAAAATGCTTGGGGAGAAGTTATTGAAAGCTTGTCAGGTCCTGATAAGGCACTTTTAGTTGGTTCTCAACCTGTTGCGGCTAATGAACATCATGCCATTCTTGCATTTGAGTCTAACTTCAATGCTGGTCAGACCATGAAACGTGATAATCTCAACACCATGTTTGGCAATATACTCAGTCAAGCAGCGGGATTTTCACCAGAGATTCTTGCTATTTCCATGGAAGAGTGGAAAGAAGTCAGAGCTGATTTCTCAGCGAAGGCTAAATCGTCTCAAGGTCAACCCGTTAAGGAAGAAGTTGAGGAATCTGTCCTTCCTCAAGGATTTGAGTTTCTAGCGGATAAAGTAACCATTGCAGAAGATTAAAAGGATTTTGTGACATAATACGATGAACAGACAACAATTTATAATTATGGCCTTATTTACTGCTGCCGAGACTTATTTTTTTAATGAATCCATCATGGAGCAACGGTATATCGTAGCCTTGCTTTGGGCTATTTTAATCCTAAGAAATTTTAGAGTCAGCTATATTATGGGTAAAATTGTGAGCGCTATAGATGACCATTTTCGAGGAAAGAAGTAACCCTCAGCTTCTAGACAAAATTAAAGCCTTTTAGGCTTTTTTTTGTTATACTATTAAAGTATATTTATTGACATTTTATCGTTTTTTACTAGAAAAATAAGGACAATTTTCTAGCGAAAATGGTAAAACGGATTGAAAAGAAAGGAATTATCATGTCAGTATTAGAGATCAAAGATCTTCACGTTGAAATTGAAGGAAAAGAAATTTTAAAAGGGGTTAACCTGACCCTGAAAACAGGCGAAATCGCCGCTATCATGGGGCCAAATGGAACTGGGAAATCAACTCTTTCTGCCGCTATCATGGGAAATCCTAACTATGAAGTAACCAAGGGTGAGGTTCTATTTGACGGCGTAAACATCCTTGAATTGGAAGTTGACGAGCGTGCGCGTATGGGGCTTTTCCTGGCTATGCAATACCCATCAGAAATTCCAGGAATTACCAATGCAGAATTCCTTCGTGCAGCTATAAATGCTGGTAAAGAAGATGATGAGAAGATTTCAGTGCGTGAGTTTATCACTAAGCTAGACGAAAAAATGGAATTGCTCAACATGAAAGAAGAAATGGCAGAGCGTTACCTCAACGAAGGTTTCTCAGGTGGTGAGAAAAAACGTAACGAAATTCTTCAACTCTTGATGTTGGAACCAACATTTGCACTTTTGGATGAGATTGACTCTGGTCTTGATATTGATGCCCTTAAAGTTGTTTCTAAAGGTGTGAATGCTATGCGTGGTGAAGGCTTCGGTGCCATGATTATTACTCACTACCAACGTCTTTTGAACTATATCACACCAGATGTGGTACACGTTATGATGGAAGGTCGTGTTGTTCTTTCTGGTGGTCCAGAATTGGCGGCACGTTTGGAACGTGAAGGATACGCAAAATTAGCTGAAGAACTTGGCTATGACTACAAGGAAGAATTGTAATTCCCTCGTATCTTTTAGGAGAAGTAAATGACTAAAGAAACTATTAAACTTTTTTCAGAAATGCACGCTGAACCAAGCTGGTTGTCTGAACTCCGTCAAAAAGCTTTTGACAAAATTGAGAGCCTAGAATTACCAGTCATTGAGCGTGTCAAATTTCACCGTTGGAATCTTGGTGATGGAACGATTGCAGAAAGTGAGCCATCAGCAAATGTTCCTGACTTCACAGCTCTAGACAACCACTTGAAGTTGGTGCAAGTAGGAACTCAAACTGTTTTTGAACAAACTCCAGCTGAGTTGGCTGAACAAGGAGTGGTCTTTACAGACTTCCACTCAGCTCTTGAAGAAATTCCGGAACTCGTAGAAGAATTCTTCATGTCATCAGTGAAATACGATGATGATAAGTTGGCAGCCTACCATACAGCATATTTTAACAGTGGTGCTGTTCTCTACATTCCTGATAATGTTGAGATTGCTGAACCAATCGAAGGTATTTTTTATCAAGATAGCGATAGCGATGTGCCATTTAACAAACATATCCTCATCATCGCTGGTAAGAATAGTAAGATTAGCTACCTTGAACGCTTAGAGTCACGTGGTGAAGGTAGTGCTAAGGCAACTGCCAATATCACAGTAGAAGTCATCGCTCGTTCTGGCGCACAAGTAAAGTTTGCAGCGATTGACCGCCTAGGCGAAAATGTTACAGCCTACATTAGCCGCCGTGGTAAATTGGGCAACGATGCAAATATTGACTGGGCTATCGGTGTCATGAACGAAGGAAACGTCGTTGCAGACTTTGATAGTGACTTGATTGGTAATGGTAGCCATGCAGATCTTAAGGTCGTAGCTCTATCCAGTGGTCGTCAGGTACAAGGGATTGATACACGAGTGACTAACTATGGTTGCAACTCTATCGGTAATATTCTTCAACATGGGGTTATCCTTGAAAAAGCAACTTTGACCTTCAATGGTATCGGTCACATCATCAAAGGAGCTAAGGGAGCAGATGCCCAACAAGAGAGCCGTGTTCTCATGCTTTCTGACCAAGCGCGTTCAGATGCCAACCCAATTCTCTTGATTGATGAAAATGATGTTACTGCGGGTCACGCGGCTTCTATCGGACAAGTTGATCCAGAAGACATGTACTACCTCATGAGCCGTGGCTTGGATAAGGCAACTGCAGAACGTTTAGTTGTTCGTGGTTTCCTTGGATCTGTTATCGTTGAGATTCCAGTCAAGGAAGTTCGTGATGAAATGATTGCAACGATCGAAGAAAAATTGTCAAAACGCTAAGGGGAAGCCTATGTTAGATGTAGAAGTGATTCGTAAGGATTTTCCAATTTTAGACCAGATTGTCAACGATGAACCTCTGGTTTATCTGGATAATGCCGCGACGACACAAAAACCACTAGCAGTTCTGGAAGCCATTAATCGCTACTATAAGCAGGATAATGCCAATGTTCATCGTGGGGTTCACACTTTGGCTGAACGTGCGACAGCTTCCTATGAGGCTGCTCGTGAAACTATTCGTAAGTTCATCAACGCAGGTTCGACAAAGGAAGTCCTCTTTACTAGAGGAACGACAACCAGTCTCAACTGGGTGGCACGTTTCGCTGAGGAAGTCTTGACTGAGGGAGACCAGGTCTTGATTTCAGTCATGGAACACCATTCCAATATTATCCCATGGCAGGAAGCTTGTCGCAAGACCGGAGCTGAGCTTGTTTATGTCTATCTCAAGGATGGAGCTCTTGATATGGATGACCTTCGGGTTAAATTGACGGACAAGGTTAAGTTTGTTTCGCTAGCCCATGCATCAAACGTTCTTGGAGTAGTTAATCCAATCAAAGAAATCACGCAAATGGCTCATAAAGTTGGTGCTATTATGGTTGTAGATGGTGCTCAGTCTACACCTCATATGAAGATTGATGTCCAGGACTTGGATGTAGACTTCTTTGCCTTCTCAGGTCACAAGATGGCTGGTCCGACAGGCATCGGTGTTCTTTATGGCAAAGAAAAGTATTTGGAACAAATGTCACCAGTTGAATTTGGTGGCGAGATGATTGATTTTGTTTATGAACAATCTGCAAGCTGGAAGGAATTGCCTTGGAAATTTGAGGCTGGAACTCCCAATATGGCAGGTGCGATTGGCCTTGCGGCTGCAGTCGATTACCTAGAAAACATTGGTATGGATGCCATTGAAGCTCATGAACAGGAATTGATTGCATATGTCTTTCCAAAATTGCAGGCAATTGAGGGATTGACCATTTATGGTTCGCAAGATTTGGCTCAGCGTTCAGGAGTCATTTCCTTTAATCTAGGTGATCTTCATCCTCACGACCTTGCGACAGCTCTGGATTATGAAGGAGTAGCGGTTCGTGCCGGTCACCATTGCGCTCAACCTTTGCTCCAGTATTTAGAAGTTCCAGCAACAGCTCGTGCAAGTTTTTATATTTACAATACCAAGGCAGATTGCGACAAGTTAGTCGATGCTTTACAAAAGACAAAGGAGTTTTTCAATGGCACTTTCTAAACTAGATAGCCTTTATATGGCAGTGGTAGCGGACCATTCGAAAAATCCCCATCACCAAGGGAAGTTGGAAGATGCTGAACAAATCAGTCTTAACAATCCGACCTGTGGTGATGTCATCAACCTCTCTGTCAAGTTTGATGCAGATAATCGTTTGGAAGATATTGCTTTTCTAAACTCTGGTTGTACGATTTCAACTGCCTCTGCTAGTATGATGACAGATGCAGTCTTAGGAAAGACCAAGCAAGAAATCCTAGAGCTTGCAACCATCTTTTCTGAAATGGTTCAAGGTCAAAAGGATGAGCGTCAAGATCAACTTGGAGATGCAGCTTTCTTATCAGGAGTTGCCAAGTTTCCTCAACGAATCAAATGCGCAACCCTAGCTTGGAACGCCCTTAAAAAAACAATTGAAGACCAATAAAACAAATAAGACAAAGTTTCTTTGTTTTATTAATCATAAGTAATGAAGAATGAAAGAAAGGATATTATGGCTGAAGAAAGAGTAGAACCAAAACCAATTGACCTTGGTGAATATAAATTTGGTTTTCATGACGATGTAGAGCCTGTCCTATCGACAGGAAAAGGATTGAATGAAGATGTCATTCGTGAACTATCAGCTGCTAAGGGAGAGCCTGAGTGGATGTTAGAATTCCGTTTGAAATCTTATGAAACCTTCAAAAAAATGCCCATGCAAACTTGGGGAGCAGACTTGTCAGAGATTGATTTTGATGACTTGATTTACTACCAAAAACCATCTGATAAACCAGCCCGTTCTTGGGATGAAGTTCCTGAAAAAATCAAAGAAACCTTTGAACGTATTGGGATTCCTGAAGCTGAGCGTGCTTATCTTGCTGGAGCTTCTGCCCAGTATGAGTCAGAAGTGGTTTACCACAACATGAAGGAAGAATTTGAGAAGTTAGGAATTATCTTTACAGATACAGATTCTGCCCTCAAGGAATACCCAGACTTGTTTAAACAATACTTTGCGAAGTTGGTACCGCCGACAGATAACAAGTTGGCAGCCCTCAACTCAGCAGTATGGTCTGGCGGAACCTTCATTTATGTTCCTAAAGGTGTCAAGGTAGATATTCCACTTCAAACCTACTTCCGTATCAACAATGAAAATACTGGTCAGTTTGAACGTACCTTAATCATCGTTGATGAGGGAGCAAGTGTCCACTACGTAGAAGGATGTACAGCGCCAACTTATTCTAGCAACAGCTTGCATGCTGCTATTGTAGAAATCTTTGCTTTGGACGGGGCTTATATGCGTTATACAACCATCCAAAACTGGTCAGATAACGTTTATAACTTGGTAACAAAACGCGCTAAGGCTTTGAAAGATGCGACTGTTGAGTGGATTGATGGAAACTTAGGTGCCAAAACAACTATGAAATATCCATCAGTTTACCTAGATGGAGAAGGTGCGCGTGGGACGATGCTTTCGATTGCCTTTGCCAATGCAGGGCAACACCAAGATACTGGTGCTAAGATGATCCACAATGCTCCACATACGAGCTCGTCTATCGTCTCTAAATCAATCGCTAAAGGCGGTGGTAAGGTAGACTATCGTGGACAAGTGACTTTCAACAAGAACTCTAAGAAATCTGTTTCTCACATCGAGTGTGATACCATTATCATGGATGACTTGTCAGCGTCAGATACCATTCCATTTAATGAAATCCACAACTCACAAGTTGCTTTGGAGCACGAAGCCAAGGTTTCTAAGATTTCTGAAGAGCAACTTTATTACCTCATGAGCCGTGGCTTGTCAGAATCTGAAGCAACTGAAATGATTGTCATGGGATTTGTAGAGCCCTTCACCAAAGAACTTCCAATGGAATACGCAGTTGAGCTCAACCGCTTGATTAGCTACGAAATGGAAGGATCAGTTGGATAATCATTATAAAAAAAAAACTGAACAAATATTACATTTGTTCAGTTTTTTAGATACAATTTTATAAATATTCACAAAATACATTATCTGTGGTAAAATAAAACAATTATTGTTAGTGGAGATGAAGAATGAATATTTTTAGAATAAAAGACTTCAGCCTAAGTAAAACAGAAATGCATCGTCATTTGAAATTATGGGATTTAATTCTTTAAGGAATTGGGGCCATGGTGGGAACTGGTATTTTTACCATTACAGGAACAGTTGCAGCAACACTAGCAGGACCTGCTCTTGTGGTATCTATCGTGATTTCTGCGATCTGTGTGTCCTTTATGCTTCAATACACTCTTGAAACTTGGATAGCATTTGTATTAGCATTAATAGTAGGAGTTATTACTTACTTTACTTATGGCTATAAAAACTCTACACTATCAAAAAATCAATAAAGAAAAAATCGCGATTTAGGCAGTCTGACGTTCAGCAGTCTAAAAGTAATCTGAGTTCACACATCTTATGAGTGAATTAAAAGACGGTTCAAAAAATGAGCCGTCTTTTTTCTATTATTCGTCAAATATAAATATTGTTTTTTGGGGGTTAGATACCTTAGATTTGAATAAGAGAAGATAATATTAGTTTTATCTGGCAATATAACTAGACTGTAACTCCTTAACTTATTTTTCTTCTCTTTCCGCCTTACGCTTTTCTTCGTGCTTATCCAAGCTTTTCGAAAAGAATTGCTCGGTTAAATCCGTTAGCCAATCCGCAAAACGCTCGCCTGCGAATTGAATAGTGATAAGAATTCCAGTTACTACAATAAAAACCAAAACCAAGTAATTATCCAAATTAGCCATTTTAATTATTTTCTCCTTGTTTTCTTGCTTCCACTAAAATATCTTTAAAATCGTCATCTTGCCAAAGTGTGAAGAAAGTAATTCCGCCAACTACAACAGAGACCATCACGCCTGTAAGGCTACTTCCACGCTTTTTCGAAACCAGTTTGTTTATCTCTTTGCCTGCGGATTTAAATAGCCCAGCTGAAAGATAAGAATCAGGTTTAAATACGGAACCTGCTGTATAGCTTTGCCCGTAATAAAGTACCGAACCATTATCTCTAAATCCATAAAATAGAAACCCAATGATAGCTATTGTTATAATTGCCAACCGAATTTTAATGCTATTTTTCATATTACTTTACCTTTTACGTTACTTATAATCGATACCTTTTCTTGTTATCGCAACGACCTTTCCTTTACTAAGAAAAACAATCACTGACTTACCGTCTTTTAATTTGTAAACGTAGTAGTCTGTAATGATACCATTTATTCCCACAGTCCAATTTGATTTTTGAGACAGGATTGATTCACCACTGGATAAGTCCATTTTTAGTAATTTTTCATATAGCTGGGTAACATCACTAAGAGAAGAGGACTTCTCGTGTGGTGCTCCAACCGCCTTAAGCAAGTCTTTTTCGGTTAGTTCATTCTGAACACTTGGAAAATTCGATAAAACTAAATCCTTTCTCTTATTTGCACAAGAAATAAGTAACAGAATCATCACTAAACATGTGATCACCATTCCTAATTTTTTCATCATTATTCTACCTTTTTAAATTCAAACTTTAATGAATTTTCTCCAATCATAAAACCATTCTGCTTACCAGAATTATCATTCAATGGCTTATTTTCGAAATATAAAGTCTTCTGGTCATCGGACAGGGTTGCAATTCCGGAAATATTTTTCCCTTCAATTACAATTTTGTCGCCTTTTTGATGCCATTTGGCGGAGAAAGTTTCGCCGTTGTCCATTGTTAAAGTTCCGTCTTTTTTTATCTCCATAGTAGCATTCCAGTGAATATATTTAGAGATAATTGAAGCAAGGTCGGCTTGTCCAGTTGCTTTACCTGCGATTTTCGTTCCATCTTCTCTAACACTTCCTTGGTCGAAGATATCGGTTTTCCATTTACCTGTGAAGTTCTTAGGGGAACTACAACCTAAAAGCGTAAAACATGACAGTAAAATTATAAATGAGAAAAATAACTTTCTTTTCATCGGCGTTCTTCCTAATAAATTACCAATATCTATCAAAGGCGCTAAGAATATAGCTTAGGTCTTTGGATTGTTCTTTAATCTTCCCACCAACGACTAATTGATATTCAATTCCGCCAAGAAAACCACCTGAGCTTTCAATAATCTCAACCAATTCACCACGAACAACTTTTTGATTTAAACGAGTACTCATTTAAAACCTCTTTCTATTCTATCTCGAACTATATTGCATAATTCGTTCCACAATGGCGTCACGGCGTTTAATGCTTTCAGACATTTTTATCGCACCATTAAGACCATACCACATTTTCGAAAATCCAGAATCACCTAGAGCAATGAGCTGAAGCCCGCATTCATTCTCAAGTTGGTAAACATAAACCTGAACTGCATAAAATTGCGGAGAGAATAAGCCAGCTTTACCTTTAATGACGATTTCTATATCAGCTCTATCATCAAAATCAGCTAATGCACCCGAACTACTCTGAATAGCTTCTGGGGTTGTTTTCCACTCGGCGCAAATTTCTTGAAGAATCACGCCAATATCAGAAACCGAAAGTTTGGTTGTTACCTCAACTGAGTCGGCTTTTAAGTCGTTAAGTCCCATAAAGAACCTCCATTTTTTATTTTTCACTCAAAAAATCCCTGCTACAATAGGGGCTGAGCTTGTTTTAGTTAACGGTCGTCAACTAAAACAATGAAAAAATAAAAATGCCAATTCAACAAGGTAACTAAAACCCTATTAAATCAGCATTTGAAATATTTTTATTGATAACTTTGATTGTTTTAACAAACGACCGTTTGCTAAAACTGTTGATAGGTTTAATGTACTATTTTTCTAAGGATTTGTCAATCAATTATAGGTGATTTCTTCTATTTATTTGAATGTTATTGCGCTTTAGCACATTATAAATAGTTGCGGTGGAAATATTCAACTGATTGGCTATATTTCGAACGGACATTTCTTTTTGCTGGTATTGTGCAATAATTTGCTTTTCTTTATCTTTCGCTATTCCTTTGTTGCCAAGTTTCACGCCTTTTTCTTTCGCTTTACGGAGTCCGTCTTTAGTGCGTTCAGAAATCGCTTGAAGCTCCCATTCCGCCACATAACCCAACATTAAGCAAAAGAATCTTCCAGTTAAAGAATCTGTTTCAATATTTTCATGAATTGATTGAAGATGAATACCATGTTTGGTTAAATCTTCAATAATAGCAGAGAGGTGAAGCATCTTTCTTGTAAGCCTATCCAATTTATATACGACAAAATTTGTTTTAACGCCTTGTTTAGCATAATTTTTGGCTAATTTTAACGCTTTGTCAAGCTGTTGTCGCTCCTGATTTCCGCCTGAATCTTTTTCGATATAGAGCTTGTCGCAAAAGCCGAGTGCTTCTTTTTGAACAGATAACCCTAATTCTTGCCGATTATCTGTTGAGCTAACGCGAGCATAGCCGATGGTGATAGTTTCGAATTTATTCGTGTGATGATTTGTCAAAATTTCTCCTTTCCTTACTATTGTAGCAGGGTAGCTATATTTTAGAAGAAAAATTGACAAAATGAAAAAGACCCACAAGGTGGATCTTGGGGTTATTTTTACTCTACAGTATCTGCAATCTCAGAACGTGGATATGGCTCATATTCAATTGCCTCCAAAAATGCCTCTTTATCTGTATATCTTAAATCACCAAAAGATAAAACTTTTAAAGCTTGTGCAGTCTCCCACAAGTCTTCTCTCGGTGTTAATTTAGGTACTAAAGGTTCGAACATCTCAACAAATCTCCTTATTCATTATATTTTTGATACAGAATAGCTAAAAAGTTGAAATTGCTAAAATTTTCAAGCTTATGTGTAGAGTTTCTGTATATTATTGCGGGGAAAGTAGACATATACGATTCCACACTTGATATATAATAGCACATAACATTAATCCTTTCAAGCATTACAGGAATTATAAAATCAATTAGAAAATCTTTGTCCATAAAAGGTCGGCTTAATTCACCCCAACTAAAGTCTATAAATCCATAAATTTTAGGAAATTCTGAGAAGCTTTTGGCTGTCAAAATGAAAAGAATCCCTTTATTCTCTTCTTTGATTGTATAGATATGTGTTAAGTTTTTCGAAAACATGAGTTTCTTCATATCTTCGGTAAGTGGTTTTTTCACACTATCCCTCAAATTCATTCTACCATCTTCAACAAAATAATCTGAATATTGTAACTCTGATATACCCTTTATATCATTTAATCTCCCCATATCAAAATCAGCTGGAAAAAGCTGTAATGTAATTTTTAATTTCGTATATAAACTTTTGGAAAGAACTTTTTCCAAATCACTAAAAATATCTCCAAAAGTATGTTTTGTAAGTGTTGTGAAACTTTTATAACCGTTATCAAGTATTTTTTTCCTATATCTCTCAGTAGCCCCATTTTCAGGTGCTATAATGCGTCGATACTCCTTTGTTGCTTTGGAAAGATGCCAAACATCATGTTTTGAAGCATTTGCCATATATTCTGATACAGCTGAAGTATAGTCATTATAGAATAGATAGTTTGCAATTTTTGACCAAATATATAAAAATAGACTGACAAGAACAGATGATAATACTATGTAGGCCGTGTATTGCCAAAAATATTTGTCACCTAACTTATCCTGTATTTCAACTACACTAACCCAAAATCCAAATACTGAAATAGAGGTTGTTATGATAAAGCTGACACTGCTAATTACGGGATGACGAAGAATAGAATCCCAAATGAATTTAATTTTAAAACCTTTGAACTCCATACAGAATCTCCTTGACTCAAATACACTTTTAATTATATCATTTTTACCTCTGAAAAACATCTCAGATCATATAAATATTTTTACCATTTCATCTAAAACTCATCCACACCTAATATTTCTATATCAATAGGTAATACTTTAACCTTATTTTTAAACTCTTCTCCCAACTCCCGAAAAAACTCATCACTAGTCTCAATCTCCAAAATCTCAATCAGGGCTTTGGCGGTATCTGTTAAGTGAAAGGCGCTATATTCGAATGTTATTCTTTCGTCAGATTTAGTGGTGAAAGTTAAGATGAGGTTATCATTTTGGAAACCAGATAGTTCTCCTTTTTCCACAATTATCTCATGTCTGCCACCACCAGAAATTAAACCATATTCAATTAGGCGTGAAACTTCATTACCTTTAATGCCGTATTTAGTGAACAAATCTAGAAAATCAGCGTGAGAAATCAAGTAATAATCTAAAATGTAATCGCCAGAGAGCTCATCGTAAGATTCATCATAAAAAGTAAATGGTGCTATTTTTCTGAACAGTTGAAGTTCTTCTTCTGAAAAACGGTTTAAGTCTTGAACAATGCGCTTCGAATAACCGTTAGCTCGTGCTACAAGCTCTTCTAATGGTTTTGATACGACTTCTGTTTCTTGGCTAAAATCTGGCTCAATATACTGTTGTTGTTTGTTGTGCTGGCAAGCTAACGCATAAAATAAACACTCGGCCAGAAAAAGATAAGGTCGGTCTTGGTGGTTAAGTTTGTAAGACTGCTTTAAACCTAATAAAACGGACTTCGGCAGATTTTGCGATTCTTCTATTAGTTCAAAAAAATCTTCTATCGTATCTGCCAACAAGAACTTATTTTCTTTATAGTTGGTGTCGCTTAATCGCTTCTCGGCTTGAAAGATATAGCTGGAATAGCCTTCTTCTGTTATTTCATCTTGGACGATTCTGTAAAGGGTTCGTCCTTTATTTTGGCCTGTAAACAATTTATTAAAGGTTGTATCCGATAGATAAGCCAAAGAGTCTTCGTGTAAGACGAGCGACAAGCCTACGCTAACTTTCTTTCTGTCAGACCAAGTCGTTTTATTGGCGTGTTTTAAAATAATAGAAAACAAACTAGGAATATCAAACATCAAGCACCTCCGAAACTGGCAAGATTTTAGCACAATTATTGGCAACAAATCACGCTTGGACTTTTCTATAATAAAACCATAAGTTAGCTAACTTAAAACAATTATACCAAAATCAAAGGAGAAATCTCATGAATCATATTCAAAAATCGACCTCAAAAGTAGACCTTCCTCAACTTGTTAGCCCCTATCAGTTAGAAGTGGCTAAAACACTGAGTGAAGCGATGGCAGATAATCAAGCCTTGGAGCTTCTCGCTAGCGATATTTTATATAAAGTGGGCAATCTGGCACTCACGCAGGCAGAAATACTCAAAAATACGCCAGAAGCTAAAGCATATACAGATTATATTCTCAAAGCGTTCACATATTACGCTACTGAAAAGATGAAATGAGGTAGCTTTATGATGGACTACTTTATAGCTTTTATGATTATCGTTGTTGCCATATTTCTTTGGGATTGGTTCGAAAAACCAAAACAAGCAAATGAAGAGCACTGTAGTGAAGAAGAAATCGCCCTGGCAGAATTTCTGGAAAAACGGCAAGAAATCAATCAACTTTTCTTGGTCGCTAAAGCAGAAATGCGAAAAATTTCAAGAAAATAAAAGGATTGTTTAGACTAGACAAATGGTAAAAATATGTTCAAATATACTACTGTTTCATTGCTTACAATTCATTCCAATCGCTCTAAAAACTAAAGACAGTGGAATTTAACTTTTTATCAATTTTCTTGTATAAATGAGGGCAGAAAGGAGACCAGCTATGAGAAAACTAATGGCATATATTCTTGGATTTGTTGCTTGTGCTTGGCTTATTAACTGGGCGGTGAAACTAATTCTGGAAGTTTGGTGGTTCTTGGTTTTGGCGACTGTGGTTGTTTTCATCGGCTGGCTTGCCTTTCGGATTATTAAATCTAAAGAATGGAGGTAAAGATGAGACGTAAGTTTGAAGCCTTATCTTGGAGCGAGTTTCACTGGCAACGCCCGTTTGAGATAGATGATGTGAAATCTATGTTGGGTCAACTGGTGGGGCTAAGTCGGCGCAAAGCAGTTATCTTTGAAATTCGATTATCTAAGAATCGCGTGCGCTATCTACTAGGAACGGAAGAACAAGACAAGCGACATATCAGCCAACTAATTCAATCGCACCGAGCTATTCAGTTTTCAAGAGTTCCTAAACGCGAAAAACTTTCGATTGCACGGTTAGTGAACATTAAAGAATCTCACTATGCTTTAAAAACGGACTCTGTAGAAAACATGATACGTTCAAGCCTTGCAATTTCAAAAATACTTCAGCCAGACGAAACAGTAGTTGTTCAGTTGGTTATTGGTGCAGGCTCACCGCCTCGCCCTCAACCAAAAGATTTGCCGAATTTATCCGCTAAATGGTATCAAGTGATTACAAATAATATTCCTGAGCTTTCCGAAAATTCAAAAAAGCTGATGAAACAAAAATTGAACCAATCTACTTTTAAGTGTGAAATTCGTCTTGGTGTCCAATCTCGCAGTATTTTGCGAACAAAAGAATTTTTTGACAGCCTACTTAGTAGTTTTCGCATGATGGAATCAAATGCAACCATTAAATTAAAACCATTAGCTATCCAAAAACTTAATCAAGCACAAGCCTCTTGGTCTTTCCCATATAGTTTATCCATCTCAGACTTAGCTTGTTTCATGCTTTTACCTATTGGGGAAGAAAATATTTCAGGTGTGCCAAATGTTCACCCTAAATTAGTAGTGCCACCTTTAGGCTACAATATTAATCGGAAGATTCAGCGAAGTTTGGCGCAAACGGTTGAAAGTCAACCAAGACCAATTCAAATTTCAGCGCAAGCTGGCAAAAAGCACACCGTTTTTCTCGGTTCAACAGGTTGTGGAAAAACCACCGCTATGAGTCACTTGATTTTATCAGATATAAACTCTAAAAATCATAGCGTTGTTGTGGTGGATGCCAAAGGTCAACTTACTCATGAACTATTAGAGCGCACATCAGATGAACATGATGAAGATATTGTAGTCATCTCGCCAACTGCCAAACGAGTTATTGGTATTAACCCTTTTGAACTCACAAAACACGGTATTGAACCCGAAGTAATTGCAGATTATCTACTGGAGCTATTTAAAGGGCTTTATCCTGAACATTTTGGAATTTACTCACTGGATATTCTATCGCACAGTTTTCTAACGCTTGCTAGAATTCCAAATACCTCTTTAATCATGTTACCGAGTCTGCTGACTAATCAGTCCTTTCGAAATAAACTATTAAGAGAGTTAAAAGACCCAATCGGGCTGGAAAGTTTCTGGAACTGGTTTGAGCTACTCAGTGAAGCTCAACGTCACCAGATGTTAAACCCCATTTTGAATAAATTCCGACAGTTTTTGCTTCGTCCGCAACTTCGGGCAATGTTGGGACAAACTAATCTAAATTTCAGTCTTGCAGAAATCTTCAAAAGCCGAAAAATCGTATTGATTCCACTAAATAAAGCGGTAATTGGTTCAGAGTCTACGAAGCTAATTGGTAGTCTTATTACTTCTATGCTCTGGATGTTAATTTTGCGCCAGTCTTCGGTTGATCCAAGCAAACGCCAATCTGTCTTTATCTATATTGATGAAACACCAACTTTCTTAGGAATCCCCAATTCTAACTTAGACGAAGCACTTTCGCAATCTCGCCAGTTTAATGTTGGCTGGAATATCGGCTTCCAGCACCTCGCACAGATGTCGCCCCAGTTAAAAGCTGGAATTGAATCTAATGTTGCGAATAAAATTGTTTTTGGTTTAAATCTTGATGAAGCTCGCGAAATGGCAAAATATACTCTGGAGATTGATAAAGAAGATTTTTACAGCTTACCGCCATTTTGGGCATATATTCGTACTGAAATTTCACAAAATACTTATCGTTGGATTATTAGTAAAGCATACCCACCTAAACCAAAAATTAGAGATAGTCGTGTGCCATTTTTGAATAGCTTGAGCCGATACGGACAAGATATTTCAGAAATTGAAAGCCAATTCGAAAACTACATTTTTGAAAAATCTTCTTCGAAAAATGAAAATTCTAACCAAAAATTAACAGATTTAGGGCGCAAAAAGTATTCCAATCGCTCTTCGAATCGTGTTGATGAAGAAAATCTATCCACCCCTGATGAATAAAGGTTTTTAGGATTTTTACTCACACGACTTACTCCGTAACTAAGCACATTTTACGGGAGCACACCTTTAAATTTTAATGGAGAACAAAACAGATGAAATGGAATTACAAAATAGATAATGACTCGCAAATTCTTTACTTTTTAAGTCAAGCAAGATATGCGACTACCAACCAGTTAGCAAGATTATTTTTTGCCAGTAGCGTGAGAGCTGACACCGCAATTCGCCGAACTAATTTTGCGCTTCAAAGTCTGAAGAAAGCTGGATTAGTTTCACACTTAAAACGGCGAATTGGTGGCGCACGCCGTGGCTCTGCTTCTTATGTTTGGCAAATTACTTTTCAGGGATTAAAATTCCTTAAAAACCAAGATGAAACAGTTGTTTTGCGCTATAAAAATAAATACGAGCCAACCCAACATCATGTTGAGCATACTTTAGCAATTACGGAAATTTTTGTTGAGACACTAGAAACCATTCGAGATTCAGAAAAGCTATCGCTTGAAACTTTTTCCTTTGAGCCGAACTCTTGGCGCAGCTACCAAAAACTTTCAGGTATAGGTAGAACTCTAAAACCTGATGCTTATTTAGAGCTGGTTAATCACGATTACGAAGACTATTATTTTCTGGAAATAGACCGAAGCACGGAAAGTCTTGCACGTATTGTAAATACTTGTAAGAAATATATTGAATATTATCGTTCAGGTATTGAACAGCGACAAAAGGAAGTTTTCCCATTTGTGCTCTGGATAGTGCCAGACGATAAGCGTAAGCTCGCTATCTCGAAAGTTATTCAAAATGAACTATATAACTTTTGGGAACTGTTCACTGTAATAACACTTGAAGAATACCCAGATTATATCAAGGGAGGAATAGCTAATGAATCAAAAGAATAAAGACCGAGATTCAAACCAGCCCTCACGCACCGCCGATGAAATTTGTCGAATTGGTCGAACGACTTACTTAGTCCGTCACCGTTTTACTGGAAATCGCAATCTTGAAAATATCCTAGAAAGGTTGATTTTAAGCGATAAATCACTACTTTAACAGTAGTAAAAATGGTATAATAGAAGTATAAGGTGTGTGAACTCCAAAAGGAGAAAAACACATGAACAGAACTTTGACAATTTCAGATTATAGACAAGTAGACACTTCGAAACTTTCAGATATTACAGTGGTTTATTGTCGCTTAAGTCAAGATGATGGACTGGACGGAGATAGTAACTCAATTATCAATCAGAAGAATATTCTTCTTGATGTAGTAGCGAGAGAAAAACTGCTAAATCCAGTTCTTTTCGTTGATGATGGCTTTAGTGGCACAAATTTTGACCGCCCAGCAATTTCGGAAGCACTTAGACTGGTGGAAAATCGGCAAGTTTCAAACTTTATCGTTAAGGATTTGAGCCGTTTAGGTCGCTCTTATATCAAGGTTGGTCAACTAACGGAAATTACTTTCCCTAGCTTTGATGTCCGCTTTATTGCCTTAAACGATGGCGTAGATTCGAATAAACCTAATGAAACTAATTCTATTTTCTTGCCAATCAAGAGTTTAATGGACGAAATGTATGCGGCAGATACCAGCAAGAAGATTCGAGCGGTGGTTCAAGCTAAAGCCAAAGCTGGTGAGCGAGTGACTACTAACCCACCTTACGGCTATCTCAAAGATTCAAGCAACCCTAAAAATTGGATTATTGACTCAGTTGCCAGTGAAGTTGTGAAACGGATTTTTCAAGAAGCAAAAAGCGGGAAAAGCCTTTCGGAGATTGCAAAAGGGTTAGAAAATGACAAAATTTTTAAACCAGACCGCCATCGAATAGAAATCGGTTTGAAGTCTATTTCTTCCAGCCCAAATGTGGAAACTTTGCCATATTTTTGGACGCGAGAAACTCTAAGTGCTATCTTAGGGCGTGAAGAATATCTCGGGCATACTGTCAATCTTCGAACACGGACAAAATCTTACAAAGATAAACGTAAGGTGGATAACTCAAAGGAGGATTGGTTGATTTTCAAAAATACTCATGAAGCGATAATTGACCAAGAAACTTTTGATATTGTACAGAAAATGAGAAGTCATAAGCGGTCTAATCAACGGTATAAAAATCGGGCTGGTCACGAGAATTTGTTTGCAGGATTAGTTTTTTGTGGAACTTGTGGGCGAAAGCATTATTTTTGCCCACAAGAGAAAAACGGACTTAATCACGACCACTATAAATGTTCTGCCTACCGTAAGCCGATTGATGGTTGTGAAAATCCCCACTACATTCAAAAATCCGCCCTGATTGAGATTGTAAGCGACAAACTTCGTCAAACTATCCACGAGTGCCAATTAGACCAAGAAACCTTTTTGAAGAAGATAGAACAGCAAAGCCAAGCGCAATTCTGCAAGGATAGCAAACGCCAGCAACTGCAACTTCAAAAGGACGAATACCGCTCTAAAGAGATTGACAGCATCATTCAGAAGCTTTATGAAGATAATCTACTTGGTAAAATTTCAGATGAACGCTTTGTGAAACTAAGTCAGAGCTATGAAGAAGAACAGAAACAACTTCAAACTTCCATTTCTGACTTAACCGAAAAACTCACCAAACAACAAGAAGACAGCCTTAATATCTCCAAGTTTATGGCGAGAATTTTGAAATATACAGAGCTACCAGAACTAACCGTTGAAATAGTGAATGAACTGATTGACAAGATTGTGATTCATAAACCAACTGGTACGAAACGTAATCGCATTATTCAGATTGACATTTACTATAATTTCATCGGAAAACTAAACAATGAAAAAAGCGAGCCAAACGACTTGGCTCGCTAATATTAACCCATTTAACTAAACTGCTATGTGTCAGGTCAGACTTTTCGCGATTTTTTTATAATTTTTCATTTACAAATCGAACGAAACGATTCCACCATACTTTTAAGAAGAAGGCTTTCTCAACATTTTTATCAGCAACCATTTCAAAGGTTGGTTTGTCAGTTGTGATATAACCTTGACCGACTAAGTCCTTGTCGTCATAGGTCAGATGTCCAACGACCGTACCTGCTTCTAGAGGAGCAACATGCTCAGTAGCATCAGGTGTGTATGTAACACTTGATTCCGCTCGACTACCAAGACGTTGAACAATTTTTATATCTTCTTTAGCGACTGCTGTAACCGTATCTTGCTTCCCGTCATAAACTGGAGATTTGCTATCTTGGTAGCTTTCTCCCTGCTTAACGATTGTTTGGAGAGCAAAATTAGATGAGATATAGTCCAGAAGAGCTGAAGTTGCTGTGAAACGAGCGTAAGGATTTGTATCTTGGTTGTCGGCGTTAAGGACAACGGTAATGATACGCATTCCTTTTTCAACAGTCGTACCAACAAAAGAAGCACCTGCTTTATCAGTTGTTCCAGTCTTAAGACCATCAATACCACCACGGTAAGCAGGCATACCATCTAACATTGAGTTTGTAGAATGAATAGTCATTCCTGCAAAAGTGGAAGAAGGTTTTTTCGTGATTTCTAAAACCTGAGGATATTTGAGGATAAGATTACGAGCGACAACTGCAACATCATAGGCGCTCATCTTATTTTCGTCATCTTTCTTAGAACCAGGATAGATATTATTCCCAAGAGTTTCATTATTTAGACCAGTTGTATTGACGAGGGTAGCATCTTGAATTCCCCATTCAAGAAGTTTAGCCTTCATCATATCAACAAAGTCTTTTTCTGATCCAGCAACCTTTTCTGCCAACGCGATAGCTGCACTATTGGCACTAGATACCAATGTTGCTTCTAGCAACTCTTCAACAGTGTAGTTACGAGCTTCCATGGGAACGTTACTTGCTTCGGAGTTGGTTGTAAGCTGGTAGGGGTAATCTGAAATTTCCACTGGGGTAGAAAGAGTGATTTTGCCTTGCTCTAGAGCTTCATATACTAGGTAAACGGTAAGTAGTTTACTGATAGAGGCAATTTCAACCGGTTGTGTCGCATCTTTTTCATATAAAATCTTACCACTGTTAGCCTCAACAGCGATGGCATGTTTTGCTGCGACATCAAAATCCTGAGCAAAAACAGTAGTAGCAGAACCAAATGAAATAAGCGTGATTAATGTTAAAAATAATTTCTTCATAGTAACTTTATTCTATCATAAAGACAAAAAATATTCTTGTTTTTATAATGTAGGTTATCAATCTTTTTCGAAATATGGTAAAATAGGAAAAAGAGGAGGTGGCATATGTTTCGGAGAAATAAATTATTCTTCTGGACCACTGAGATATTATTAATAACCCTTATTTTCTACTTATGGCGAGAAATGGGTGCTATTATTACACCGTTTGTAAGTGTCGTAAATACAATCATGATTCCCTTTTTACTAGGTGGATTTCTATACTACTTAACAAATCCAATCGTCATTTTTTTAGAGAAGGAATGTCGCATTAATCGAATCATTGGTATTTTGTTAACACTTTGTGTTCTCTTTGGAACCATAGTGATAGCTGTCGTCTATCTCTTGCCGATTTTAATTAATCAGTTGAGTAGCTTGATTAATTCTAGCCAAGATATCTATTCTCGAATCCAAGATTTAGTGATAGAATTATCGAAATATCCTACTTTCCAAGAGCTAGATATTCAACAAACAATCCAACAATTAAATCTTTCTTATGTCGATATTTTACAGAATATCTTGAATAGTGTGACAAATAGTGTGGGAAGTGTCCTTTCAGCTTTGGTAAGCACTGTTTTAATTATCATTATGACACCGGTTTTCTTGATTTATTTCCTTTTAGATGGTCATAAATTCTTACCGATGCTAGAAAGAACTATTTTAAAGCGAGACAAACTCAATATATCTGGTTTAATAACAAACTTGAATGAGACTATTTCCCGTTACATAAGTGGAGTATCAATCGATGCGTTCATTATCGGGTGTTTGGCTTTTATCGGTTATAGTGTGATTGGCTTAAAATATGCATTAGTTTTTGCTATTTTCTCAGGTTTAGCAAATTTGATTCCTTATGTTGGACCGAGTATTGGACTAATTCCGATGATTATTTCAAATCTGTTTACGGATCCTCAAAAGATGATTATAGCAGTTATCTATATGCTGATTATCCAACAAGTAGATGGGAATATCCTATACCCTCGTATTGTTGGTGGAGTCATGAAAGTTCATCCGATTACAATTCTCGTCCTATTATTGTTGTCAAGTAATATCTATGGTGTCGTAGGTATGATCGTTGCCGTTCCTACCTACTCAATTCTCAAAGAAATATCCAAATTCCTAGTCCGACTTTATGAAAAACATAAAGAAGTACAAGAAGTGGGAGAAAAATAAAGATTTTAAAAAGAAACGGATTCATCTGTTTCTTTTTTTATCAATAAATCTGCAACTTATAGTAAGAATAAGAATAATTAATAAAAACTTTGTAAAACACTTGCAATTTAGCTAAAATTTGATAAAATAGTAAGGAAAGTTAGACTGTATTGCCTACTGTCTATCTATAAAATATATTTTATTGGAGGCTTTTACTCAAATGGCAAAAGAAAAATACGATCGTAGTAAACCACACGTTAACATTGGTACTATCGGACACGTTGACCACGGTAAAACTACCCTAACTGCAGCTATCACAACTGTTTTGGCACGTCGCTTGCCTTCAGCAGTTAACCAACCTAAAGACTATGCGTCTATCGATGCTGCTCCAGAAGAACGCGAACGCGGTATCACAATCAACACTGCGCACGTTGAGTACGAAACTGAAAAACGTCACTACGCTCACATCGACGCTCCAGGACACGCGGACTACGTTAAAAACATGATCACTGGTGCCGCTCAAATGGACGGAGCTATCCTTGTAGTAGCTTCAACTGACGGACCAATGCCACAAACTCGTGAGCACATCCTTCTTTCACGTCAGGTTGGTGTTAAACACCTTATCGTCTTCATGAACAAGATCGACTTGGTTGACGACGAAGAATTGCTTGAATTGGTTGAAATGGAAATCCGTGACCTTCTTTCAGAATACGACTTCCCAGGTGACGATCTTCCAGTTATCCAAGGTTCAGCTCTTAAAGCTCTTGAAGGTGACTCTAAATACGAAGACATCATCATGGAATTGATGAACACTGTTGATGAGTACATTCCAGAACCAGAACGTGACACTGACAAACCATTGCTTCTTCCAGTCGAAGACGTATTCTCAATCACTGGACGTGGTACAGTTGCTTCAGGACGTATCGACCGTGGTACTGTTCGTGTCAACGACGAAATCGAAATCGTTGGTATCAAAGAAGAAACTAAAAAAGCTGTTGTTACTGGTGTTGAAATGTTCCGTAAACAACTTGACGAAGGTCTTGCAGGAGACAACGTAGGTGTCCTTCTTCGTGGTGTTCAACGTGACGAAATCGAACGTGGACAAGTTATCGCTAAACCAGGTTCAATCAACCCACACACTAAATTCAAAGGTGAAGTTTACATCCTTACTAAAGAAGAAGGTGGACGTCACACTCCATTCTTCAACAACTACCGTCCACAATTCTACTTCCGTACTACTGACGTTACAGGTTCAATCGAACTTCCAGCAGGTACTGAAATGGTAATGCCAGGTGATAACGTGACAATCGACGTTGAGTTGATCCACCCAATCGCCGTAGAACAAGGTACTACATTCTCTATCCGTGAGGGTGGACGTACTGTTGGTTCAGGTATGGTTACAGAAATCGAAGCTTAATTCGATTTAGTTCCCAGAAGAACAATTATTTAAGTCAGACACTAAAAGAATCTTGCTATGCAAGGTTCTTTTTTTTCGATCAAAAGTGAGAGAGTTCCTTTTTTACAATTTCATAAAATCATGGTAAAATGGTTAAATATTAAATTTGGAGAGAAATATGAAGTACAAGCGTATCGTATTTAAGGTAGGGACTTCATCCCTGACACATAAAGATGGAAGTTTATCTCGCAGTAAAGTAAAAGCTATTACACAACAGCTTGCAATGCTGCATGAAGCAGGTCATGAGCTGATTTTGGTGTCTTCTGGGGCTGTTGCAGCAGGTTTCGGAGCCTTAGGATTTAAAAAACGACCAACAAAGATTGCGGATAAGCAAGCTTCAGCAGCGGTTGGTCAAGGATTGCTTCTGGAAGAATATACAACAAATTTGCTCTTAAGACAGATTGTTTCAGCGCAAATCTTGCTAACTCAGGATGATTTTGTCGATAAGCGACGTTATAAAAATGCCCATCAAGCTTTATCTGTCCTTCTAAATCGTGGTGCAATTCCTATCATCAATGAGAATGATAGTGTCGTTATTGACGAACTTAAGGTAGGAGATAATGATACACTTAGTGCCCAGGTTGCAGCAATGGTGCAGGCAGATCTTTTGGTTCTCTTAACAGATGTAGATGGTCTTTATACTGGTAATCCTAACTCGGATCCAAGAGCTAAACGCTTGGAGCGAATCGAGACCATCAATCGTGAAATTATCGATATGGCTGGCGGAGCAGGTTCATCTAATGGAACTGGAGGTATGCTGACTAAGATCAAGGCAGCGACTATTGCGACAGAGTCAGGAGTACCTGTTTATATTTGTTCATCCTTGAAAGCTGATGCTATGATAGAGGCAGCAGAGAAGACCAAGGACGGTTCTTACTTTGTTGCACAGGAGAAGGGGCTCCGTACCCAGAAACAATGGCTAGCTTTTTATGCCAAAAGTCAGGGGGCTATTTGGGTTGATAGAGGGGCGGCAGAAGCCCTCTCTCAACATGGAAAGAGTCTCCTTTTATCAGGGGTTGTAGATGTTGAGAGCAATTTTTCTTATGGTGATATTGTAACAGTATTTGATAAGGAAACTGGAAAATCACTCGGAAAAGGTAGAGTGCAACTAGGTGCATCGGGGCTTAAAGATGTCCTTCGTTCTCAAAAAGCCAAGGGTGTCCTGATTCATCGTGATGACTGGATTTCCATTACTCCTGAAATCCAACTACTCTTTACAGAATTTTAGAGGTAAACTATGGTAAGTACACAAGAACAATTTGAACAGGTACAGGCTGTTAAAAAGTCGATTAACACAGCTAGTGAAACAGTAAAAAACCAAGCCTTGCTAGCCATGGCTGATCACTTATTAGCAGCTACTGAAGAGATTTTAGCAGCTAATGTCCTTGATATGGAAGCAGCAAAGGGTAAAATATCAGATGTTATGCTGGATCGTCTTTATTTGGATGCAGGGCGTATAGAAGCTATGGCAACAGGCATTCGTGATGTAGTTGCTTTACCAGATCCAATCGGTGAAGTCCTAGAAAGAAGTCAGCTTGAAAATGGTTTGGTCATTACTAAGAAGCGTGTGGCTATGGGTGTTATTGGCATTATCTATGAAAGTCGTCCAAATGTGACGTCTGATGCAGCTGCCCTTGCTCTCAAGAGTGGAAATGCGGTTGTTCTTCGGAGCGGTAAGGATGCCTACCAAACAGCTCATGCCATTGTCACAGCCTTGAAGAAGGGCTTGGAGACAACGACTATTCATCCAGATGTCATTCAATTAGTAGAAGATACTAGCCGTGAAAGTAGTTATGCCATGATGAAGGCTAAGGGTTATCTAGATCTTCTTATTCCTCGCGGAGGTGCCGGGTTAATTAATGCTGTCGTTGAGAATGCAATTGTGCCAGTTATCGAAACAGGTACAGGGATTGTTCATGTCTACGTTGACAAAGATGCGGATGAAGACAAGGCACTGTCTATTATCAATAACGCTAAAACTAGTCGTCCTTCAGTCTGCAATGCCATGGAAGTGCTGCTTGTTCATCAAGACAAGGCGGCAAGCTTCCTTCCTCGCTTGGAGCAAGTTCTGGTTGCCGATCGAAAAGAAGCTGGACTGGAACCGATTCAATTGCGTCTAGATGAGAAAGCTAGTCAATTTATTTCTGGGATAGCAGCGGAGCCACAAGATTTTGACACTGAGTTTTTAGACTATGTCCTAGCTGTAAAAGTAGTTTCTAGTCTTGAGGAAGCTGTAGAGCATATAGAAGTCCATAGCACCCATCATTCGGATGCGATTGTGACTGAAAATGCTGATGCTATAGCTTACTTTACAGATCAAGTAGACTCGGCAGCGGTTTATGTCAATGCTTCGACTCGTTTTACAGATGGTGGCCAATTTGGTCTAGGTTGTGAAATGGGGATTTCTACTCAAAAATTGCATGCTCGTGGTCCAATGGGCTTGAAGGAATTGACCAGCTACAAATATGTGGTTACTGGTGACGGACAGATAAGGGAGTAAGAGATGAAGATTGGATTTATCGGTTTGGGAAATATGGGTTCCAGCTTGGCTAAGGCTGTCTTGCAGGCAAAGATTAATTATCAGATTCTCCTTGCAAATCGTAGTCAAGCTAAGGTGGATGCTTTTATTGCCAATTATGGTGGTCTGGCTTCTATCAATGACGAAATCTTTGCAGAAGCAGATGTGATTTTTCTAGGAGTAAAGCCAGCACAGTTCTCAGAACTGCTTACTCAATATCAGTCAATCCTTGAGAAACGAGAAAGTCTTCTTTTGATTTCCATGGCAGCTGGTTTGACCTTGGAAAAACTCGCTAGTCTTCTTCCAAGTCACCATAGGATTATTCGCATCATGCCTAATACACCTGTTGCTATTGGGCAAGGAGTGATTAGTTATGCCTTGTCTGCAAATTGTCATCCAGAAGACAATGAACTTTTTTGTCAACTGTTAGTCAAGGCTGGTCAGTTAGTTGAATTAAGCGATGCTTTAATAGATGCGGCAACAGGGCTTGCAGGTTGTGGTCCTGCCTTTGTCTATCTATTTATCGAAGCTTTGGCAGATGCAGGAGTTCAAACAGGATTGCCACGAGAAATGGCTCTGAAAATGGCGGCTCAAACAGTAGTTGGTGCAGGTCAAATGGTCCTAGAAAGTCAACAACATCCTGGAGTCTTGAAAGACCAAGTTTGTAGCCCAGGTGGTTCGACCATTGCTGGTGTAGCAAGTCTAGAAGAGCATGCTTTTAGAGGAACCGTTATGGATGCTGTCAATCAAGCCTACAAAAAAACTCAAGAATTAGGCAAATAAGAGGTGAGCATTAAAACTCACTCTCTTTTTTTCTTACAAAGTAGAAAATGAAAAAAGCTTTTCACAAATCCCCATTTTTTTGATAGAATAGAAGAGAGAAAAATAGAAATGAGTTAGACATGTCAAAAGGATTTTTAGTCTCTCTTGAGGGACCAGAGGGAGCAGGAAAAACAAGCGTTCTTGAAGCTCTAATCCCTGTATTAGAGAATAGGGGAGTAGAAGTTTTAACAACGCGCGAACCAGGTGGGGTCTTAATTGGAGAAAAAATTCGCGAAGTTATCCTAGATCCTAGTCATACTGAAATGGATCCTAAGACTGAGCTTCTCCTCTATATTGCTAGTCGTCGACAACACTTGGTGGAAAAGGTCTTACCAGCACTTACAGCTGGAAAACTGGTTATCATGGATCGCTTTATCGATAGTTCTGTTGCTTATCAGGGCTTTGGGCGTGGTTTAGATATCGATGCTATTGATTGGCTTAATCAGTTTGCAACAGATGGACTGAAACCTGATCTAACTCTTTATTTTGATATTGAGGTGGAAGAGGGACTGGCACGTATTGCTGCCAATAGTGATCGGGAAGTCAATCGTTTGGACATGGAAGGTCTGGATCTACACCGAAAAGTTCGTCAAGGTTACCTTTCTCTTATTGAAAGAGAAGGAAATCGCATCGAAAAAATCGATGCTAGCCTACCACTTGATCAAGTGATTGAAAATACGCAGCAGCTACTTTTTGACAGGATGGGATTAAGGAGATGAAGCAAGAGCAATTAAGAGCTTGTCAGCCTCTACAATTTGAACGGTTTGTTCATATCTTAGAGCAAGGGCAACTCAATCACGCTTATCTCTTTTCAGGTAATTTTGGAAGTTTAGAGATGGCCCTTTTTTTGTCTAAAAGTCTCTTTTGTAGTGAGAAAACTGGTATTTTTCCTTGTGAAAAATGTCGGAATTGTAAATTGATTGAGCAGGAAGAGTTTCCTGATGTGACCATAATTAAACCTCTGAATCAAGTTATTAAGACGGAACGTATTCGAGAATTAGTTGGTCAATTTTCCCAGTCTGGTATTGAAAATCAACGTCAGGTCTTTATTATCGAGCAAGCTGAAAAAATGCATGTGAATGCTGCAAATTCACTCTTGAAGGTTATTGAAGAGCCACAAAGTGAGATTTATATTTTCTTTTTGACCGATGATGAAGAACAGATGTTACCAACGATTCGAAGTCGAACACAGATTTTCCAATTTAAGAAGCAAGTCTCTACTTTAATGTCACAGCTTGAAGAGGCTGGTTTAGTAAAAAATAAAGCTAAGCTATTGGCTCAGTTTAGTCAATCACAGGCAGAGGCTGATAAGCTAGTGCATCAAGCAGGATTTTGGACACTAGTAGATGAAAGTGAACGCCTCTTTTCTTGGCTTTTAGCCCATAAAAAAGAATCCTATTTGCAGGTTGCGAAACTAACGAGTTTGGCTGATGATAAAGAAAAGCAAGATCAAGTGCTCAGAATTTTAGAGGTATTAGCTGGTCAGGAGGTTCTCAATGTTTCTGCGCGGAACATCTTGCAAAATCTCGTCCAAACTCGAAAAATGTGGCGGGCCAATGTTAGCTTTCAAAACGCTTTGGAATACCTGGTTTTACAAAAAAATTTAAAGTAAAGATAGATTATAGAAAGGGCTGTAATGAATAAAAAAGAATTATTTGATGCTTTAGATGACTTTTCACAGCAATTGTTGGTAACCTTGGCAGACGTCGAAGCCATCAAAAAAAATCTCAAGAGTCTGGTAGAGGAAAATACAGCTCTTCGTTTAGAAAATGATAAACTGAGAGAACGTTTGGGAGAGGTTGAGGAGACAGCTCCAGCCAAAACGAAACATGTAAGGGAAAATGTCCGTCGCATTTATGAGGACGGTTTTCATGTTTGCCGTGACTTTTATGGTCAACGTCGAGAGCAAGATGCGGAATGCATGTTTTGTGATGAATTGTTATTTAGGGAGTAAGTATGCAGATTCAAAAGAGTTTTAAGGGACATACTCCCTATGGTAAGCTTTATCTAGTCGCAACGCCAATTGGTAATCTAGATGATATGACTTTTCGCGCCATTCAGACCTTGAAAGAGGTCGACTGGATCGCGGCAGAAGATACTCGTAATACTGGACTTTTGCTCAAGCATTTTGAGATCTCAACCAAGCAAATTAGTTTTCACGAACATAACGCCAAGGAAAAAATTCCTGATTTGATTGGTTTGTTGAAGCAAGGTCAAAATCTTGCCCAAGTATCTGATGCAGGGATGCCTAGTATTTCTGACCCGGGGCATGATTTGGTCAAGGCTGCCATTGAAGAAGATATCGCAGTTGTCACAGTTCCAGGAGCTAGTGCAGGGATTTCTGCCTTGATTGCCAGTGGCTTAGCACCACAACCTCACATTTTTTATGGTTTCTTACCACGAAAATCGGGCCAGCAAAAGCAGTTTTTCGAAGCGAAAAAAGCTTATCCAGAGACCCAGATTTTCTATGAATCACCTCACCGTGTGGCGGATACGCTAGAAAATATGCTAGAAGTCTACGGTGATCGCTCGGTGGTTTTGGTCAGAGAATTGACTAAAATCTTTGAAGAATATCAGCGTGGAACTATTACTGAATTATTAGAAAGTATTTCTGAAACACCTCTTAAAGGCGAATGCCTTCTCATTGTGGAGGGTGCTAGTCAAGAAGTAGAAGATAAGGATGAAGAGGATTTATTTTCTGAGATACAGGACCGCATTCATCAAGGTATGAAGAAAAATCAGGCCATTAAGGAAGTTGCAAAGATTTACCAATGGAACAAAAGCCAGCTCTACGCTGCTTATCACGAATGGGAAGACAATCAAGAAAACAACTAGACAGGGAAGTTTGCCTTCTTCCCTTTTTTTGTTATACTAGAAGAAGAAAAAAATAGAAAGATTTGTGGGAGTGAAAAAGTCCGGGGGACTTTTTCAGCCTGAGTCAAAAAATTCGAAAGCGAAGCAAGTTCGTTGAACTTTTTTAACCCGATTCAGGAAATTCACACTCCCAAAGAGGTATTAGTGTCGTGTCTCAATCTTATATCAATGTTATCGGTGCGGGATTGGCGGGTTCTGAAGCAGCCTACCAAATCGCAGAGCGTGGTATTCCAGTTAAACTTTATGAAATGCGTGGTGTCAAGTCAACACCACAACACAAAACTGACAATTTTGCAGAATTAGTGTGTTCTAATTCCTTGCGTGGGGATGCTCTTACAAATGCTGTCGGCCTCCTCAAAGAAGAAATGCGTCGCCTAGGTTCTCTTATCTTGGAATCTGCTGAAGCAACCCGTGTTCCTGCAGGTGGTGCTCTCGCGGTGGACCGTGACGGTTTTTCTCAAATGGTTACTGAAAAGATTGCCAACCATCCCTTGATTGAGGTCGTTCGTGACGAAATTACAGAATTGCCAACGGATGTTATTACAGTTGTGGCGACTGGTCCCTTGACTAGCGATGCACTTGCTGAGAAAATTCATGCTCTTAATGGTGGTGACGGTTTTTATTTCTACGATGCTGCAGCGCCTATTGTGGATGTTAATACGATTAATATGAATAAGGTTTATCTCAAATCTCGTTATGATAAGGGAGAAGCAGCCTATCTCAATGCTCCTATGACCAAGCAAGAGTTTATGGATTTCCATGAAGCCTTGGTCAATGCAGAAGAAGCTCCGTTGAATTCTTTCGAAAAAGAAAAATATTTTGAAGGATGCATGCCAATCGAAGTCATGGCTAAACGGGGTATCAAAACCATGCTCTATGGTCCTATGAAACCAGTTGGTTTGGAGTATCCAGACGATTACACAGGTCCTCGTGATGGAGACTTTAAAACTCCTTATGCGGTCGTTCAGCTTCGTCAGGACAATGCTGCAGGTAGTCTTTATAACATCGTTGGTTTCCAAACTCACCTTAAATGGGGAGAACAAAAGCGTGTCTTCCAAATGATTCCAGGTCTTGAAAATGCAGAGTTTGTCCGTTATGGAGTCATGCACCGCAATTCTTACATGGATTCACCAAATCTTCTTGAGCAGACATACCGTTCTAAGAAACAGCCAAATCTATTCTTCGCTGGTCAGATGACGGGTGTGGAAGGCTATGTTGAGTCAGCGGCATCAGGTCTAGTAGCTGGTATTAACGCAGCTCGTATTTTCAAGGGAGAAAGTCCTGCTATTTTCCCAGAGACAACAGCAATTGGAAGTCTAGCTCATTACATCACCCATGCTGATAGTAAACACTTCCAACCAATGAACGTCAATTTCGGAATTATCAAGGAATTGGAAGGCGACCGCATTCGTGATAAGAAGGCTCGTTATGAAAAAATTGCAGAGCGTGCCTTGGCTGATTTGGAAAACTTTTTATCCGTTTAAAATTTTCAAAAGAATAACTCATGAGACTATAAAATTCTCAAAAAATGTGATAGAATAGTTTGAATAAAATAAAGGAGCGAAGTCAGGTGGAACCCAAATATAAACGTATTTTGATTAAGTTATCAGGTGAGGCCCTTGCTGGCGAACGTGGTGTCGGAATTGACATCAAAACAGTTCAAGCAATGGCTCAAGAAATTCAAGAAGTACATAACTTAGGTATTGAGATTGCCCTCGTTATTGGTGGAGGAAATCTCTGGCGTGGAGAACCTGCTGCAGAAGCTGGAATGGATCGTGTACAAGCAGATTATACAGGAATGCTTGGAACCGTTATGAATGCTCTTGTAATGGCAGATTCATTGCAACAAGTTGGTGTGGATACACGTGTTCAAACAGCCATTGCTATGCAACAAGTAGCAGAACCTTACGTTCGTGGTCGTGCTCTTCGTCATCTTGAAAAAGGACGCATAGTTATCTTTGGTGCGGGAATTGGTTCACCATACTTCTCAACAGATACAACAGCGGCTCTTCGTGCAGCTGAGATTGAAGCGGACGCTATCTTGATGGCTAAGAATGGGGTTGATGGTGTCTACAATGCTGATCCTAAAAAAGATAAGACAGCTGTTAAATTTGAAGAGTTGACTCACCGTGACGTGATCAATAAAGGTCTCCGTATCATGGACTCAACAGCTTCAACACTTTCAATGGACAATGATATTGACTTGGTAGTTTTCAACATGAACCAACCAGGAAATATTAAACGTGTTGTATTTGGTGAAAATATCGGAACTACAGTTTCAAATAATATCGAAGAAAAGGAATAAGAAAAGATTATGGCAAACGCAATCGTAGAAAAAGCAAAAGAGAGAATGACCCAATCTCACCACTCACTTGCTCGTGAGTTTGGAAGTATTCGTGCTGGCCGTGCTAATGCTAGCTTGCTTGACCGCATCCACGTTGAGTACTATGGTGTTGAAACACCACTTAACCAAATTGCTTCTATCACAATCCCAGAAGCGCGTGTTTTGTTGGTAACACCATTTGACAAATCATCTTTGAAAGATATCGAACGTGCTTTGAATGCTTCAGACCTAGGTATTACACCAGCTAACGATGGCTCTGTTATTCGCTTGGTAATCCCAGCTCTCACAGAAGAAACTCGTCGCGACCTTGCTAAAGAAGTGAAAAAAGTCGGTGAAAATGCTAAAGTTGCTATCCGTAATATCCGTCGTGATGCTATGGACGAGGCTAAGAAACAAGAAAAAGCAAAAGAAATCACTGAAGACGAATTGAAGACTCTTGAAAAAGATATTCAAAAAGCAACAGACGATGCTGTTAAACACATCGACGAAATGACTGCCAACAAAGAAAAAGAAATCTTGGAAGTCTAAGAAATAAACAGAAAAACTCAGTTGGCATTGCTGGCTGAGTTTTATTCGAAAGAAGGAAATATGAATACAAATCTTGCAAGTTTTATCGTTGGACTCATCATCGATGAAAATGACCGTTTTTACTTTGTTCAAAAGGATGGTCAAACATATGCCCTAGCTAAAGAAGAAGGTCAGCATACAGTTGGTGATACGGTCAAAGGTTTTGCTTACACAGATATGAAGCAAAAATTGCGCCTCACTACTACAGAAGTGACTGCAACTCAGGAACAATTTGGTTGGGGAACCGTAACAGAGGTTCGTAAGGACCTTGGGGCTTTTGTTGATACAGGATTACCAGACAAGGAAATCGTTGTGTCACTTGATATTCTCCCTGAACTTAAAGAACTCTGGCCAAAGAAAGGTGATCGACTTTATATTCGTCTAGAAGTGGATAAGAAGGACCGTATCTGGGGAATCTTAGCTTATCAGGAAGATTTCCAACGATTGGCACGTCCTGCCTACAATAACATGCAGAATCAAAATTGGCCTGCCATTGTTTACCGTCTCAAATTATCAGGAACTTTCGTCTATCTACCAGAGAACAACATGCTTGGATTTATCCATCCAAGTGAGCGCTATGCGGAACCTCGTTTGGGACAAGTTTTAGATGCGCGTGTCATTGGATTCCGTGAGATTGACCGAACGCTTAATCTCTCTTTAAAACCACGCTCTTTCGAGATGTTGGAAAATGATGCCCAGATGATCTTGACTTATTTGGAAAGCAATGGTGGCTTCATGACCTTGAATGATAAGTCATCACCAGATGATATCAAGGCTACTTTCGGTATTTCAAAAGGTCAGTTTAAAAAAGCACTCGGTGGTTTGATGAAGGCTGGCAAAATCAAGCAAGATCAGTTTGGTACCGAATTAATTTAGGGAGGCTTATGAGAAAATCATTTTATACTTGGCTCATGACAGAACGAAATCCTAAAAGTAATAGTCCTAAAGCTATTTTAGCGGATCTGGCTTTTGAGGAGCCCGCCTTTCCGAAACATACAGATGATTTTGATCAAGTCAGTCGTTTTTTAGAGGAACATGCTAGCTTTTCCTTTAATATGGGAGACTTCGATCGTATCTGGCAGGAATATTTAGAACATTAAGGCTACTAGATGAGGTTTGGGATAGTAATTTCTCAGCCTCTTTGCTATAATATAGTCATTCAGTTATCTTTTATGAGGATTTTACTTATTTTGGCAAGTATCGTTTACCATTACGAATTGTCAAAGTGATAGGATTTTTGAAAGTTATTTCATACTTAAAAGAAAACAAAATGATAAAACGAAATAAGAGAATTAGAGAGGTTCTTTGTTTGAAGGAACATTCAATAGATATTCAACTGAGTCATCCAGATGACCTATTTCATCTTTTTGGGTCCAATGAGCGCCACCTTAGATTGATGGAGGATGAATTAGATGTCATCATCCATGCCCGTACAGAGATTGTACAAGTCTTGGGAGCAGAGAATGCTTGTGAGGAAGCCCGTCAAGTTATCCAAGCCTTAGTGGTCTTGGTTAATCGTGGAATGACTGTTGGAACTCCAGATGTGGTGACAGCCATTACCATGGTTAAGAATAATGAAATCGATAAGTTTGTCGCCCTCTATGAAGAAGAGATTATCAAGGATAATACAGGTAAGCCCATCCGTGTTAAAACCTTGGGTCAAAAGCTTTATGTGGATAGTGTCAAGCAACACGATGTGACCTTTGGGATTGGGCCAGCAGGAACAGGTAAGACCTTCTTAGCAGTGACTTTGGCCGTAACAGCTCTCAAGCGTGGACAAGTCAAGCGAATCATTTTGACACGTCCAGCAGTGGAAGCGGGAGAGAGCCTTGGATTTCTTCCAGGTGATCTCAAGGAAAAGGTAGATCCTTACCTTCGTCCTGTTTATGATGCCTTGTACCAGATTCTCGGAAAAGACCAAACAACTCGTCTCATGGAACGTGAAATCATTGAAATCGCTCCACTTGCCTATATGCGTGGACGTACATTGGATGATGCCTTTGTTATATTGGATGAAGCGCAAAATACAACCATCATGCAGATGAAGATGTTTTTGACTCGTTTAGGCTTTAATTCTAAGATGATTGTCAATGGAGATATCAGTCAGATTGACCTGCCACGTAATGTCAAGTCCGGTTTGATTGATGCTCAAGAAAAACTCAAGAACATCCATCAGATTGACTTTGTTCATTTCTCAGCCAAGGATGTGGTTCGCCACCCAGTTGTCGCTCAAATTATCAGAGCCTATGAACCTCGACCTGTCAAAGCTGAAGAAAACGAAGAAGAAAGAGAATAAGGAAAAAGGACCTAGGCAAAAACTAGCTTCTAAATAAAACCACACAGTGATTTCAGTCTTGAATACAATCAAGCTGAAAGAAACACTGTGTGGTTTTTGAATAGGTGAACGTTTTAGATGCTAGATTCTTTGCCAATTTGGTGAGATTCATGCTCATGAAGATGAATGCTATCTCTGTTGCGACAGCTTGTTTACCTCTGACATGCACTCTGCGCACGCCGAAAACTACCAAAAACGGGTTCAACATCAATTTTCCGTTTGGCATAAATTTGAGAGCTTTCTTCACTATGTAATGTTTGTGTAAGGAGTTCCTTAAAGTAATTCCAAGTTTGATTATAATGGATTTGTTTCTGATTCCCACTATCCGTTTTAGCCAAGTGTTCTAACTTAGGAGTATCTTGAATTTTATCCGCCTCATAAATCTTGAAATCACGTTGAAGCCCATACTTGTCAGTTCGACTAGAGTAGTTCTTAAAGGAATAAACTAGGCCGTCGGGCTTTATAAACTGGTCCGTGTCCTCAAGATATTCCCAGTTCATTGGGTTATCTGTGCTCGTTTAGTACTTTTTAGTCAATTTTGATTAGGTTGTTGGCATGTTTACTGGAGCGGAAATTATTAATCGTTTTATAGCTAACATAGGTATCTTGGCTCAACCATTTCATGAGAATGACTTCTTCGTTCATTTGAACGATTTTATGTCCAAAGAACACTTGACGACCATAAGCGAATATGGTCATCTTCATGAGTATGGTTGGACGAAAGGCAGGACGACCAGTGTGAGAGGTCTATTTCAGTAATACTTGACTAGGGATATTGTCAACAAATAGGCTAATCATTCTCGCTTCGTAACTTAGTGGAATATCGTAGGCAAGATTCACTTCCAAACTTAACTGAGTTTTTGATGGTTTTAGTAGTGGTTCAACTTCATTCCTACTATTCTTGATGGTGTGAATATGCTTATAATGTATTCCAGTTAAACACGAAAGCTTTGAACTTTATGAAATTAACATACGTTAATAAAAAAATTAACCCGTATTAATTTTTCTTGACTTAAATTTTTTTAATTGATATACTATTTTCAGAGAGTTAACAATTATATATAAATGCACTACTCTATTTCCTAGATAATACTTAGTAAAACTTTTTATAACAAAGGCTAGCAAAGTTAAAGTTTTCTATCTATTGGAAGTTAAATAAATATGTAAGGAATTAAAATGAAAAAAAGTACAGTATTGTCATTAACCACAGCTGCAGTTATTTTAGCAGCATATGTCCCTAATGAGGTAGTTTTAGCAGATACACCTAGTTCTGAAGATTCTTTAAAAATATCTGATAAAGAAACAGTAGTAGGTAAACAAAAAGAAAACAAAGAAAAACTTGAAGATATTCATAATGCTATAGAAACTTCAAAGGATACTGAAGAGAAGAAAACAACGGTTATTGAGGAAAAAGAAGTTGTTAGTAAAGAATCTGTGATAGATAACAAAACTAGCAATGAAGAAAAAATCAAAGAAGATTCCAATCAATCCCAAGAAGATAAAGCGGACTCGTCTGCAAGTAAAGACCCAGAAAGTCCCAAAAAAGAGGATAAACTTGTCTATATTGCTGAATTTAAAGATAAAGAATCTGGAGAAAAAGCAATCAAGGAATTATCCAATCTTAAGGATACAAAAGTTTTATATACTTATGATACGGTTTTTAATGGTGTTGCAATAGAAACAACTCCAGATAATCTGGACAAAATTAAACTAATAGAGGGTATCTCATCGGTTGAACGATCACAAAAAGTCCAGCCAATGATGAATCATGCTAGAAAGGAAATTGGAGTTGAAGAGGCAATTGATTACCTAAAGTCTATCAATGTTCCATTTGGTAAAAATTTTGATGGTAGAGGTATGGTCATTTCAAATATCGATACCGGGACAGATTATAGGCATAAGGCCATGAGGATTGATGATGATGCTAAAGGCTCAATGAGATTCAAAAAAGAAGACTTAAAAGGTACTGATAAAAATTTCTGGTTGAGTGATAAAATCCCTCATGCTTTCAATTATTATAATGGTGGTAAAATTACTGTAGAAAAAGCTGACGATGGAAGCGATTATTTTGATCCACATGGAATGCATATTGCAGGGATTCTTGCGGGAAATGATACTGAAAAAGATATTAAAAACTTTAACGGAATAGATGGAATTGCTCCTAATGCACAAATTTTCTCTTATAAAATGTACTCTGACGCAGGATCTGGCTTCGCAGGAGATGAAACAATGTTTCATGCTATTGAAGATTCGATCAAACACAATGTCGATGTTGTTTCGGTATCATCTGGCTTTACAGGAACAGGTCTTGTAGGTGAGAAATATTGGGAAGCTATTAGAGCGTTAAGAAAAGCAGGCATTCCAATGGTTGTAGCTACGGGTAACTATGCGACTTCTGCTTCAAGTTCTTCTTGGGATTTAGTGGCAAATAATAATCTGAAAATGACCGACACTGGAAATGTAACACGAACTGCAGCACATGAAGATGCGATAGCAGTTGCTTCTGCTAAAAATCAAACAGTTGAGTTTGATAAAGTTAACATAGGTGGAGAAAGTTTTAAATATAGAAATATAGGGGCCTTTTTCGATAAGAATAAAATCATAACAAACGAAGATGGTTCAAAAGCTCCTAGTAAATTGAAATTTGTATATATAGGCAAAGGTCAAGACCAAGATTTGATAGGATTGAATCTTAAGGGCAAAATTGCAGTAATGGATAGAATTTATACAAAGGATTTAAAAAATGCTTTTAAACGAGCAACGGATAAGGGCGCACGTGGCATTATGGTTGTAAATACTGTCAATTACTACAATAGAGATAATTGGACAGAGCTTCCAGCCATGGGATATGAAGCAGATGAAGGGACTAAAAGTCAAGTATTTTCAATTTCAGGAGATGATGGTGTAAAGCTATGGAACATGATTAATCCTGATAAAAAAACTGAGGTTAAAAGAAATAGTAAGGAAGATTTCAAAGATAAATTGGAGCAATACTATCCAATTGATATGGCCAGCTATAATTCTAATAAACCGAATGTAGGTGACGAAAAAGAGATTGACTTTAAGTTTGCACCTGACACAGACAAAGAATTGTATAAAGAAGATGTCATCGTTCCAGCAGGATCCACATCTTGGGGACCGAGAACAGATTTACTTTTAAAGCCTGATGTCTCAGCACCAGGTAAAAATATTAAATCCACTCTCAATGTCATTAATGGGAAATCAACTTATGGTTATATGTCAGGGACTAGTATGGCAACTCCAATCGTGGCAGCTTCTACTGTTTTGATTAGACCAAAGTTAAAGGAAATGCTTGAAAGACCTGCCTTGAAAAATCTTAAGGGAGATGACAAAATAGACCTTACAAGTCTTACAAAAATAGCCCTACAAAATACTGCACGGCCTATGATGGATGCGACTTCTTGGAAAGAAAAAAGTCAATACTTTGCATCACCTAGACAACAGGGAGCAGGGCTAATTAATGTTGCCAATGCTTTGAGAAATGAAGTTGTAGCGACTTTCAAAAACACAGATTCTAAAGGTTTGGTAAACTCTTATGGTTCTATTTCTCTTAAAGAAATAAAAGGAGATAAAAAATACTTTACAATTAAGCTTCACAATACATCAAACAGACCTTTAACCTTTAAAGTTTCAGCCTCAGCGGTAACTACAGATGCTCTAACTGATAGACTAAAACTGGATGAAACATACAAAGATGAAAAATCTCCAGATGGTAAGCAAATTGTTCCAGAAATTCACCCAGAGAAAGTAAAAGATGCAAATATTACATTTGAGCATGACACTTTCACTATAGGCCCAAATTCTAGCTTTGATTTAAATGCGGTTATAAACGTTGGAGAGGCTAAAAATAAAAATAAATTTGTAGAATCATTTATTCATTTTGAGTCAGTGGAAGAAATGGAAGCTCTAAACTCCAATGGGAAGAAAACAAATTTCCAACCTTCTTTATCGATGCCTCTAATGGGATTTGCTGGGGATTGGAACAAGGAACCAATCCTTGATAAATGGGCCTGGGAAGAGGGTTCAAAATCAAAAACAATGGAAGGTTATGATGATGATGGTAAACCAAAAATTCCAGGAACCTTAAATAAGGGAATTGGTGGAGAACATGGTATAGATAAATTTAATCCAGCAGGAGTTATACAAAATAGAAAAGATAAAAATACAACATCCCTAGATCAAAATCCAGAATTATTTGCTTTCAATAACGAAGGGATCAACGCACCATCATCAAGTGGTTCTAATATTGCTAAAATTTATCCTTTAGATTCAAATGGAAATCCTCAAGATGCTCAACTTGAGAGAGGATTAACACCTTCTCCACTTGTATTAAGAAGTGCAGAAGAAGGAATGATTTCAATAGTAAATACAAATAAAGAGGGAGACAATCAAAGAGACTTAAAAGTCATTTCGAGAGAACACTTTGTTAAAGGAATTTTAAACTCTAAAAGAAATGATGCAAAGGGAATCAAATCTTCTAAGCTAAAAGTTTGGGGCGACTTGAAATGGGATGGACTCATCTATAATCCTAGAGGGAAAGAAGAAAATGCACCAGAAAGCAAGGATACCAAAGATCCAGCTACTAGGATAAGAGGTCAATTTGAACCGATTGCGGAAGGTCAATATTTCTATAAATTTAAATATAGATTAACCAAGGATTACCCATGGCAGGTTTCCTATATTCCTGTAAAAATTGATAACACAGCTCCTAAGATTGTTTCGGTTGATTTTTCAAATCCTGAAAAAATTAAGCTGATTACAAAGGATACTTATCACAAGGTAAAAGATCAATACAAGAATGAAACTCTATTTGCGAGAGATCAAAAAGAACATCCTGAAAAATTTGACGAGATTGCAAACGAAGTTTGGTATGCTGGCGCCGCTCTTGTTAATGAAGATGGAGAGGTTGAGAAAAATCTTGAAGTAACTTACGCAGGTGAGGGTCAAGGAAGAAATAGGAAACTTGACAAAGACGGAAATACCATTTATGAAATTAATGGTGCAGGAGATTTAAGAGGAAAAATCATTGAAGTCATTGCATTAGATGGCTCTAGCAATTTCACAAAGATTCATAGAATTAGATTTGCTGATCATGCTGATGAAAAGGGGATGATTTCCTATTATCTAGTAGATCCTGATCAGGATTCATCTAAATACCAAAAACTTGGAGAGATTGCCGAATCTAAATTTAAAAATTTAGAAAATAGAAAAGAGGATAGTCTTAAAAAAGATACAACTGAGGAAGAAAATCATCAAGAAAATGAAGAGTCTAACGAAGAAAAATCTAGTTTTACTATTCATAAAACTATTTCAACAATTAGAGATTTTGAAAGCAAAGACTTAAAGAAACTCATTAAAAAGAAATTTAGAGAAGTTGATGACTTTACAAGTGAAACTGGTAAGAGAACAGAGGAATACGATTATAAATACGATGATAAGGGAAATATCATTGCTTATGACGATGGTAGCGCCTTACAATATGAAACTGAAAAACTTGACGAAATCAAATCAAAAATTTATGGTGTTCTAAGCCCGTCTAAAGATGGACACTTTGAAATTCTTGGAAAGTTCAGTAATGTTTCTAAAAATGCCAAGGTATATTATGGAAATAGCTATAAATCTATAGAAATCAAAACGACCAAGTATGATTCCCACTCAAAAATGATGACATTTGATTTATACGCTAATATTAATGATATTGTGGATGGATTAGCTTTTGCAGGAGATATGAGATTCTTTGTTAAAGATGGTGATAAGATAAAAGCTGAAACGAAGATTAGAATGCCTGAAAAAAATAAGGAAACTAAAACAGAATATCCCTATGCATCAAGTTATGGGAATGTAATAGAATTAGGAGAAGGTGATCTTTCAAAGAACAAACCAAATAATTTAACGGAAATGGAATCTGGTAAAATCTATTCTGATTCAGAAAAACAACAATATCTATTAAAAGATAACATCATTCTAAGAAAAGGCTATGCACTAAAAGTGACTACCTATAATCCTGGAAAAACGGATATGTTAGAAGGAAATGGAGTCTATAGCAAGGAAGATATAGCAAAAATACAAAAGGCCAATCCTAATCTAAGAGTCCTATCAGAAAAAATAATTTATGCTGATAGTAGAAATGTTGAAGATGGAAGAAGTACTCAATCCGTATTAATGTCGGCTTTGGACGGCTTTAACATTGTAAAATATCAAGTGTTTACCTTTAAAATGAACGATAAAGGGGAAGCTATTGATAAAGATGGAAATCTTGTAACAGATTCTTCTAAACTGGTATTATTTGGTAAGGATGGTAAAGAGTACACTGGAGAGGATAAGTCCAATGTAGAAGCCATAAAAGAAGATGGCTCTACGTTATTTATTGATGCAAAACCAGTAAATCTTTCAATGGACAAGAACTACTTTAATCCATCTAAATCTAATAAAATTTATGTACGAAATCCAGAATTTTATTTAAGAGGTAAGATTTCTGATAAGGGTGGTTTTAACTGGGAGTTGAGAGTTAATGAATCTGTTGTAGATAATTATTTAATCTACGGAGATTTACACATTGATAACACTAGAGATTTTAATATTAAGCTTAATGTTAAAGACGGTGACATCATGGACTGGGGAATGAAAGACTATAAAGCAAACGGATTTCCAGATAAGGTAACAGATATGGATGGAAATGTTTATCTTCAAACTGGCTATAGCGATTTGAATGCGAAAGCGGTTGGAGTACACTATCAATTTTTATATGATAATGTTAAACCAGAAGTAAACATTGATCCTAAGGGAAATACTAGTATCGAATATGCTGACGGAAAATCTGTAGTCTTTAATATCAATGATAAAAGAAATAATGGATTTGATGGTGAGATTCAAAACAAACATATTTATGTAAATGGAAAAGAATACAAATCATTTGATGATATTAAACAAATAACAGACAAGACACTAAACATTAAGATTGTTGTAAAAGATTTCGCAAGAAATACGACCGTAAAAGAATTCATTTTAAACAAAGATACGGGAGAGGTAAGCGAATTAAAACCTCATACGGTGACTGTGACCATTCAAAATGGAAAAGAAATGAGTTCTAAGATAGTGTCGGAAGAAGATTTCATTTTACCTGTCTATAAGGGTGAATTAGAAAAAGGATATCAATTTGATGGCTGGGAAATTTCTGGTTTCGAAGGAAAAAAAGACGCTGGCTATGTTATTAATGTATCAAAAGATACCCTTATAAAACCTGTATTCAAGAAAATAGAGGAGAAAAAGGAGGAGGAAAATAAACCTACTTTTGATGAATCGAAAAAGAAAGATAAGGTGCAAGTTAATCATAATCAATTAGATAAAAGTCACAGAAAAGAGGATTTACAAAGAGAAAATCATTCACACAAATCTGATTCAACTGAAGGTGTCAAAGCTACAGTTCCTGTACAAGTAAATTATAGTCAATTAGATGAAAGTCAAAGATCTGATTCAACTAAGGATGTTACAGCTCCAGTTCCTGATAAAAATGATAAAAACTTTGAAAATAAGAAAGAAGTTTATCTTAATGAACCAGAGAACATAGCTAATAAACATACTAATATTGATAGTAAGTCAACTACTAATAATACTGATAGATTACCAAAAACCGGAACAGTTAGCGAAGTCTTCACGTCATTGGTTGCCGGAATAATGTTTACCTTAGGTGCATTTCTTGGATTAAAGAAAAAAGATCAAGATTAAGACAAAAGCTATAGAAAAATGGTTTGTGTACTGAGATTAGATAGTGTGATGATGAGACAATTTTGTGAAAATAGCCATTTATAACTCAATTATTTAGTTTGCTTTGATAGTGATACTCTTTTTGGATTTATTAATGGACTTAGCTTAGATAACTAATGAATTGATTGAAAGGGTTAATATTGACAAATAGTGATCACATTGATTAGAAACTAGAGTCTATCAAAATTTAAATTATAAAACATGACATGAGAAAACGAGCATCTCCAAGAACGGAAATGCTCGTTTTTGAGATTTAGAAGCTAGTTTTTATGTAGCTTCTTATTTTTGTAGTTTTAATTTGTAAATCATTTTAGACAAGTTTACTGATTGAAGTGAAGTCACGTTCCAAGCCTTCTGCAACTGGTTGGCTGGTGAGGTATCCTTGATAGGTTGTCACACCTTCAAGCAAGCCTGCGTCTTCTAGGATAGCTTTCTTAAATCCTTTTCCTGCCAAGGCTTCGATATATGGGAGAGTCACATTTGTAAGGGCGATAGTAGAAGTGCGAGCAACTGCTCCAGGAATGTTAGCAACGGCATAGTGAAGAACACCGTGTTTTTCATAGACTGGTTCATCGTGAGTTGTCACACGGTCAGCTGTCGCTATAACACCACCTTGGTCAACAGCAACGTCAACAATGACAGAACCAGGACGCATTTGTTGTACCATTTCATCTGTCACCAATTTTGGAGCTTTGGCACCAGGAATCAAAACTGCACCGATAACAACGTCTGCTTCACGCACACTTGCTTCAATATTAAATGGGTTAGACATCAAAGTTTGGATTTGGTGACCAAAGACATCTTCTAGGACAGAGAGGCGTTTAGCGCTGATATCAAGAATGGTTACTTGAGCTCCCAAACCTAGCGCAATGCGGGCTGCGTGTGTACCAACAACACCACCACCGATGATGGATACTTTTCCTTTTGGAACACCAGGGACACCACCGAGTAGAACTCCTGAACCACCAGCTTGTTTAGTCAAGAAATGAGCACCGATTTGGACTGCCATACGACCAGCTACCTCACTCATTGGAACGAGAAGCGGAAGTTGTCCTTGAGTATCACGGACTGTCTCATAAGCAACACCCGTTGCTTTAGCTGCAAGCATTGCATCTGCCAATTCTGGAGCAGCCGCCATGTGTAAGTAGGTGAAAAGAAGTAAATCCTCACGCAAGAACTGGTACTCACTAGCAAGGGGTTCCTTCACTTTAACAACTAATTCTGCTGACCAGGCTTCAGCAGCAGTAGCGACAATTTCAGCTCCTTGCTTTTCATAGTCAGCATCAGCAAAACCAGAACCAAGTCCAGCATTTGTTTCGATGAGGACTCGGTGACCACGACCAACAAGACTCTGTACACCAGCAGGTGTCAAAGCAACACGATTTTCATTATTTTTAATTTCCTTTGGAATTCCAATTAACATAGGATAACTCACTTTCTATTAAGCTATTTTAATTTATGTATCACATCATTCTTTAGAGTTTTTGTGATGACTTTATTGTATATGAAACCGTTTTAAATTGCAAGAAAAACTTGTAAACCTATTTCTTTTATGTTATTCTTTTAGCAACCTATTTTGGGAGGTGCAATCATGGAATCACTATTTATCAAACTAGCGAAGCATCCCATTATCGAAACAGAGCGCTTAGTACTTAGGCCTGTAACACTTGACGATGCAGAAGCTATGTTCGAGTATGCTTCAGATAAAGAAACTACGCGCTATACTTTTCCAACCAATCAAAGTTTAGAGGAAACTAAGAATAATATTGCTCAGTTTTATCTAGCCAATCCCTTGGGCCGATGGGGTATTGAACTAAAAAATAGTGGAGAGTTTATCGGAACTATTGACTTGCACAAGATCGATACTGTTCTTAAGAAGGCAGCCATTGGTTATATTATCCATCAAAAATATTGGAATCAAGGTTTGACAACTGAAGCCAATCGTGCCGTCATTAAACTGGCCTTTGAAGAAATTGGAATGAATAAGTTGACAGCCCTTTACGATAAGGATAATCCTGCTTCAGGAAAGGTCATGGAGAAATCAGGCATGCGCTTCTCTCACGAAGAACCTTATGCTCGTATGGACCAGCATGAAAAAGGTCGTATCGTGACAAGAGTGCATTATATCTTGACCAAGGAAGATTATTTTTCAAATAAGTAAGCAGTTGAAAAGATTTTTCAGCTGTTTTTTCTTTGCCTTACGAATAAGATAAGAGAGGAGAAAATATGGAAGAACTTATTGAGAAAATCAAAGAATATAAAATCATTGTTATCTGTGCTGGTTTGGGTTTGGTCTTGGGTGGATTTTTCCTCCTAAAACCAGTCGCTCAAACACCTGCTAAGGAAAGTAATTTGCAGTCTGAAGTTATAGCTGTTCCAAAGGATTCGACGGATGAAAAGGAAGATGGAAATCAGAAGGAAGAAGTGGTGGAGCAAGATCTGATTACTGTCGATGTCAAAGGGGCTGTCAAAACACCAGGGATTTATGATTTGCCAGTTGGAAGTCGTATCAATGATGCTGTTCAAAAAGCTGGTGGACTGACAGATAATGCAGACAGTAAATCTATCAATCTTGCTCAGAAAATTAGTGACGAAGCACTTGTCTATGTTCCAACTAAGGAAGAAGCTACCAGTCAAGCAACACAATCAAATGCTTCTAACAGCAAGGAAAATAAGAAAGTCAATCTCAATAAAGCCAGTTTAGAGGAACTGAAACAAGTCAAAGGCTTAGGTGCTAAACGTGCTCAAGATATTATTGACCATCGTGATTCCAACGGTAAGTTTAAGTCAGTTGATGAGCTCAAAAAGGTTTCTGGTATTGGTGCAAAAACGATAGAAAAGTTAAAAGAGTATGTTACAGTGGATTAGTCGCTTTCCAATTCCAAAAATCTATCTCAGTTTTCTTTTGCTATGGCTCTACTATGCTATCTTTTCAGCGAGTGTCTTAGCACTTTTGGGCTTTGTCTTTTTACTAGTCTGCCTCTTTTTCCAATTTCCATGGAAAACTGTGACCAAGGTCCTCTTGATTTGCAGCATATTTGGGAGTTGGTTTATTTTTCAAAAATGGCAGCAAGAAGAAGCCAGTCGGAATCTTGTAGACACGGTTGATACATTGAGAATATTACCGGATACCATCAAAGTAAATGGTGATAGCTTATCTTTTCGTGGCAAGGCTGACGGTAGACTCTTTCAGGTCTATTATAAACTTCAGTCAGAAGCTGAAAAGGAAAAATTTCAAGACTTATCTGAACTACATGAAATGGTTGTGAAAGGCAAGTTAGCTAGTCCTCAAGGAGCCAGTAATTTTGCGGGTTTCGATTATCGAAATTATCTCAAAACACAAGGAATTTATCAGACCTTGACTATATCCGAAATTGTGGAATTAAAGCAAATTTTCAGTTGGGGTATTGGAGAAAATCTATCAAGTTTGAGGAGAAAAGCAGTTGTCTGGATTAAAAGGAATTTTCCCGATCCCATGCGCAACTATATGACCGGTCTTTTATTGGGGCATTTGGACACAGACTTTGAGGAAATGAATGAACTTTATTCCAGCCTAGGGATTATTCATCTTTTTGCTTTGTCTGGAATGCAGGTCGGATTTTTCATGAATGCTTTTAAAAAGTCACTCTTGCGATTGGGCTTGACACAAGAGAAGTTCAAATGGCTAGCTTATCCCTTTTCTTTGTTTTATGCAGGCTTGACAGGATTTTCAGCTTCAGTTATTCGTAGTCTTCTACAAAAGTTATTGGCTCAGCATGGCTTTAAGTCACTGGATAATTTTGCTTTGACGATTCTTATTCTATTTCTTATCATGCCGAACTTTTTCTTAACTGCTGGGGGAGTTCTTTCCTGTGCTTATGCCTTTATCCTGACAATGACTGGTGAGGAAGTAGCAGGGATAAAAGGTCTGGTTAGAGAGAGTTGCATTATTTCTTTGGGAATTTTGCCAATTTTATCATTTTATTTTTCAGAATTTCAACCGTGGTCCATTCTCTTGACATTTGTCTTTTCATTCTTGTTTGACATGGTCCTATTGCCACTTTTATCGATTATCTTCTGTCTGTCATTTATATATCCCATCACCCAGTTCAACTTTCTCTTTGAATGGCTTGAAAACATCATTCGCTATATTTCTCAGCTATCTACGAGGCCACTTGTTTTTGGACAGCCGAGTCTTTGGATTTTAATCCTTCTTTTGATTACTTTAGCTCTCATCTATGACTATCGAAAGAATTTGAAAAAAATATCTATGCTTGGCATAGTTGCCATCTCGTTCTTTTTAGTTACCAAACATCCACTGGAAAATGAACTAACGGTCTTAGATATGGAGCGGGGGCGAAGCATTTTCCTAAGAGACCTGACAGGCAAGACCATTCTACTGGATGTCGGAGAGAAGTCTGAAGTTGAAAAGAAAGAAGCATGGCAGGAGAAAGTCACCACGAGCAATGCCAAACGTAGCTTAATCCCTTATCTAAAAAGTAGAGGAGTCGCCAAGATTGATCAGCTGGTTCTAACGACTAGTGATACTAAGCAGTTAGATCATGTGTTAGAAATCAGTAAAGCCTTCGAGCTTGGAGAGATTCTAGTAACTGAAGAAACTTTATCTAAGAGAGAATTTATGGATAAGCTGAAGGAAAGCAAAGTCAAGGTAGTTGCCATCAAAACTGGACAGCAGTTACCTATTTTTGGAAGTAGTTTAGAAGTAATCGCAACTCAAAATAAGGATAAAAATGATTCAATTACAATGTATGGAAAGTTACTAAACCAAACCTTTCTAGTTACTGGAAATATCGAGGAGAAGTTTTTAACGAGCTATTATCCAAAACTCCAAGCAGATGTAGTGATAACTCATCAGCAAGTATCAAATAAAAAAACAGATATCGAAATCTTCAAAACTGTACACCCTAAAATCACGGTTATTTCAATAGACAAGAAAAAATCATTTAAAGTTAAAAATGGGGAGAATAACCAAGAAGATAAAGAACTTGAGAATTTGGTATTAAAAACTGACAAAAAGGGCGCCATTCGTTTCAAGGGATGGACTACTTGGAATGTTGAAACTGTTCAATAACGTTTTCAGAGAAAACCAAAAATTAAAATTGTCTAAACAATCATTCAAGGCTTGATTTTGAACCCTGTTTACTATAAAATAGTTAAGATTGGTGTCAAACTTTTATATTGCAAATAGGAGAAAAAATGACAAAAACTTTGAAACGTCCTGAGGTTCTATCACCTGCAGGAACACTAGAAAAACTTAAAGTAGCTGTTCAATACGGAGCAGATGCTGTCTTTATCGGTGGTCAGGCCTATGGTCTTCGTAGCCGCGCGGGTAACTTCACTTTCGAACAGATGAAAGAAGGAGTTCAGTTCGCTGCTAAGTACGGTGCTAAGGTTTATGTAGCTGCTAATATGGTCATGCACGAAGGAAACGAAGAAGGGGCCGGCGAATGGTTCCGTAAATTACGTGATATTGGGATTGCAGCGGTTATCGTGTCTGATCCAGCCTTGATCATGATTGCTGCAACAGAAGCACCAGGACTTGAAATCCACCTTTCAACCCAGGCCAGTGCGACTAACTACGAAACCCTAGAATTCTGGAAAGAACTTGGATTGACTCGCGTTGTTTTGGCGCGTGAGGTTTCTATGGAAGAATTGGCAGAAATTCGCAAACGTACAGACGTAGAGATTGAAGCCTTCGTACATGGAGCTATGTGTATTTCCTACTCTGGTCGTTGTACCCTCTCTAACCATATGAGTATGCGTGACGCCAACCGTGGTGGATGTTCGCAATCTTGCCGTTGGAAATATGACCTTTACGATATGCCATTCGGTAAGGAGCGTAAGAGTCTCAAGGGAGAAATTCCTGAAGAATTTTCAATGTCAGCTGTTGATATGTCGATGATTGACCATATTCCAGATATGATTGAAAATGGTGTGGATAGTTTGAAGATTGAAGGCCGTATGAAGTCCATCCACTATGTTTCAACAGTAACAAACTGCTACAAGGCTGCCGTTGATGCTTATCTTGAGAGCCCTGAAAAGTTTGAAACTATCAAGCAAGACTTGATTGATGAAATGTGGAAGGTAGCCCAACGTGAATTGGCTACAGGATTCTACTATGGAACTCCATCTGAAAACGAACAACTGTTCGGTGCTCGTCGTAAGATTCCAGAATACAAGTTTGTTGCTGAAGTAGTAGCTTATGATGATGCGACGCAAACAGCAACTATTCGCCAACGTAACGTTATCAACGAAGGTGACCAAGTTGAGTTTTACGGTCCAGGCTTCCGTCATTTTGAAACTTATATCGAAGACCTTCATGATGCTAAAGGTAATAAAATTGACCGTGCACCAAATCCAATGGAACTTTTAACCATCAAGGTTCCTCAACCAGTACAAGCTGGTGATATGGTCCGTGCTTTGAAAGAAGGCCTGATCAATCTTTACAAAGAAGATGGAACAAGCGTCACAGTTCGTGCCTAGATAAGGAAAAATCAATGCTTCAAGCTCAGGGCTTACTAGTAGATGATGAAAGCAGATGTGTTCATTACCATAGTGACAAAGATATCGTAGCGCTCCAGTGTTATGAGTGTCAGAAATACTATGCCTGTTATCAGTGTCACAATGTACTAGAGTCGCACATATTTTCTCCTTACCCTTTGAATCTAAAACAGGATAAACCTATCTTATGTGGTTCCTGTAAGAAGACCCTAACTTATGAGGAGTATAGAGAAAAGGGGAGCTGTTCTTATTGTGCAGCACTCTTTAATCCTGCTTGCCAGAGTCATCACTCGTATTATTTCAAATAAGCAATTGTAAATCCAGGTTTTGAAACTTGGATTTTTCTTTTCAGAAAAATAGGAAAGATAAGGAAAATAATCTGAAAAGACATTAAAATTTTCTATATAATTGTCTTGAAAATCGTAAAAATAGAAATAAATGATTAGAAACGCTTTCAATGCTAGTAAAAAGTTGACAAAAGCAAATTTTAGGACTAAACTAGGGAAGTAAATTTAATTTAAAAAAGGAGAATTCGTCATGAATTTAACATTTTTCGGTCTATGTCTTGCCTGTATGGGTGTATCTCTTGCAGAAGGATTTTTGATGAACGGTTTGTTCAAGTCTGCAGCACGCCAACCAGATATCATCCCACAATTGCGTAGTTTGATGATCATGGGGATTGCCTTTATCGAAGGAACATTCTTTGTAACCTTGGCGATGTCATTTGTCATTAAATAGACAACTCTATTTAGAAATGGAGGTGTCAAACCATGGAAGAAAGTTTGAATCCAACCGTTAATATTGGACCAATATCCTTTGATTTGACCCTGCTTGCCATGTCTCTTGTAACTGTTTTGATGGTTTTTGCCTTTGTCTACTGGGCAAGTCGTAAAATGACCATCCGTCCAAAGGGTAAACAAAATGCTCTTGAGATGATTTATGACTTTGTGATTGGTTTTACCAAACCAAACATTGGAGAATCATACATCAAGGATTATTCCTTGTTTCTGTTTTCTCTATTTTTGTTTATCTTAGTTGCCAATAATATCGGCTTAATGGCAAAAGTACAAACAACAAACGGTTATAACTTGTGGACTTCCCCAACAGCCAACCTTGGATACGATTTATCCCTCTCATTATTGATCACTTTGATCGCCCATGTAGAAGGAGTTCGTCGTAGAGGTGTTAAAGAATATTTGAGAGCATTTGTTACACCTGGCTTCATGACTCCGATGAACATTTTAGAAGAGTTCACCAATTTTGCTTCCTTGGCGATTCGGATCTACGGAAATATTTTTGCCGGTGAGGTCTTAGCTGGATTGCTATTAGCCTTGTCACAAAATGCTTTGTATTGGTATCCTTTTGCCTTTATCGCAAACATGTTATGGACAGCCTTTTCGATTTTCATTTCATGTATTCAAGCTTATGTATTTACCATGTTGTCATCTATGTACATTGGTAAAAAAATAAATGAAGGGGAAGAGTAAGTAGAGGAGGATTAGAAGATGGATTTAACTATTAGTACCATTATTGGTGACTTTATTCTGATCGCTGGTTCCTTCCTTTTATTGATCTTTTTAGTGAAGAAATATGCTTGGGGAAATATTACCAGTGTCTTAGATGAACGCGCTGAAAAGATTTCTTCAGATATTGATGGTGCCGAGGAAGCCCGTAAAAAGGCAGAGGAACTTGCTAGCAAACGCGAAGCTGAGTTAGCGGGTAGCCGTACCGAAGCTAAAACTATTATCGAGAATGCAAAGGAAACTGCAGAGAAAAGTAGAGCCGATATTTTAGCCGAAGCTAAACTTGAAGCAGGTCGCTTAAAAGAAAAAGCCAACCAAGAAATTGCGCAAAACAAAGCTGAGGCTTTACAAAGCGTTAAAGGTGAGGTAGCAGATTTGACAGTTAGTTTAGCTGGAAAAATCATCTCACAAAACCTTGACGGTCATGCCCATAAAGAACTCATTGATCAGTATATCGATCAGCTAGGAGAAGCTTAATGGACAAAAAGACAGTAAAGGTAATTGAAAAATACAGCATGCCTTTTGTCCAATTGGTGATTGAAAAAGGAGAAGAAGACCGTATCTTTTCAGACTTGACTCAAATTAAGCAAGTCGCTGAAGAAACAGACTTGCCTTCTTTTTTGACTCAGGTAGATGTTGATGAGTCTGACAAGGAAAAAACAGTCAGTTATTTCCAAGACTCTGCATCGCCATTATTACAAAACTTCATTCAAGTTCTGTTGTACAATCATCGATCAAATCTTTTTTATGATGTGATTGTAGATTGTTTAAACCGTCTTGAGAAAGAAACGAATCGTTTTGAAGTAACGATTATGTCTGCTCATCCTCTAACCGATGAACAGAAAGAACGTCTACTTCCTATTATAGAGAAAAAGATGTCTTTAAAAGTGCGTAGCATTAAAGAAGAAATCGACGATAGTTTAATCGGTGGTTTTGTCATTATCGCCAATCACAAGACAATTAATGTTAGTATTAAACAACAACTTAAAGTTGTTAAGGAAAATTTGAAATAGAAAGTGGTGTTCTTTTGGCAATTAACGCACAAGAAATCAGCGCTTTAATTAAGCAACAAATTGAAAATTTCAAACCCAATTTTGATGTGACTGAAACTGGTGTTGTAACATACATCGGGGACGGAATTGCGCGTGCTCATGGTCTTGAAAATGCCATGAGTGGTGAGCTGTTGATTTTTGAAAACGGCTCTTATGGTATGGCGCAAAACTTAGAGTCAACAGACGTTGGTATTATCATCCTTGGAGATTTTACAGATATCCGCGAAGGCGATACCATTCGTCGTACAGGAAAAATCATGGAAGTTCCAGTTGGTGATAGCTTGATTGGACGTGTCGTGGATCCACTTGGTCGTCCAGTAGATGGGCTTGGTCCAATCGACACAAACAAAACTCGTCCAGTTGAAGCGCCAGCTCCTGGGGTTATGCAACGAAAATCAGTATCACAACCATTGCAAACTGGTTTGAAAGCTATTGATGCCCTTGTTCCAATCGGTCGTGGACAACGTGAGTTGATTATCGGTGACCGTCAAACAGGGAAAACTACCATCGCTATCGATGCAATCTTGAACCAAAAAGGTCAAGATATGATTTGTATCTATGTAGCGATTGGTCAAAAAGAATCAACAGTTCGTACACAAGTAGAAACACTTCGTCAGTATGGAGCCTTGGATTACACAATCGTCGTGACAGCGTCAGCTTCACAACCTTCACCATTGCTCTTCCTTGCACCTTATGCAGGGGTTGCTATGGCCGAAGAATTTATGTACCAAGGTAAGCATGTCTTGATCGTTTATGATGACTTATCTAAACAAGCTGTAGCTTATCGTGAACTTTCTCTCTTGCTCCGTCGTCCACCAGGTCGTGAAGCCTTCCCAGGGGATGTATTCTACCTTCATAGCCGTCTACTTGAACGTTCAGCTAAAGTTTCGGATGAATTGGGTGGAGGATCTATCACAGCCCTTCCGTTTATCGAGACACAAGCCGGTGATATCTCAGCCTATATCGCTACAAACGTAATCTCTATTACGGATGGACAAATCTTCCTAAGTGATAGTCTCTTTAATGCAGGTATCCGTCCAGCTATTGATGCGGGTTCTTCCGTATCTCGTGTTGGTGGTTCTGCACAGATAAAGGCCATGAAGAAAGTTGCTGGTACACTCCGTATCGACCTTGCTTCATACCGTGAGTTGGAAGCCTTCACTAAATTTGGTTCTGACTTGGATGCGGCTACTCAGGCTAAATTGAACCGTGGTCGTCGTACTGTTGAAGTATTGAAACAACCTGTTCACAAACCATTACCTGTTGAGAAACAAGTTACTATTCTCTATGCTTTGACCCATGGTTTCTTGGATACAATTCCTGTAGACGATATCGTTCGTTTCGAAGAAGAGTTCCATATGTTCTTTGATGCTCAACATCCTGAAATTTTGGAAACCATTCGTGAAACAAAAGACTTGCCAGATGAAGCAGTCTTGGATGCTGCGATTACTGAGTTTCTCAATCAATCAAGCTTCCAATAAGAATAGAGGTGTCAGATGGCAGTATCTCTAAATGATATTAAAACAAAAATCGCCTCAACAAAAAATACTAGTCAAATTACTAATGCTATGCAGATGGTTTCTGCAGCTAAGTTAGGTCGTTCTGAAGAAGCGGCTCGTAACTTCCAAGTGTATGCACAAAAAGTGCGTAAACTAGTTACAGACATCCTCCACGGAGATGGCGCTGGTGGATCAACTAACCCTATGTTGATCAGTCGCCCCGTCAAAAAAACAGGCTATATCGTCATTACATCTGACCGTGGTCTTGTTGGAGGATATAATTCTTCAATCTTAAAAGCTGTCATGGAAATTCAGCAAGAATACCATCCTTCAGGTGATGATTTTGAAGTCATCTGTATTGGTGGTATGGGAGCCGATTTCTTCAAATCACGTGGTATTCAACCTATCTATGAATTGCGTGGACTTGCAAGCCAACCAAGTTTTGATGAAGTTCGTAAGATTATCACAAAAACGATTGAAATGTATCAAAACGAACTTTTCGATGAGCTCTACGTTTGCTACAACCATCATGTCAATACTCTCACAAGTCAAATGCGTGTAGAACAGATGCTTCCAATCGTGGACTTGGATCCAAATGAAGCAGATGATAACTATAGCTTGACCTTTGACCTTGAAACAAGTCGAGAAGAAATCTTGGATCAATTGCTGCCACAGTTTGCAGAAAGTATGATTTATGGTGCTATTATTGATGCCAAGACAGCTGAAAATGCTGCCGGTATGACGGCCATGCAAACAGCGACTGATAATGCAAAAAAAGTCATTAATGATTTGACAATCCAGTATAACCGTGCCAGACAGGCGGCGATTACACAAGAAATCACAGAAATCGTGGCAGGAGCTAGCGCTTTAGAATAAAGCCATCCTGCTCATATCAATGAACTTAGGACCTAGCAAAACTAGGAACCGACAGTATCTTATATAGAATAGGAGAAGGAGATGAGTTCAGGTAAAATTGCTCAGGTTATCGGACCCGTTGTAGACGTTTTGTTTGCAGCAGGGGAAAAACTTCCTGAGATTAACAATGCACTTGTCGTCTACAAAAATGACGAAAAGAAAACAAAAATCGTCCTTGAAGTAGCCTTAGAGTTGGGGGATGGTATGATTCGTACCATCGCCATGGAATCAACAGATGGTTTGACTCGTGGAATGGAAGTGTTGGACACAGGTCGTCCAATCTCTGTACCAGTAGGTAAAGAAACCTTGGGACGTGTCTTCAACGTTTTGGGAGATACCATTGACTTGGAAGCTCCTTTTGGAGAAGACGCAGAACGCCAGCCAATTCATAAAAAAGCACCTACTTTTGATGAGTTGTCTACCTCTTCAGAAATCCTCGAAACAGGGATTAAGGTTATCGACCTTCTTGCCCCTTATCTTAAAGGTGGTAAAGTCGGACTCTTCGGTGGTGCCGGAGTCGGTAAAACTGTCTTGATCCAAGAATTGATTCACAATATTGCCCAAGAACACGGTGGGATCTCAGTATTTACAGGTGTTGGGGAACGTACTCGTGAAGGGAATGACCTCTACTGGGAAATGAAAGAATCAGGCGTTATCGAAAAAACAGCCATGGTATTTGGTCAGATGAATGAGCCACCCGGAGCACGTATGCGTGTTGCTCTTACTGGTTTGACAATCGCTGAATACTTCCGTGATGTAGAAGGCCAAGACGTTCTTCTCTTCATTGACAACATTTTCCGTTTCACACAAGCTGGTTCAGAAGTATCTGCCCTTTTGGGGCGTATGCCATCAGCCGTTGGTTACCAACCAACCCTCGCAACAGAAATGGGTCAATTGCAAGAACGTATCACTTCAACTAAGAAAGGTTCTGTAACCTCTATCCAGGCTATCTACGTGCCAGCGGATGACTATACTGACCCAGCGCCAGCAACAGCTTTCGCTCATTTGGATTCTACAACCAACTTGGAACGTAAATTGGTTCAATTAGGTATCTACCCAGCCGTTGATCCACTTGCTTCAAGCTCTCGTGCTTTGGCACCTGAAATTGTTGGAGAAGAGCACTACGCAGTTGCGGCTGAGGTCAAACGTGTTCTTCAACGTTACCATGAGTTGCAAGATATCATCGCTATCCTTGGTATGGATGAACTTTCTGATGAAGAAAAGACTTTGGTTGCTCGTGCCCGTCGTATTCAGTTCTTCCTTTCACAAAACTTCAATGTTGCGGAACAATTTACTGGTCAACCAGGTTCTTATGTTCCAGTAGCTGAAACAGTTCGTGGATTTAAGGAAATTCTTGACGGTAAACACGATCATCTCCCAGAAGATGCCTTCCGTGGAGTAGGTTCAATCGAAGATGTTATTGCTAAGGCTGAAAAAATGGGATTTTAAGAGGTGATCTATGGCTCAGTTAACTGTCCAGATCGTGACACCAGATGGCCTCGTCTATGATCACCATGCCAGCTTTGTATCGGTTCGAACTCTGGATGGTGAGATGGGGATCTTGCCACGACATCAAAATATGATTGCGGTATTAGCAGTTGATGAAGTTAAAGTCAAACGTATTGATGATGATTCTCATGTCAACTGGATAGCAGTAAACGGAGGAATCATTGAGATTGCTAATGATGTCATTACCATTATTGCAGACTCAGCTGAGCGTGCTCGTGATATCGATATTAGCCGTGCAGAACGTGCCAAACTTCGTGCAGAACGTGAAATCGAAGAAGCACAAGACAAACACTTGATTGATCAAGAGCGTCGTGCTAAGATTGCATTACAACGTGCTATTAACCGAATCAATGTCGGAAATAAATTATAAAAAAATGAACTTGATTTGAGAATCAAGTTCATTTTTTATGTTTAAAATGTGACGCAAACCGCTTCGGGAACGTGGAAATCATTGGAAAGTTCTGCAAGACGACCAGTCTCTGGATTACGTTTAAAGACAGTTGCATTATCAGAATCCTGGTGAACGGCGATGAGGAATTCTTGATCTGGTGAAAGGATAAAATCACGAGGAGTTTTCCCGTTTGTAGGAACGAATTCCAACAATTCTAAACTACCATCAGCGAGAATAGTGTAAACTACAATAGAATCGTGACCACGGTTTGATGCATACAGATATTTTCCATCTTGTGAGAGACGAATAGCAGCAGTTCCATTAAAGTCATTAAATCCTTCAGGAAGGGTAGAAATAACTTGCATTTTTTCAAATGCACCAACACCATCATAAATCAATACTTCAATTGTACTATTGAGTTCACAGATGAGATAAGCAATCTTGTAGTGGTTGTGAAAAACAAGGTGACGTGCACCAGCACCAGGACTACAATTGTAGGTAGTTAGCTTATTTAGTTTTCCTTCTGGATTGACATCATAAGTAGTAACCTCATCAGTACCTAAGTCGCAAGTGACTAAATACTGATCTGGTGTTAAATCTGTAAAGTGTACATGTGGAGAAGCTTGATTTTCATGGGGACCATGACCGCTATGCTGAACTGCATCAGCCAATTCTAAACTACCATCTTCTTTACGTTTATAGACCAAAACTTGTCCCTTGTGATAGTTAGCACCATATACTAGGCCACGTTTCTCATCGACTGCAACATAACAGTGAGGAGCGCCTTCTGTCACAACATGGTTTAGCAAAGTACCATCAGTTTGATAGGCAGCAATTCCACCTTGTCCATCTTTGCTACCGACAGTGTAGAGGTGATTTTCTTGATCAAATGCAAGATAGGTAGGACTTGGCTCAGCTGCAAATAGTTTAAGATTGGATAGTTGCCCAGTTTCTGTATCAAAATCAGCTTGATAAATCCCTTGGGATAAACGACGTGTGTAAGTTCCGAAATAAATTGTTTCAATCATAGCTATACCTCTAAATAAAGATGTTTCTATTATATCATAAATTGGGAGACCTGAAGAAAATAGTGAAAAAAGTATGAAACATCTAAGTATAAAATTAGTAAAAAGCAAGGTCGCTTTGTTAAAGTTCTCAATCGTCACCTCAACACTTTAAAAACAGTTTATTCCCTATAAAAATGGTATAATGAAAGGACAAAGGAAAGGAAGTAGATATGGAACAAAAAGAGAAACATTTTAATTTATCTTGGTTTTTTAAATGGTTTTTAGATAATAAGGCTGTTACTGTATTTTTGGTAGCCTTGTTACTAGGTCTCAATATTTTTATTTTAAGCAAGATTAGTTTTTTATTTATCCCTGTCGTTGATTTTTTATCAGTGGTCATGTTACCTGTTATTTTATCAGGATTGCTTTTTTATCTCTTAAACCCACTGGTGGATTTGATGGAAAAGTACAAGATAAATCGTGTCTTAGCCATTAGTATAATCTTTGTCATTATTGCTATACTTCTGATTATTGGTCTGGCTGTTGCGATTCCAAATCTTCAACGTCAAGTAGTTATTTTTGCGCAAAATGTACCAAGTTATCTCGAAGATGCTGACAGAGTTATTAATGACCTTGTAACCAAGCGTTTACCAGATGATTTTAGACCCCAACTGGAACAGGTTCTTGCTCAGTTTTCAACACAAGCAACTGCTTGGGCAAGTAATATTTCATCAAAAGCTGTGAACTGGGTGAGTGCTCTTATTAGCGGAACGTCACAAGTCATCGTCGCTCTAATTATCATGCCGTTTATGCTCTTTTATCTCCTTAGAGATGGAAAAGGCTTGAGAAATCATATCACTCAATTCTTACCAAATAAATTGAGAGAACCAGTAGGTAAGGTTCTAACGGATGTGAACCAACAACTTTCTAACTATGTTAGAGGACAAATTACTGTTGCTATTATCGTGGCAATTATGTTTATCATCTTCTTTAAAATTATTGGTTTGAGATATGCGGTGACTCTTGGTATTACTGCTGGGGTCTTAAATCTTATCCCTTATCTTGGAAGTTTCCTTGCTATGATACCAGCTCTGGTCTTAGGGTTAATTGCTGGACCAGTTATGCTCTTGAAAGTTATTATCGTTTTTATCGTAGAGCAGACAATTGAAGGTCGTTTTGTGTCTCCATTGATTTTAGGTAGTCAGCTAAACATCCATCCAATCACTATTCTATTCGTTTTGTTGACGTCTGGTTCTATGTTTGGTGTTTGGGGAGTCCTATTGGGAATTCCTGTTTATGCTTCAGCCAAAGTTGTTATTTCAGCTATTTTTGAATGGTATAAAAAAGTTAGTGGACTCTATGAGTTAGAAGAGGAGGCTGAAGGTGAGCAATAGTCAAGAAATGCTTGAAGCTTTGGATCAGCAAGATTTAACAAGAGCTGATCACTATTTTCAAAAAGCATTGGAAGAAGACCCTGATGATCTTCTTCTGGAACTGGCTTATTATCTAGAAGGTATTGGTTTTTATCCACAAGCTCGTCAAATCTATGAAAAACTAGCTCCAATATTTCCAGAGGTAAATCTGAATCTAGCAACTATTGCTAATGAGGATGGTCAAATAGAAGAAGCTTTTGCTTATCTAGAAGAAATTCAACCTAACAGCGATTGGTATGTATCTGCACTTGTTTTGAAGGCAGATTTCTACCAAATGGAAGGCTTGACGGATGTAGCTCGTGAGAAGCTCTTAGAGGCGCGTAGCTACTCTGATGATCCTCTCCTAATATTTGGTCTAGCTGAATTAGATAGTGAGCTAGGAAATGATTTAGAAGCGATTAAGGGCTATGCCCAACTAGATAATCGCGAGCTATATGAACAGACTGGGATTTCAACCTATCAGCGAATTGGAACTGCCTATGCTCGTCTTGGAAAGTTTGAATCTGCAATTGAATTTTTAGAAAAAGCTTTAGAGTTAGAGTATGAAGATCAAACTGCTTTTGAATTAGCGAGTCTTTACTTTGACCAAGAGGAATATCACAAGGCAGTTTTATATTTTAAACAGCTGGATACTATTTCTCCAGATTTTGAAGGGTATGAGTATGGTTATAGTCAGGCTTTACATAAGGAAAACCAGACTGAGCAAGCCTTACTGATAGCTCAACAAGGTTTGGAAAAAAATCCATTCGAAACACGTTTACTACTCCTTGCTTCACAATTATCTTACGAATTGCATCAACCCGAGCAGGCGGAAGCTTATCTTCTTCAAGCTCAAGAAGATGCGGAAGACCAAGAAGAAATCCTCTTGCGACTAGCAACCATGTATCAGGAGCAAGAACGGTATGAGGATATTCTAGCCTTAGAAGTATATGAGCCAGAAAATCTCTTGACTAAGTGGATGATTGCACGGAGTTACCAAGAAACTGAAGATTTGGATGTTGCCTATGAATCTTATCAGGCATTGGTTTCAGAACTCAAGGAAAATCCTGAGTTTTTAGAGCAATACATTCATCTATTACGCGAACTTGGAAGGTTTGAAGAAGCAAAAGAACAGATCCAACACTATCTCAAGTTGGTTCCTGATGACATACAGATGCAAGATTTGTATGAACGTTTATGATGATACCAAAATAGTCGTCTTAGCAGGCGATTATTTTTATAAAATGCAAGATTTAAAAATCTATAAATTCCATTATAAAAATGAATAGATACAGTATGAATTTTTAGCATTTTTTTGATATAATTGTTATAGTTAAATTGAAAAAATTCACTCAAAAAGTGAAACATAGAAAGATTTGAATTATGACACAAGTAAAAATCGTAACAGATTCTTCTGTTACCATTGAACCAGAAGTGGTCAAAGAATTAAATATTACCGTCGTTCCGCTCTCTGTAATGATTGATAGTGTTCTTTATTCGGATGCTGATCTTGAAGAAGGGGAATTTCTTCGCTTGATGAAAGAGAGTAAAAATCTGCCTAAAACAAGTCAACCTCCTGTTGGACTCTTTGCTGAGATCTTTGATGAGTTGAGTAAAGACGGTAGTCAAATTTTAGCCATTCATATGTCTCATGCCTTATCAGGAACTGTCGAAGCAGCTCGGCAAGGTGCAAGTTTGTCAACAGCTAATGTGACTGTATTGGATAGTTCCTTTACAGATCAAGCCCTAAAATTTCAAGTAGTTGAAGCAGCTAAGTTAGCTCAAGAAGGACAAGACATTGAGACAATTGTGGCTCATGTTGAAGAAGTAAAGAAGAACACAGAGCTCTATATTGGTGTTTCTACCTTGGAAAACCTTGTTAAAGGTGGTCGTATTGGCCGAGTGACAGGTCTTTTAAGCTCTCTATTAAATATCCGGGTAGTCATGCAGATGAAGGATGACGAATTACAACCAATCGTGAAAGGACGTGGAGCAAAAACCTTTAAGAAATGGTTGGATGAACTAGTTTCAAAACTGTCAGAGCGTTCTGTTGCAGAAATTGGTATTTCCTATTCTGGAACTAGAGACTGGGCAGAAGAGATGAAAGAAATCCTACAACCATTCGTTGAAAAACCAATCTCTGTACTTGAAACAGGTTCGATTATTCAGACACATACAGGTGAAAATGCTTGGGCTATTTTAGTCAGATATGAGTCCTAAAAAAATAAAGAAAATAGCAAGAAATAGCGTTTTTGACTTGACCTACAAGAGAATTTAGGATATGATTGTAATTGTTAATTAGAAAATATTTGGAGGAATTATTAACATGGCAAACAAACAAGATTTGATCGCTAAAGTAGCAGAAGCTACAGAATTGACAAAGAAAGACTCAGCAGCAGCAGTTGATGCTGTATTTGCAGCAGTAGCTGATTACCTTGCAGCTGGTGAAAAAGTTCAATTGATTGGTTTTGGTAATTTCGAAGTTCGTGAGCGTGCAGCACGTAAAGGTCGCAACCCACAAACTGGTAAAGAAATCACTATCGCAGCTTCAAAAGTTCCAGCATTCAAAGCTGGTAAAGCTCTTAAAGACGCTGTTAAATAATGAATTTAGAAAAAGTCTATTGTATCAAGCTTTTTAGCTTGGTCGATAGGCTTTTTTTGTAGTTTTGGGGCAAGAGAGAACAGTATCTTCTAAACCAGTCATAGATTCTAAGATCTACTATTGGTAAGAACGGTGAAGCCGATAAGCCTATCTCAAGTTAGGCTTGCAAAGAAAAGATTTAGGCCATCATCCATACAATTGGCACTAAATGGATAGCAAACAAGGATGGTGAGCAGAGTTTATTTCAAGCACTGAGCCCCTTATAGTATTTCTTGACAGAGTTAGTGAAAGGGTTTACAATTATATAAAAGAAGTTAGGAGGAAAGGAAGATGATTATTTCAACTACGGGAATTGAAGGGAAAAAAATCCTAGCCTACAAAGGAATTGTCTTTGGTGAAGTAGTTGCTGGAGTTAATATGTTCAAAGATATGGCTGCTGGCTTCCGTAATGTTTTTGGAGGTCGAGCGAGTAGTTATGAAGGTGAATTGACTCAAGCAAGAGAAGAAGCTATAGCAGAAATGATGGAGCGTGCAAGTGAACGTGGAGCAAATGCTATTATAGGTATAAAAATGGACTATGAAACTTTAGGTGCTGAAAATGGTATGCTGATGGTCACTTGTAGTGGAACAGCAGTAGTCGTTGACTCCTGATTTGAAGAAACAAAAAAGAACAGCTAGAGCTGTTCTCAGATTGAAGACAAAGTCCTTAGAACCCAAGTTTCTAAGGGCTTTTCTTTGTGTAAAGTCGTATAATAGAGGTAAGAAGAGTTGTGAGGTAATCCCTATGTTTCACAAAGAAAAACCTGATTATAACCGTAAGCAATATGGTTTCTATACAATAGACGAATTGGTCCCAAAAGATCACTTTCTTCGACAAGTTGATTCAAAGGTTGATTTTGGCTTTATATATGACTTGGTAGAAGATACCTATAGTCCAGATAATGGTCGGCCTAGTCTTGATCCCGTCATGTTAGTCAAAATTCCTTTAATCAAATGTTTTTATGGTATCCGTTCCATGCGCCAAACCATGAAAGAGATTGAAGTAAACGTGGCCTATCGTTGGTTTCTCGGACTAACTTTAGATGATAAGGTTCCTCATTTTACTACCTATGGGAAAAATTACAGTCGTCGTTTTCAAGATAAAGAACTCATTTCTGAGATTTTTTCCCAAGTTCTCAACCAAGCTTTGTATGCAGGGTTAATTGATCCTTCTGAAATATTTGTGGATGGTACCCATATCAAAGCAGCGGCTAATAGTCACAAGTATCGTAAGGAAATGGTAGAGCAACAAGCTAAATTTATGAGTGAACAATTGGCAGTTGAGATTGATTCAGATCGGAAAAAACACGCAAAAAAGTCCTTAAAGCCCGCAAAAGAAAGTGAGGCTAAAGAAAAGAAAATCTCAACAACAGATCCCGAGTGTGGTTGGTTTCACAAGGGCGAACACAAGGAAGTATTTGCCTATTCTGCTCAAGTTGCTTGCGATAAGCATGGTTGGGCCTTAGCTTATACGGTTGAAGCAGGAAATGTTCATGACAGTCAGGCTTTCCCTGCCTTATTTTCAAAGTTAGAGCCTTTCTCCCCACGCTATATTATTGCGGATTCAGGCTACAAAACCCCAACTATTGCCCATTATTTATTAGAACGTAATATCATTCCTGTCTTTCCTTATACTCGTCCAAAGGGAGTAAAGGGGAACTTAAGGCCTAGTAATTTTGTTTATAATGCAAGTCATGACTCTTATATTTGTCCAGAGAATCAAGTATTAAATTATCGCACTACCACTCGAGAAGGCTACCGTGAGTATAAGAGTAATCCCAAAGTATGTGTTGCCTGTCCTTTATTATCCGTTTGTACCCAAAGCCAAAATCATCAAAAAGTAGTAACGAGACATGTCTGGAAAGATGCCCTTGAATTTTGTGAGGAGATTCGTCACCAAAGAGAAATGAAAGAGCTCTATAAGAAGCGCAAAGAAACAATTGAACGTCTCTTTGGGACGGCTAAGGAGTACCATAATTTGAGATACACTAGAGAGAAAGGAAAGTCCAAAATAGAGGATCAGGTTGGGCTTACTTTGGCGTGTTTAAATATCAAAAAACTGGTGAAATGGATAGGAAATATCCCTTTTTATTTTTCTCAAATACAGATTTTCGGATGGAATATCAGATGATGAGACAAACTATTTTTGAAAGCAGAAAAAGACAAACGTCATTTTTGGCGTTTGTCTTCGTTCTGAGAACAGCTAGAGCTGTTCTTTTTATGATTATTTGAGACCGTATTTTTTGTTGAAACGATCCACGCGTCCATCTGCTTGAGTGAACTTTTGACGTCCAGTGTAGAATGGGTGTGAGTCTGATGAAATTTCCACACGGATCAATGGGTAAGTTTCGCCTTCGAACTCAACAGTTTCGTTAGAGCGTTTTGTTGAACCGCTAAGGAATTGGTAACCAGTAGTTGTGTCCATGAAGACAACTGGGCGATATTCTGGATGGATATCTTTTTTCATTTTGCAATATTTCCTTTCTGCCATGGTCTCTTTGCGAGCCATAGATTGTTACCATACTAGTCTAACAGATTATGCTAAGTTTGGCAAGCTTTTTATCTATTTTTTCAGTAAGTTTTTTAATTTTTGGTAGATGACTTCATTTTCCTCTAGGCTATAGGAGTTAGCACCACTTGCAAGTGGGTGACCTCCACCATCATGTTCTTTTGCAACACCATTGATTGGAACGAATTTACTGCGAAGTCGAACGCGATAGTGGCCATCTGCTTGTTCCACAAATATTCCCCAAAGGTTAACAGTATCAATACGTCCTGGAGCGCCAACAATGGCTGCTGTTTCTGCGTCTGTTACTTGATATGTTTTTAGAATTTCTTGAGTCAGAATGACACGCGCAACACCGTTTTCATCAACTTCTAAGTGATCATAGACATAACCTTGAAGTTTAGCAATTTTAAAGCTCATGGTGTCCATTTTACGTGCTAATTCAGCATAGTCAAAGTTATGTTCTCTTAGTTTACTAGCAATTCGAAGGGTACGAGCAGAAGTAGACGGATAAAGGAAACGGCCGGTATCGCCAATAATTCCAGCGCATAGCATTTTAGCTGCATAGTCAGATAATTCAAGATTAGTTGCTTCAGCAAAGAGAGCAATCATCTCACTGGCACTGCTCGAGTTGGTATCTACCCAAACAAGATCTCCGTATACTTCATCATTTGGATGGTGGTCAATTTTAATAATGGTTTCAGCATTGATATAACGTTTATCATCGATACGAGCAGTATTTGCTGTATCACAAATGATAGCAAGCGCTCCTTGATAATCTTTGTCTTCTACCTGATCCATCTTTGTAAGCCATGTTAGGGTAGGTTCATCATAACCGACTACCTTGATTTTTTTTTCTGGGAAATGATGTTCCAGAAGTGCTTTGAGTCCAACCTGACTTCCTAAGGCATCAGGATCGGGTTTCATGTGACGGTGAATGACAATGGTATCGTATGCTTTAATTTTTCCTAAAATTTGATGGCAAATTTCCATAAGTAACCTCAATTCTTTCTTATTTCATTGTAGCACAAGAGTTTTTATTTTTAAAATGAAAAAGATGTGATATAATGGAGGAAGATAAATTGAGGAGGACGATATGGCATTAGCAAAAATTGTATTTGCCAGTATGACCGGTAATACCGAAGAAATTGCAGATATTGTAGCAGATAAATTGCGTGAGTTGGGCTTAGAGGTAGATGTTGATGAATGTACAACTGTTGACGCATCTGACTTTCTTGAAGCAGATATCGCAATCGTTGCGACCTACACATATGGTGATGGAGAGTTACCAGATGAGATGATGGACTTCTACGAAGACCTAGCAGATCTTAATTTGAGTGGCAAGATCTACGGTGTGGTAGGATCAGGCGATACTTTCTACGATGAGTTCTGTAAAGCTGTTGATGACTTTGATCGTGTATTTGTGGCAACAGGAGCTGAAAAGGGATCAGAGTGCGTCAAAGTGGATCTCTCTGCAGAAGAAGAAGATATCGAACGCTTGGAACAATTTGCAGAAGAATTGGCTGCTAAAGTAGGATAAGCATGAAGTTGCACTGATGAAAGTTGTCAGTGCAGTTTTTGTTAGTTGTTCCTAAAAATGTACCATTCCAATTAGAAGATTTTGCTAAAATCATTCAAATAAAAAGGAGACTCTATGGATTTAGATATTATTAGACAAGAAATCGATCAAATTGATGATCAAATCGTGAAGCTCTTGGAAGAAAGAATGCATCTTGTGGAAGGCGTAGTTGCTTATAAAAAGGCTTCAGGAAAACCGATTTTGGACACTAAAAGAGAAGAAGCTATCTTTGAAAAAGTCAGAAGTCGTGTCAGCAATAAAAAATACGAAGAGACAATTGTCGCGACTTTTTCAGACATTCTCAAACGTTCGCGCGATTATCAGGATAAAAACATCAAATGAAAAAAGAACAATTTTACCCACTAGGAATCTTTCTAGCTGCCATGCTAGGAGGCCTTGTCCGTTATTTGATTTCCAAATGGTTGCCAACCAGTCCAGCTTTTCCATGGGGGACACTAGTCGTCAACTATCTAGGAATTTTCTGTTTAGTCTATCTTGTCAAAGGTTATTTGGTTTATAAGGGGAGCAGTAAGGGTCTGATTTTAGCACTTGGAACTGGCTTTTGTGGCGGTTTGACGACTTTTTCTAGCCTCATGTTAGATGCCGTAAAATTGCTGGATACAGGTTCTTATCCAAGTCTGATAATCTATCTAGTTCTGAGCATTGGTGGAGGGCTTTTATTGGCTTATTGTTTAGGGAGGAAGAAATGGTAATCATGTATTTAGCACTTGCTTGTGGCGTTGGAGCGCTTGTTCGTTATTTCCTTTCTACCCTCAATCAAGAGAGAGTTTTACCATTAGGAACACTTCTAGCAAATCTTTTAGGTTGTTTTTTAATTGGTTTATTTTACAATTATGTAGAAGATAAAGAGCTCTATGCTATTCTTGCTACAGGCTTCTGTGGAGGTCTAACCACTTTTTCAACCTTGAATGATGAACTCCAAAAACTCTTAACTGATAAGAAGATCTTTTACAGATATTTTCTCTTAACCTACTTAGGTGGTTTAGTTGCAATTTTTTTAGGAATTTTGCTATAAATTTCTTTACTTTTTTTAAGAAATTTGGTAAACTGTATCTTGTGTGTAATGGACGCACAAAAATACAGTTTATCCGCTGAGGAAGCTTCCTCAAGATTGACAAAGATAGGAGAATAAAATGAATCCATTAATCCAAAGCTTGACTGAAGGTCAACTTCGTACTGATATCCCATCATTCCGTCCTGGTGACACTGTTCGTGTACACGCGAAAGTTGTCGAAGGTAACCGTGAACGTGTTCAGATCTTTGAAGGTGTTGTTATTGCACGTAAAGGTGCTGGTATCTCAGAAAACTACACAGTTCGTAAAATCTCTAACGGTGTAGGTGTTGAACGTATCTTCCCAATCCACACTCCACGTGTTGAAAAGATCGAAGTTGTTCGTTACGGTAAAGTACGTCGTGCGAAATTGTACTACTTGCGTGCTCTTCAAGGTAAAGCAGCTCGTATCAAAGAAATCCGTCGTTAATTCGACCAAAAAACTCTGCTCATTCGGCAGAGTTTTTCTCTAGCTCCCTTAGTTCAATGGATATAACAACTCCCTCCTAAGGAGTAGTTGCAGGTTCGATTCCTGCAGGGGGCATTATAAGAAGCGTAAAGAAGCATAAAGAATATTTAAAGGTTTTATTTATAGGCAATCATCACAAATTATTTTTTAAAAATAGGATAGTATATTTATATTTTTTGACCAAAACTTGACCAAAATTTGACCAAATTTTGACCAAAAATTAGATTTAAGTTAATGGATATAGAATAAAGTAGATCAGGAAGCTGGTCTATTTTGTTTTGTATTTTTTACTTTGATTTTTTTAGTATTTGTGAATATACTGAATGAAAGTTCTAGTTTAAATATGATATAATTACAAGATAATGAAGTTATATAAAAAATGAAAAAAATAGACTTGTTGCCCCTGTTCTTAAATGGGTAGGGGGAAAAAGACAGTTAATTTCGGACATTGAACCTTTAATACCAAAAAAGGATTTCTACTTATGTAGAGCCTTTTATTGGTGGTAGTGCAATATTATTTCATCTTCAACCAAATAAGGCGATTATCAATGACTATAATCAAGAATTGCTGAAGGATTTTAGATAAAAGTATGGGGGAGTAAGTGAACAGAAGAGTTGCTTACTCCTTTTTAAAATTTATATATGCTTTTTGTTTTACAAAAAAAATAGAGTAATTATAATTTGGTTATTTTTTAGTATTAGAATTGATTACATAAGAAACGGAGGAACATTATATGGAAATTATGCTTGAAACAAGAAATTTAACAAAGAAAATCAAAGAACAAATGGTACTTGAAAATATATCAATTAAAGCAGAAAAAGGAAAGATATATGGACTATTAGGACCGAATGGTGCTGGGAAATCAACGCTATTAAAAATAATTACTAAAGTTATGAATTGTACATCAGGGGATATTTTTTTTGAAGGAAAAAGCATGTGTACACAAGATTTAAAAAAAGTTGGAGCTATCATAGAGCATCCTGCCATCTATCCAAATTTAACAGCATACGAAAACTTAGAAGTTTTAACAGTATTATTAAATATTGATAAAAGAAGAATTGATTATGTGTTAAAAACAGTTGGGTTAGAAAACACAAATAAAAAATTGGTAAAAAATTTTTCATTGGGGATGAAACAAAGACTTGGAATTGCAATGACACTAATAAATAATCCAGAATTATTGATACTTGATGAACCAACTAATGGACTAGATCCTTTGGGAATTCAAGAGTTAAGAGAAATGATAAAAGAGTTTTCTAAAAAAGGGATTACAGTCATTATTTCAAGTCATATTTTGAGTGAGATTCAACAGATAGCAGATAGGATAGGGATTATTAATAATGGGCATCTCATTTATGAAGCTAATAATTCTGATGAGATGGATTTGGAAAAATTGTTTTTAGAAATGATAAAAAAGGATGTGAAAAATAATGATTAGTTATATTAAAACAGAGTTAATGAAAGAAAAAAGATCTGCTAACTTAAAGTTAGGAATTATTGTGCCGATAATTTTTGTTTTATTTAATATAGCTATGATTAGTTTGATGGGGGAAAGCCCAGAAGGAAAAAGTTACATATTGGCAACTTCTTTTAATTGGTATCCACTTTTAATTCTCCCAATAGTTTTGAGCTTACTAGTTGTGAATATAAATGGTAAAGAAAAGAGCGAGCATATTGTTTTACAAAAAAGCAAAAATCTAAGTTTTACAAAAATAGAATTGGCAAAAAATATTATTATTGTAGCTGAATTATTTATTATTCTACTAATATCAACAATATTAATATTTACTGTTGCGATATTTTTTCTAGGTGAAAAAATATCGCTAAGTCAATTAATTATAGCTACTATTTGTCTTTTTATTGGAAGTTTACCGATTGTTGCTTTATCTTTTTTGATATATGGACTTACAAAAAAGAAAGCTGTTCTTATATTGTTGAATTTTGTGTTGACATTCCCATCGGCTGTGATTGCAGTAACAAAAAATTGGATTTTATTTCCATGGTCATATAACTTGCGAATGCTTAGTCCAGTTGTTGGAGTACATCCAAATGGTACTTTTCTTGAGACTGGCTCTACACTAATGAATATGGATGCAACATACTTAGGATTGATTTTAAGTATTGCGGTCTATGTAGTCGTATTAACATTAAGTCTTCTAATTAACAACAAAAGGAGTAAATGAAGTGTATAATATGATATCATCATACTGGCTTAGAAGTAGAAGGACACCAGTAAGACTAATGACTTTTTTATGCCCAATCCTATTTTCTTTGATTTATGGTATTTATTCGATTAATTCAAAAGGATTAATAGGGAAAGAAATGGGAGTGTTCTTTTGCACATATATAATTTTAGCAAATTTTTCAATGTGTTTTTATATACCAATGATATATGAGGTTGATAAGGTAGCTGGGAATTTTGCAAATGATTTAAGGACTGGGATTAGTAGGAATAAAATATTCTTTTCTAAATCTATTTATATCTCTATATTACTATTTATAATTGAATTTATATCTATCTTGGTAATGATATTAATAGGGTTTGGAAAAGTTGAGTTTAATTATATAAGTACAGTTTTATGCTTTTTGATTGGTACAATTATGCTGATGCCAATGATTCCTGTTTATCAATTTTTAAGTTTGAAATTAGGTTTTTCTGGTAGTATACTAATCGGAATTTTTTTAACATTATCAGGTATTTTGTTAGGTACCACAGAATTAGGCGGTAATATTTGGTATTTATTACCTTTTGTTTGGCCGATAAAACTTATTTTTGCTTATACAAGTCATGAAGTTACAAGTCATGTTATTTTGATGTTTTTAGCATTATCAGTAATTATTACTGTATTGTTTATAGGCGTATTTAATATTTGGTATAATAGATGGGATGGTATTAATAAAATGGAGGAGTAGAATGAACTTATTAATCATAGATGATGATAAAGATTTATTACGACTTTTAGAGTTGACTTTTAAAAAAGAATATAATGTCGACCTTTGTGATTCAGCTGAAAAAATTGTTCCTGAACAGCTGGTTAAATATAATTTGATTATTCTTGATGTCATGATGGATAAAATGGATGGATTTGAGTTTTTATCACGATATAGAGAATTGATAGATGCACCGATTATCTTGTTGACGGCTAAAAGTTTTGAAAAGGACAAGATAGAGGGATTTGCCTTAGGCGCAGATGATTATGTTACAAAGCCATTTTCTGTATCTGAAATAAGGGCGAGGGTTGCAGCACATATTAGAAGAGAAAATAGAGATAAGCATAGTAGAATAATTGATTATCCAATTTCTTGTGACTTATTGTCTAAAAAAATATATTTCAAGGAAGATGAAATTACTCTTACCAAAAGTGAATATGAAATATGCGAATTACTTTTAAAAAATAGAAACCAGGTTTTTACTAAAGAAAAGATTTATACAACAATTTATGGATATGATGCTGAAGGTGATAGTTCAACTTCTATTACAGAAAGAATAAAAAAAATAAGAGAAAAATTTGCTGGATTTCATATAGATCCAGTTAAAACTATTTGGGGAGTAGGTTATCAATGGGAACTAAAAAAAGTTTAACCTATTTAATTAGTAAATTTGCAATTTTAGAATTGTTTTTTGTACTATTTATGAGTTTATTTTCCTATATGCCTCTAAACGTCTTAATTAACACTGGGGTAGTATATCCTGCAAATTATGCTGAAAGACATTCTGATACAGTAAAATATGAGTTTCAAAAAGAGAATTGGGAAATTGATAAAATACCATTTTTTTATGAATATCAATTAAGAGATAATGGAGAAATTATAGAAAATACGATTGATGAACGCTATAATCAAAAAATAAGTGAGGCATTGCAAGAAGGAAAATCTTCAAAGGAACACATAATAGGTTCAGATGTATTTAAGGCTTTTAAAAATGGTAATAAAGATTTGATCATAAAATATAAAATTAGTGCTATACCTACCAATCCAAATGTATACAAAATAATTGGAAATTTTGAATTGGTGTATTTTACAAGCATGTTTTGTCTGTGGCTAATTGGGTTTATTTATTTAATAAGTAATTTGACAAGGAAATTAAGGAGTGAAATTAGAAAGATATCCAAGGCTAATGAAAATATTGAAAAATTACAATTAGAATTTGAAAGAGAGTATTCTGATTATACAGAAATTTCAGGAGTGTTAGATTCTATAGATAGTATGGCAAGGAGCTTAAAGGCATCATTAGAAAAACAATGGAATATGCAGATGACACAAAAAGAAATGATTCAATCGATTACTCATGATGTGAGGACTCCGATTACTCTAATTAAGGGGAATATAGAATTATTAAAAGAAGATCAAGAAAATGTTCTTGAAAGAGCAGAAGATGCTTTAAATGGAGTGGAGAGATTGGAATCTTTTCTAAAAAAACTAAATGATTTTTCTGATTTGATGGAAGCTCCAAAGGAAGTTGTATCAAAAGAAGTTTTAGACGATTGGATAAAAATTGTGACTAGTATTTGTAAACTTAAGGGTTTTAGCTTGTCAATTCTTTCACATGATGCAAGTAATATTAAATTAGATAAAAATTCAATTTCTATTGCGTTACAAAATTTAGTAAATAATGCAATTGAGAATTCTTCAGTGGGTTCAACTATATTTATCGGTTTTTATGATGATATAGATGATTATACTATTGTTGTCAGGGATCAAGGCGATGGATTTAATGATGATATTCTTTATGATCTAAGGGAAAAATATGTATCAACAAAAATGTATGATAATAATATACATGGTTTGGGACTTTCAATTGTTACGAAAATACTTGAAACTAACAAGGGACAATTGTTACTAAATAATTACGATGGTCAAGGTAATGGTGCTGAAGTTAAAATGGTATTTAAAAAGTAAGCATATTTTAAAAAATTAATAAATCTGGTTACCAAGAGGGATAAATTTTCACTATTAAAGTGTAGAGGGAAATTTATCCTTTTTGCTTTTGAGGTATAAGAAAAATCTATTCCGTTATTAAGCAAAGAATCCTACATAGCAGAAAGCTAATTGATTTTTAACAACTGAATAGACCAAGGTGGGACGTTATCCATTTGTGGAGAATTATGATCTACGCCAAGACTTTTTTGCTTAGAAATTGGTTTAAATGAATACTGATAAGTGCCAAGAATAAAAGAAAAAGAGCGATAAATAGGAATACATAAAGAATAAAAGTATATTTTTTAATAGTTAATAATATACTTTTTAAACCAATAAATTGTTAGTTTCTGTTTAAATATTTGTTTAGTAAATATAGAATAAAGTAGATCAGTAAGTTGGTCTATTTTATTTTGTGTTTAATAGGTACTAAAACTCGAATTGTATATCTAAAAGTGATACAATAGATATACAAGAGTAAAAGGAGAATTGATATGTCACAAATTGCTGTTAGAGTAGATGATGATTTAAAAAAAGAAGCAACTGCGATTTTTAATGAATTAGGTTTGGATATGTCAACTGCTGTAAAATTATTTTTAAAACAAAGTGTTTTAACAAAAAGTATTCCCTTTAAACTTGCTTTAGATGAATATTCAAAAGATGAAGTAGAGCAAGCAAAGAAAGATATTCAAAGGTTAGTAAATGAAAAATCAGAAGTTGTAAAACTTGATTTTAAAAGAAAAGAAGATGTTGATGTATTTTTTAATGATTAGGAGATAGAAAATGGAAATAAAAAATGTGAGTTATTATAATTCTGTACCTCAATTTCTAAAACCAAAATTGAATTATTTTTTAAGAGATTTTTTAAATGATTATTCAGATCAATTAGATGAATTGGAAGCTGGTTCAGAATTTGATTCTGAAATTGAATATGAAGGAGATTTAGAAATATATTTTGTTAAATTTGTATTTAATAAAAAAGGTGGGGGAATTTTTGGTAATTCTGAAAGTGAGTTAGATATTTATTGCAATAATGAGCTCTGTTTAACTGCTAAATTGGGATAAAATGAAAAAAAACACTATCATTAGATAGTGTCAGAACGAAGACAAACGCCAAAAATGACGTTTGTCTTTTTCTGCTTTCAAAAATAGTTTGTCTCATCATCTGATATTCCATTCAAAAATCTGTATTTGAGAAAAATAAAAAGGGATATTCCCTATCCATTTCACTAATTTTTTGATATTTAAACACGCCAAAGTAAGCCCAACCTGATCCTCCATTTTGGACTTTCCTTTCTCTCTAGTGTATCTCAAATTATGGTATTCCTTAGCCGTTCCAAAGAGCCGTTCAATTGTTTCTTTGCGCTTCTTATAGAGCTCTTTCATTTCTCTTTGGTGACGAATCTCCTCACAAAATTCAAGGGCATCTTTCCAGACATGTCTCGTTACTACTTTTTGAAAATTCTTGCTTTGGGTACAAACGGATAATAGGGGGCAGTTAACACATACTTTAGGATTACTCTTATACTCACGGTAGCCTTCTCGAGTGGTTGTACGATAGCTTAATACTTGATTCTCTGGACAGACATAACAGTCATAACTTGCATCATAAACAAAATTACTAGGTCTTAAGTTCCCCTTTACTCCCTTTGGACGAGTATAAGGAAAGACAGGAATGATGTTTCGCTCTAATAAATAATGGGCAATAGCTGGGGTCTTGTAACCTGAATCCGCAATAATATAGTGGGGCGAGAATGGCTCTAACTTTGAAAATAGGGCAGGGAAAGCCTGACTATCATGAACATTTCCTGCTTCAACTGTATAAGCTAAGGCCCAACCATGCTTATCACAAGCAACTTGAGCAGAATAGGCAAATACTTCCTTATGTTCGCCCTTGTGAAACCAACCACACTCGGGATCTGTCGTTGAGATTTTCTTTTCCTTAGCCTCACTTTCTTTTGCGGGCTTTAAGGACTTTTTTTCGTGTTTTTTCCTATCTAAATCAATCTCAACTGCCAATTGTTCACTCATAAATTTAGCTTGTTGGTCTACCATTTCCTTACGATACTTGTGACTATTAGCCGCCGCTTTGATATGGGTACCATCCACAAATATTTCAGAAGGATCAATTAAGCCAGCATACAAAGCTTGGCTGAGAACTTGGGAAAAAATCTCAGAAATGAGTTCTTTATCTTGAAAACGACGGCTGTAATTCTTTCCATAGGTAGTAAAATGAGGAACCTTATCATCTAAAGTCAGTCCAAGAAACCAACGATAGGCCACGTTTACTTCAATCTCTTTCATGGTTTGGCGCATGGAACGAATACCATAAAAACATTTAATCAAAGGAATTTTGATTAACATGACGGGATCAAGACTAGGACGACCATTATCTGGACTATAGGTATCTTCTACCAAGTCATAAATAAAGTCAAAATCAACCTTTGAATCTACTTGTCGAAGAAAGTGATCTTTTGGGACCAATTCGTCTATTGTATAGAAACCATATTGCTTACGGTTATAATCAGGTTTTTCTTTGTGAAACATAGGGATTACCTCACAACTCTTCTTACCTCTATTATACGACTTTACACAAAGAAAAGCCCTTAGAAACTTGGGTTCTAAGGACTTTGTCTTCAATCTGACACTATCATTAGATAGTGTTATTTTTTTTGTTTTCATTATAAAATTGTGTTGCTATTTCTTTAACGTAGTTTTCATATTTTGAAGGAATATCAGCATTTTTGAGATAGTCTTGATAATTGAAGCTATCGTCTATTGGATATTCGCTATTAACTAAACTCATAAAATCAAGAATTCGTCCTTTTTCGCTATTATTTTCTATGTGTTCTTTGAAGGTATCTATTTGAGATAGTGAGTTGTTACAATCATCATTGATTAGATGGTGTTTCTCATGTAGTAGAACGTTTATTTTTTCGATCTCTGATGTATCGGCATTTTTAGAAATGTAAAGAAAGACAAAGAAAATTTAAAATGTTTATTTGAAGGCAATTATCACAAGTTCATTTTTAAAAATAATTTAGTATTTTTAATTTTTTTGACCAAATCATGACCAAATTTTGACCAAAAATTATATTTTGTCAATGGCTAGAGAATAAAATGGAGAAGACTCTAATGGTTCTTCTCCATTTTTTTATCTAATTGGTAATGTTGAAAATCGGAAGTGAAATGATACTTTCAAAGAATTCATTTTGGACACTAGCAAATGAAATAGAGCCCTGATGCAAATCAACAATTTGTTTTGAAATTTTTAGCCCAATTCCAGTCGTTCTAATTTTAGAAATATCAATGTTTTTAAAAGATAATTCATTAAGTTCAGCAATTTTTTCTGGTGAAGCTCCCTGTCCATTATCTTTGATTTCGACAATTACATTTGTATCTTTTTTGTATAAGTGGATTCTTATTGTGCAACCCTTTTCGTTATGTAAAACAGAGTTGTAGATGATATTATGGATAACTCTTGTGATTAAAAACTGCTCAATCATGATAGATTGATTAACAAGTGAATAATCGTAATCAAATTCAAATTCAAATTCATTCCAGATTTCTTGATTTAAAATATGGATGAGAATGTCTTTGAAGAAGGGGATAATTTTTGTTTCAGTCTGATTTAATTGAAGATGACCGGATGAAAGGCGAGCTACTATATTTAAGTCATTTAAAACATTTTGGATGTAATAGGATTCCGTCAATATTGGACGAATATGTTTTTTAAACTGTGTATCTAGTTCAGAATCATTTAACAAGGACGCGTTAGAAATGATGACAGAAAGAGGTGTTTTGATATCGTGTGCAATACCTGAAATCCATTGCTCTTTAAAGACTTCATTCTCTTTGAGTAGAGTATCGGTTTGATTAATTGCAGTTGTAAGATATTCTAGTTCTGATATAGAATTTATTGGATTTTTTAAACCATATGGGAGATTCTGAATAGCAGTTACAAGAGGCACAATTTTACGATTGATATGCGTCACGCCATAGTAGTAAAGAAAAGCGAAATAAAGGCAGTTGAAAAGCAATACTCCAAATGCTATTAGTGGAAACAGGCGGAGACTATCTATATCTAAGTAATTAAAACTATAACGAGCAATTTTATCTTTTGGAAAACCAACAACAATGATGTATCCACCTTTTATCTGACTAAAAACAGGATAATCTGAAAGATAATAGCGAGAAAACTGTAAAATGTCCCCGTAGTCAAATTGCGAAGGAACTTCTGTAGGTTTATACTGTTCGTACACTTGTTTTCCAGTCTGCTTATCCAATACCATGAGCCATAACTTTTGTTCTTTTAGACTAGAAATATCATTTTCAGGTATGTGGACGTTATTATTTGTGATGGTAATGTGTTCAGAAATTATTTTCACAGTCTCAGTAGCAGTTTGCTTTTTACTAATGTAGAAAACAAAACTGGCAATTAGAATAATATTGGTAATAAAGATAATGATGGAAGAAAAGATAAATTTCTTTAGTGAATACCTTAAAATTTTGGTTTGATTCATAATCATGATAACAATTTATATCCTAGCCCTTTAGCTGTCTTTAAATATTGAGGTTTTGAAGGATTTTCTTCTATTTTTTCTCGAATTTTCCGAATATGTACAGTCAAAGAGTTTTCATAACCAAAGCTATCCACTCCCCAAATCGTATCACAGAGAGATTCGGTTGAAACGATGTAATTTTTATTATCGTAAAGCTTTTTCAAAATCTGAATTTCAATTGGCGTAATAGAAATTTCTGCTCCATTTTTTTGTACTGTTGCATTCCGAAAACTCACCAAAGTCTGTCCAATCTGTATTGATTCCTGTTCTGATTTATAACTTCTCCGGAGCAGAGCCATAATACGATAGATAAGATTTTTTGGAATGAAGGGTTTCATGATATAATCATCACCACCAGCATTGAAACCAGCTATCTCATCTTCAGGATTATTTTTGGCAGTCAGAAAGAGGATAGGAGTATCGCCTTTTTTTCGGATATGTTTTGCTAATGTGTAGCCATCACCATCGGGGAGCATAATGTCCAAAAGGAAAAGGTCAAACTGCTCTGTTTCAATCATGTCCAAACTAGATTCTATATCATAGGCTGATGTTAGATTGGAAAATCCGTAGGCAGTGAGAATATCTCTTATGGAAGAGTTTAAAATTTTATCGTCATCAATGATAAGGATGTGCTTATTCAGGAGCTGTTGTTCGAAATTCATAATCTTACCTCGCTTATCTATATTATACCATTTAAAAGAGTGAAAAAAGCAAGATACTTTAATCTTAATGTAAAATTAAGGTTAGCTTAGTTTAAAATTAATCTAGCATGTCTATAATAAAGACATAACCTAGATAGAGATACTTCTCAAATAAATTTTAATCAGTGAGGTATTGCCAAATGGCTAAACAAAAAATGAATCTCGTTGAGATTGAAGTAATGAATTCTCTTCAAGAATTAACTCTTGAAGAACTTGATAACGTTCTTGGTGCTGGTGGTGGAGTAATCCAAATCCATTTTATTCAGACAAAACAATGGTAATAGTGACTCACCAATTAGATATTGTGAATTATGTTGATTCTATCATTTTTGTTGATAAGAGTAGTAGAGATGTTATCAAAGATACTCATGATAATTTGATTTATAGAAATCAAAATTATAAAAAATTATTTGGTTTAAAGGAGGAAGTTCATAATGGTTAGTAATGTTTTACAGATAAAAAACTTACAAAAGGTATTTAAGGACACTCAGGTAGTTAACCTTAGTTCCTTATCAGTTCAACAAGGTGAGATTTATGGTTTTCTAGGTCCAAATGGAGCTGGGAAAACAACCACCATGAAGATGATTTTGTCTTTGATTTCTCGTACAGATGGGGAGATTGAAGTGTTCGGTCAATCTATAGGTACGGACAAGCAGTATCTTAATCAGATTGGCTCTATGATTGAAGAACCATCTTATTATCCTAATTTGACAGGCTATGAAAATCTCTTGGTCTTTCAAAAAATCCTTGGATTTGATAAGAAAAACATTCAGGAAAGCTTGAAAATTGTGGGGTTAGATCAACCTAAAAACAAGAAAAAATTGGTTAAAGATTATTCTCTGGGTATGAAACAGCGCTTGGCTTTAGCCTTTGCCTTAGTCAAGAAACCGCGTTTGTTGATACTGGATGAACCAACTAACGGGCTAGACCCTGCAGGGATTCATGAAATTCGGGAACTGATTATCAAGTTGGCAAAAGAACAGGGCATTACTGTCTTCATCTCTACCCATATCCTTTCTGAAGTAGAGCATATCGCTGACCGTGTAGGGATTATCAATCATGGTCAACTCGTTTACGAGGGAGAAATTCGTAAAATTCAGTCCAATAAATGGCTGGAAGTGCGTGGGGATTTTAGAGGTCGACGTGAAGCCATTAGCCAAGTGTTATTTGGTTATCCGTGCAAGATGTTAGAAATACATGAGGATAAACTCAAGCTGACTAACCTTGCCGACCAGCAGATTTCTAGTTTGTTACGAGATTTAATAGTCGAGGAAGTTCCAATTTATGAAGTGAAGCAAGAACAAGAAACCTTGGAATCTATCTTCCTCAACTTAACCAAGGAGTGAGTCTTATGTTGAATAATTTGTCTATTGAATTGCTCAAGGCAAAACGAACCAAATCCTTCTTCATTATCATACTAGTTATGGGAGTCGGATTTGCTTGGGCAATTGCAGCCGCTACACGTTACCTAAGTAATCCAGACATGCACCAGATTAACCTAATTTTCTATATGATAAAAGAAGTAAATGGCTTGATTCTCCCTATCGTGATTGCTCTCTTTGTATCCCGGATTGTCAAGAACGAGAAGGAGGGCAACACTTTCAAACTGCTTTTGGCAAATGGTGAAAATGTACGGCATATCTTTCTGAGTAAGCTTGGCCTGACTATGTTCGTTTTGACCTTTCTCGCTATTTTGGAGGGAGTAGTAGTCCAGTTGATTGCAAACTTTTCTGGTCTAGAAATGCCTGTTAGCCTAATCCTCTGGCAAATCGTCATTTTCTTGCTAGCATCTTTTGTCTTAACCTGTCTGTTTTTGACTTTGCAGTTTTTACTGAAAAAGCAGGCATTGATAATGGCATTAGGGATTTTCGGAGGATTTCTTGGAGTTGGATTTGGTCATGCAACAGCTTTTCTACAGCTGATTTTCCCATTTGGTGGTATAGCATATCTGTCTCTGGTGGATTACCAGAAAGTCGCCAGTCAAGTGAGTTATGTTTTGGCGACAAACCTAGGATTTAAACTCTTTACATATTTGCCAATAGCCCTAATCTATCTCTTCTTATCTCTCTATCTAGTTGAAAAGAAAGGAGGCAAGCTATGATGTCTTATCTATCAGTAGAATGGCGGAAAACCCAAAAATTTTCCATGTTGATGATTGGTATTTTCTTCTTAGCTTTTTGTAGCCTGATTGGTCTTGGTATTTACTTAGGTGCAGCTTATTCTATGGTTGCAGAAAGTGAAAAAGTGCCTGTTTTATGGGGACAATTGACCTTCTATTATAGCCAGCTTTTCTTTCCGATTTTGGTCAGCATTTATGTAGCCATGATGTTAGGAAAAGAGTTTGATAGGAAAAATATTGAATTTCTCAGAGCTAATAATGTCAGTCTTGGGAAATTATTGTTGGCAAAAGAAATAGTAATTATCTTGTTTATTGCTGTTTTACAGTTGTTCTTGTTTGGTATTTTTTATGTCAGTGCTCACCTAATTCATTTAGAAATTTCTAATTTGTTCACCTACCTTAAGTGGGATTTATTGGGGATTTTTGGAACAATTAGTATGATGGCAGTACAGTTTTTTGTGACAGCTAAAACTCGTGTTTTTAGTAAATCTGTGGGAATTGGTTCTATTGGTACTTTCGTAGGATTCATGATGATTTTTGTATCTGATAAATTATCTTTAATCTATCCCTACTCCCAAGCTATGGTGGCAATGCGGTCACGGAATTTGATAGACTTTAATTTAGTGGAAATATTGCTGTTTATCATTGTAAATATTCTTCTGTGGGGGATTTTTCATACATTGAGTAATAAAGAATTGCATAAGTAATGCGAAGACTCTTCGGAGTCTTTTTCTTGTGATAAAAGCTCCAAGCTTTATCTGGTATGCTTGACCTAGTTTTTATAGAAAGAAGGTCTAAGATGTTAAATAAAGTCAAAACTAAATCCTTAATTAGTGTTGGAGCAGTGGCTGCAACTAGCTTTATTCTCTGCAATCTTGGCAGTAATCAGACATCAAAAACCGCTCTGCTGAGCGGTTTTTGATGTATCCATTTCTTCTACAACACCCAAGTTCGAATGGCATGAGCAACGCCTGATTCGTCATTAGATTTAGTGATGTATTTGGCAATTTTTTTGAGTTCTGGGTTTCCGTTTTCCATAACAACCGGGTTACCTACGACTTCGAGCATAGCACGGTCATTTTCTTCGTCTCCGATAGCCATGGTTTCATCCTTGCTTAGTCCAAGTTTCTCAGCTAGGTGAGTGATAGCTGAGCCTTTGTCTACATTCTTTTTAAGGAGCTCAAGGTAGAAAGGAGCAGATTTGTTGATGGAGTAGCGCTCATAAAATTCTGCAGGAATCTTTTCAATAGCGGCATCCAGAATTTCAGGCTCATCGATAAACATACATTTGACGATTTCCTTGTCAGCCATTTCTTCAGGTGTACGGTAAAAAATCGGCATGCTGACGAGGGTTGATTCGTGAACGGTATATTTTCCGATATTGCGATTGGCAGTATAGATGCCGTCCTTGGTAATAGCGTGCATATGGACGCCAAGTTTGCGGCTGAGGAATTCCATATCTAGATAATCCTCAAAAGTCAAGGATTCGCTGATAATCTCATGCCCTGTAGCTGTTTCTTGGACAAGGGCACCGTTGAAGGTCACTACATAGTCACCTTCATCTCTTAATTTCAAGTCATCTAGAAGTTTGGCAACGCCAGCGATAGGACGTCCAGTTGCAATCATAACTTTGACACCAGCTTTTTTGGCATCTTGAATAGCGGCAAATACTTCAGGAGTGATTTCCTTTTTGCTGTTGACAAGGGTTCCGTCGATATCGACAGCGATTAGTTTAATACTCATATAGTTCCTCTTTTAGTTTTTATTTGGTGTAAAATGATCGTTCTCAATTAAGTGTAAAAATTGCTGGGTGATGCTTGCAAAGATGCTGTTTTGGTCTAACATTTCTTTTGGAAAATAGAAACGATTATCTCCGTGGCGACTGCCAGCAAGGGATTGGACGATAGGAGACAGGCTAGAGAGTTCTGCTAGTTCTCCATTTTTTTGGATAATCTCAATCTGTGTCCGTGGGTTTTCTGATTCAGGGCGATAGATATCATAAGGAAGGTCAAAGTTCTTATGAATAGCTGTGTAATAGTCAGGATCAAAGCCGATATCTTCTACAAGTTTTCTCATAGATGCAAGCTGTTCTTGATCTTCTTGTGAAAAGGTGATAGATTTAAAAACCTTGCGATTGACAAAGCGTTGCGACAAGTCTGCGAGAATCTTGTCAGGACTGGTCATCCAGATCTGGAAGTAGGTATTCATCACACCATCATCCAGAGCCAGATAATCAGACAAGGTCACATTTTTTTCAAAGAAAGGCAGGAGATGTGGAGAAGTTCGTGCAAAGAAGTCCTTGTCTTCAGGATAGAGTTCCTTAGCGCGTTTGAGAAGATTTTTTAGGAGAACTTCCATGGCCCGTGTTGCTGGGTGGAAATAAACCTGCATGTACATCTGGTAGCGACTGAGGACGTAGTCTTCGATGGCGTGCATGCCATTGCGCTGAAAGGCGATACCATTTTCGACAGGGCGAATGACTCGGAGGATTCGAGTCAGGTCAAATTCTCCATAGGATGCTCCAGTAAAATAGGAGTCACGCAAGAGATAGTCCATGCGGTCTGCATCAATCTGACTAGAAATGAGTTGCACGACCTGCTTGTTAGAATAGGTGTGGTCGATGACACTGGCAACTTTTTCTGGAAAGTCTGGCGCGACTTGTAGTAGGACTTGGTGAATCTCTGTCTCAGGGCTTTGGATAATCTCTTGAGTAATGGCTTCATGGTCTGTATCAAAGAGATTTTCAAAGGTATGCGAGTAGGCACCATGTCCTAGGTCATGAAGTAGGGCTGCAGTCATGGTTAAGAGGGACTCGGAAGGATCCCATTCTTTAGGATACTTTTCCTCAAAAATCTCTGTGATACGGCGTGCAATCTCGTAAACACCTAGACAGTGAGAAAAGCGACTATGCTCTCCACCATGAAAGGTATAACTGGATGTACCCAACTGCTTGATTCGACGAAGCCGTTGAAATTCTTTGGTATTGATTAAGTCATAGATAATCTGATTATCAACATGGATATAATTGTGAACAGGGTCACGAAATACTTTTTCATTCATAAAACCATTATAGCAAAAAGCTACAGTTTTTGGTAAAATAGTAGGATAAGAGTGTAGAAAGAGGACTTGAAGTGAAGATTCGAATGAGAAATACCATCCAATTTGATGAACAATTGGAAGTGATCGACCAACTTTATGACGTTGAGTTACGTGAGAAAGGTGATTTTTCCTATCTCCTTTTTTACAATGAAGAGAAGGAAAAAGTGGTACTCAAGTTTAATGATACAGAGTTGGTGATGTCTCGATTTTCCAACCCTAAGACCATCATGCGTTTTCTGAAGGAAGCTGATAGTTTAGCCTATGTTCCTACACCAATGGGGATACAGGAGTTTATCATCCAAACAAGCCATTATCAAGTTGATCAGCAAAAGATTGAACTAGCCTATCAACTACAAAACAAAGAAGGAACTCCATTTGCGAACTATCGCTTAGAAATTACCTGGGGGTAAAAAGTGGAGGAGAAATCGGAAGTCAAAGTTTCGATTTCGAAGTTCCAAATCAACTAGCAGGTCAAAGTTTTTTGCTAATAAAAAATGAGGTTGGGATTTTTGTCCCAGCCTCTATTTGATATACAGTTCTTGATTTTTCAAGACAATTTCACGTACACTTGCAAATTTCTTCAGCTTTTTGATGTCTTCGGGATGTGTTACAAGCGTGATTACATAACCCTCTTTGCCCATACGTCCAGTACGGCCAGCGCGGTGAGTGTAGGTTTCCATATCTCTAGGAACGTCAAAGTTAACCACGCATTCCAAGCTATCAATGTCGATACCACGAGCTAGAAGGTCTGTTGCAAGAAGCAGTGTTAGTTGCTTGTCTTTGAATTTTTCTAGAATAACTTTTCTGAATTTAACGTTGACATCGCTAGCTAGTGAAACAGCTAAAACATCGCGATACTGCAATTTTTCCTCAGCGCTTCCGAGGTCTGATAAACTATTAAAGAAGACTAGGCCACGGAAATCCTCGACATGTGCCAGTTTTCTAAGCATATCTACTCGATGACGTTGGTCTACTTGCATGTAGAAGTGTTGAATGTTGTCCAACTTTTGATCAGAGAGGTCGATGGTGCGAGTGTTAGGTGCAATCTTATCTTGGTCAAATTTGGTAGTGGCACTCATGTAAATAAGTTGATGGTCACGAGGTGCGTAGTGGGTAATCTTTTCTACAAAGTGGATTTGAGAATCATCTAGCAACTGGTCAAACTCATCAAGTATAATAGTCTCCACATTCATCATCTTGATTTTTTTCAATTTGATCAGTTCAAAGATACGCCCAGGAGTTCCAATCAGAATTTCTGGGCCTTTTTTCAGTCGTTCGATTTGACGTTTCTGACTCGAACCTGACAGGAAGAGCTGAGCAGTCAAGCCGATAGCTTCACCCCAAGTTTTAGTTACCTCAAAAATCTGACCAGCCAGTTCAGTATTTGGTGCTAAAATCAATAGTTGCTGCGCTTTTTTCTTTTGGAGACGAAGAAGACTTGGTAGGAGATAAGCTAAAGTCTTACCTGTACCAGTTGGACTAACTCCAAGAAGGGTTTGACCGTCTAAAATTGGATCAAAAAGCTGAGTTTGAATGGGTGTGAATTCTTGAAAGCCGAGTTTTTCGGTTAGCTCTAGCCATTCTGTAGGTAGTTTGGTTTTCATTTTTCTGCCTCAAATCTAATGCCAGCAGTCTGGCGCATAGTGTATATTAGGTTATGGACGTGTGACGCATCCTCTAACCAAGCTTGGTAAAGTTCTAGGTTTGGCTGCTTGATCATGTTAGCAAAAGCAGCGACCTCCTCAGTCATGGTATGAGGTGCCTGCTGAATAGGTAGATATGTTTCATTACCTTGATGATCTGTAAAAATAGCTGATCGAACATGTTCAATAGTGTTGAGTGTCAAGGTTCCATCTGTTGTATATATTTCACAAGGCAGATTAGAAGTAATGTTTTTACCAGCCTTGATATGGACTTGATAACCGGGATAAGATAAGATACCATCTCCATTTAAATCAATGGTGTTGTCAAGTTGCTGAGTTTGATAGGTCGCATTAAGTGCCTTTCCAAACAAGCGAACCGCAGCATAGATCGGATAAATTCCCAAGTCCATGAGAGCCCCACCAGCAAAACGGTCTGAAAATACATTCGGAGTGTTTCCAGAAAGAAGGTCAGACATCTTAGAAGAATACTTGGCATAGTTAAAATCTGCACCTAAAACTTGCTTATCTGCTAAAAAGTTTTTAATAACGGTGAAGGCTTCCTCATGATAGTTTCTTGCTGCTTCAAAGATGAAACGGTGATTCTCCTGAGCTATTTCAACTAAATCCTGCCATTCTTGGGGTTGAGTCACCGCTGGTTTTTCAAGGATAACATGTTTGCCAGCAGATAAAGCGGCCTTGGCTTGAGTAAAGTGCAGAGAATTTGGACTTGCGATATAGATAACATCAAATTCAGATTGGAAGAAATCCTCTAAATTATCAAATAGACTAACATCTGAATAGGAACTAGCAAATTGCTGAGCAGTCGTGAGCTTTCTTGAATAAACAGCCACTAACTGGAATTCCTGACTAGCATGAGCAGCTTCTATAAAGTGGTGACTGATTGCACCAGTGCCGATAATACCAAGTTTAAGCATGAAATCTCCTTTTCTACAAGTAATGACTGCTTTCATTATATCACAGATAGACTAAACTAGCCAAAGGGAGACAATTCTTTTATTTGACACTTCGAATTTTCCTCAAAAAATGGTACAATAGATTCAGAAAAAATAGGAGTGTAGTATGAGATTATTACCTATGAGAAAAATTTCTCGTCATTCAAAAAGATTGGCGCTTTTTTTGACTTTTTGTGCGGGTTATGTAGATGCCTATACCTTTATCATACGTGGGAATACTCTAGTTGCAGGCCAAACGGGGAATGTCGTTTTCCTTTCCGTTGGTCTCATTCAGGACAATGTTTCAGATGCCAGCGCCAAGG